>NZ_RQEP01000018.1 GCF_004770055.1 Leptospira semungkisensis | reverse complement strand
GGTAACACATTGAGTCGAGTGATACTAATAGCTCGTGAGGCTTGACCATATTACGAAATTTGGTTACAACGCCAAGGGGCATCGCAAGATGCCCCGCATGAACATCCATACAAGATGATCAGCAAACGTTAGACATCCATAAAAGATATCTAACAATTCATTCCAGTTGTTAAGTTCAATGAAGAACTCTCAAGAAAAAGCCAGGTTTTATCACCTGGCTTTTTTGTTTTTACGGAGTAGAAATCGGAAACGTGAGAATCGACTATTCAGCTAAGCGAAACGATAGAACGAATTCTTGAATGAAACGAGCGTTTCACTTTCTTTCTAAGAAATTGCACTCGCATCGTCCAGTTTTTCGGCCTTTCTCAAAAGTCCGCCTTCTTGTTTGAGATTAACAGCCTTGGTTAGGTAGAAAAATTTTTGGGGGAATACATCATCTATGACTCCGACCGTTTTCGTGCCTTGGATGGAATCTGCGAATTTCATCAATTCCTCGTCGCTTCTATAAATCAGGCTCCAGTCCATGACTTCCATGATCCCGATCTCGTCTGAGGCGTCGGAAAAGTTTCCGAGAAAAATTTCACCACTTTGATTCAGAAGGGAATAGAGGTGGGAGCAGATCTTTTGCGCGGTTTTCATTTTTATATAATCGAAGAGTCCAGCGGAATAGATCATGTCGATACCTGTTTGACTCACATATTTGCCGGGGTTTGCAGCAAATCTTGCGATCTCCACATTCAGACAATGAAAATCCACTTGTTTATGATTCTTTAATAAAGCGATTCGTATCCCATGTTTTGCTTCTGTGATCGCCCTTGGATCCTGGTCCAAGAGGTAGATCGTTAATTTATCCAGAAGGCTTTGATCGGCATCATTGATAAGAGTCACCATTTCTCTAGCAGGACCGCAAGCTACTGACAACACGCAGAGCCTTCCTTCCTTCTTTTTAAGTCGATCCAGAATGGTTCGATAGAAGAAATTCTGTCTATGGAATACTGCCTGAGCCGACTTTAGATTTAATGTGCATTTATGCAGACTCTTGCCTAAGAGATTTGTTCCTTCGTTGGTGTCCCTATAGATTGCATCCATCATTTCAAAGTCGCCCGCGTAACCAAGCGGTTTGGTAGTAGCCCTCTTAACGAACGGATCCAAAAATAGATAACATTGTAACTCTTCTCTGAGATAAGAAAAATTATACTCTAACTCCGAAGGATCCAGCTCATGATAGAGTTCATTTGTCTTTTCCTTTAAGAAATTATAGATAGGGCCAAGTAGAAGGAATACTGAATGATAAATCTCTTCTTTCAGATTATAGCCTACGGCGTATTCATAATCGTTCAGACTGGATTCCAATTGAGAAAGAAGAGGTTGTATGCTCTGGATCTTCTCCTTGGTTTGGAATACAATGGAGAGAGCTTTTTGGTGAGGAGTTTTGGGCTCCTCAGATTCCACTCGGACCTTAATGCCGGTCAAGGTATTGTGGATGGCGCGAAACAAATCTAAGTGAATCGGCTCGTCGAATTGAATTCCATACTCCCAGCCTTTTTCAGATCTCTTTTCCCAACGAATAACTCCGCTTAACTTACGACTGTACTGCAGCACGTCGGTAAAGATGCTCATTCCTAAGACAGCACCTAAGATAGGAGAGGCGATGATTCTCTCATCACATACAATTCTTGTTCCGTATTTGGAGATATCACCTAAGAGAGCCTCTATGGTTTTACTCTCGCTGTTTACGGAATGGATCCGATAGAGGCAGCGATAGGTCGGAACGAAAACTTCTTCTTTGGGAAGGAGTTTTTCGGAGGTTCTGTCAATTTGATTGGATGAGGTCTTTTCCATTATGATTTTTTAATTTCCCTAAAAGATTGATCGCAACTTGATTTTCAGGCTCGAAGGCAAACACTTCCTTTAAGAGAAGCTCGGCCCTTTTTTTGTTTCCTAATCTGCGATAAGAGTCGGAAAGTACGAGTAAATTGTTCACGTGATCGGGTTGTCGATAACGGAAACGTTCTCCTTGTTCCACGGATTCACGATAGTCTTTGTGTTTGTTAAAATATTTTGCTAAGAAATAGAAATAGCTGCTTTCTCCTGGATAGAGTTCCACCAATTGAGTAGCGGTTCTGATTGATCCCTCTACATCTCCGCTTTTTACAGAAGCAGAGATCATTCCTTTTAAGGCTTCCAGTTCCTCGGCCTTTTCTTGGCCGTTCTTGCCGTTATGGAATCCGTTCCATGAAGAAGACTCGCTATTCTCAGTCGTCTTCTTGGAAGGATCATAAGAAATTTGTACGAGAGAAAGATCATCGATGATATCACCTGATTCTCCAAGTACTTCTACGATTCCTTTTAATTCGCCTTTTCCTTTCTCTACTATGCTTAAGAAGAAATTCTCATCCTCAACCATGGTCTTTCCTCCGATGGCAGGATCGAAGATCATAAGATCTTCTCTTCCGTCAGAGCCTAAGATCAGTTTGTCTCCTGGTAAAAGCTGGAATAGACTCACGAAGAAGCGGCTCTTGATTTCTAACATGCCGATCTTTCTGAAATAGACTTGGGAATCGATGAAGCTGGCCTTTCCTGCTCTATACAAAACAGGAAAAGGATGTTCCGCGTTAATATAATAGACCAGACCAGTTTCCTCGTCTATGAGCCCGATGACTAAAGAGATCATCATTGCTCCGTCGAAGCTTTCGAAAGTTTTCTGAAGTTCGATCACTGCGTTTCGGAGCCATCTTTCGGGATATTGATTGCGATTCGCCTCCAGCATTTTGGTCCTTTGGATCATCGCATGGAACACTGCTCCGAAGACGATAGCTCCTCCCGCACCTTGTAAGGATTTGCCCATTGCGTCGGCATTCACGAAGACTACGTATTTTCTTCCCTTCAGAGTGATTACGTTCGAAACGCTGATGTCTCCGCCGATTTCCTGGGTCCAATTCTTGAAGGTGAATTTCTTTTTTTGACTGGTGAAGAAGTTCACAGGCACAGTTTCGCTTTTGGATAGATTCAAACTCAGCGGTTGGAGTACGAGAGATGTGAGAAAGTAATCCCCGTCCTGCTGGGATTTTAACGTGCTGATCACATCCATTTTTTCGAATTCAGATTTGGTTAATGAAAACTTAAAATGAGCGATAGTGACCGAAATGATCATTGTTCCCATCAAGAAGTATAGATTATTGATGATGGAAATCAGTTTATAGTCGTTATCGAAGATGAGATTTACGATCAGATATTGTAGAAGGATGATTGAGCTATTCAAGGCTCCCTTGACAGCGTTCCAAGGAAGAAACAGATTCACTGCGATAAGGACCAGATTCAATCCAGCATAATAAGAGGACTCGAAACCGCCTAGACGAGTCGTCATCAGTGTAATAATTCCTCCTACAACGAAGGTAAACACGTACGCATGAATCGTATTCCATGGATTCGGGCTGGAAAAACGAAGAATACAATATTGGATTAGAACGAAAACGGATGCGAAGGCCCTTAGGGTCAGGAAGTATCCTAGGTTCTCATCCAAATATTCCTTAGGAATAATGAAATAATCCAGTCCTCCGAATAAAGGAACCAGAGTGAACCCCAGTATGCAGACGGTTTGGATCCATTTCTTTTCGAGGACCCAAACGAATCGTCGAAAACTTTGCTCCTGATCGATCATCAATTGTAACCTTAGAAAACCTACGGGTTTTGTTTTTAGGGAATTTCGAAAGCGGATACGTTAGCGGATTGAGTTATAGGCTTCCGAAATATTCGAGAAAGAATATTGATGGGAACGGTTTGGTCAATAAATATTTTATAGAACGAGATATATTTATTTAAACGTTTGCGTTAGTTATGCGATTTTCTTTATTACATCCTCTTTCGGATAACGTTCGTTTTTGAACAGTGCAAAAAACTTTAGAAACTTCGAATGTAATTTTTGTGTGCTGCGAGATGAAAATAGATTAGTGCTCTGCGAAAAGGTTTTATTGAAATGCGGAATCTTTATTCCGTGAAAGAAAATTGGGAATTCTTACAATTGAGAACAATTCTCTCCTCTTATAAGGAAAAGCAATCGATATAAGGATTGAAATCGCTCCCTCTTTTGAATGAAGAGAGAGCGAGGTTCTTGGAATTGGTTTTTTATTAGATGGAAGCTGAGACCAATTTAGAAAACTTTTCGATCAAAGCTTGATCATCCTCATTGTTCGGATGAAATCCCCAATAATAATATTCTAATATATAAAAGATTACAGCCCAAGTGAAGCCGGGAGATCCGAAGAAGAATCGAATATCTCGTACGATCTGCTTTGGATTTGGAATACCGAAATAGAACAATGCCCTAATTGTTCCAACAACTGCCAGAAGTCCTAAGAGTTGTACAGCTATCGTCATTCCAAGAATACGCGTAAAATACCCGCCTCCCGATTTCTGATACACGTCGAATGCGACTGCCTTATGCTCTAACTCTTCTAAAGAATGCCATTCAATGATCTTCCAGGTGATTGGGTCTATCCAAGCTACTTTCTCTGCGGGAAGTGAAAGCAAGAACCTTCCGAGGGTTGCAGTAAAATGTTCGGCTGCTGCAGTGATGGAGAGGGCTAGCCTTTTGCCCCAAACAGGGAATAATTTCAGGATATTCTTTTCTAAGATATCGAAGAATAACCAGCAGAACATCTTTTCATGACTACGAAAATCCAGACCTATCTCTACAAATCTTTCATTTAATTTATCGTGCACATTGCCATGGACCGCCTCTTGTCCGGCAAATGCTTTGATTTCATTTCGTAAGTTTTGGTCCTCGATATCGTTTTGGAATGCTTTCACAGAGCGTATAAAGAATCTTTCTCCTTCTGGAAAAAGCACGCTTAGGCTGGAAAGAAATGCAGTAAAGAACGGGATCTTCTTGCCGAAGCCTCTTTCTTTTTCAATTTTTTCTAATGGAAATTTCGGTTTGCGAATTTGGGGTTGGATCCGCGCCGCTGCGGTTGTGTTGCCCATAAGATTCTCCTAATATAGATCGGTTATTTTCAAATTCCGATTTCTTTTCCTCATCCATTGGATTTTCACTGCTCATTAGGAAATTCGAATCGCTTCTCTTTGTTTATTTGCTTTTCGGTCTTTTGGGCTCCTAGGGTTTATTCTTAGGACCACCAATTTGATCATTGTAACAATTGCTACAATGATCGGTCAATTCGAATTCTACGCGTTAGGGAGCCGGAAAGCGCGGAGCGTCCCGAAGGGATGAGGGCATCTGCCCGAACTTGTAGGCGCCCGACCCGCGTGTTGGCCAGAGGATTTTTGCTTCTATTCGATCGTATTTGGGATTGTAGGAGATCCTACACGCGGGGAACGCCCAAATGAGATCGAATAGAATCGTATTTACATTTTAATATATAGAGAAAGTTTTTTAGGATATGTATTCCTTCGGCACTTGTCTAAGAAGCCGGTGTTTCTATGAGAGCCTTGGTTTTTTTGTTCTTTATCTGTTTCTTATTCACGTCTTGCGGAAGAGAGACCTTTCCATATTCGGCTCGGATCCAAGTAGCAGATGGAGAAGCTTTGCAATCCCTATCGAGATGGAGCACAGAAGGATTGTTTCGAGAAAGCAATGGGAAGGTCAGAACGAATGCGATCTTGGTTTTGCATAAAGGGAAGATCTGTGTGGAAGCATATTTTTCGGAATTCGGTCCTGAGACGTTGCATCCCACTTGGTCCATTAGTAAATTCTTATTGAATGGAGCATTGGCAGAAGCTGTGACTTCGGGGAAAGTGAATTTGGACGATCCCGTTCAGAGTTATTTAGGAAATAATAATGTATTTTTTGCTGAGAATTTGAAGGTTAAGGATCTTCTTTTCTTCGCTTCCGGATTGGATTGGAAAGAGAGATATGAATGGGCTCCGGTAAATTCGGATATTTTGGAGATCTTGTACGGTTCCGCGCATTCGGATATGATCGGATACATTTCTAAATTGGGATTTTCTTATAAACCGGGAGAGAATGTAGCCTATTCGAGTGCGGATTCTAATCTTTTATCTGCAGTATTAAGCAAGGCTTCCGGTAAAGATTTTCCAGTTCGATTTTTTAAATCTGTTGGGATCGATTCCTTTGTTTGGGAGAAGGATGGGAAGGATATTCCTGTTGCATCTTCCTATGCATATTTGTCGGCGAGAGATCTTGCAATTTTAGGACGTTTCTATATTGAAGAAGGTTGGGGGAGTCCTTCTGGATTATTTCCTAAGAACTGGATCAATGATACGTTTCATGAACATAGCTCTTCTAAAAAAAGACCTTGGTATTTGAGTTGGTTGCCTTTGCCTCCCATGGGTGGTCATGTTTATTTGAATCGATTCGATTCAGATCCGGGAAAGCCATTCTTTTCTTCGTTGTCCGAGGATTCTTTTTTTGCATCCGGCCACTGGGGACAATTTTTGATCGTTGATCCTAAAAAGGACTTAGTGATTGTGCGTTTCGGGAATGATAGAGGTGGTCGATTTCCTATGAAGGATTTCCTGAATCGATTGCTACCCATTTTACAAGAATGAATTTTAGAAGGCTTATGATGAATAAATTTTTAAAGATATTATTTATTACGTTTTTATTATTCTTATCTATAAGTTTACTCGTTTTCTCCGTCTTTAAATTTCGCATTCTTCCGGACACATTGGCAAGGATCTATCCAAATTTCGCCGCAAAGGAAGGCTGTTCTTGCTTATTTGTAGTAAAGGCTTCGGAGACCTATTGTAAGGACTATGTGCGCCAATTCTTTTTGCCTGATGAATGGATTGTAGGAAGTGAATATCTAGAGGTCCGGTTCTCTTCTTACTTTTCCGAGTTTCGAGCCAGAGCGAATTTTCACGGATCCAAGGGTTGTCTGTTGGAATAAGATGTTCCTACAAGCGGGCTAAGCGCCGGCATTTTTGAGTGAAATCCTGGATTGTTTTTAAACTCTGGTTTTATAGCTTAAAGAGCCAGGTCCAATGATTAAGATTTCTAACCTTCACAAGATTTATAACTCCAAGGTTCTCTTCGATGATTTGAATTTAAGTCTGAATCGAGGCGAAAAGTTAGGCCTTGTCGGCAGGAATGGGCATGGCAAGTCCACGATCTTTCAGATGATCCTAGGTGGAGTGGAGCCTGATTCAGGTACGATTACGATTCCGAAAGGCTATAAGATCGGTCATTTACAACAGCATCTTCATTTTTCGAAACCGACTGTTTTGGAAGAATGCGCTCTCGGTCTTCCGGAAGGAGACGAATATGAGACTTGGCAGGTTGAAAAGGTTCTATCCGGTTTAGGTTTTTCTGAAGCGGATATGGAGAGAGATCCGAACGAATTCTCCGGTGGTTACCAGATCAGGATGAATCTGGCGAAGCTTTTGGTTTCCGGTCCAGACCTGTTGATGCTGGATGAGCCGAATAACTATTTGGATATTGTTACGATCCGTTGGCTCGAGGAATTCTTAAGAGAGTGGGAAGGCGAAATTATATTAGTAACTCATGATAGAAGTTTTATGGATAGCGTCGTTACTCATACCGCTGCAATCCACAGGACCAAGTCCGTTAAGGTCCAAGGCGATACCGACAAACTTTATAATCAGATCAACCAAGCCGAAGAGATCTACGAAAGGACTCGCCAAAATGAGGCGAAGAAAAGAAAGCAAGAAGAGATCTTTATCGCTAAGTTCAAGGCGAAAGCTAGTTTTGCGAGTAGGGCACAATCTAGAGTGAAGAAGCTCGAGAAGCAAGGTGAAATGAAAGCCTTGGAGGCAATTCAAGATCTGGAATTATATTTTAATGCGGCTCCATTTGCTGCGAATCAAATGTTGTCTGCGGATAATATTTCTTTTTCTTATTCAGGCAAAGAGCCTTTTCTGATCCGTGATTTTTCAATTAGTGTGGGTAAGAGGGATCGTATCTGCATTATCGGTAAAAATGGAAAGGGTAAATCTACTCTTCTCAAACTTCTTGCAGGCGAGTTGCAGCCTTCTTTGGGTGCCGTTCAAAAACATCCTGCTTTGAAAGAGGGTTACTTCGGTCAGACAAATAAATTGAATATGAACGAGAACGCTACTGTCGTCGAAGAGATCATGAGTGCAGATAAGTCTTGTACGGAATGGGTAGCGAGAACGATTGCAGGTGGACTGATGTTCTCAGACGACCAGGCATTGAAAAAGATCAAGGTGCTTTCTGGAGGAGAGAAGAGTAGAGTTCTTCTTGGAAAGATACTTGTGACTCCTTGCCATATTCTCTATTTGGACGAGCCGACGAATCACTTGGATATGCAGTCTTGTGATTCTTTGATCGAGGCGATCGATGAATTCGAAGGTTCTGTGATTATGGTAACTCACAATGAAATGCATTTGAAAGCTGTCGCTACCAAGTTGATCGTATTCGATAACGATGAGATCCGTATTTTTGACGGCACTTACGACGATTTCTTGAAAGATGTAGGCTGGTCGGACGAAGAATATTAATCTATTTCTAATAGTTTCTTTAATTTCTGAACGTTCTTGTTTTCCGGATCTATATCTTCTGCAGCTTTCGTAAATTCTATTGCGTCGGTTTTTTTTCCAAGAAGCCGATTTAGATCGGATAGATGCACCAGGTTTTGCACATTCAGCGGTTGCAGTTTATTCACCATCATTGCTGCTTCTAAGGATTGAGTTAGATTTCCCAATCTCTTTTCTGCTAAGGAAAGATAATGCCAGAGTTCTGCCGTGTCCGGATCGTCTACAAGATACTTACTCAGCACTTTTACTGCTAACGGATAGTCCTTTTCTTTGAAACTGATCAAGCCAAGCAGTTTGTTGATTCTTTGGTTAGAAGGATCCGCAGAATATGCTTCGAGCAGGACTGAGATTGCCTTTTGAACTTCTCCACTCTTATACAGTTCTTTTCCTTCTCTATATAAGTTTTGAAGGGTTACTTTCTCAGAAGTATCATAGTTCTCTCCATTTCTTTCGGATGGAAATGCAGGAACTCCTACTTCTTGGAATCCGATTCTGAGAATGGATAAGTCGTCTATGACTTCTCCAGTGCTCCGAATACTCTTTTCGATAAGCTCGATGTCAGCTCCAGATTTTTCGACTGCGCTTAGAAAGAGATTTTCATCTTCGTTGATAATCCTTTTTCCATTAAAACTTTGGAGCAATAGGTCGTCTCTTCCGTCGGAAGCGAGTATGATCACGTCACTCGGATGAAGTTGGAATGTCTTTACTTTGAAGTCGTATTCAGAATCCAATCCTAACTTTCTAAGCTCTAGATCATTTTCTAAGAAGGAAGCCTTTCCATCTCTATACAGAACGGAAAATGGGTGCTCGGCGTTCCAATAATGCATTTCGCCTGTTTCATCGTTGATGAGTGCAACGGTTGCGGATATTACCATACTTCCATCGAAGCTTTTGAATACGGAATGAACTTCGTGGTACACGTCGGTTAACCATTCTTGCGGAGTCTTATTTAGAACTCTCTTATTTGCCGCCGATCGTGCCATGATGGAATTCATCATGACTCCCATTACCAATGAACCGCCAGCGCCTTGCATGGATTTTCCCATTGCGTCTCCGTTCATTGCCATTGTGAACTGTTGGTACTCGCTCGGAGTTCCTAATCGTAAATTTCCAGTGATGCAAATATCTCCGCCAAGTTCTCCTTTCTTATTTCTGAATTCGAAGTACTTCTTCTGTTTGATTAGAAAGTTCGTATTTACTTTTGAAGATTTATTGGCGTTATAAAAGAGAGGCTTAGCTAAAAGTGAAGTGAGGAAATAGTCTCCGTCCTGTTGGATCTTGAGCTGTTGGACCTCCATCATCTTTTCTTGTACTTCTCTGGTTCGTTCTTCTACTTTTTCTTCTAGATGATTTGCATAATCTTGAAGCTGTTCTCTGGCGCTTCGTATAGAATCCACCATAGAATTGAAGGAGAGTGATAGGAATCCGACCTCGTCCATTGCCTTAATAGGTACGTTTACGTTCAGATCTCCATGATTTACCTTCTCTACTCCCGAAAGAAGTTTGTTCAGAGGATGGATCAAACTTACACGTAGAAGGATTGGAAATGCGATCAATATAAATACAGTAGTTCCAAGCTGGATCAGAACGAGCCATCTTGCCACATTATGAATGACTGTCCTGAAATCTCTATAGCTAAACCCGACCTCGTATCTGGTCTTATCCATTTCGAAATCATAATGAATATAAAAGTTCTCGGCCATTCTGAATAACCGGGTTTGTAAAGGTAACTCAGTATCTTCCATTTCTTTCAATGAAATGGTTTCTAATTCGGAGTCAGTCTTGCCTTTATATTTTCTTTTGTTTTGCTCTTCCAGATCTCGAAGTTGCTGCTTCTTATATTTTTCTTCTCCTTCCTTTAGCTTGTTTTGTGTTAAGGAATCTCTGGAGAATATTACATTATACTTATGATCGAATACTCCGGGTCCGGAGGGTCTGGAAATGATATATTGCACATTTGACGGAAAGTCGGTCTCTCCATTGCGAATTGCGGTTTTTACCGAATTCATTTCGACCAGACTTTCCTTTTCGCTGGCTCGATCGATCGCATATAATGTAATGTAACTGATTGCTCCTAAGGCTAGGATCACCGTGACTACCGCGCTGGAAAGGATCTTGACCATAAAGCTCGTAGGCTCGGGAGAATGGCCCAGATAGGCATTTTGGATGAAGAAGATCGTAGTCACCGAAAGAGTGAAGTAAGTCATCGCAAAAGTGTCGTAAGTGATCACGCCTGATTTGTTTAAGACGTTATTGTATGCGTTTAGGATATTTAGCAAGACAGTGAATAGAAAAGCTCTGAGTGCGACCGCCTCTTTTCCTTTTGCGAAGACGATTTTTTGGAACGCGAGTGGGATCCCTAAAAGAAATTGGACAGGGATCCGAACAAAAGCGGAAGAGTTTTCGAAGTTCCTGCTCCAAATGGTCAGAACGCCGGTGTATTTGGAGAAGTATAATATTTTTCTAATTAATACTACCGTGCTGATAATGAAACATAGCAGTATGATCGCGCTCGCCTCTTTTCCGAAATCGAAGCTGTATTGGTGAGCAGTGAAGGAGAATATTTTCTCCATATTATGGGTTTTGTACATGAAGTGAGCCCAGGCGGCTAGGCTCATGAACAAGCTTATTAGAATTACAACTTTGGATTCTTTTGGATGTACATTTCTGGGGAAGTAGTAGCAAAATCCTATAAAGCAAACAATCCCGAATAAGATGAACACAGTTAGGTATCTATGATACGCTGCTATCGGATCGAATACGGAATAGGAGAGGACGTATCCGAAAAACATGACTCCGTAACAAAGATACATTATGAGTAAGTAATATGAAGGAAGGGTTTTGTCCTTTTTGAAGATTAAGAATCCTGAAAGAACTAAAGTTAAGAGAAATAAGGAGAAGACGCCAATGGAATGATGCGAAAATAGAATGGAATCGACCATAATCGAGTTGTTAGCTTTGTTGCGAAGGCACAAAAGTCAAGTGGATTCTATTTTAAGCAATTTTTAAGTAATAGGAAGAAGAATCTTTTGAAAATAAATCTTTCTTTTATATATCAAATGATCGAGAAAGATGATGAGAGGAAAAGCGGATCAAATGGAAACGTATATTAAAGTTAAGATATGTTCAAAATTGATTCAGAAGTTTGTCAGACAATTTGCATGTCGTAAAGAAGGAAGTAGACACTAATCATTTTGGATTATTTTTTCTCCTTCTTCTCTCCGAACTAGTGTTAGGTTTATCGACTATTCATTATTAGCTGCTTTAGCGTTTGCTACAATGACTTTGTCTCGGAGAGAAGAAGCGATACGCAGGATTCTTATCTTTATTTCTTAATATGATATCCTGTCCTAAACATCCAAGCCACGATGAATAGGCAAATGCTTAAGAATACAAGTATCATTATTAGGCTGATCCCAACACTTACATCGGCAATTTCATAGAAGCTCCAACGAAACCCACTTACTAAGTAAAGGATAGGATTGAACAATGTCACTGTTTGCCAAAATGGTGGGAGCATATTTGCGGAGTAAAAGCTTCCTCCTAAAAATACAAGAGGAGTGATGACTAACATCGGGATCACTTGCAGTTTTTCGAAATTATCCGCCCAAATTCCGATTATGAATCCGAACAAGCTGAAAGACACGCAGGTCAGGATTAGAAAGAAAATCATCAGAAAGGGATGAGCAATATGGATGGTTACGAATAGAGAAGCTGTTGCCAGCATGATCATTCCTAAGATCAGTGATTTGGTCGCTGCGGCTCCTACGAATCCTATGACAGCCTCCATACTCGAAACTGGAGCGGATAAGATCTCATAGATTGTACCAGTGAACTTAGGAAAATAGATCCCAAAGGAAGCGTTAGAGATGCTTTCCGTTAATAAGGAAAGCATAATTAACCCTGGAACAATAAAGGAACCGTAAGAAACTCCGTTGACCTCTTGGATCCTGGACCCGATAGCAGAACCGAAGACCACAAAATAAAGAGAAGTGGATATGACGGGAGATGCGATACTCTGCATCAATGTCCTTCTCGTTCTGGACATTTCGAAAAAGTAAATTGCTTTGATTGCGTTTAAGTTCATTTGGATTCCTTCACCAATTGCACGAAGATCTCTTCCAGAGAGCTTTGGATCGTGTTTAAGTCCCTGAATTCTATCCCTGATTTTTTTAGATTTTCCAAGAAGGCTGCGATGCCGGACTCTTTGTCCTGCCCATCATAAGTATAAAGCAATTGATTGCCTTCGCTTTTGATATCGAGTTCGTAAGATTGAAGAGAATCCGGAATCTTTTGCAATGGACGAGCGAGATCTAAAAGGATCTGCTTCTTTCCTAATTTATGCATTAGCTCGGACTTTTCTTCCACAAGGATCAATTCGCCCTTGTTCATGATCCCGACTCTATCTGCGATCTCTTCGGCTTCTTCGATATAATGAGTGGTAAGTATGATGGTCACGCCTCGATCTCTTAGGGCACGGACTACATTCCACATGTCCTTGCGCAATTCAACGTCGACTCCTGCAGTGGGTTCATCTAAGAATAAAACATTCGGCTCGTGAGAAAGCGCCTTAGCGATCATCACTCTACGTTTCATTCCCCCAGAAAGAGTAAGCACGGTGCTATTCTTCTTATCTAGAAGAGAAAGAGATCCCAGAATTTCTTCCACATATTTGGTGTTAGTCGGCTTTCCGAAGAGTCCGCGGCTAAAATTTGTAGTGGCCATCACAGATTCAAATGCATGCACAGCAAGCTCTTGGGGAACGAGACCGATCATGGATCGAGTTTGCCTGTAATCCTTGATGATATCGTATCCACCTACAGAGACAGAACCTTCGCTGGGATTTACGATGCCGCAGATGATGGAGATAAGCGTTGTCTTTCCCGCTCCGTTTGGACCGAGAAGAGCAATGATCTCTCCCTTTTTGATCTCCAAATTTATATTCTTTAAGGCGGTAAATCCATTGGAATATGATTTAGAGAGGTTTCGAATGGAAACTATTGAATTGGATTCGTTTTGCATGTGTTTGCTTTCAAGCCGAACTAGATTTAACAGATTTTAAAAAATGCTCAAAATACTGTACATGATTTTCTATAAATTGTTTCCCTTTCAGGAAGAAAAAAATTTCCTTTTCGGATAGAAATCGGTCGGCTGAATCGGATCTTATTCTTTGCCTTGTTTCATTCTTAGGATGAGATAAAAGGCCATGCCGGTAGCAACACCTGGAACCACTCCTAACAAGATTGCGATCCAACCGTTTTGAATTCCTTTCGATTTTGCCTCATACAATACCCAAGCGGAGAAGACGAACCAGGTGCAAATGATATCCAAGGAATATCCAGTGGAGAATGGATTTACGAATCCTCCTAAAGCAGCGCCGATCACGTCGAAGTTTTTTAAAAGAGGAGGGATTACAAAGTAAATGAAAGATAGAGCGAATAAGATCCCGAAGAAGGAAATGATATATTGAAAGCTTGATTTTGTCATAGAGCCGGAAGGATCTCCTGCCTCATTCAAAATACAATCAGAATTTAGATCGGATTCAATCTGGGAATATCTAGAAGAGGTTGAGGAATGGAGAAGGTAAATTTACTTCCTTTCTGTTCTTGGGATTCGACTGAGATCTTTCCATGATACGCGTTGATGATGCTATATACTAAAGGCAACCCTAATCCAGTGCCAGATTCTCTATTCGTTCCCAAACGAGTGGATCTGATCTCTGTGGAGAAAAGGCCAGGGATCATTTCCGTTGGAATTCCCACACCTGAATCTTTTACTGTAAATTCTATCTCGCTCGGTTTAGATGCAAAGTCGATCTCTATAGAATCTCCTTCTCTACAAAACTTGATAGCGTTTGAAAGAAGATTCACAAAGATCTCGGAGAATAAGGTGCGATCCACGTTCATTCGTACTTCGTTTGGAATGGAGTTCCTAATCTCTAATTTCTTTGCGTTTGCTTGAGCCCATAGTTTTGCAAGGACTCCTTCGACTTCAGGAAAAACATAGATCAGACTATTGTCCATAGGAAAGGAGCCGGATCTCAATCGATTCAGATCCAAAAGAGTAGCTATCATCTCTAAGGATTGAGAAGAAGTGTTCTCGGCTCTCATCAACCATTCTTTAATGGAGATATCGTCCAGTTGTTCATAATCGTTTTTTATTAATTGAAGGATTCCCATGATCGTAGTGATGGGAGATCTAAGATCATGAGTCACGAGAGAAATGAATGTATCCTTCATGGAATTCGCTTCTTCCGCAACAAGCTTTGCTTCTTCTAATTGGCTTGTTCTCTCTAAGACCTTATATTCTAGCGATTTTTGTAATTCTTCGAGACGCACGAACGCATTAGAAAATCTAACGGAAAGCATGATTGTTTGTGAGAATAAGAATGCGAGAAGTCCCCAGTTCGCTATATATCCTGTTTTTATGATCAAGGCTTGGTTTAATATATCGTTCAGTGTGGCGATAAAAAGAAAAGCTGCGCCTACTGCAAATAGTATGGCTCCTTCTCTCTTTCTGAAGACACAGTAGATCATCAAGAGTAAGAAGTAGACAATGATAATCCCTACAATGCCTTGGAAGATCTGTATGTACCACATGTATTCCGAAGCAGGAGTCATCAATATGATGAGTGAGAATGCAGCTCCTACCGATAAGAAAGCAGTATTGAAATATCGATGAAAGTCTTTCGGAAACAGAGATCTAAGAAATAAGGAGAATAAAGGAAGAGCTAGTACGAAACTCAAAAGATCTAGTTTGTGAATATAAACCCAATACTTATCTTCAGTGATCTCATAGATAAAGACAGATCCTGTAAAAAATCCTCTGATGCTTAGATCGATGCAAAAGAAAGCGAACCAAATTGCGGACTTGTCCACTCTTCTCATGAAGAAGAGGATGAGATGATAGACTCCCATGAGAAAGGTTGCACCGAACACCACCCAGCCAAGAGAGATTTCCTGCTTTTTGTATTCGAAAACGTTTAAGATCGGACCTAGTAGGATCGATTTCCGGATGCCGCCAGTTGTATGATAAAAATTTGATACTTGAATCGTGAAATTCAGCTCCTTCGATTCTTCATCCAATAGTATGATTGGATGCTTGTAAGAAGGAGTCATACTTTCCTTATTAATTCCAATGATCCCGTTATCCGCTAATAATCTACCGTTCAAATAGATACGGTAAGCGGTAGAAATATCTCCCATTTGCAAGGCAAGATCTTTCAGAGGTCGATCCAGGAATACCGTTAGACGATATGTCCCGATTCCTTCGCCTCCGTGCTCTCCGTTTGCGAGTGGGAATTTGTTCCAGGAACCTGGAACGGTGATGAAAGCCTTCGAAGAATTGGGTTTAGAAGTATCTAAGCTGTTGGTAAACTCCCATTCTCCATCTAGGGAGACTAAGGGAGAGTTCGTGAGATCCCAATTTCGCAGGTCGAGGATCCCTAGCTTTGCTTTAGGGGAATAATAATCCTGAGGATTAGAACAACCGATGATTGCCCCGATCAGAAGAAGGAAAAAGACTGGAACCCGAAACCTCATTCGATTGTCTAAGTCTCAAGTTTATCAGAGTACAATACTCTGCATAGAAAATTTTCTGCTTGGATGATTCCTTAAAAATGGATTCTTATACGGAACCAAAGAGCTCCTAATAAGACCAATGCAATCATACATTTGCAATATAGCTTCTATACAAAAAGATTAGGGAGAATAATTATATGAGGATATTTATAACCGGAGCTTCCGGCTTCGTTGGCGGGGCCATAGCAAGGCATTTGAAAAAGGATCATTCGATCAAAGCCTTATCCAGGTCCGTTGAATCGGATGCAAAATTGAAAGCGCAAGGTTTGGAAATAGTGAGAGGAAGCCTTGGATCGATTCCAAAAGAAAGTTTAAAAGATATAGATGTGATCATTCATTGCGCAGCCTTTGTGGGACCTTGGGGGACTCGAAAAGATTTTTGGGAAGGAAATGTGGATGGAACTTCTCAGCTTTTGGAGGCTGCTAAGCAGGCCGGTGTAAAACGTTTCATTCATATGGGAACGGAAGCTGCCTTATTCTTCGGTCAGAATATGGTGCAGATTGATGAGAGTTATCCGTATCCGAAAAGCACTCCTTATCTTTATAGTGAAACAAAGGCGGAAGCAGAAAGAAGGGTGGTCGCTGCGAATTCGTCTGGGTTTGAGACAATCGTCTTAAGGCCAAGACTGGTTTGGGGACCGGGAGATACTACTGTGCTTCCTGAAGTAAAGAAGATGGTCTCTCAAGGAAAATTCATGTGGTTGGACGGAGGAAGAGCCAAGACTTCCGTTACCTGCATTACGAATTTAGTATATGCAACGGAGCTTGCTCTTACAAAGGGAAAACCTGGGAGCATATATTTCGTAACGGACGATGAAGATCGAACGATCCGAGACTTTTTGACTGAAATGCTTGGGACACAGGGTGTGTCTTTGCCTAAGGCATCTATTCCTTCTTCCATTGCGAGTCTTCTCGCTTATATTGTGGAAGGTATCTGGAGAATTTTAGGAATTCGTAAAGAACCACCTATGATGCGCTTTCCAATAGATATTATGGGAAAAGAATGTACGATCCGGATCGATCGTGCGAAGAAGGAACTCGAATATAAACCTTTAGTCAGCGTGGCGCAAGGGTTAGAGTCCATGAGAAAGGAAGCTCTTTCCAATTAAGATCAGTTTCTGGAAGAAAGAATGAGCCTCTTGCTTCTTCTTTCTTCCAACTTGGAACTTTCTATAATCGCTTCCAGTAAGCCTGGAAATCTTTTATCCATATCAGTTCTTCTTAATGTTAGGATCTTCTTTGTTCCTTCCATACGGGTATACGTCAGCCCGGCTTCTCTCAACTTAGAGATATGATAGGAGAGATTCGTTTTAGGAGCGTACTCTAAAAACGCAGAACACATCGCCTCTTCTACTTCCATAAGTCGGAGTAAGATCTTGCGCCGGATTGGATCGCTCACTGCCTCGAAAATAGACGTAAGTTCAATCTGTTCCACGCTTGGGTGGGATGGATGCTTGGACATAAAATTTTTTTTCCCTAAAGGTCTAATAGTTCAATAATATTTGAACAAAAGATTGACAAGCACTTTCTAAGTTTTATAGTTCAAGAATTATTGAACTAATTGCTGCCCTGTCTGGCAATCGAAGGCGGCAAGCCAAAAAGAAATTGCCAGGATCAAAAGGAGAACTCTGCAATGAACGGTCTCAAACTGATGCAGAAGGCGTTTCGGGGCTTATCCTTTCTTATAATTTCGTTCTTTATGATTCCCTCTTTGCTTGGAGATGAGGTTAAACTCAAGTCCGGAAAGATCTTAAAGAACCTGAAATTGGAGAAGGAAGCTCCCGATTATTATATTTTCACCCTGGAAGATGCGATCCCTGTCAGGATCCTAAAATCAGAAGTGGAATCGATCACCAATACCAAGGAAGACAAGGGCGGGCTGGTTCTAGAGAATAAGCCATCCAGCCCAGGTTTGCCTGCAGCTGGAAAACGAAATTACGATGTGGTATGGACCCAAGCGCTTACAAATGACGTATTCATTAACGGTAATAGCTTGTATGGGAACTCATTCGATAGAAGAGGAGATTTACGATATTCTAATATGCCTAAATCTCTCATTTTAGACACGACGGTGGTAATTCCTACGGCCTTGGAAGGATTGAATCTTACGATCCGGGAATATTCTCCTCTTACTGCTAGAACGAATCGAGATGTGGATAGCGTTTATCAGTCCCATCCTTATGGCCCTGCAGCTACTCCAGCTCAGATGGCTGCCGATCCAGGAACCTACCAACTTAGAAAAGAAACTAACGGTTTAAGAGAAGGCTTGGCTGGTCTCTTGAACTATAGATGGACTACAAATCGTTTGGGGGATTTTAATACCGGATGGATCTACTATGTAAATACTCAGCCTGACTTTGCTTTAAGTCTATTTACATTCGGTTGGACATTGCCTGTATTACAATATCTGCATCCTCATTACCAATTCAATATGAGGACCTCTTCGGAAAGGATTGGAGGAGCGAGTATAGGAGGGGAGAAGGACCAAGAATCCGGATATCCTACGAATGCGTTCAACGGTTCCACATTTCATAGATTCTCGATTAATCATGAATACGAAATAACTCAGGACTTGAAGATACAACCTTCGATTGATGTTGGTTATCAATACTATAATGATAATATTGATAGAAGGTCGGGAATTCGGAATATCGATTATAAGGTAACCTTAAAGTATTTAGGGATGATATTCTCGATTACAGACGTTTACAGACCAAATACCTATATGATAGACAATAGTTACTATTATCCTAATACGGTAGGCGGGCAAACTGTAGGAACTGTTCCGGGGGCGAATTTGGTCCAACCGTTGACCTCCAATACGAACGATGGATTGACAATAGATCCTTCTAAAGGATACGGATTGGTGAATCAGTATGTTTTGAACTCGATCATGAATTCATCTTTGGATCCAAACGTGAAACAAGCCTTAGTAAATAAGCACTTGGAACAAAGGATACCTTTGCATAGTATTATCTGGTCCTTCGGGTATACGATCCGAATATAAGGACGGAATTCTAATTTAAGAATATCTAATGAAAAGAACCGATACGGGATAAACATGGGCTTTATCCCGTATCGTAAAAGAAGTGAGGGTTTAGAGAAGATTCAAATACGAGTCAAGAAGCCCTGCCGATACGAGTCGCTTCTTCTACTTCCACCAACTTTCCGGTTTTCACATCATAATAATATCCGTAGATAGGGATATCTTTCGGGATCAATGGGTGCTTTCTGATACGGCTAACATCATCGATCACACTCTTCTCCAGATCCTCGAAAGTAAGGAAGGAAATATGAGCGGCTTCATCCGAGCCTCCAGATTCCTCCAAGTTTTTCCACCCGTTAGAGTCCACAGTCGCTGTCTTCAGACTTTTGGATAATAGGTTGCGAATGATCGGATCCGTAAATAGGGCCATCCCGCAATCGGTATGATGGATCACGAAAAATTCTTTAGTGCCTAAGAGTTTGTGAGAGATGACTAAAGAACGAATCGCGTCGTCGCTTGCCCTTCCTCCAGCGTTTCGGATAACGTGTGCGTCCCCTTCTGATAGACCTGCGTATTTGGCCGGATCTAATCTTGCGTCCATGCAAGTTAGAATAGTGAAGCTTCTTGCAGGAGGAAGAGCCAGTTCTCCCTTCTTGCCGAACTCGGAAACGTACTTATGATTAGCCTCGATCACATCTTGGTGATTCTTGCTAACTTCCTTTTGCAATATCGTGGTGTTTGACATGGTGGAAATTATATCCGTAATAACGGATTAAGGGTTTCAGATTTTAAGAAGAGAACGAAAAAGCGAATGGAACGGATCGTTCAGTTAGACGGATGAGCAGTTAATTTGCACGTGGGAACTGTGCGAGGAGAGACGAAACGGCCCCCGCCCTGGTTCGGGTGGGGGGAGTGGCCTGTGGGAGAAGCAAATTTCCAATACCAGAAAATCCTTAGTTTAGCAACTTCATTTTTCGATAGTTCCCACATGTAGGAACTGTTAGTCTCTGGCTCTCTTGTCGCTCCTTCTTCGGATCAAATCGCCTGACCATTGAAAGACCTGCACGAGAACCACTAAGACTAATACTGTGGAAATCATGATATCGTCTTCGTATCTATAGTAACCGAATCGGATGGCGAGATCTCCTATTCCCCCACCACCGACGATTCCGGCCATTGCGGAATAGCCTAACAAACTGATTGTGGTGACCGTAATTCCAGACAAGATCCCTGGCAAGGCTTCCGGCATGAGGACTTCCTTTATGATTAGAGGAAGGCTCGCTCCCGTCGAAATCGCTGCTTCTAAGACGCCTTCCGGAATTTCTCTCAGAGAGGTTTCGACTAACCTTGCTAAGAAGGGAATAGCTGCCACGGATAAGGAAACGGAAGCTGCCAAAGGTCCGATCGTAGTTCCCACCAAGAATTGAGTTAGAGGGATCAAGGCCACCAAAAGAATAACGAATGGCACGGAGCGGATCAGGTTTGCCAGACCACCTAATGTAGAATAGGCGATTTTATTTTTAAGAAACAGTCTCTTGTCTGTGAGATAAATAAGAAAGCCTAAAGGTATTCCGAAGACCAATGCTATGCTCAGTGAGATCCCTAACATTAAGAATGTTTGACCGAAGGCAACAGTCAGATCGGGAAGAAGGGATTGCCATTTTTCAAAACTCATCTGTAGATCTCCTCTACTTGAGCACCGTATCTGACAAAAGCGGAGCGGATCGTTTCGGTACTTGAATTGTCCTGTTCCGTTTCCAGATAAAAGACTCCGATCGGCTTCCCTGAAATATATTCGATCTTGCTATGTAGAATATTCGGAACGTAGTTCGTAGCACGGATTACTTTTCCAAGGATCGGCTCTGTCGCTACCTGATCTTTCAAAACGATTTTTAGAATTCTTCCCTTGGTCCTGGCTAAGGTTTCTTCTGGAATGGAATGATCTAAGACTCCTCCGGTAAGCTTCTTAGTGATCTCTTGCGAAGGATCTGCGAATAAGGAGTACGAAGATCCTAATTCGATCAATTTTCCTTTTTCGATAACGGCGACCGAATCACAGATCTCTCTTACTACTTCCATTTCATGAGTGACGATCAATATAGTGATTCCGAATTTTTTATGAATACTTTTCAATAGTCCTAAAATGGAACGGGTTGTCTCTGGATCTAATGCGGAAGTTGGCTCATCGCAAAGAAGAAGGCGAGGATGATTTGCAATTGCTCTTGCTATTCCGACCCTTTGCTTTTGCCCGCCGCTGAGTTGGCTTGGGTAGGAATCGATCTTATCCTCGAGACCGATCAATCTTAAAAGCTCGAGGACTCTCTCTTTGATCTGCTCCTTATTCCATCCAAGAGCTTTGAGGGGAAGGGCGATATTATCGAATACCTTTCGGTTCAGCACCAAATGAGATTGTTGGAATACCATTCCCACTTTGGAGCGATGACTTCTTAATTCTTTGCCGGATAAGTAGGAAACATCCCTACCTTCGAAAAGAACATTCCCTGAATCCGGACTTTCGAGTAAATTAGCGAATCTAAGCAGAGTGCTTTTGCCGGCACCAGTAGTACCAATAATCCCGAAAATCTCTCCTCTCTGAACCGAGAGGGAGATATCGCTGATTGCAGGATGTTGGGATTTCGGGAATGCCTTAAAGACATTCCTAAATTCTAATATAGTTTCGGGAATGGAGTTTACTTCTTCTTTCCAAACCATTCTGGTTTTTGGAATCCTTTAAAATCTTTGTCGATCACTTCTTCGAATTCTTTGGACTGGACAGCGGAAACGATATCCTTTGCAAATACGCTGTCCTTCTCGTCCTCGCGCACAACAATTATGTTTTTATGTTCTTCGGCTAAAGTCTCGAGAATAACAGCCTTTGTCAGATCCAATCCGGAAGCGATGGCAAAATTTCCGTTGATTGCGGAGAAATCCGTACTCTCCAAAGATCTGGGGAGTTGGGCTGCTTCAAGAGGAAGAAATTGGATCTGTTTTTTATTTTCCAAGATATCGTTCAGAGAAGCTTTAGTAGGGATGGCATCCGGATTTACTTTAATAAAACCTAATTCTTGGAAAAGCTTTAATGCTCTCAATTGATTTGTAGGATCATTCGGGAGTGCAATCGAACCTTTTTCTTTCAGATCTTTCGGATTCTTAGTTTTTCCTGCAAATACAGACATAGGTGCAGTCGGAACATTAACGATGGCGGCTAACTTCAACCCTTTGTCAGCGGTGAATTTTTTCAAATAAGGAACATGCTGAAATAGGTTCGCGTCTATATCACCTGACGCCAGTGCTAAATTGGGTTGGATATAATCGCTGAATTGCACGATCTGTATCTTATATCCCTTCTTCTCTAAATCAGGAAAGACTCCCTTTTTGAGAAGATCGCCGTAAGGCCCGGGGCAGATCCCGATTTTCAGATCCTTGCGATCGCCTGGCAGTTTGGGAGCTTCTTTCTTTCCGCAATCCAAAAGAAGGGAAAAGAGAATCAGAAATAATGAGAAAACCTTTGATTTCATCGAGCAATCAACCTCGCCGTGATATAGTTCCTACATTAACTCTGAAATTAACGTTAGGATTCCGGCAAGGATAATTCTATTATATTGGAAAATTTGGCTGCTATAGTGCAGGCGCGCGAAGAGGGCCCCCGCCCTGGTTTGGGTGGGGGGAGTGGCCCGTGGGAGAGCAAATTTCCCCTACCACACAATCCGCTTTTCAGCAACTTCAAATTTCAACAGTTCCCACATGTGGGAACTGTTACGGAAGTTCTTCTGCGTATTCTTTCAATTCTGCAAAGAATCGATTTGCTTCCGGATAAGCCAAATGAAGCGCGTCGCTATCCTCAAATGGGCCTCCTTTTGCGAAGTACCAAAGATACTTCGTTTCCGGAAAATGTGTCCGAGTAATTTCTCTGGTCCCGGTTTCTTTGGGCGAAGCAAGGATCTTGGGATGCATCGGCATTTCGAAGAAGACTGGCCGGATACCTTTCGCTTCCAACTGTAGAAGAAGAGAAGAAAGAGAAGACATTCTCTCTTCCAATTTCTTTTTTTCTACAGCAGCTCCATACCAGCGAGTAACTTCTTCTAAATGTTCTTCTTTTAGTTTTTTTTGAAGTTCTTCCGAGTTTGCAGTAGATGTTTCGTTCGCTTGTATCGGGATCTGTAAGCCAAGTATATTAGGAAGTTCTAAAATGACTCCGGAGAGAAAGTTGAACGGTTGCTTTTCAGAAAGGAGGACCGGAAAATTCCTGCGAGTAAAAACAAAGAACGGATCCGTATTCTCCTTTGCAAATTTGGAATTTTCCTGAACGGATAATTGATTCACTTCTATAAAGACATATTTGGGAGAAGAATCCGAGTGAGCGAGAACGGAAAGTCCTGTCAGGGCACCTTCTCCTACTAAGGAAAGATTGAACCAACCCGATTTTTCTGCAGGAATCATTCTATCCGACATAGAAGAGCCAGTGATAATATACTTAGCATCCCTTCCGGAAGTTAGGAAGGTCTCTACTCTGATCCGATTATGCTGCCACCAACTTTGCTTCGGGACTTTGGTCGGAGATACAAATTTTACTAAAATAGAATATATTCCCAAGAATAGTAAGAAGAAGAAAAAAAGTCTAAGGTAGAATTTCATAATTTAGAACTGAAAATAAATAAAGGACGCAGAAGGTCCGCGGTTCAATACGATTAGGAAGAGAAGAAATGAATATCCGATTACGGAAACCCATTCGTTTGATGCTTGCGTGGATCTTTCCTTATACCATCCATATCCATGATATAAAAACACCGGGATAGAAAAGAAAAGAAGGAAGGAGCAAAGTTCCCAGTCCGTAGCCAAGGCAATGTTGGAACCTATGAGCCCTAAATATTGTACTGCCTTTTCAAAATTCGGAAGCCTGAATAATAACCAAAGAAGCGAAACACAAAGGAATACGAAAAGTCCCTTTAAGAAAAACGTAATTTTATTTTTAGGCAGAGAGAAGGGAAAATTTTGTTCGAGGAATCTTTCTAAGAGTAATAATAATCCGTGACCGATCCCCCAGACCATATACCTCCATTCTGCTCCATGCCATAGGCCTCCTAAGGCCATTACTAAAAATAAGTTTATATAAGTTCTCAGATTCCCCTTTCTGTTTCCACCTAAAGGAATGTAGAGATAATCTCTCAGCCAAGTTGAGAGAGATATATGCCAGCGTCTCCAGAACTCTGAAAAGTTGGATGATATATAAGGAAAATTAAAGTTAGTCGGTAGCTGGTATCCGAAAAGTAGAGCGGTTCCTATCGCGATGAGCGAGTATCCTGCAAAGTCTGCGAAGATCTGCGCAGAATATCCGAAGATCAATAGGATCAAGGCAAAGGAAGAATGATGCGAATTGTACGGAAAATCGATCACGAAGGTTAGATCGTTCAAATTATCCGCGATTACCGTCTTTAAAAAATACCCGAGGATCAATATCTTAGTCGCGGATAACCAAGGGATATCTTTGAAATCCTTTGCTTTGATCTGTGGGAAGAATTCTTTGGCCTTTACGATGGGGCCTGCTACCAACTGAGGAAAGAAATTTATATAGAGTGATGATTTCAGAATAAGATTTGGATAAGAAATTTTCTCTTTTAATATCTCTGGCCCTATCCTATAAAAATCCACAACCATGCTGATCCCATGGAATGTATAGAAAGAGATTCCGATCGGCAAAGGAATGAGAAAGATCCAGTGAAGGTCGGTCCCTTGCGAGTTTCCTAAAAAGGTCTTAGCGAATAATCCACTGTATTTAAAAAAGAACAATACAGTGAGATTGAGTACTACACCGAGAGCGAGTACCGCTTTCTTGCTCTTGAAATCGGGTAACTGGATGAGATACACGATACTCGCATTCCAAAATATGGAAAACAAGAGTAGGATCAAAAGCCATGGATCAGAATAGGCATAAAAATAGAAACTTGCTCCTACCACGATTGCCAACTGAAATTTCTTTAAGAAGGGTAGGTAGTAGAGGAAGAAGGTGATCGAAATGAATATTAGAAAACCAATGCTGTTGAAATTCATGGAAAAGAAAACGAGTTGGTTTACGTTCTTTCCTATAAACTCCTAGTCAAGAAGCAATCATTTGGCCTGGAAATATTTTAAGATAAGGCCGGGATCTTACTCTCTTCCAAGTCAGAGGATCTAAGTCCTTTTACTAAGAACATTTCTATCTCTCCCTTGTTCTTAGCTTTTATCAATCCTCTAGATTCGCAGATGAAATTTTCTCGGACTAAATGAAATGTGTCTTTAGAGATATTCACTTCTCCTGGCAGACCCGAGCTTTCCATGCGGCTTGCAGTGTTTACTGTATCTCCCCATATATCGTAGGCAAATTTTTCTGTTCCTATTACGCCAGCTACCACGCTGCCAGTATGGATCCCTAACCTAAGTTCCCATGTAGGAAGTCCCGCCTTCAGTCGTTCTTCTTTGTGCCTGCGCATGAATTCTTGGAATTCCAATCCGCAATAGACTGCATCCATCGCATGAGTACGATTCGGAGTAGGGAGTCCTCCCGCAGCCATATAAGAGTCACCGATCGTTTTAATTTTTTCTAATCCATATTTCTTAGCGATCTTATCGAATTCCGCAAAGAAATAATGAAGCTCTCCCACCAATTGCTCCGGAGTCATATTCTCTGCGATCTTGGTGAAGCCAGCCATATCTGTGAACAATACTGTAACGCTATCATACTTCTGCGGTTGGACTGTATCGTTCTTTTTTAACTCGTCAGCTATGGATTCAGGAAGGATGTTCCGAAGAAGGTTGTCGGATTTCTTTCTCTCTATATTCAGATTCCTACTCAAAATAAAGATTAAAATTCCGGTTAGGATCTGAACGAAAAGAAAGTTTCCTCCCAGGTCCATGTATTCTGTATGCCTATCTTTTTGAGGCACAATGAAATTCGGATAGAAATATTCGAAGGTATATAGAAATGCCGTAACGATTCCATAGAACGCATATATCAGAATTATATTATGATTTTTTAATAAAATCGTCGCGATTACCAGGGCTGGGATAAAGTAATAATGATTTCCTCCGTTGGAACCTCCATGCAAGAACCAAAGAGAAGAGAGATAAAATAGAATCGTTAGATTCAAAGGCCAGAATAAGGAGTAGTAGATGCTCTTTACCCTGGAGAAATAATACATGATCAAGAGAATGAGGCCCGAGACGACGTTGAAGAATATGATCCTTGCGGAATATTCGGCCTCTTCTTCGAAAACGGATCCTACAATATTTAAGATCCCATTCACGAGAGAGATCGTGTTGAATAATCTATGTTCTAAGGAATTTTTCTTGGGATCCCCGAAGATGAAGTAAACGAGTTGAAGAATCTTCTGTTGCATGACTCCCTCCGAAAGAGGACGAGATAGGTAGTTTTAGCAAAATTCCTTTTGTTTGGAAACAAATTTTCGCCTTGCGAGCAGGCTAGCTGGATAGGTTAGATACGATCCTTCCCCCGAAATAGAATTTATATAATGCCTGAAAGATAGAAAACAGACCCGCTTTCTTTCCCTTTGATTCTCTGGAGATTTTAAATAGAATCTTCCATTGTTTGAATAGGATCTGGTATCTTTCCTTCCAAGAGAATCTAGGGTCGTAGAGATTCGTGGATTCTGAAGTGACTCCGTTTAATTCCACTATATGCAATCCTTTGCCCTCTAAAAATTCGGATAGGGAAGAGAAGCGTATATCGTATCTTCCAAAATAAAATCCTTCAAAAGTAGCTGAGATCTGATCGATAGCTTCTTCCAACTTATCAGTGATCCATTCTGAGCCGTCTAGAAAAAGAGTGCCTTGGCAATGATTCCCAGCTTCCGTAAGCTGTATGGATTCTCCTTTCTTCGGGACCTTCTTCCAAGCTTCTTTAAATCTGGATTGAAATGTTTCCTTTTGGAGATGAAAGCGAGGATGAGAATTTACTAATTCTTCTAAGCTGGAAGTCCCGTCTCCTGTTACTCTCGGAAAAACTTTCCGGGTAATGGAGAAGATCTTTCCTTTCGTTTCAGAAGGAAGCCTATAATAGAAGATCCCAACTTCGTAGGGTCCAGGATGAAATTCTTGGACGATCAGATCCACATTTGAATCTTTCAGAGACTCTGAGAGTTCTGATTCGTTGCGGATCTTTCGGACTCCCTGTCCTCTTTGTCCTGAGTCTGGCTTGAGAATGACAGGGAATTTTAATCCGAGTGCATTCATTTTTTCTAAAATGATTTCAAGGTTCTTGTCTTCTCTTTGGATCGGAAAGAATTTCAGGACAGAATTCGAATGGATTTGTTTTAGGATTTCCGATTTGGATTCTCCTACCAATCCCCCTAAAGGAATGCCTGGATTTGCTGCTGCGATGGATCCGAAACCCAAAGAAGAGATGCTTCCTCTTCGGATGGATCGTAAGGACTCGAATGCTATATAAGGAATGAGAGGAAGATATAATTTCCAAGTAGGCCAAAATTCCATGCGGTCTGATTGCCGCAATAGATCTTGCTCCGTCTGGGTCTCCAACATACGAACTTAAATTACCGGATCCCAGGAAAAATAAGACGACTGAGAAAGATTGTAATGCAGGGTCGAGATCGCAAACCCGAAGTTTTGCGGAATATCATAAAAATTTAATCTATGCTCCAAGGCTACCCGGATGATCGCCTCGTGATGAATCGTATGCTCTTGCACATACAAGAGCTCTCTTTCCCAAGAGGATTCAAGGATTTCTTCTTCTCCGGAGGAGGGATCTAAGATATGAGAAACTCTTACTGCTCCGTCCCAATCCCTTTTTTCGAATTCGGATATTAATTCTAAGATTCTGGATGATGTTATTATAGGAGAAGTTTCGTAGAGAGGATTACGCGCTCTGCTATCATAAGAGACGATTCCGGTCTCATGCCCGTTCAAAAGCGCCTCGGCTACTTCGACACAATGGCGAACTTGCTTGCCGACGCTTGCACCGGAAAGAAGATCCAGCGGAAGAATATAATTTCGATCGGGAATGCGATCTAATAATTCTGAAAGTCGATAGAATAATCCGGTTATGGATTGGAGTAGGGCAGGTCTCGTTTGCATCATCGGCTTAAACTTCGGTTTTCGCCAAGGAAGGTTACACGGCTGAAAATTTTTTCCAACCTATTTTTCCATTCCGATAAGGTTTTAAATTAGCAGAATGGAATGTAACAGAAATCGGAAAGATTAACCGAATTTACCGGAGATATAGTCTTCCGTTTCTTTTTTAGAAGGATCATGGAAGATCTTCTTAGTAGTATCAAATTCCACCAAGCGACCCATATAGAAGAATCCTGTATAATCGCTGACCCTAGTAGCTTGCTGCATATTATGCGTTACGATCACGATTGTATAAGAATCCTTGAATTCTGTGATGAACTCTTCGACTTTTTTAGTGGAGATTGGATCCAGAGCGGAACAAGGTTCGTCCATAAGGATTACTTCAGGATTCATCGCAATAGCTCTTGCAATGCAAAGCCTTTGCTGCTGTCCTCCGGAAAGTCCGAGAGCGCTATCGTTCAATCTTTCTTTGACTTCTTTCCATAGAGCAGCCTTTCTCAAGCTTTCCTCTACGATATGATCCATCTCGTCCTTCGCGACTCTGCCATTCAACTTCAATCCGAACGCGATATTTTCATAAATGGATTTAGGAAAGGGGAAGGATTTTTGGAAAACCATTCCCACTCTCTTACGAAGTTCCACTACGTTCATTAGGGGATCGTAAACATTGATCCCGTCTATCTCTAACTTTCCGTTTACCTTAGAGCCATCGATCACATCGTTCATTCGATTGATGGAACGTAAGAACGTGGACTTACCACAACCGGATGGTCCGATAAAGGCGGTTACCTTCTTTGCATGGATCTCCAAAGAGATATCATGCAATGCCTGATTTTCTCCGTAGAAAAAGTTAAAATGGCGGGATTTGATTTTTACTTTTGTATCTTTCATCTGCGATTTTCTCCTCGCATCTCTAAAAAACGTATCATACGTGAGCGCTGCCTCTTGCCTTACGGATTCTATATCGCAAGAAAGTCGCAAAGAAACTCATTCCGAAAGTCAGAGTGAGTAGAACGACAGTAGTTGCGTATTGCTTCGGCATGGCGGCGTCCACATCGGGCGATTGGGTTGCTAAAACGAAAAGGTGATATCCTAACTGCATGAACTGATCGGAAAGATGAGAAGGTAATTCCGGCAAAGAATAAACCACACCTACAAATAGAATTGGCGCTACTTCTCCTGCGCCTCTTCCGATCGCAAGAATGGCACCTGTGAGGATCCCTGTTACCGAATTCGGAAGAACCAGTTTCCAAATTGTTTGCCATTTGGTTGCGCCTAACGCAAGGCTGGACTCTCTCATTTCTCTCGGGATTCCTCTCATAGTCTCTTCTACCGAGATGATCACTACAGGTAGTGTGAGAATTGCGAGAGTCGCTGCTGCCCAGATCAGAGCCGGCTTTCCCCAAACTGGAGTGGTGTTCCCACCTACAAAGTCCATTCCCTTACCTATAAATTGAATGAAGAATCCAACTCCGAATAAACCGAATACGATGGAAGGAACTCCTGCCAGAGTATTGATCGCGAAACGGACCGTCATGGCGAACTTTGAATCTCTTCTGGTGTATTCAGAAAGAAAGATACCTGTTGCCGTTCCGATCGGAATGCTGAATAAGATCATTATAAAAACAAGATATACGGTCCCGTAAATTGCAGGAAAGATCCCGCCTTCCAAGTTATTATTTCTGGGGGCTTCTGTCAGGAATTCCCAACTCACCCCAGAAAGACCCTTGTAGAAAATATTCCCGAGCATGAGAAAAACCACAGAGAGAATCAATCCTGTGGCGATCATTGGGATCCCGACTGCAAGAATGGAGTATATTTTTTCTTTAATGACTCGATTGCGCTTGAGTCTGACTTTTTTCCATTTCAAAGGATTTTACCAAATAAGAATTTCATGTTAAGAGCCTTGAAACTTTTTCATTAGCTTCTTCTTTACATACAGTTCAGTAACCGCATTTAAGGAGAAGGTGAATAGGAATAAAAGCACACCTAAGAAAAACAGAATATTGTAATGTTCGGATCCCCAGATGACTTCACCCATCTCGGCTCCGATCGTTGCAGCAAAGGTCCTGCTTGGATCAAAGATCCCGAAAGACATCATCGGTGCGTTTCCGGTCGCCATAAGGGCGATCATCGTTTCACCGAAGGCTCTACCTACGCCTAATAATACTGCTGCAAATACTCCCGGCAGAGCCGCAGGTAACATAACCCTGTATGCGGTTTGCCATTCGGTTGCACCTAATGCAAGAGAAGCTTGTCTGTAGGATTGAGGAACTGTGCTAAGAGCATCTTCTGCCACTGTGAATATGATAGGAGTCACAGCGATAGAGAGTCCGATTCCTCCCGTAAGAGCATTCAATCGAAAGTCCAGATCAAAGGTTGCCTTAACGACTGTAGCCACATCCATTAAGCAGAAGAATCCGATCACAACGGAAGGGAAGTTTGCGAGCATTTCGATTGCAGGCTTTACTATTTCTCTCACTCTTCTAGGCACGAAGAATGTTATATTCAAGGCCGCCAAGACTGCGAGAGGCGCGCCGATCAAAATGGCTATGATCGTGGTCTTAGCAGTTCCTATAATCAAAGGAAGGATCCCGAATTTAGGAACGGAAGACACCGGCTGCCAAACCTTGCTGAGCAAATTTTCAAATAAAGAAAGCTTTTCAGGTTCCGGTTGAGAAGAAGTTTCCGTTTTAGAAGGAGCTAATGCTAAGCTGTCTCCATCCGGATTATACTCTGCCGGAGCACTTTCTTCCGGATTGTATTCGGAAGGAGCGGCACCTTGGGTAGTAGTGTTCGAATTCGGTTTATCAGGAAAGAATAAGGAAGATGCTTCTCTAAAAACGAAAAAGAAGATAAGGATGATAATCAGAATGGAAGTTGCCGCAGTGGCCTTGATGGAAGTTTCGGCGATTGTGTCGATTTTTCGTCTGCTCGGATGTAAGAGATACCTTAACAGAGGATCAATATTGCTCATTGAAAAAAGTCCGAGTTGCTAAATTTGATCCGTCGACTCCGAAACCGGAGCCGACTTTTAGGATCGATTACTTCTTTTTAAGAGGGAAGTATCCGACGTCCTTAACTACTTTTTGTCCGTCTTTCCCGATTACCCAATCCACGAATTTCTTGGTTTGGTCTTTGGGAGCTTCTCTCAGATAGAAATACAGATATCTGGAAATGGGATATTTATTAGTCAAGATGTTTGTTTCGGTTGGAAGTTCAGCTTTCTCGTTTGCATTTACTGCAACTGCCAAGTCCTTCACTCCGGAAGCATAAGCTGCTCCGCCGTATCCGATTCCCCATTTGTCTTTGGAGATCGCGTTTACAAGAGCTGCGGTCCCGACCATGTGCTGAACGGAAGCGTCAAAGTCTTGTTTTTCAAGAACGTGATCCTTGAAATACTCATAAGTTCCGGAATTATTCTCTCTGCTGTAGAGAACGATTTTGTGATCTTCTCCGCCTAATTCCTTCCAGTTGGTTACTTTTCCGGTGAATATCTTGCGAATTTCCTCGATGGTCAATTTGGCCAGAGGGTTTTTCTTATTCACATAAACGGAAAGGCCGTCGATCGCAACTTTGATCTCAATTCCGTTGGAATTGTATTTTTCTTTCAATTGTTGGATTTCTTGAGGTTTCAGAGGACGAGAAGAAGAGCAAATATCGGTGGTTCCATTGATTAGAGCCGCGATCCCAGTACCGGATCCCCCACCTGTAACCTGAAATTGTAAAGACTTATCAGGAAAAGTCTCTGTCCATTTTTGAACGAGGATCACCATCGTATCGGATCCCTTGATAGTAAGTGTCTTTTTCTCTTCCCCGGATACGGAAATTGAAGAAAGAGCCAAGCTAAGTAAGACTAATAGCCTTAAACCTATTTTTTTCATCAGTTTAATATTTCTCCTGAAGTGTTTGTTAAATATAAAATGAATTCGTTACGAACGAATTTCTCGAATATTACAATCAAAATACACCCGGTTCTATTGCATCATATTGCCGTTTCTGAGCAGTTTTGCTCGAACACGATCAATAAAACCGGGACAATGTTATCTGAATTGATTTAGAAACCGACTGCGGTAAGTATTTTAGTACCGCAGGCTCCACCTCCTTGGCCTAGGTTCGGATCGCAGGTGTATATTTTGAAATTCACCGTGCTTCCGTTGGTAGGAATTCCTGAACCAAGAAAACCGAGGGAACTGCAAGAAGAAGTAGATAGAGCAGACTTGCGTCTTTCTGTATCTAAAGAATGCCCGAACATTACTATATTATAATAGTTCGTAGGAGAAACAGTAGTGTTCATGCTTCCGCCTATGGTAAATGTGTCGTAACAATCTCCGGTATAATCCACGTTATTCGCTGCAAGTTCCACCACGATGATGGATCTATTTCCGTCGTCCGGGGAAGCAAATAAGGTAGATAGAATTCCGTCTTCTGTTTTTTGAGAAGCGCAGGCCATTAGGACCAGTCCTAAAGCAGCGGGAACGAATTTTAGTAAAGATTTCATAATATTCCTCCAATCTACCTTATTCTAATCTAGTATTTAAATGTTCTGGGCTGACAGTTCCGGTCCAGAAGGTAGCCTGCACTTGGAAGTAAAAGGTTTGGTTATTTACAACCGCAGGCTGTCTTGTGATCGGATCCACCGTCAGTCTTACGATGGGAATTTCATAAAAGATCTGTGCTTTAAGAAGATGTCTATCTCCGAACAAGTTCAGACCTACCCAGTAGTATTTCTTAATATCAGTATCTTCTATCTTACCGTCTCTGTTGAAGTCTCCTTTTAAGAAGTCATAACGGAAGACTGGCATGACATAGTATTTTTCCGCGAATTTGATATTATACCCTACAGTTGCCTGCCATCCACTCAGATTATTGGAGGCTGCCCCGGTAAAGGTAGTATATGCGCCGCTTAAGTAGAAGCCGTTCCAGCTAAATGTACCGTCATAAGTGTATCCTTTCAATCCCAGTCTTGGTTGACAAGCGCTGGTTTGGTAACTTGGAACAGTGCAATCATAAGTGCTGTTATCCGGAGTCGTTTGAGTAGTTAAAAGATATTGAGTAGGAGCTCCTCTCGGGATCGCACCGTCTACCGCTAAGGAAGAAGCTGGACCTGAGCTAAAGCTTGCATTCTTGGTTTGCATTGTAGCGGCTCCCAGAGAGAGTTTCGCATCGCTTTGGAAGATCTCTTCTCCTTCTTGCCAGCCTACATTCGCTCCATTTTCTTTTACGAGTCCACCAAAAACGTTCCATTGAACCCTTGCGAAATATAAAGGAGAGATCAATACAGGTTGGTTCGGTCTACCAGCAACGGTAAGATCCTGTCTTCTTCCTGTTCCGAAGTCACCACCGGCTCCATGACCGTTACTTGTCATAAGATCGATCGTAAGATGTTTTTCGTATTTACCTTCGAACACATCTTTCAAAGGAGAAAGTCTTAAGTTAACCCCTAAGTCGAACTGAGGGATCGCATTCGTCATATAAGAACGTTCTATTGCAACGAAGTTTGCAGAAGACATGAGATATTCTCTCTGGAATTGAGTAGGGATCTGTCCGAAGCTTACTCTCGCTCCCAATATCGGAAGGTTCACGAAGGTGAATGCCTCTTGGAAATAACCTCTTGCTTCTTTGAGAGAGACGCTTGTAACATCACCCGCCGTATTCTTGGACTGGGTTATGTAAGGAGCATTGAGCATGTTCTCACCCCTAAGGTTGATCAAAAGTCCCCACCAGGAATTTCCTTGGTACTGAACCCCTAAACGCAAACGGCGGAAGTTCCAGTCGACGGAATTGAAGTCGTCTTTTCCGTTATTGTAATTGGAACCGGTTTGGGCCGAGATCCCGCGGAACTGCATCCTACCTGTAATGGTAAGTTTTTCCTTTAGAAGATCATCCGGACGGTTCGTTAAATGATTCGGATATGGATTGTATTTTGGATCATTCTTATTGATGGCCTTATCCACTCTACTCTTGAATCTTCCAGGGCCAGGTTTGGTGAATAGTTGCCCGTCCTGGTCCTCATATATGGTATATTCTTCCACTTTTGGCTTTTCCGGTGCAGGCTTAGGTGCCTCTTGGGCCTGTGCCAGATTACCTTCCTGAGCCTGAGCAATTGCGGCTTGGGAAAATACAAGCAAGCCGGCAGGAATAAGGATGGAGAGAAGAGGTTGTAGGACCTCCCACTTCTCGTTCTTTTTTATCTTCATTTTCAGAGTTACCCTAGATTCGCTTCTTGGGCGTTTTACCCGCGAATTTCTGTTTTTACGTTCGGGTAACAGAATGGTTATATTTGGTTACAAAGCGATTACAAAAAGATAAGGATTCGGTCACAAACGCTCAAAATGGCCGAGAATAGGGCTATATTAGTCCCGATTTTTCGGGTAAAAATCGGGAAATGTTAACTCTCTGTTTCAGTTGTATTACGAGTTTTTAGGGGATTTTAGGCGCTAGTCGGATTAGTATATTATATTACTCTCATAAATGCATTGTTAAGAGAATTCGTTCTACTTTCCGCCGGAGACCATGTCCTGTTTCATTTTGGCTGCGTCCGAGGAGAAGCTTTTAGAGGCCAAAAATACGAAAATAGAGGTCAGAAAGACGGTAATCGGGATCAAATAGAGGGAATCATGTAGGCCGATCGCCTTAAATTGTTCGGACATTTCACTTGTTCCCGCTTGAAGCATTGCAGAATGGGTGAGATAGTCCGAGAACCAACCAACTACTGCCGGACCGGCAGCTCCACCTAACAGGTACATTACGGCGAAATATAACGCCATTGCTGTAGCTCTTAATCTGGGAACGATAATGTCTTGGATGGCTGGATAGACGCAGGTATAATAATTATAAGAGACTAACCAGCCTAAGCCGAACAGAAGGGAAAAGAACAATACCAATTCTTCGGATTGCATGAGAGCCAGCCATATTAGAATGGAAGAGGCAAACAAATTCACCGCTCCGAATAAGAGGCGACCCTTTTCAGATCTTTGGTGGATCTTATCTGCAATCCATCCTCCAGCAGTTAAACCGACCAAGCCGGTGATTCCTACAATGAAGCCAGTTGTAATTGCGGCTTTTACCAAGGTGAAATGATAAAATCTTTGTAGTAGAGAAACGAGGAAACTATTCACAGCATACGCTGCAAAGTTGAAAGTCAAACCGGAGAGAATGATCCACCACATTGTTTTTATTCCCAACACTCTTTGGATTGGTCGGTCCACCTTTTCTTTAGAGACTTGAACTGACTCTGCTGCTCCTCTTTCAGGTTCATGAATAAAGAAGAAGAAAACTGCTAATAAAATTCCCGGAATGGACGCGATAAAGAAAGGTGCTCTCCAACTGCCGAAGGCTTTTACAAGTGCGCCTATCGTAAAGAATGCGAGGACCAAGCCTAGTGGAAGTCCCAACATAAAAATACCGACTGCTCTTGCTCTCTTATGTGCGGGGAATAAGTCGCCGATCAAAGAATTTGCAGCGGGTGCGTAACTGGCTTCTCCTATGCCGACTCCCATTCGTACCAAGATAAAGGTGAAGTAGTTCCAAGCATAACCGTTGAGTGCAGTAAAAGCGCTCCAAATAGTAAGTCCCCATCCTATAATTCTTTTTCTGGAACCGATATCTGCTAAACGACCTAAGGGAAGACCCGCAATCGCATAAATGATCGTAAATGCGGATCCTACAAAGCCTAGTTGTAGATCGGAAAGATCCCATTCATGACGGATGGGCTCTATTATAATTGCTGGGATTGTTCTATCAAAAAAATTTAATAGATTCGCTAAAAAGAGAAGGAGTAGTATTCTCCATGCGTGTTTGGATTGATTTGCTTCCATAGTTCAAGATATCTCCCGAACTAGCGTTAGTTAAAATAACGCTAGGCATTTGTGAATTAAGCGAGCAATGAAAATAGAGAACTCGCTTAAGGTCCGCAATTTCAATGGATCGGTAAGAAAAAGCAAATCATAAAATTGTAATTCGAACGAGTGTTCTCGTATAAAGTTAAGAAGAAGAATGAAGGAGGTCTATCTCCTTCTTCTCAAAAGAAAAAGGAGATAGACCCTTGAGTTTAGTTCAGTTGGAAACGAACAGGGACGAGCACTTTGACAGTGATCGGTTTTCCTTCTAAGATAGAAGGGGAGTATTTCTTTCTATAGAAAGCATCGATCGCAGCATTCTCTAAGCCGAAACCTAATGGTTTGCCGATGTTACGAACTCTTAAGACTTCTCCCGAATCTGCAATCACTACTTCGATAGTGAGAGTTCCCGTAATACCGGCAGCCTGAGCGTCCTTGGTGTACTGAGGGATAACATTCGGCGAAAGATCTATAGGTGAGGTAGCTCCAGAGATCACCTGATCCTGTGCGCCTGCAATCCTCGGGTCCTCTTTCTTCTTTAGGGTGTCTGTCTCTTCGAAGTCACCATCATCAGGAGATCCTGTGTTCGGTTCCTGAATGACTAGGTTGTCTACGAAAGCAACCTCATCCACTAACTTCTCCAATCGATTAGAAGGAAAAGTAGGAACATACCAAAGAGAAAAGATAAGCAGTTGAAGTACGACAGAAGTGGTTACCCAGAATTCTAGACGATAACGATCTATGAATTTTCTGAGCTTGCTCTTGGAAGCGGTATCTTCAGCGACTTTTTGGTTCACTTGAGACCACCTCCTTGGGTAGTTTTAGTAACGAGGGAGACCTTCAATGCTCCGGCTTCCTTTAGGAGTTCGAAGACTCCATCCAGATCCGCATAGGGGAGTTCCTTGTCCGCGTGGACCAGAACTTTCAAGTCTGGAGTCGTAGTAAGCTTAGCACGAATATTGTTAATTGCTTCGTTGATCGGCATCTTCACTTGGTTGTAGAAGACACTCTTTTCCTTATCTGCACTCAAATAAAGGTTCGCGATCTTTTTATTCAACTGCTCGCCTCCCGGAACATCAGGAAGAGCGATAGGAATATCCGGATCGGTATCCAGAACGGAAGTCACCATGAAGAATACCAAGAGAAGGAATGCGATATCCGCCATCGAACTCACCGGTATTTTAGGCGGTGCTTTCTTCTTTTTCAGAGCCATAATATGCGTATTCCTTAACTACTTGAGCCTTTTTACGGAAACTTTAGTAAATCCGCGCAATTGCACGGCGGACAGGGCATCCAACATATTCGCATATTTGGTGTCGCCGGTTGTTTTTACTAGAGCTACTTTTTCTGAAATATTATCTATTTCTAATGCGTTTAATTCCTTACGGAATTCCTTTAGACTGCTGAATTCCCTGGTTCCGATCTTGGTATTCCGCATCTTGATCACGTCTCCAGAGACAAGTACCTCGTAGACATTCTCACGCAGGATCAGTGTGGGCTCGGCGTCTTTTCGAGGAAGAGAGATGTTCAAACCTTCCTTCACGAAGAAGACTGCAGTTACCATGAAGAACACGAGCAAGAGGAATGCGATATCCGACATGGAAGAAGCGGATATTTCCTCGAGCTCTTTCTTTTTCTTTAATTGGATCATAAAACGGACCTCTTCCGAACGAATCCGGAAAGATTAAGAACGCGCGTTCTGTTTCAAGAATTCCTTATAGATTCGGTTAGCTGCCTCTTCTACTTCGGAAGTGAAACCATCGATCCTGGATGTTAAATACTGGTGGAAAGTCATCGCAGGAATTGCGATAATAAGACCTGCAGCAGTAGTGATCAAAGCTTCTTTAATACCACCTGCAACCACTTTCGCATTCACTTGGTCTGCGTTAGCAATTGCATCGAATGCGTTGATCATACCAGAAACGGTTCCAAGGAACCCGATCAAAGGAGCGATAGTAGAAACTGCTGCAATGATCACTAAGCCTCTTTCGAGAACCGTGATTACTTCGGCAGCTTCTCTTTCTATTCCTTTTGCAAAGATCTCAGCGTCTCCTGCAGAGACTTCGATTCCGTTTTTCAAGACTTCGGAAATTTTGTAATTAGGATTTGCTGCGATGAATTCTTTAGCACCGTCGACTCCACCTTTTTCCATCTTTTCTGCGAGGTCGATATTGAAACCTTTAGGTAGAAGTTTGGAAGTGAATAGGAAATAAAGTCTTTCGAAGATAACGCCTAACGCAACGAAGGAAGAAAGAGCCAGAGGATACATTGTCCATCCGCCTTTTTCAAAAAGATCCCAGAGACCGACTTCAGATTTAGGTGCGGCTGGAGCAGGTTGTTCAGCAGCAGCGGGAGCCTCGGTAGCTGCAGGTTGCTCAGCTGGAGTTCCGGTTGCAGCAGGAGCCGCAGGTGCAGCGGTATTGTTTTGAGAAAATAAAGGAAGAGAAGCAACAGTAAAAAATCCTCCGATAAAGACAATGGCGATCCACTGACGTACGGAAAGATTAGTATAAGGGTTAAGCATAGCTTTCGAAAGCTCCGTAAATATTTATGAGACATTTGTAAGCGAATTGGGTTACGTTATTATTACGGAGCAATTACGGGTTGGCGACATTGATCGCAGATATAGTTTAACACCAGTCTATTGGAGTTTAGGTGATTTCGTTTTGTAATCTTTGCCTTACTCTCTCTTCAGATGATAGAGCTTATATTTTCCTTTATATTCTAAAATTGTTCTAAACGAACTGAGAGTTAAGGTCTCCTTCGTGGTAGGACTGTATAGGGTAGAAATGCAACCCATGTGCAAGGTAAAGGGTCCATATTTTTCGGGAGCACGTTTGCAAACGAAATTTTTGAGAATGAAATCCTTTCCTCCTATTTTGAAGAACAATTCCTTAACTACAATATTCGATTCCATGGTCATATGATCGTATGCAAGTTGAGGAGTCATTCCCGCATCAGAAGTGAATTTCTCTCCCACATGATTCCAGAACATAGTATTGTGTTCGTTAGCGGTGAGAGCTAAGGCAGAAAGCGCTTTTACATCTTGTTGCTCTGCAGCCTGAATTGCTTTAACAACAACTTCTTCTTTGCTGTTTTGCAAATTCGCAATCGGATAATTTGTAAAGTCAAGATTGCACGAGAAAATGAAGGGAATAAAGAGTAGCCGGAAAATTTTTTGAGTCATAGTTAATATATTTTGTCTTTTGCTGATGTAATAAAAAAGCCCGTTCCGAAGGATCGAAACGGGCTATCGTTAGATTTTAAATCTTACTTAGTTAGCTGGGTATTGAGTCCAGCCAGCGGTCCAATCGGTTCCATTTGGATCGATTGCACCGTAGTAAGTAGCGGTCGTAAAGAACGGATCGCTAAAGTTTCTTACTGTAGTAGTATCTCTACTTCCAGTTACTGTCGCGTCAGTTGACGGGAAGAAATTTGGAGTAGTTATATTCGTAGATGTTACTGCAATAGAGTTTGCCGCAATATCAGTATTTACGTCAGCACCACCGTCACCTGTGCAAGCACCGGTAGCAGAAGTGTGAGTACTTACGTAGCTAACGTTCGCATTTGAAGGAGCAGAGTCGCTTGTGCAATCCAGGGCTTTTTGAGCTCCATGGTTATCAACTAAGAAGTGAGTATAATCTCCCACAACTTGTCCAGCAGCACCAGCTGCTCTTCTTACGAAGATTGCTCCACCAGCGTTCGTTACATCGCCTGCACCTACGCAAGTAATGTTTGCAAAGTATGGGTTAGCACAACCACCACCAGTTCTTGCGTCGCCTGTGCAAGCAAGAGCGGAGTTACCATCACCTTCGATACAGCGAGAGATGTCATCGTTTACAGCGATAGCGCTTGCTACGACTTGAGAGATACCAAATTGGTATTTACCAATGAATCCGTCTGCAAAGTCGAAGTTATCGTCACGAGCTGCAGAAGAAACCATGTATTTTGCAGTGAAAGCTCCACCCCATTGCTCGAAACTATCATCAAAACCGCGATGGCATTGGATGTGGTCGAAAGAAGTTCCGGATCCGACTCCCATGAGAGAGATACAGTTCCTTTCGTTTCCTGGGGAGAATGGTGCTCCAGCGAACTGAGCGACTAAGTAGCTTAGGTGACCGGAAGAATCAGTGTTATCAGTTCCACCGAATGCTCCTGTATCTCCTTCTCCGATCGCTTGGCATCCACCAGCGTTACCACCGCAACCAAAGGTTTGAACACCTTTACCTTGGATGATAATTCCCTGCCAGTCAGCAGGTGCTCTTGTTCCAGCATCTTTAGAAGAAGTGAAGAGAATTGGTTCAGCAGCAGTTCCGTTTGCGATCAGCTTACCGCCAGCCTTAACAAGAAGTGCTCCTGCAGGGCTCACAGCGCCGAAAACGGTTACACCAGCGTCGATTGTCATGGTGATTCCGTTTGGAACGATCACAGTTCCGCTTAGAACATAAGGGCTTCCAGCTTTGGTTAAGTGAGCATTGCTGGATAGAGTTCCAGAAATGATATTTCCAGTTTTAGGATAAACCATGTTTACGGAAACAGATCCGAAGCTGAAGTCATAATGACCTCTGCCATCGAGATTGGCCCCACTTGAAAGTAAGCTGTTCCAGCTGGATTCAGTACTTGTAATGTCTTTACCAGTGGAAAGTTCCAAAGCTGCGTTCGGTCCTTTTTCACCAACGGAAGCAAGTAGAGTTGCCACACCGTTCTTGTTAATTTTCAAACGACGAGACTTCAGAACAGTTCCACCGCTTGTAGTTACGAGAACACTGTAAGTGTTACCAACGCTAGATACTAAGAATTTTGCGCTGAACTTTCCATTTGAACCAGTCACGAATGTTGCGATCGGAGTTCCTGCAGTTTGAGTTGCAGTATCGATTCCAACAGAAGCAGCCCCTGAGTCCAGAGTAGAAACGTCGCAATAAATCCTTACTGTGGTATTTTTATACGCCATAGCCAAAGGACCAACCGGATAGCCTGCCCCGTCAAAAGTTCCGGTCGCCGGAGTACTAGGTGCAGTTATACCATCATAATATTGTCCAGGAAAGGTTCCTGCGGAAGCAGTCCAAGCATTGATTTGGTCGATCGTAGCTTGACCGCATTGTGCTTTAACAAAGTCAACACCGGGATCTGATCCTGCTGCAGGGTTTGCGAAAACCTTTGCTACTGAGGTAATATATGTTGCTGGGCAGTTAGCACCACTATTTACCTTGGTAGTTGCATCAAATGAACCTACAGTGTCGCAAGGAGCAACTGATCCATCAGCAGTACTATTGGTGTTTGCTGCCGATGCACCTTGTGAGTTGTTGTATAAGAAACCAGCAGGGATCTTATCAGCTGCGTTTGTTTTTCCACCTGTAAAGAAGTAAGAATTTGAAGTAAGAGTAGCACTAGATGCAGAATTCTTTATCCAATCGGGAGGAAGCACTGATACAGAGCTTTCGCCTCTTCCTACGATTTGTACAGTAGCTCCTACGATAGGATTGCTATTTTGATCCACTAGAGTTCCGGAAATATAAACCCCGGGACTAGTTCCTCCCAAGAGGCCTGCTAAAGCGGCACCGGCACTGCTGCTTCCTCCGCCTCCGCAATTTAGGGCATAGATTCCAAGAGCAGTAAGCCCCAGGAAGTACCCAACTTTTTTTATAGAACGATTCATTTTGAATCTATCCTCCAAATCAATTCAGATAACCCGATTGAACTATTTTTTTGTTTCATTCGTGTTTCGATTCCGTTAGATTTCAGTAATCTGCTCTCTTTTAGTTAAAGGTGTATGTAGCAGAAAATGTGAACGTAGGTCCAAGGCGATATGAGTTGATTGTTTGGCCCTTATACGAATGGCTTCCAAGGTTAATGAAATTGCTTCCTATATTGAATCCATTCGTAGTGCTATGAGTTCCACCCAGTGAATCCATGATAGGATTCTCTTGTACGATCTTGATCCTTGCGTCGTTCAGGTTCTTTCCGGAAATTTTGATATCCAACTTCTCGAATAGCTTGGTGACGTAGGTCATATCGATCATGCCCACAGGACGTTCATACGTATCGGGCATCCCAAGACCACCAACCGCGTTGATCCTTGGTCCGAATTCGTTATATAACAATGTGATCGAGTGATCTCCCTTCTCATCGAAGCGATAACGTAGATTTACGTTATACACGTATGGAGACTGTCCTTGTAGAGGACGGCTTAAGTTAGTAGGTCTTTGGGTAGTACCACTGACTTGATAATAGATCCAGTCATTAAAGGAAACTTCTGATTTAATGAAGAAGGTGTTAATCCCTACGGACCATCTTTCCATTTTCTCATGCAGCATATTCAAAGACTTTCTAGCTTCGAACTCTATACCTCTTACGTAAGCAGATTGTGCATTCGTATAAGTATAGCGGAACTGAGAATCTACTTCCATAACCTTCTCGATCGGAGATGCCATTTGCTTGTCAAAGACACCGATCGCGATTACCTCATCCGACTTAGGATAGAATTCATATCTTAGGTCATAGTTGTGGATATAGGTTCTAGTTAAGTATTGGTTACCGACCTCGATACCTCCACCCAAGATATTAAAGAACTGGAATGGAGCCATTTCCCGGAAGTCCGGTCTTGCTAACGTTTCAGAGTAAGACGCTCTTATGTTCGTCTTGTCGTTCGGGCTGAAGATAAAGTTTGCAGCAGGCAGAACGTTTTGGTTCGCGTTGATTGCATACGGTTTTCTGAAAGTAGGATCTACGATAGAAAGTTCATAGGCATTCAGATAAGATTTGTAATTGAATCTATCAAAGAACTCTGCATTCGGATCGAATGGGTTCGTGGTCTTAACCGCCTGGAAGTTATTCTCATAACGAAGACCACCCACGAAACGGACTAAGCGATGCAAAGGCATATCCACCTGAGAGTAATAAGAAGAAAGCTTTTGCTTCGCATCGTATTTGTCTGTAGGCTGGGTCGCATCATCTACGTAGTAACCTTGTGTTCCTCGGTTGACCGGGTTATAAACGATTTCAGGAGGAAGAGGGTAGTAAGGAGGAGGAAGTTGCCCGCCTGCTAAGTTAGTTCCACCGGCAGCTTCACGGAAGAAGTATCTTTCCGCGCTGAAGCTTCTGGTCCTATCCAGATAGCTGTAACCGACTTTCAACTTGGATTGGAGTCCATCCCATTGGCTGAATGGGATCTCGTAGTCTGCTCCCGCAAATCGGTTTACGTCCACAGTATTAGACCAGAACTGGCTGCTTCCCAAGGTTCCGCCTTGCAGAATAGCAGGAGCGGATCCATATTGAGCGCTATTGACCGCATAGATGGTATCTCGCATATCCGGCTGATCCCTTCTTGCTTCCGATTGGGAAACTCTCCAGTCTAGCTTGGTGTCCTTGCCAAAAATATGAAAGATATGGTCCCCACCCAATTGAGAGGAGAAAAGGTTTCTCATGATATAATTTAACTTTTGCGCGCCGATCGCCTGACCGCTCGCGTTGCTGTTACCATTATACATAAGAACTTCCTTGTCGTTGTTCACGCTTAAGAAGTTTTTAAAATGAATTCTATGACCGGCAGCTAACTGAAGAGTATTGTTCAGAATCGCACCCCAGTTCACTGATTCCACATACCATCTTTGGTTATAGTTATAGAATGGGATCAGCTTAGTATTCGCGCCTCCAATCGGAGCTCCGGGGATCACACCACCGGCACGGTTTAGGCTATCCGCTTCATCTCTGAACTGAAAATCGTTGTTGTAAGTGATCGCGAATAAGGTCCCGAATTTCTTATCTCCACCCAAATCGAATTTATTACCTGTGGAGAAGTTAAATCCTGTGTTCATAGGAGCATTGATTTGGCTCGGAGACCACTGGTTGCTGAATTGCAAGGATCCGGCAGTGATCAACTTAGAATTATATCCGTATTGACCGGTACCGACTTCCTTAAATGGAACACCAGGAAGCGCAGTCACTAGATCGGGTCTACTTCTATTCCCTTCAGAAAGTCCGAGCCAATCCTGTCCACCACCGCTATACGTTTTAAAGTTTTGGAATGTAGTGTTATTGTTGTATCCGGTTTGCACGCCGACTTTCACGAAAAATTCTTCAGGATATTCTTTCGTTTCAATCTTAACTGTTCCACCTGCAAACTCGCCCGGTTCTTCTGGAATGAAAGTCTTGGAAACGATGATGTTCTTGATCAAGGAAGAAGGGAACAAGTCCAAAGGAACGATCCTTTTATTCGGCTCTGTAGACGGAAGGGGAACGTTGTTCAAGAGAGTATTGGAGTATCTTTCTCCCAATCCTCGAACGAATACGAATCTTCCTCCAACGAGAGTAATACCAGTTACCCGTCGGATAACGTCACCCGCGCTTGAGTCAGGAGTTTTATTGATTGCTTGCGCAGAAATACCGTCGGATACTGCAGCAGACTTCTTCTGAAATTTCAATAAAGAGGATTCTGAATCATTGAGAGCTCTGTCTTCTACTACGACAGTTTCGAGTTTCTTTACTCCCATCGCTACGTTGGCTCTGGCTTTACCACCTGCAACGGTTATCTTCTTCTTTTGAGTGTCCATCCCTTGCATGATGAACTCTACTTGGTGTTCTCCATCCGGGACGCCTACGATTTCGTAGTTACCGTCCACGTCCGTACGACCATATTTATTTAAGCTTCGAATGATTGCGGTAACACCGAACATCGGCTCCGCAGTTTGCGCATCCAATACCTGTCCGGATATTACTCCCGAATTTTGCGCGAATATATCATGCGTAAACGTAAGGGCAGCTAATAAGAGCACCAGCTGGATTATTTTTTTTTTCATGAATGAGATTGATCCCCGAGGACTTACTAATTTGGGTTACAATCACATTTCCCCGTTACATTTACATTACGTAGGGGTTAATAATGAATTAAGCTTAGTCTATAAGGCTTAGGCGAAGGTCGGAAGTAAAAAAGAAGATCAGAAGAATGTAATAAATGTCTTAATCCAAGTTTGTTTGGATTCTGGTTTTAAGAAATTGGAATGTTTTATTTGAGCGAGAAATCCATTGTTACTATATTGTAATATACTTTCTTCTAATTAGATACGAACTTCTCTAAGTCTTCGAGGGAAACTGGGCGACTAAAATAGAATCCTTGCACTTCGTCACATCCCAAATCCTTGACTTTACGTAGCTGTTCCTCGGTCTCCACTCCCTCAGCAGTGATCCTTAAACCCAAACTTTTGCCTAGAGCGATGATCGTCTTGGAGATCGCGAGAGAATTCGGATCAGTAAGTATTTTTCTAATAAAGGACTGATCAACCTTCAATGTCTTGAGAGGAATTTTACTTAAATAAGAGAGGCTCGAATAGCCTGTCCCGAAATCGTCCAAAGCGATCGGAATTCCCCAGGAATGCAGTTCTCCTAATATTTCCAAGGCAGAGTGCATATTCGTAATTAAACAGGATTCCGTGATTTCCAACTCGACATCTTCCATGTTTAAATCGTTTTTCTCGATGGTTTGCAGGATCTTCTTCGTAATATTCGGGTCATCCAACTGCTTCGCAGAGAGGTTTACCGAAACTCGGGTATGAGGAAGTCCTTTCTTCTTCCAATTTCCCATGTCTTCTAATGCCTTGTAGATGACCCATTCTCCCATTTCGGCAATGAATCCGCTTTCTTCCGCAATAGGAATGAAGATACTCGGAGAGACGATCCCAAGATCAGGATGGTTCCAACGTAATAGAGCTTCTGCAGAAACAGTACGGCCTGTGCGCATATCCACTCTAGGTTGGTAATGAAGGAAGAGTTGGTTTCTAGGGATCGCGAGTCTTAGATCTTTCTCTAAGAGATACTTCTCCTTCATTCTTTCTTTCCATTCGGAAGAGTAAGTTTGGATCTTTGAGATTGCTCCCATTTTGGCTTGGTTCAATGCGGTTTCGGATTTCCAGAGAAGTTGGTCCGAAGATTTTCCGTCGAAAGGAAAGACTGAGATCCCAATCTTAATCTCAGAAGAAATTTGATGATCCGCTACATTGAGTTGTGAAGAAGCTGCCTCGTGGATCCTTTCTGCCCAAGCTTCCGAATATGATTCTTGTACTTGCGAAGAAGAAGTAGTAGGGAAAAAGGAAAACTCTCCATCTCCAGTCCTTGCGATAATAGTATCAGGACCTAAAAGAGTTTCTAATTTTTGAGACAAGGCTCTCAAATAAAGATCTCCCAAATGCAATCCGAAATTGGATCTGATCTGTTTGAGATGAGTAACTTCTAAAGAAAGAACAGGAAAGCTTAGAACCTCTTCTCTACTAGCAAGTTCGGATAACGAGCTAGTTAGTTTTTCCAAGAAGAGATCACGATTCGGAAGACCGGACAGTCCGTCGTAGTTCGCCATATAGTGAATGAGCTCATCCAATTTGCGAACAGTGGTCACCGTATCCGCCATGAGGGAACCAGCCTCATCTTGAAATCCAACAGGAAGGTTCGGAATCTCTCTCTCCGTTAGATAGCGATTCAAGGATTTGGAAGTGAGGACCACTGGTGCTAATAATTTATGAAGTGCGAGTAGGGTAGCAAAAGTTCCCACCAAGGTTGCGACAAGAGCGATTGCAAGGATCTTGAGGCCGGTTTCAATATCTTGAGCTGTGGAGAGAACGAAGAATAAGAGAAGTGCGATTAAAGGGACATGAGTTCCTAAGAAAGCCACCAGCATGATTTTGCTGGAATAGGATTTAAGAATTCGGATTCGACTAAGGTATGAATAAAAGTTTAAACCGGTAAGACTCATCAAGACCTCTGCTCTACGGAGTGAGAACGTTATGTGTATTTTCTTGGCTTAGGGGTCTTTTGGCTTTAGATGAGAAAAAATTTTCTTCTTAATTGTCATGTTTTTGAGAGAAGCCCCTCGAACAAGAAAAAAAGTTTTGGACTGTAAACCCAATGGCGTATGAAGGAAATAAATATTTTATCTATTTTCCTAAGCGATACAAGAGGGGGAATATAGGTTTACTTGAAGATTTCTTCCCTTAGAGCCTATCTGAAACGCTCCAGAGAGCAATAGAAAGCAATTTTAGAACAATTGTTATAAAAAATGACCCTCTATAGATTTTTTTCTTGCTTCGATCTGAAATTCTATTATAATACCAAACGTTCGAAATAAATTAAAAAGATTCTTCTTGGGGCTTCTGGGAAGAAGGAGAGCAGATGAGTGTTTGGAAGAGAGTTTCGTTTTTGGTGGCCTTTTTAATCCCGGCTTTGGCGGTAGCTGGGTATTACTTAGGGGGTGGTTATAATTTTCTGACACTTGCCATCGTTTTTGGAGCCTTACCCATCTTGGATTTAGTGATTGGGCCGGATTCGAGCAATCCGGAGGAGTCGGATGTGCCGGCTCTTCAGAAGGAATTCTATTTTAGATTCCTCACCTATGCCTGGGCCTGGATCCAGTTTTCGTTAGTCCTTTGGGCCCTTTGGGAAGTGCAGACCCATTCCTTATCCGCTTTGGAATGGTTCGGCTTCGTGCTTGCGATCGGTGTGAATACCGGCGGGATCGGGATCACTGTGGCTCATGAGTTGGGGCATAAAAATACTAAGATCGAGCAATGGTATTCGAAATTTATTCTGATGACTGTTTGCTATATGCATTTCTTTATCGAACACAATCGAGGACATCACGTAAACGTTTCTACTCATGAGGATCCTGCTACGAGCAGAAAGGGAGAATCCTTTTTCGTTTTTTACCCTCGAACAGTTTTCGGAAGTCTCACGAGTGCTTGGGAACTGGAGAAGAAAAGACTTTCTAAACTTGGAAAGTCAGCTTGGACCTTGGAAAATGAGATGGTCACCTCTGCGATCATCCCTCTTCTTTTCATCGCAACAGTTACTGCGGTATTCTATATATTAACGGGAACGTTTAGATGGGAAGTTCCCGTCTTCTTCTTTGTGCAAAGTTGGATCGCATTCTCTCTATTAGAATTAGTGAATTATATAGAACACTATGGACTAGCACGAAAGGAGATTGCTCCAGGAAAATTCGAAAAGGTTCTGCCAATCCATTCTTGGAATCAGAATTTTACCTTATCCAATGCGTTCTTGTTCCAATTGCAGAGACATTCGGATCATCATGCGAATGCAGGAAGAAGATACCAGTCGCTTCGACATTTCGAAGAGAGTCCACAATTGCCTTATGGATACGAAGTGATGATCCTATTGGCGCTGGTTCCACCACTTTGGTTTAAAGTGATGGATAAGAAATTGGAAACTTGGAAGTCGGAGAACTCGGGCCAAATCCTCGGAAAAAACGCTGTGAAGAAAAGAGTAATGGCTTAAGAGAAAACCACCAAGAAGAGAATATGAAAAGAAATTATGCAATCGTTTCATTCAAAAAACGATTCGCGAAAGAAGGGCTCGGAGTCGGGCCCTTTTTATTTTATTCATTTTGAAAATACCATTTCATCCGAATTCAATCCTAAAGGTTTTCCTAATAGATTAAAATAGTTTTCCGTAGCGCAAATCCATGTGATCTCCACGATTTCTTTTTCCGAAAAATAGGACCTAAGAGTTTCGAAAGTACTGTCCGAGGCTTTTTTAGTAAAAGTAACTTCTTCCAAATAGGAAAATAGTGCCTTCTCTTTGTTCGAAAATCTGGAACTTTGTTTATACTCGGAGAGTTCTTTCCATTCCACGAACTCCTTACTTTCCTTTCTGGAAATATAATCCTGAAGGTTCGAACAGAATTTACATTCGTTCAAATGCGCTATGAAAAATCTGATCTTAAGTTTAATTTCCTTCGGTAAGGAGAGTTTCTTCTCCGTAGACAGGATTTTCATAGAGGACATCATAATCGGCGTACTTCTGGAATAAATGAATCTCAGTGGAGCGATCACTTTTCCAAATTGAATTTTAGAAGCGATATACGCGAGTTTTAGAAGAATCGATTTGGGTTTATCTATCGGTTGAAGTCTCATTCTTTCAGAATACGATTAATGCGGTTATGAACTGCAAATTATAATTTCGCCCTGAGTAAAAAATTTCTTAACATTTGTTAAATTCGAATCCGCAGACGGCACTTGCGGTTCTTAAGATTTTGGATTTTTATTCACTGCTCTGATTCTGCTTAAACTTACTTGCGTCATTCCTAAGAATGAAGCCAAATCCTTAAGGGAAACTCTTTCTAAATAATTCGGATGTTCTTTGATTAACTTATCATATCTTTGTTTTGCAGTTTCGAATTGCATTGAATTCACTTTTTCCTGTAATAGCAGGAGTCCGTATGTGACATGCAGTCTTCCGAGTCTTTCGATATCGTGAAACTTGCGGTACAATTTTTCGATGTCTTCGTAGTCGATTCCGATTAGTTCAGAATCTTCTAAGAGTTCGATCGTATTATAACCTGGCTTTTGAGTTAGGAAACTTTCCGGAGAAAACAAAATTGTGTTTTCGTCCCCGATCCAATCTACGATTTCCTTTCTGCCTTTATAATAATATAACTTTCCGATTCCCTTTGTTACGTAGTAAAAGGTTTTCGCAATTTCGCCAGGCTTATGAAGTAGATATCCTTTGGGAAAGGTATAAAATTTACTAACTTCTTTCAGTGCATTTTCGCTTTCGGGGCTTAAATGTGTGATATTCCGAAAGTAGTTCAGAAAATTTTCCATATACGTTCCCGAAAGCGAAGGATTGTTTATTTATTATATTTCTCTAATACTCTTAGAGTTCGAGCAATATCATCTCTTTGCTGCTGCAAATCTTTGCGAAGCAATTCAGGAAGAGCCTTCTTCTGTTCCAGGAAATCTCGGGTTCGATTGTATAACTTGGAGTCCGGTTCATAAGAAGGAAACATCATGTGCCCGAATGCAGAAGAGAAGTGAGGGTCTCTTGTCTCGTATACTGAAATTACGGAATCGAAGAAAAGATCCACATAAGGTAAGAGCAATTGTTTTTGGTGTCCCCATTGAAAACCTCTCATTCCATAGCGAAGGAAATCGGTAGAGTCTTCTTTTTTGGGGTGTAGGAATCTTTCCCAAACTTCTTTTTTGCGCTTTGCATCCGGAACGGACACCCTTGCTAAGAAAGCCTTCTTTGCGCCAAGGTCCGTATTGTCCTTTGAGAGTTCTTGCTCTATTCTTGCATCGGATTCGGAATCTCCATAGGCGCTGAGCCTTGCTAGGATGGTCCATCTTCTTTCCTGGTCCATAGAGATTCCAGGAATGGCTTTCTTTTCATCCAGGAGTTCTTTTAGATAAGAGAGTTGCGATTCTGATTTAGAAGTATTTTCTAATATTCTAAACCAAAGGATCTGTTCTTGCTCCGAATTATTTGCAAGAAGGGATTTCTCTTTAGCTATCGCGTTCATTTTATCCGACCAATTTCTCTTTTCGGATTCTGGGATATAATTATCGATCACAGTCAGTGCTTTGGTGAGAATATGGCTATTCCGAACGGAAAGATCCGATTCTTTCAGGCCTTGGTCCAAGGCTAATTCTAAAAATTCTCTAGGCGAGAGTTCCGCGTCTCGGACCATTTGCCAGAGACTTCCCCAAACGACTCTTCTTGCGAATCGATCCTGAAGGGTATGCAAACTTTTCTTTAGGATAGGAAACGAGTCTTTGCCCAGATATGTCTTTGCATAGGCATAGTCTTCGGTGTTTAAGAGCAGAAGAGTTGCTTCTGTTTTGTCAGTTTCCTCTAAAAGGGTTTCCTTTCCTTTGACTAGAACTCGTTTGCGCCAGACTTCATTTAATTTTCCGTTTTCTTCTTTGAACAGAGTCGCCTGTAATGCGTGAGTTCTGAGTAATCCATTGTTTTCGGAAGGGGATTGCGATAAGAAGAGTCTTCCGTTTTGTCGTATTGGACTGAGAGTATTGACGCCGGTGGTTTCTAACCATTCCTTACTCCAACCTCGTATATCGATCCCGCTTGTTTCAGACATGCAGGATAGAAAATCACTCAGAACAGTATTCTTCTCCGCGTGTCGTTTGAAGTAGAGACGCATTGCATCTCTAAACTTCTCTTCTCCTACATAATACATCAATTGTCTGAGGACAGAAGCTCCCTTGGAATAAGAGATTCCATCGAAATTACTGATCGCTTCTAAAGTATTCTCCGCCTTTCCTGCGATCGGATGAGTTGTAGACAATTGGTCTTCTCTATATGCCCATTCTTCTCTTACATAAAAATGTTCTAATGCATCCGGGAATAGTTTTCCATTCGACATGGAATAATAAGAGAGATAATCCGCGAAGCTTTCGTTCAGCCAGAGGTCATTCCACCATTTCATGGTGACCAAATTTCCGAACCACATATGGACCATTTCATGATACACAGTATTCGCGCGGTTTAAGTATTCCGAATAGATACGAGGTCCTCTGAAAATATAACTTTCGGAGAAGGTGACCGCTCCCACGTTCTCCATCGCTCCCATATTGAATTCGGGCACGAAGATTTGATCGTATTTTCCGTACGGATAAGGAACTCCGAAATAATTTTGAAGGAATCCGAACGCTTCCTTGGTGATCGCAAATAGATTCTCCGCGTCCATGTATTTGGATAGTGACTTTCTGCAAAAGATCCTAAGAGGAATATCTCCTGCCTTATCTTCCCAGACTGCATACGGACCTACGATGAGAGAAAACAGATAGGTGGAGAACTTTTTAGTAGTATTGAACTTTATCTTTTTATAATTTCCCTGGATTTCTTCTTTTAGAGGAACAGTGTTGTGGATATAGGTCCATTCGGAAGGACCGGTCACTTCCAGATCATAAATTGCCTTTAGATCGGGTTGATCGAAGGAAGGAAATAACCTGTGAGCTTCGAATGGCTCGAAGTCTGTATGCATGTATTCCGCATGATCAGACGGATCCGTGAACTTGTGAAAACCGGAGCCGCTATGATCAAAAAGATTTTTGTAATGAATACGAAGCTCGTTCTTTCCTTCTTGTAGGATTTCTCCCGGGATAAGAAGAAAGGAGTCCTTCTTCTCATATTTGGTTTCTTCTTTTCCGTTTAGCCAAAGGATCTCTATCTTATGAGAAACGAAATCGACTTTCAGCTTTCCTTTCTTCCCACCTGTATAAACGAATCGAACTGTACTATCGCCTTCGTATTCTTGAGAGCCCTTCTCCAGTTTTAGCTGGAGAGAATAATGTACATCCGAGATTTGTCCGGATCTAAGAGCTGCTTCTTGTTGGGTGAGAATATTATCCATGAAAAGTTAAACCGTTATATCCTTTAGATCCATTTTTCGAAGGCGAGGTGCAATTGCGGTAACGATCCCTACGGTTAGGAGAGTGAGAGTTCCTCCGATAACGACGGAAGGCACAAGTCCGAATGCTTTGGCCGCAGCTCCTGACTCGAAGGCTCCCAGTTCGTTGGAGGAACCAATAAAGATATTATTCACTGCAGAGACCCTTCCCCGCATATGTTCCGGTGTATACATCTGAACGATCGTATGACGTATCACAACGCTTACCATATCGAAAGATCCGCTGACTACGAGTGCGGCAAAGGAAAGATAGAAGTCCTTGGAAAGAGCGAATACGATCATGCAAATCCCGAAACCGAATACGCTGGAAAGAAGAATGATCCCTGAATTTGTCTTAGGAGGTTTGACAGCGATGAATAGGGCACAGAGGACTGCTCCAATCGCAGGAGCGGATCTTAAAATACCATAATATTCCGGACCCATTCCTAAAACTTCTCGCGAGAAGGTTGGAATAAGAGCAACTGCTCCTCCGAACAAAACTGCGAATAGATCCAAGCTGATCGCGCCGAGTATCAACTGATGGCTAAACACGAATTTCCAGCCGGTTCCTAAGCTTTTCCAGATGGATTCCTTCTCTCCTTGTTTTTCCGGAACAGGCTTAGAAGGAACTAAGAATGAAAGAAGAAGGAGAGAAAACAGCATGATACAGAAATCCGCGAGATAAGCGGCCTGCACTCCGTTGAATCCTGTAAGGAGTCCACCTAACATCGGTCCTAAAACCGCAGAACCTTGCCAAGCAACCCCGCTCCAGGTAGCAGCATTCGGAAAGATCTCTTTTGATACGAGTTGGGTTTGGAATGCTGCGATACTAGGAGATAAGAATCCTCTGCAAATTCCAGAGAAGAAGATCACAGAATAGATCGGCCAAACCGAGTAATCCCTAAGAACCCAATCGAATTCGGGTAAGGTAAATAATAAAAGTAAGAAGGAACTGGAAGTAAGACCACTAAGAGAAAGGAAGATGATTTTCTTACGAGGAAAGCTGTCAACGACCAATCCTGAGAATAAGGAAACGGTCACGTTAGGCACAAGCTCGGCAAATCCTATGAGGCCGACAAAGAATGCATCATGTGTGATATTATCGATCTGCCAGAAGACCACTGTCGATTGCATGACGAAGGAAAGAGTGACTAAGAATTTGCCTGCTAAGAAATTCCTAAACTCAGGTACTTTAAGAGAGATGAATGGATGAGTGGTTGTTGATTTGTCTGTCATTGAGCTAGTTCTGTTTCTTGTGATTTAATCCGTACTTCATAAAGAACAATCCGAATGCAGCCACCATCATACCATGGTGAAGAATATTCCGATTCAGAATGTCTTGGATTTTCAGGAGAGGGTATTGATACACTTCAATCTGTTCGCTTTCATCCAGATCCTGTCCTTCTGCATGAGGAAAAACATTTCTGGCTACAAAGGTATGACACCAATTGTCTAGGATGGCTGGGTTCGCAGAAACTTTTCCGAGATATTCCCAATCATCTGACAAGAGACCGGTCTCTTCTCTCAATTCCGCTTGGGCAGATTCGAGAAGAGTTGCTTTCTCCGCGATTCCTCCCGGAATCTCAAGAGAGTAGCGATGCATTCCATGTCTATACTGATCGATCAAGATTAGATTTCCTTCGGAAGTAAGAGCGATCACATTTACCCAATCCTTGGATTCCAGATGGAAGAAATTCCCGGAGACCTTTTTGTCAGGAGAAGTCTTGGGAAAAGAAACCAATTCGAAAATAGGGGACTTGTAGATGGATTGCTTTTCGCCCAAATCCCAAAGATTGGAATCGGGGGAATACTGATCAGGAAGGAAATCTTGCATAATCCGCAGTTTCTTCCAATTTTTTCGAAAGCTTTCAGATTCGCAAACCTTTGCCTGTACGCGGTTGACAAGAACTCGAAATGCAGGATTATGTCGCTTACAGAAGAAGCTAAACTCGGCCTGGAAAACCTGGTTTTTTCGAGCCTTGGGTCGCTTTTTCTTTCTAATTTTTCATCCATGAACCAAGAAACGGATCCATCTAATCCAACTGCTTTCGGCGATCCTTCTCCGAAGAAGAAACCGAAATACTCGGAGGAGTCTTTGCCCTTCCTGAGTTTTTCGGAGACCATGACTTCGGCGGAACCGGAAGAAAGTCCCGAAGATTCGTATGGAAATTCTTTCTATGGGGATGATGAGGCGGAGGAAGAATTCGTAAGCTCTGTCGAAGTGCCTACAGAAACAGAAGTTATCTTAGATTCCGGATCTGATCTTCTAAATTCCGAGACTGAATCCGGTCTCAGCTCATCAAATTTTCAGAGCCTAGAAGGAACTCCTTCTCCTGAAATCGAAATTACATCAGCAACTTCTGTCGAAGTGCCTACAGAAACAGAAATCATCTCAGAGTTGGAGTCCGATCTTTCTTCCGATCCGGAAATAGATTCTCTGGATCCGCAAAATACAGAAGGAGTTCCTTCCGGCGAAACAGAAATCGTCGCTGAATCGGAATTCGATTCTTCAAATCCGAAATTTTCTCCTTCAGTTTCTTCCAAGCCGGAAGAAGCCGAAATTTCTATTCCGGTAGAAAAGCAGATCCAAAAGAAAAAGCCAAAGGAAAGAGAAGCTAGTTCTTCCGTGTTCCAGCATCTTTCTCCGGAACAGCAAAGAGCCGTGCAAACAGTGCAGGGTCCTCTTCTTATCTTTGCCGGTGCAGGCTCCGGAAAGACTCGTGTGATCTCGAATCGAATCGCTCACATGATCCAGGACCACCATATTCCCGCAGGAAAGATCGTTGCTCTCTCTTTTACAAACAAGAGCGCGAAGGAAATGGGCGAAAGGGTTCGCAAATTAATTCCCAGAAATCTTTTGAAAGGGATCGCGCTTTCTACATTTCACTCTTTGGGACTCGGTATCCTGAAGAAGCATATCGAGAAGATAGGCTATAAGCAACCTTTCTTATTATTGAACCAGGCCGACCAAGAGGGTCTTGTAACAGGAATGCTCGTTGCCCAGAAGTTGGAGCCGAAACGTCCTCAGGTCATGGAAGTTCTCTCTAAGATTTCCAGGATCAAGAACTCGGGACCTGAGTATTTGGAGATGATGAGAACTTCTATTACAGAAGGGGATTTGCTCGCTGCTTCTCTCTTCCAGCAGTACCAAGATACTTTGAAAGAACAGAACTCTATCGATTTCGACGATCTAATTCTTCTTCCTTCAAGACTCTTGCTTGAGTTTGAAGAAGTTAGAGAAGAATATCATAAGAAGTATCAATATTTCATGGTGGACGAGTTTCAAGATACGAACCCTGTCCAATATGTTTTTCTTCGCGCTCTCATGGGAGAGTCTGATAATCTTTGCGTGGTAGGAGATGATGATCAGTCTATCTACGCGTTTAGAGGTTCTGATGTAAGCCTGATTTTAGGTTTCGAGAAGGATTTTGCAGGAGCAAACGTTATACGCCTCTTGGAGAATTATAGATCCACTGATATTATCGTATCCGCTGCCAATTCCCTCATTCGCCACAATGTCTCCAGAAGATCCAAGGAATTGTTCTCTAAGGTTCCAGGTGCTCTCAAGGTCAAATACGTTGAGAGAATGGATGAGAAGGATGAGGCCGAATGGGTGGTCGAGAGTATCCGCGAAGAGATCATCAAGGAAGCAAGAAAGGGAAGCCAGATCGCAATCTTGTTCCGGACGAATTTTCAATCTCGTCCTTTCGAAGAATCACTCCGTTCTCGAGACATGCCTTACAAAGTAGTGGGCGGATATAATTTCTTTGATCGAAAAGAAGTGAGAGATTTGATCTCTTATATCCGTTTGATCGCAAACCAAAAAGATGATGCTTCTCTTTTGAGGATCATCAATTACCCGAAACGAGGGATAGGAGCCGGCTCCATCGCACTTGTGCATGAGAAGGCCGCTCATAACAAAGAGTCCTTATATGAGACATTATTCCGTGTATGCGAGTCTCCTGATTTCATTCCGGATCTGAACCGAAAGATCTCCTCTGAGATCTATAATTTTGTGAATCTGATAGAGAAGGCTAAGAAGAAGTTTTCCTCTTCTCCTAGGCTCTTCTTCGCCTTACGAGAATTAATCGCGGATCTTGGTTTAGAGAAGGAGATCCTTCTAGAAGAGAAGGAAGAAAAGGTCGCTAAAGCCAGAATCTACAATATGTCAGAATTGGTGAATATGTTAGCCTTTTTTGAGGAAAATAATGATTCGGGCGACAAACCCACATTATTCGATTTTATCAATCGTTTGGCGATGTTGATGGAAGACGAACCTTCTGATGAGAAGGAAGACAATCGAGTACAGTTACTCACCATTCATCAATCTAAGGGTTTGGAGTTTGAATCTGTTTATGTCGTCGGTCTCGAAGAGGGGATTCTGCCTTCTGGAAGAGCTACTTTAGAAGATCAATCCGTGGATGAAGAGCGAAGATTGATGTATGTAGCGATGACTCGGGCGAAGAGGCATTTATGCTTGACAGGAGCCGCGAATCGCCGCAAATTTGGGGAGCAATTGGCCTCCGAGCCTTCTCGCTTCTTAAAAGAGATAGATCCGGAGACCTTGGACTGGCTCTCCAATGAGGAGACCAGAAAGCAGGAAACAGATGACTTCCTGCAAGAACTTGAAAAATTGAAAACCGGATGAGAAAATGAGTAAACACCTCGCCATATTCATTATCGGGACCCAAATCCTCTTAGCATGTGCGAGCGCGCAGAAAGAAGGCGCAGTTTCCGCCAATTTGGAAACTCAGGTCCGCGCTGATATTAAAGGGATCGATCAGCAAATGACTGATGTTCGCCCGGAAGATAAAAGATACTCCGAACTTCTTCTTCAAAAAGCTAAACTCCTACTGAAAATCGAGTCTTTCAAAGAGGCTTCTCTCGTTTTAAGAGAACTTCAGAATTCCAAAGACGGACGTAATCTGGAGCATTTGGATCATTATCTCGGATCTGCATATTTGGGAATCAACGATTATGATAATGCTATCGTGCATTTCCGTAAATCGGACAATGTAGATAGGGATTTCGAGTCAGTAACCCGCAAAAAAATGTGGGCTAAAGCATACTTCGAAGATGAGAAGTATGGCCAAGCTCTTGGGATCTTGGGAAGAGCATCCAAAGAAAAGAATTTTGAAAAAGATCTCTTTTATTATGAAACGGTAGTGGTTAGTTTCTACAGAATTAAGGAATACAAAAGATGTCAGCTGGTTCTGGAAGAAGGATTACAGAAGTTTCCGGAAAGTCTGGTACTGAAGGAAACCTCGGAGAAGATCAACCAGGTTCTCCAACGTTAATTCGTTTTTCCTTTCCCATTCCTAAGAATCCGATTATCAAAACGGACCGGTTTTCCTTCGAAATTCCGGTCCCTTCTCGCATTTATCATTTCGTTTCCTATTGGTTTCTTCGTATCCAAGCGGTCACAGAGAAACCTTCCTTTAGAAAAATCTCAATTGCTGCGATCGTGCTTCTGCTTCTTCTTGCGGCAGCCAAAGAATCCGCCGAATGGTACTTCGTTCGTAGGATCTTAGACCTAAGAGGAGTGAAGGAATTAACCCGAGGATTCATCAATGAGGAGTTGGATCGCGCGGTGACTCTGGGAGTGGTCGAATACGAATTCCCGAACCACGTATTTATCGAAGACCTAAAGATTTCCAGCGATGAGGACTTTGCCTCTCAAAGAATGATCTTCAAAGCAAATAAGATCGAGTTGCTTCTTAGAGGACTTTGGAAGGGACAACCTTCTGTCAAAGCGATTCGTGTGCGTAATGCGCAATTGAGTATTGATATGGAAGATAAGATTTCCGGCGAAATCCTATCTTATATCCATAAGATCAATATTCCTGAGATACGTTTAGAAGATACTACTGTAACCGTTTATAAGGGCGGGAAGGTGCTTTTAGAAAACGTAAAAGGAATCGATTTCGATATTCGCAAGGAAGGCACTAAGATCAATGTGCAGATTTCCGATTCTCTTCTTCCTATTCCAGGATTCAGGTACGTAAAGGGAAGATTCGTTACAGATATAGGAAGCAAGAACATGAGCCTCGACATTCTATTCAAGAATGCGAAAGCGGAGGCGGCAGGAGGATTGTATTCCGAATTCTCTCCGTTTTATCCGAGGACAGGAAAGATCTCCGGCCAGGCAAGTTTAGAATCAGATGGAACAAATCTAACTGTAAAAGGTAAAACGGAATTCTCAGGAGTGAGTGGGATCGTCTTGCAAGAACTTCCTTTAAAGGAAGAAGCTTGGGAATGGAAGGATGTGGACTTGGATCATGAGTGGACTCGTTCTTCTCAAGTGAATTCTTCTCATGAGGATCATAAGATTTCCGTGGGAGAAGATAAGCTTACTCTTGTAAAAACAAAGAATGAGAAAGGACTGAAGACTTGGGATCTCTCTCTTTCTATCCAAGACTTGGATGATACCAGGAATTATTTGCCTGTTTCTTCGGATCTGGATAAATTCGGAGGCTCCTTGGAATTGATCTGGAAGGGGAGCGAGACGGGAAATTACGGAGATTGGTTGAAGTCGGAAGCTAAGGTTTCCTTAGAAGACTTTCGCTGGAAGGATCCATATTTGGATTTCGAGATCCGTAAGGCTGAACTGACTTGGAATCAAGCCGGAGTTTTAGAAGCTTCTATGCAAGGAAAGCAATTCGGTTTGCCTTGGTCTGCAATCTTAAAAGGAAAGACTGGATATAGAAAGGGATTTAAGGGAGATGGTAGCGCTTATTTTCCTCTGCAAGGAGAGTATAACTTAGATCTGAATACAGATTCGATCCTGATTTCTAATTATCTTCCCTTGTACCGTTCTATACGACAAATCGTAAGAGAAGACATTCATACTCGAATGGAGAAGCTTATCCCCGAGATCAAATTTATAAGAACTCCAGTTTACAAATATTTTATGGAGTATCCTTCCGGAATGATCAAGCTTTCTTCTAAAGAAGTAAAATGGGAAAAGGACCTGCCTAGCATGGGTCAGTTGGAAGCTAATTTGAAATTTGCGGCTTCTCAATCTCGCTTGGAAGGAAAACTTTCCGGTCCAGGAGAAGGGAAGTTGATCTCGTATTTTACGTACGGATCTGACAATCCATACTTCAATATAGATTTTGAAACCGTGAATCTACCTTGGGGAGTTCCTACATTTTCCTTCTGCGGTGGTGATCTGATTCCTCAAACTTTGGATACAGATGCTACCATTCGATTCAACGGGAATAATTTCTTAGACATGCATGATAGAATGTATGTCACCATAGAAAAAGTAAAACTGTCGAATACTGCTTGGAAAGGAAAAGGTGAATTCCCAGTTCCTTTACATCCCAACTTCGAGATGGGATTCGATTATTGGAATCCTGGGACTCCTCCTCTCAGAAACGTTTATTGGAAATCCGGAAATGTGAATGCGACTGCGAATGTGTATATCGAATCAGATTCGCCTAAGTATTCTGTGAATGGAACCGTATACTCGGCTTCTTCTGAATCTAATCAGCCTTTGGCAACTTCTGCTTTCTATCTTCGTTTTAAAGAAACGAATAAAGGCTGCTTTAAAGAATAATCAATCGACTTGCGCTGGCTTTTCTTTTAGGAAATGTAGGATTGCCTTGGAAGCATTTCTGGAACTGTGTTCTTCTCCCAAGGATTCTTTTACGAGTTTGATCTCGTCTATCATCTGGTTTCTATATTTCTTGCTCTTCAAAATGGCCAGAGATTCTTCCTTTGCTTCTTCTGGAGTGCATTCCGCTTGGATGAGTTCTTTAACTGTTTCCCTTCCGCTCAGTATATTCACAAGACCGATGAAAGGAGTTCTGATAAGTAGGGCAGAGATGAAGTACGTGAGCATGCTCACCTTGTAGAGAATCACCATTGGTTTTTCGAAATAAACCACTTCTAAGGTCGCAGTTCCGGAAGTCACAAGCACTAAGTCTGAGATCTCTATCGCTCTGAGAGAACGATCGAATAGATATTCTATATGGATTTCTGAGTGAAGAGCTTGGATTGCCTGGATCTTGGATTGAATAAATTCTTCTTCTTTAACGTTGATATTCGGAATAAGAAAGCGAACATGCTTCTTCTCTGCTTCCATCTCTTGGTGGATCAATGCCGCAGCTTCTAATAGAGTGTCCAAGGTTCTATGGATCTCACCGGAGCGAGAACCTGGCATGAGCGTGATCGTCTGCCAATTCCCAGGCTTTTCTTCCAATTGAATCGGATGTTCCTTTCTTAATTTTTCCTTAATACGCTGGGCAATAGGATGTCCTACAAAAACGGATCTTATCCCATAATCGTCGTATAACTTCTTTTCGAAAGGAAATAGGACGAGCATTAAGTCCACGCATTCTTTGATCTTATGGATTCGGCTAAAATTCCATGCCCAAAGCTGAGGAGAAACGTAGAAGATCACTTTGATCCCCAACGCCTTTAGCCTTGCGGCCAATCTTAAATTAAAACCAGGATAATCGATCAGTATGGCATGAGTGCAGGAGCGAGCGATCGCTTCTTCGACCAGTCTTTCCATAAGTGCTTTTAGAAATTTGTATTTGAATAGAACTGCAGTGAACCCGATTACGGAGAGTTCTTCCATATTCTCTATGGATTCGAATCCCTCTTCGAGCATTCTCGGGCCGCCTATTCCGAAGAATCCGAAATCAGGATCATGTTTTTTTAATTCTTTTAATAATTCGGCACCGAGTAGATCTCCGGAATGTTCTCCTGCCAACATGAGAAAAACAGGAGAAGAGGACACAGAAGGATCTGGGATCCTTTGTTTCTCGGAAGGCTTCTTAGTCTTTGCGAAGCTTTTTTTGGGAAGAATTGATTTTCGAGACGTTGCCACGGCCGATGCTCAAGATATGGATTTTCAATTTTTCTGCAAGGCTAATAAATTCCGCAGGATTGACCACAATGGTCTCTCCTTCTCGGAGAGCGAGAATATCGCAGTTGCTTTCGCTCATTGTTTTTAGTGTGTCAGCACCAACTGTAGGAAGATCGAATCTATCGTCCTGACTGGGTTTGGAGCTCTTGCATACGACCGCTTTTCTCTTCTTGGCGAATTGCCCACCTCTTCGAATGGCCTGATCGGTTCCTTCTACCGCTTCTACCGCTAAGACGGATTTGTCTACGACTACGACTGCCTGTCCTATATCCAGGTGGGCGATCTTCTCCGCGTATTCCATTCCGAATTCGACATCCCCCAATTGCTTCTTATCTAAGGACTTTTTAGTATAACGTCCCTCGGGAAGTAGAAGCGATTTTAGATAAGTTTTTTGGGAAATGATATTGATGCCTTCTTTCTCAAAATCTTCTGCCACTGTCTTGAAAATAGAATAGTCATGCCGATTCACCATTCGGGCAAGAAGTGCGATCGCCTTTAGATCGAAGTTTAAGCTCTTGAATATGATCTCTTTTTTAACTTTTCCTAATAGAAGAAGACGATCTATCTTATTCGTCTTACAAGCCTTCAAAAGGCCGCCTATCTTTGCGATGCGAATAGGCACGACTCGGTCTGGGTAATCCCCCGGTTTGAAATCGGATTCGGCTATGGAAAGAAAGATCGGATCTTCGCCCGCAGCGATAGCTTCTCTCATTCCGATCTGGGGAAGGTTTCCTCCTCCCGCCAGTATCCCTAAGCGGCCCAAACTTAGTTGGAAGAGTTTCCGGAAGAACCGGAAGAGGATTCGGAATTTTTAGAAGAGGAAGATTTATTATCGGTCACATAGAATCCGGAACCTTTGAAGATGATTCCTCCTCCGTTAGAAATCAAACGGTCTACCTCTCCGCTTTTTCCGCAGAGAATGCAGGTTGTGATCGGATCATCCTTCATGGACTGGAAATATTCGAAAGTCTGTCCGCAAGACTTGCATCTGTAATCGTAAGTCGGCACTGATTTTCCTCACTTGATCCTAAAGATCAGAATAAAAACTTAAATCGAAACGCCGCCGCGTTCGAGTCGGACTTCTTGTCCGGCTGCAAGAGACAAAGTTTAAAGAGAACACCTTCTTCTGAAGTGAATTCTGCCTCTGGTTGGATCCCTTGCAATACGGTCTTTTCCCCCACCATCAAGGAAGCGGTAGGAGCTCCTACGGAGGAATTGATCCCTAACAGGTATCTTCCCTTTGCAGAAGAGATACCTGTGATATACTTGTTCCTATTGATGGAGACGCTTTCTCTGTCAAGATCGATTTGGTAAGCAGGCTTCCAATCGCCTGGACGACCCGAATATAGCTTAAAGATCGGGACAGTCTCCTCACCACTTAGACTCGTTGCGACAAACTCCAGAGATCGAAAAGGTTCTTCTACGATCCTACAAAGCTCTTTGTATTTTCCATTCTTGGAACGATATAAAACGATTCCGTAATCACCGTCTAGGGCAAGCTTCTCCGTAGGACTATACTCCCCGTGAAAGCCAGGAGGGATCTTGTCTTCTGTCCAAAATGCAAAGTCCCAGGCTTGGCTTCTTTCTGATTGAGAAAATTCCGTAAGCATCTGTTCCGCTTTAGAAGAAGAGAATGGATCTTCTTCCAAGAAATGAGAGAAGATCCAACCTGATATCTGCAATTCCGGAATATATACTTGGACCCAATTTCCTTTTCTGCCTTGGACTGTTTCGGAACGAGGGTCCTTGTCCACAGCGTACAGTAAGATTCCTTTTTTTAATCTGGCCTTGCCTGGATTTTCAGTACCTGGCCCGGATCTAAGATTGGTATTTTCTCCGGTATTCTTGAAGCGGGAAGCTAAGAAGGGAGAATCTTCTCTTGTGGAAAGAAATCCTAATAATTCAGAGAGACGATCTCTTTCTGATTCGGACAGCTTGGTTTCTCTTTTTAAGATCTTTCTAAGAACGGTTGAATAAGAAGAACCTAATGTGATCGGGTTGACTCGAATGAGTTCCTTTAAGTCTTTGAGGAATGCGATATCGTCTTCCCACTCTCCGGCGATATCTAAACGAGAAAGAACTGCTTTCTGTCTCCAGTATCCTCCGGCTCTCAGTTGAGTCAGAAAAGGATCTTCGAATACCGGAAATTCTCCGCTGGATTCCGTGGACTTGCCTGAGGAGATTCCATAATCTTTTTTGAATCTATTTACGATTCGAACTCTATCTTCAGGTTCTTTGGAGATTAGGTCTGCGTTCAGGCGAACTAAGGAGTAAGACGCGTAGAATAAGTCTTCAGGACTCGGAAGATCTAACTTCTTAACTGCCCCGATGACTTTCTCCCATTTTTCTTTTCTATAATATTCGTAAATTGTGTCGGAAGGCTTGGGCCAGAATCGGATCGTAAGCCAAATAATTACGATCAGGAATACGAATCCGATAATGGATAGGAAAAAGCCGCGCTTCAAAGAGAATCAGAGTCCTTATTCAATTGTAGGAATAAGTTTGTCCACATCCAAGTTGAATCTTTCCAAGAGAGTGTTCTTAGCGATATAATATCTCATCAGATCGATATTAAAGTTCACTCTTGCTTGGGTAAGGCTCAATTGGTCTCTCACTAAAGTATCGAGAGCGTTCTTTACAGCGACTGCGTCTGCTCTTCCTTGGCGGAAACTGCGAAGCACCCCATTATAATAGTTCTGGGTCTCGCTTTCTGTAACGATAGAGTTCTTATAGATCTTATAGCTGGCTTCTAAGGAATCAATTCTTCCTTTCAGATCGTCTCTTACTTCGTTTCTCAATTCTATCTCTTTGAGAGAAGCTTGTCTTAAAGTAACTTCAGAGTCTCTTCGTCCTGCATACACTCCCTTGTCGAAGAGAGGATAGGAGAAGGCAACCTTTCCGTTATAGTCCTTGTATTTGAGGGAAGTGACTCCGTCGCCGCTATCAGTATAGTTCTTTTCAGGAGTAGTGATCGTCTGTGCTTGGGAAGAAGCGGATCCAGAAAGAGTCAGAGTAGGCAACTGATCATTCTTAGCGTTCTTTAATAGAAGCTCTGCGATCTCCTTCTCTTTGACTGCATTTACATAATCCGTTCTCTTCTTATAGGCAACTTCTAAGTCCTTAGTGAAGTTCGGCTTCTCTGGAATTTCTTCGAGTAGGTCGGTCTCTTCGGAAAGATCGGTATCACTCTCTAATTTTAGAGTACGAGCCAATTTTCTTTTAGATTCTTCTTTCTGGACTGTTGCAGTCTCTAATTGGCTATCTGCCTGAGCGAGTAGTGCGTTCCATTGATTGACCTCGAACCCTTCTGAAAGACCAAGACCTTGTTTGCGAATGGTCAGGTTACGAATGTCTTTTACGTTTTCTTGAAGTTTACGATATGTCTTCAGGGATTGTAGTTTTACGGAATAATCCCAAAAGTCCACGAGAGATCCAACGATTGCTTCAGAGATTTGCAAGGAAACTTGGTTCTTTGCCATCTGTGCTTGGTTGTCTAGGATCTTTTCTTGGTTTTTTCCCTTATAGCCGAATGAGTTCTTTAGTAAATCCTGGCTAATAGTCGCAGTGATGAATCCTGTATATAACGGAGGAAGTGCGAGTCCTGCAAATCCTGCGCTAAGAGGATTGCTTTTGTCCTCGAATGCGTTCGAGTCGAAGCGGGTATTTCCTGCTTCTAATTTGAAATAAGTTCCAGTAGCTCGGATGGTTTTTTCAATACCACCCTTGATCGTATCATTGGAGATCTTCGTTCCTGTGAAGACGTTGTTCTGGTTGAATGGAAGGATACTCTGTCTAAAGCTTCCGTCCGCTACTAATCTCCAAGAGTATTGGGACTCAGACTTGAGGTAGTTCGAATCGGATTTTGCCAACTCGTATCTCAGGTTCTGGAGTTTGAAGTTACTGTCTAAGGCTCTTTTTACGGTTTCTTCTGTGGTAAGTCTCATGATCTTACCGCCGCCAGTTGGTCTTTGGTCCTGAGCGGATAGACCCGAAAAACCGAGGAGGAGGGTAGCACAGAGCAAAATCGAGAAGAGAGTTTCTCGTCCCATTTTGCTTTTTGAAAGTTTTCCTTTTTCCTGTTTCATACCGAACCTCCTTCGGATTAGACCCTGATTTTAACCCAGGGCCTTCTTCATTTTTTCGCCGACTTCGGCGATGGATTGGCAAACCGAAATTCCAGCGTCTTGCATAGCTTTCATCTTGGAAGAAGCAGTTCCCATTCCCCCGCTGATGATAGCTCCTGCGTGTCCCATTCTTTTGCCTGGGGGCGCAGTCTGGCCCGCGATGAATCCTACTACAGGTTTCTTCACGTGTGCTTTGATATATGCCGCAGCTTCTTCCTCAGAAGTTCCGCCGATCTCTCCGATCATTACGATTCCAGTAGTCTCAGGGTCTTCGTTCAGAAGGCGAACAGCTTCCGTATGATTCATTCCTGGAACTGGGTCTCCTCCGATCCCGATCACGGTGGATTGTCCGAGTCCGTGTTGGGTCAACTGAGCCACTGATTCATAAGTTAGGGTTCCAGAACGGGATACGATTCCGACATTCCCCGCTTGGTGAATGAATCCTGGCATGATCCCCATTTTAACTTTGTATTTAGGGGAGATCACTCCTGGGCAATTCGGTCCTACCAATCTTGTTTTAGAATTACGAAGTGCGCTGTACACCTTGAGCATGTCGTGCGTAGGAATTCCTTCTGTGATACAAACAACAAGAGGGATCTCGTTGAAGATACCTTCTAAGATTGCATCCGCTGCGAATGGAGGCGGAACGAATATGATGGAAGCATTTGCTCCCTCTTTCACGATTGCGTCTTTTAAGCTATTGAATACAGGAACATTTTTGCCGGCCAATTCTACTTTTTGTCCGCCTTTGCCTGGAGTTACTCCTCCAACTACATTGGTTCCGTATTCGATCATTTGAGTAGCGTGGAAGGATCCTTCTTTTCCGGTAATCCCTTGAACCACTACTTTTGTATTGCTATCTACTAATACTGCCATATCTACTTTAAGTTAACCTTATATTCCTTACTTAATGGCTTCTGCCACTTTCTTGGCTGCGGTGCGAAGATCATCTTCTCCGATGATGTTCAGTCCGGATTCGTTCAGGATCTTTTTTCCTTCTTCCGCGTTGGTTCCTTTCAGACGAACGACTAACGGAACATGGATATTTACTGCTTTAGCTGCTTCGATAATCCCAAGAGCGACTCGGTCACAACGAACGATACCGCCGAAGATATTGATAAAGATTCCTTTTACGTTCGGATCGCCTAAGATCAGTTTGAATCCGTTGGTAACAGTGGTTACGTTTGCTCCACCGCCCACGTCTAGGAAGTTTGCAGGTTCTGCTCCAGCCAACTTCACGATGTCCATGGTGGCCATTGCGAGTCCGGCTCCGTTTACCATACAACCTATATTACCGTCTAACTTGACGTAGTTGATATTGTATTCGCTCGCTTGGACTTCGAGAGGATCTTCTTCAGAGATATCTCTGAATGCTGCGTTTTCAGGATGACGATACAGAGCGTTCTCATCCAGATCCATCTTGCAGTCTCCTGCTACGATCTCATTTTCTTTGGTAAGAATGAGAGGATTGATTTCTAATAAGGATGCATCTTCTTTAATATACGCGTTGTAGATGGAAGAGAGAAGAGCCTTGAAAGATTTATGGGATTCTGCTGGAAGTCCTAGATCAAAAGCCAATTGGGAGGCTTGGTTCGCTTGCAGTCCGATGCCTGGATCGATTGCGATCTTTAGGATCTTTTCAGGATGAGTTTCAGCAACTTCTTCGATTTCCATTCCACCTTCAGTGGAAGCCATGATGATAGTTTTGCGGATCGCGCGGTCCAAAAGGATACTAATATAGTATTCTTTTGCGATATTGATCCCTTGCTCTAAATATACTTTTAAAACTTTCTTTCCTTCGGCTCCTGTTTGAGGAGTGATGAGTTGCATGCCGAGGATTTTGTCGATAGCGGCAATTGCGTCGTCTTTGGTTTTGGTAACTTTAACTCCGCCGCCTTTTCCGCGTCCACCTGCGTGGATCTGGGCCTTAACAACAACTACGGAACCGCCAGTCTTGGAAATGACTTCCTCATAGGCTTTGTTTCCGTCTTCTTTCTTATCAATTACTACGCCGAAAGGAACTTTGGCGTTATGGCGTCTCAGGATTTCCTTTGCCTGGTACTCGTGAATTTTCATGAATCAACCTTATTTTTTTGGGTGTGAGGTCTTAATGGGAATGCTTTTTCTAAGGATTTTACCTGGAAGAATCCTGTCTATCCCCTTTCCATAAGGAAGTTCGAACTCTGCATAGAAATGGGAAACGGATGTGCTCTGGTCGGCTTGATGAATGGAAGAAGGAGATCCTACAAAACAAAAAGGCTCCCAAAGGAGCCTTTTCCATAACCGAATTTGGTTGGATGGGAAATTAGAGATAAGATCCCAAAAGAAGGTCGAGAGAGTAGGCTCCCCCTCCAGTGATTGCAAGTGCGATCGCAAGACCGATGGCGAGGATATGGAATTCGAATCCTTCTCCTTTTTGAGCCCCTTGCCAGTTGATAAAGAATCCGTGTGGCTTATGTGCGATCAGAGCTGCTCCCAGCATGATGATCCCAATAGAAATTGCAGAGAAGCGAGTGATAAGTCCGAGGACCAGGGCAACTGAGCCCAAGGATTCGCCAATAATCACTAGAAATGCGACAATTCCTGGTAAACCTGCGGTTTGAGTAAAATATCCGTAGGTTCCTTTAAAGCCGTAACCGCCGAACCAACCGAGTAGCTTCTGAGCGCCATGTGGGAAGATGACCAATCCCAGGGTAAGTCTTAAAACCAGGGGAACGATATCGTTGCTGGTTGCGAGGAGTGTTTCTAACATAAAATTCTTCCTTTTGAATCTATTAATTTAGAGTTTAATAGTTTATTCATAAAGTATATTACTTTGAATATGAACTAATTCTTACAAGCTTTTTTCCGACCGGCGGTTGGTTTGGGGTTTTTTTCCCCACCCTGCATTGGGCGGGGGCTGGTCGGTGGTACCCCGGCCAGGCAATGCGACCTAATATCACAAATTTCCCTGGCTTTCCACCAGATTTTAGGTGCAAATCTGTGGGAACTCTTTCAAATCCCTATTTTAATAGAATTGATCCTTGTTCTAAAATATTGCACAGATCGATTCGTAAATTCGCTATAGCAGAATAAAATCTGTAATTATAGAGTGCGCGGAATTCGAATTCTGGATCTTATATCCAGATAGGTGGATTTTCCCTGGGGAATTTTTTAAATGTCTGATCCGATCTACATTCTTCTTAGCCTTGTATTCGTAGTATTTCTGTTCGGATTTCCTGCGATTGCGGAACATTTGGCTAAGCGTTTTCACTGGTTCGGGATTTTGGGGCCTGTGGTTCTTTGCTATATTGCCGGTATTCTTTTAGGGAATCTATTACCGGAATCCTTGCTTCCGAAGAAAATCATAGAGACAGTCTCTGAAATTTCCATCCCGATCGCGATCCCTCTTCTACTCGGGTCTTCTGATTTCTTGAAGGGGATTAGAGAAGCGAAGCCTGCCTTGTTTTCTTTCTTCTTATCCTGTCTCTCCGTAAGCATTGCTTCGATTGCAGTGGGACTTTCCTTAGGATATTTGCATCCTGAATCTTCTAAGATACAAGGGATGCTCGCTGGGTTGTACACAGGAGGAACTCCGAACTTGAATGCGATCGGTCTCGCCTTGGATACAAATCGTTCTACGATTGCGTTGGTAAACACTGCGGATGTGATTACCGGCGGGGCATATCTTTTATTCTTATTGAGTTTTGCCAAAAGCGTATATTCAGTTTTTTTAAAACGAGAAGAAGAAATTGTCCCCTCTCCGGACGAAGATTCTTCTGTTGATGCTTTTCCAAAAAGCGCGGTGCTTCGCGGCTTTCTTGGAATTGTTTTGGCGGTTTTTGGATTTGCGCTTTCTATAGGAGTGTCTTTAGGGATATTCGGTGCTATGTCTGCGCCTTTCATTCTTTTGGGAATCAGCACATGGGGGATTGGGATTTCCTTCTCCAAGAAAGTAAGAAATCTGAATACATATCCGGTGGGATATTATTTTATTTTAATATTCTCCGTTGCTATCGGTTTCTTGGCGGATCTTAGAGCGCTTGTGGAACATGCACCGAATGTGTTTTTGATCCTTATTGCTACATTGTCCGGCTCGATCCTGCTTCATCTTTTATTCGGAATTATTTTTAAGATCCCAGTGGATACTTGGATTATCACTTCGGTTTCGAGTTTATATGGGCCGGCCTTTGTTCCTTCGGTAGCAGCTGCTATTGGAAATAGGGGAGTGCTTGTGCTCGGAATTCTGACCGGATTAATCGGTTATGCTCTTGGAAACTATTTGGGTCTCGCAGTGTACTGGGTCCTTTCGAGATAAGACATTTTTCGAGCAGTGAAGGATCTAAGATCAAGCGACCAAAAGATCGATCACCATTCTTCCATCATGCGCTGGGTTTCCTTCTAAGATTTGCTTTTTCGGATTTGGATATAGGTCCAAAGTTTCTAAAGCGAGATAACCGAGTAAGGGAGGAGTGCCGTTAGGAACCTCCATAATCTCCATATTGCATTCTCTATCCCAGATACGGATTTGAGCGGGAGAAAAGATCCAGGCCTCGACGGTGCCATTTGCTGTCAGGCTCAATCGTTTATAGAGTGGTTGCAAGCCCAGAGATTGAATCATGTTTGTCGGAAGGCAAACCATTGCCGCTCCGGTATCTACTAAAAATTCCAACGCAACTTTACGGACCTTCTCCTGAGGAAGTTCTCCCGTTTTGCAAGCTAATAGATCCAAGGTGTTTTCGATTTCGGCTTTCTGGTGAATTTTGCCCATGTGTATTTGTACCTCGCCCGAAACCTAAGAAATTTCCGAAGCGACGTCAAATGAAATCTTTATGTTTTTATAATATTCCCCGGAAAAGTGATTCCATAAATATTATAAATGGGGAGTAGCTTACAGATTCTTCAGTATTTCTCGGATCAGTTCTCCGGTGTCGGAGAAAGATTGTTTTTTCAGAGTCTTCTCCACTTCCTTGAGAGCGGATTTATCATCAAAACCAAGTTGGACCAAGGCTTGCACTGCAGTTTCTTTGAATCTATCTTCGGAAGAAGGCAGGCCTTTGGTTGCGATATCCGGAGGTGCAGATTCTCCAGGAGAAGCTTCCATGAAGAGTTCCAACTTCTTTAAGTTTTGCTTTACTTCAAAGAAAATCTTTTCAGAAGTTTTGGCTCTGACCTTCGGGATCTTTTCTAGATCTTTGGGTTCTCCGGAGGAAGCGATCTTATGCAATTCCCAAGGACTGAAGAAGGAAAGGACCTTGAGAGCGGTCATTTCTCCGATCCCATGGAGTCCCTTCATTACCTTAAAGAATTCTTTGTCTCTCTCCTGTAGGAATCCGAAAAGTTTCTGCCCTCTTTCTGTGATGGAATGATGGATATGGAGTCGGATCTCTTTTGCCCCGGAAGCAGACAATTCCTTTAATTCCCAATAGGTCTTAAAGGAAATCGTAATCTCGTAAGTGACTCCGTGCACGTCCAGATGCACGAAGCCTACTTCTAATTTTCGTATAGAGCCTTGGAGTCCCGAAATCATATTATGAAAACTTAAAAATTAATCCCTGCGGAAACGATCGTTTCTACAAAGCCGAAATTTTGAGAGGCTCTATTTCCGGCTCTTCCGTTTGTAAGAATGCTCGGCAAATCTATATAGCCTCCCTTAGCTCCAAATTCCATGAAGAAGGATTTGAATAAGTCCAGTCTTAGTGCGGAATAACCGGAGACCCCGTATCCAGAGAGGTGAAAGTGATTGTTCTTTCCTTCTCCAAATAGACGGACGTCGCTTCTGCAGATCACAGGACCTCCTCCTATGGAACCCACTAAGCTCAATGCATTTTCGCCATTGGGAGAAACCCAGAGAGAAGCAACATACCCTATATCTAAGAAGAAGTAATTGAGTCCGTCTGTGTGTTCGAATTTCAGTAAGTCGGGAGTAATATTGATACTTTCCCCGTTATGGAATCCTGCGAATTGATCCAAATGGTTCGGAAAAAGTAAAATATAAGGAGCCGATTCGAAAGAAGTCGCAAGCCTTGCTCTGTCGATCGCATAAGGGCTGATGTATCCGCTGATGTTTGCTGCCTGTCCTTTGGACATCACATACTTCATGTGATCCTGTCCGAAAGAGATAAACAAGTTGTCAGTGAGATAACGAGTGAACTTAAAATTGTACTGCGGGATCTCTAAGAGAGTGGGGTTTGCGTAAACACCCGGGTCGAATTTTTCGGGACGGTCCCTGGCGACCACATCCTTCAAAGTAAAATGATACCCAGGACCTCTGAAATTGATATCACTCTGCGTATAAGAATCGCGGTTGTAACCCCATTGAAATGACCAGCGGCCTTTTCTTTGATCGACCCTTCTTTCCGCTTCGGCCTTCTTTTTTAAGGATTCCAGCCTTTGCTCTTCTGCCTCCACTGAGGTGAGGGGAGTCGCCTGCTCTTCTCCTCCAACGGCGAAGACAGGAAGAGTGATCGCCGATAAGATTATTAGTAAAACATAATAAATTAATTTAGATATTTGGGTTTTTAAAATTTCTTTGTTTAAACGCATTTGGGGAGGCCTCCACAGCAGCCTGGTTCCATACCAGAATCCATAACCGAATTGGGGAGGCTATTTTTTTTCGGAACTGATTATAAATCGATCCCGCTTCCGATAGTCCAGGGAAGAATACGGACCCCGTCCTTAACTCCCCAGGAAATCCCAGTGTAAAGAGGATATAATCCTTTGATATCCGGAGATTCAGGAAACGCCAATCTTTGTCTGAGGTCTAGCAAGGGTTCTTGAGGAAGATCGTCTCCAAGAGGGAAGGTGCCCCAATGGATAGGAGCAAACGATTTCGCATTCAAATCCTTACTTGCAAGTAATGCTTCTTCTGGGCCGATATGTGCGTATTTCATAAACCATCTAGGCTTATAGGCTCCGATCGGTAGAAGCGCCAGATCGACAGGCTTTCCGAGTCTTTCGGAAATATTTTTAAAATGAGAAGAATAGCCTGTGTCTCCCGCAAAGTATACGATCTTATTCTGGGATTCGAATGCATAACTTCCCCAGAAATATTGATTTGTATCCGAGATTCCCATTCTACTCCAATGGTGGGCGGGAAGGAAGGTGATCTTAACAGAATCCTTTATCGTGGCCTGTCCTAGTTCCTGGGAAATAGTTTGCCCCAGATCTTCACTCTCTGAGAAGGATTTCATTCCGGAAGGCAATAGGATTTGCAATTTTGGATTCTTGTTCTTCAAGAATCGAAGAGTGTCCCGGTCTAGATGGTCTCGATGTGCGTGACTTACTACGACGAAGTCTACTTGGGGAAGTGCCTCCTTCGGTATAGGAAGCTTGACCAAACGAGTCACAAAAATAGGAGACTCGAAGATTGGATCCGTTAGCACATTAACAGTCTTTCCATTCTCTGTCGAGGAGATCCAAACAGTAGCATGTCCGAACCATACCACTCTAATCTTTCCTTCCGGAGCGATTAGATCCTTGGCAGTTCTTTCTAAAACAAGTGGAAGCTCTTCTGTTAAACCTTGTACAGTGGGCGGATCCTTAGGTCCAAAGAATTTCCATTTCATGATATCGATGGGAGACTTTCCTTGGAGCTGTTCGTCCGGATCTATATTATGATATCTTCCTTCTTTATAGCTGGGCGACTTGATTCTATCCGGATCTAACGGAAAACAAAAGGCAGAAAAGAATAAGGCAAGGGAAAGGATAGATGCTCTCAAGAAAAAACTCATATTGATGTTTTGGACCCTCTGCTCGATTCTTGGAGTCGATTTTTTTAGGAAAAGAAGAATTCAAAGAATCGTTTTTGGAAATTTGTAGGAGGTCCTACGAAATTTTTTTCCAAACCGACCGTCGTTTCCCATTTCTTTCTCAACAGGTGGTTGCAGAAAATTCGCCTAGATCTCCTTGTATCCCTATGGAAGCATCCCTTCCCATTCGAGAGCTACCTTATACATTGAATCGAAGATTGTCGGTTCTTATCCTTCTTGTATTCATAGGATTTCATTATATTCTTCCGATTGCTATCTCTTATTGGAGCGTTGATCTGCGGTTGGTTTGGCTATTTGCGATCTTCTTAGGGCCTCTTTCTTATACGTTTTGGAATTTGATCCATGAGAGCATTCACGGTAACTTCTCGAATGAAAGAAGTGTGAATCATTTTTGGGGAAGACTACTCTGTGTAGCATTCGGTGCTCCTTACGCTGTGCTAAAATCTAGTCATCTAATGCATCATAAATTCAATCGAGAACCTGGAGATAGAATAGAATTTTATGATCCTTCTTCTTGGAAACCTAGATGGATACAGAGTCTAAATTATTATTTTAGAATTACGATTGCGACCTATCTTTTCGAAGTCGGGACGGGACTATTATTTGCGCTTCCCGTTTCATGGACTAAGCCGATCTCATCCAAGATCAGCGAATATCCGATCGAAGAAGGTTTCTTTAAATGGATCTACAGGCCGGAAGTGTTAGGAGAATTGAGAAAGGATATGATTTGGGTGCTTCTCTTTTATATTCCTTCTTTTTGGTTGTTTGGAAAGAACTGGCTGATCCTTGTATTCGTCTTAATGATGAGGTCTTTCTTTATATCATTTTTTGATAATGCATATCATTACGGAAAGGAGATTAACGATAAGAATTCCGCGTACAACCTGACACTTCCTCATTGGGTAAGCGCGTTCTTTCTTCATTTCAACTATCATAGGATTCATCATCGATTTCCAGGGTGCTCATGGGATCGATTGCCGAAGATGATGCTTTCTTCGAATGAAACCTGGGATAAGAGTTTTATGAGACAGGCTTGGAGTCAGTGGAACGGACTTCTGGAGCCTGTTGATGGGAAAAATACTAGATAAAAAGAAAAAACTATGAGAACAATCATACAATCGTTTATTCACAATAGACTCTTCCTGTATTTGGGAATGGTCTTCATCGTTTTGGCAGGACTTGTTTCTCTCTTGGGATTGAGAAGAGATGCATTTCCGAATGTGGATATGAAACAGCTCGTAATCACTACGAAATTTCCGGGGGCTTCTCCCGCGGACGTGGAGTTACGGGTAACGTATCCGATCGAAGAAAAGATCAAGGAAATAGACGGGATTGATGAGATTCGGTCCTTCTCCCGTAACTCTGTCTCTGATATAGACGTTCGAGTCAGTCTGGACGAAAAAGATCCGGAGAAGGTGTTGAACGAAATCCGCAGAGCGGTAGACAACGCAATCTCCGATTTCCCTCTACAAGTTACCGAGAAGCCTAAGATCACAGAGAGAAAATCCGGTTCCTTTCCGATTATGGATTTTTCCGTTTATGGTGGAAAGGATGAGATCGAACTTCATACTGTAGCGGAATTTATCGAGCTGGAATTGGAAAAGATTCCCGGTGTGGCTCGTGTGGATGTATTCGGAAAACGTGATAGAGAATGGCATATTCTCGTAAATGCAAATCGACTTAAGCAATACCAGCTGGATCTTTCGGACATTACAAGGGCAATTCGATCTAGAAATATAAATCTTCCTGCCGGTTCCGTGGACTCCGAGGAGGCTTTCGATCTAAGGATAGACGGAGAGTTCAAGCATCCGTACGAGATCGGAAAAATCCCTGTAAGAACCAATGATATATTCTCCACCGTTCGATTGAGCGATATTTCCAGGGTAGAAGATACTTTCGAGTATCCTAGATTTCTTGCAATCGCGAATGGAAAGCAAGGCCTCATTCTTTCCGTTATTAAGAAAGAAAGGGCCGATGCGATTAATGTTGCGAACATGGTCCAAGCCCGTTTAAAAGAATTGGATCAAACATTCCCTGAGGGTATTAAGACATTTAAGCTAAACGATGAAGCGGCGAGGACGAGAAATCGTTTGAATGTTGTTTCGTCTAACGCGTTGATCGGGTTCTTGATTGTATTCGGAATCCTGTTTTTGTTCTTAGATTTCAGAACGGCAACATTGACTTCTATGTCTTTGCCTCTTTCTATGCTGATGACTTTTGCGGTCATTCCTCTCTTCGATGTTTCCTTTAATATGATCTCCATGATGGGACTCATTATTTCACTCGGGATGCTCGTAGATAACTCGATTGTGATTTCGGAGAATATTTATACGTATCTTGGGCAGAAGATGGACAGTGCTGCTGCCGCTTTGAAAGGAACAAGCGAGATGGTGATCCCGATCTTTGGATCTTATCTCACTACTGTTGCGGCATTTCTTCCGATGCTATTCATGTCCGGGATCATGGGTAAATTTATTTGGCAGATCCCTCTTGTAGTAATCATCGCTTTGACTGCGAGCTTACTAGAATCATTCCTATTTTTGCCGGCGAGGATCGCAGTCTTTGCAAAGAACCCTGAGGAATTGAAGAAGTCTTCCAAGTTCAGAAAGAGATTGGATGAATTCTTTCTCAGGATGGAGGATAAGTTTTCTAATTTCGTAGCATTTACGATTCGGAATCGATACAAATCCTTTTCCGTAATTCTTTTATTGGTAATCGGGTCTTGCGGGGCCATGTCCCAGATGGATTTTATCCTATTTCCGAAAGAAGACATTGAGATCTTTTTGATCAAAGCGGAATTCTCTCCTTCTTCTCGTATCTTCCAAACAAGAGATAAGATGAAATACATGGAAGATATTTTGAAGAAGATCCCTAAGGATGAATTGGTAAGTTATTCCACCAAAATAGGTGTCCAGCAAACAGATCCTGATGATCCTCTGTCCAGATTCGGAGAGAACTTAGCTGTGATCATGGTCTATCTGACTCCCGAATCCAAGCGGAAGCGCAAGGCTTCGCAGATTCTCGCTTCGATTGAAGATGATATACGTAAGACTCCTGGGTTATCTGACGTGTATTTAGAGGAAATGGCCATGGCTCCTCCGATAGGTGCTCCGATTACGGTAGGTATATTAGGAAAAGATTATGATGTGCTGAAGAAGGTTTCCGTGGATCTTCAGAATTTCCTAAGAGGCATTAAGGGAGTTCATTCTATTCGGGATGATTATCGGAATGGACGCAAACAAATGTACATCCAACTCGACGAGGGACTGGAAAGTTTTACTGGAGTTTCCACCTTCTCCGCGGCAAATCTTTTGAGAACTGCATACGATGGGGAAAGAGCAGGAAATGTGCGACAAGGAAAGACGAAGATCTATCTGCGAGTCATGTATGATAAGAGCTTCCGGAAAAATCCAGAAGAAGTGAAGGGCGTCCCTCTTAGGAATAAAGCTGGTAATATTACGAATCTTGCAAAGATCTCTAAGATGGATCTGAAGGATTCTCCTGAGCTTCTTTCTCACAGGGATTTTGAAAGAGCGATCACTGTAAACGCTGATATCCGCTCCGAATCCGGAACTACTGCCCACGAGGCAAATCAAAAGGTCGCGAACGAATTCAAGCCTCTGATAGAAAGACAATATCCGGGAGTTTCCATAGTTTTCGGAGGAGAAGAAAAGGATACTCAGAGATCCATGGCTTCTTTAGCCAAGGCGGGAATTCTAGCGTTAGCCGGAATTTTCATGATCCTCGCGCTTACTCTTCAGAACTTCTGGAGACCTTTCTTGATCCTGAGCACAATTCCTCTTGGGATCGTGGGTATCGTGCTTGGATTTCCTCTGTCCGGAAAAGCGATCAGCTTTCTCGCTATGATCGGTATCATCGGTCTTGCAGGGGTGTTAGTGAACGCATCCATCGTTCTTGTGGATTGTATCGATTCCATAAGCAAAGGATCTAAAGAGTCGTTAGACGAGATCCTTTTAGAAGCGAGCCGGAGAAGGTTCCGTCCTATTCTTCTGACCACATTGACCACAGTTGCCGGATTATTGCCGACTGCTTATAGCATAGGAGGATCCGACCCGGTTTTGATTCCAATGACTTTGGCTCTCGGTTGGGGACTTGGATTCGGAACTCTGGGAAGTTTACTCTATGTTCCGGTAACACTTTCGGTCTTCGCCGATATTCGCTCTAAACTGGGAATAAAATCTAAGAAGGTAGTTCATCACTAAAAGTGGGAACTGTTTGATTGAAGGCGGCCCCCACCCAATCTCGCGATCCGTAGAGAGCGAGATTCCCGGAAGGGTTGCCGAACAGAGTGAAGCAAAATTGAGTCCAGTCTAGAAGTAAGGCGGCCCCCACCCTCATCGGGTGGTGGAGGTGGGTCCGCAGTGGGAGAAGCTCGCGATCTCACTATCACAAAATCCGAATTCCCGCAAGCATGAATCGAGCATGTGGGAACTATTTTAATTTTGTTGCTTATTCTCTAACGCTCAATCTTCCCCGCTTCGAAAAGAGAGAACTAGATTGACTCTCTTTCGAATTCCAAAGATAAGAAGATGTTTTGCGGACAGCAGCGTACAGAACCATTCTGACTCTTTCTTTTCTGATCGTAGTCCATTGCGATTCTCGACCTAGAAATATTAATACTATACTCAAGGATCCTTCCATATCGGAGAATGATGGAAATTCCAAGGCAAAGATCTTAGAGTTACAATTCTCCGATTTCGAAGAGGATACGTTTACAGATCATGATCTAAAGGGAAAATTTTCTTTGGCTCCGATTTCTTCTTATCCTTCATCGGGAATGAAAGGGACTTCGGATCAAAATGCATTTGAATCTAAGATTATTCTTTCCGATTCGACATATTCTCTGCCGTTACCAAATGGAAAATACGAAGGAGTTTTGGAGATAGAATATAAGAGGAGGAAACTTTTTGGTGCTATGGTGTATGGAGAAATGCAGATCTTCTTCGGTAAGAAAGAAAATTTGCAAGAGCAAACTTCGGACTCTTGCGTTTCCGTTCCTTCTTCCTCTAATGAAAAGTTCCAGTTGAATTATATTTGTCCAAGTTTGGATTCGGATCGTCCGATCGCTTTGCAGATAAGCTTAGTAAAGAATACAAAGATACGTTGGGGAATCAGCGGGCTTTGGTGGACTACTTTAGCAGGAGTCTCGATTTGGTCTTTGGCTTCTTCTCCATTGGGATTAATCGTAGTCGGATCTGCAAGAGGAGGGGTCTTTCTTGTTCCCATCTTTAAGTATCAGGAATTGGGTTTGAAGAAGCTTCCTTAAAATACCAAGGATCAGCCTTTAGAAAAGTCTTTTTTAAACTTACAATATCCTTTCGAATTCTCTTGCCTCTAGTTCCTACCGAATCAATCTGACCAGAAAATGGCGTACGAGCATAAAAATATTCTAGATACGGACCAATTCTCCAAAGCGGATCTGGACTTCCTTGTAGAAAGGACCAGAGAAATGGAACGTTTAGTGGAACAGAACAAAGCGTTTGGGATCTTGGAAGGCAAACTCTTGGCCTCTTTATTCTTCGAGGCTTCCACTCGCACTAGACTTTCCTTCGAGGCCGCTATGGAAAGATTGGGGGGAAGGGTAATCTCCACAGTAGGATTCCAATTCTCTTCCATCTCTAAGGGCGAAACCTTGTACGACACTATGAAGATGATAGAAGCTTATGCTGATATCGCGGTGATCCGTCATCCTGTAGAAGGTTCTTCTCGTATTGCCGCCGGGGCAGTCAAGATCCCTGTTATCAATGCGGGTGATGGAGCAGGACAGCATCCTACCCAAGCTCTCCTCGATCTATACACGATCATTTCCGAAAAAGGAAAACTAGACGGTCTTACTCTTGCATTCATCGGTGATCTGAAGTATGGACGGACGATACACAGTTTGATCAATCTTCTTCGACATTATAAAGTGCATCTTTATCTGATTTCTCCTCCGGAACTTTCTCTTCCTGATTCCTATAAGAAAGGACTTTCAGGTTTTCCGATCACTTTCGAAGAATCTGATGATATTAAGAAAGTTTGGGAATGCGATATCGCTTACGTGACTCGTATCCAAGAAGAAAGATTTCCCGATCATAAAGAATATGAAAGATTAAAAGAATCTTTTAAGTTGAATAAGGAACTCATTCTTGCATCCAAGAAAGACACCACTGTATTGCATCCTCTTCCGAGAGTGAATGAGCTCTCTACAGATGTAGATGATCTACCGAATGCAGCCTACTTCCGTCAGGCGAAATACGGTGTGGTGAGTCGAATGACTTTGCTCTGTCTTTCTCTTGGAGTGAATTTCTAAACGGTTCTCAATGGAACGTAAGATCTGGACATACGAAGACGCTCGCAAGATCCTGCCTTATGTCAGATCGATTACCGAAGAATTTTATGAAGAGGTCGGTAAGGTCCATAAGGAATTAAAAGAAGGATTGTACCAAGAGAACGAGTTAGAAGCCAGAGAAGCAAAGGTCGAAGAGCTTCTAATGGATTGGTCTTCTAAGATCAGAGACTTGGGCATCGAGGTCAAAGGACTTTGGCTCGTGGATTTCGATAACGGCAAAGGTTATTATTGCTGGCACTTGGGAGAAGAGGATCTGCTCTTCGAACACGGTTATGACGAGGGCTTTTCCGGAAGAAAACCGATCCGGGACATAGACGACGAGGATTAAAAATAATTAATATGGCAAATATCAACGAAAATTATCTGAAATTGAAAGCGGGATACTTGTTTCCCGAGATCGCAAGAAGAGTAAAAGTTTACTCCGAGAAAAATCCTTCTGCAAAGATCATACGCTTGGGGATCGGAGACGTTACTCTTCCATTGGCTCCTTCTGTAGTGGAGGCTTTGGTTTCTTCTTCCAAAGAAATGGGAACTCTGGAGGGTTTTCATGGATATGGTCCGGAACAAGGATATTCCTTCCTTTTGAAAGCGATCGCAGAGAATGATTATGCTCCTTTGGGAGTAAAGCTGGATGAGTCAGAGATTTTCGTGTCCGATGGATCCAAATGCGATTGTGGAAATATCCAAGAGATCTTTTCCCAAGATGCTAAGATCGCGATCGGAGATCCGGTTTATCCAGTATACGTCGACACGAATGTAATGGCGGGAAGAACTGGAGAGGCTGGACCCGACGGAAGATATGCCAATCTGATCTATATGCCTTCCACCAAAGAGAATGGATTTCAACCTGATTTTCCAAAAGAAAGACCGGATCTGATTTATTTATGTTTTCCTAATAATCCAACAGGGACTGTTGCATCTAAAGAATCCTTAAAGGCTTGGGTGGATTACGCTAAGAAGAATAATAGTATTATCTTATTCGACTCCGCATACGAGGCATTTATCTCCGAGCCTGGTGTTCCACGTTCCATTTACGAGGTAGAAGGTGCAAGAGAGGTAGCGATCGAATTCAGATCCTTCTCCAAGACTGCCGGGTTTACCGGATTACGTTGTGCTTACATTGTGATACCTAAGGAATTGAAGGGAAAAACCAAAGACGGACAAGAAGTTTCCATCGGATCTCTCTGGAGCAGAAGACATACCACCAAGTTCAACGGTGTTTCCTATGTGACCCAGAAGGCGGCAGAAGCAATCTATTCTCCTCAAGGTAAAAAAGAGATCCGAGCAAGCATCGATGCTTATATGAGCAATGCAAAGGCGATCCGAGAAGGTTTGCAAAAGGCTGGTTACGATGTATTTGGCGGAGTGAACGCGCCTTATATCTGGCTCAAGACTCCGAATAATCTCAGCTCTTGGGATTTCTTTGACCAACTCTTGGACAAGGCCCAAGTGGTAGGAACTCCAGGTTCAGGTTTCGGACCTGCTGGGGAAGGATACTTTAGACTTTCCGCCTTCGGTAAGAAAGACGATGTGATTGAGGCAATCCGCAGGATCAGCGCTCTTTAAGATCAAAAGAGAAGGGGAGGCTGGCATTAGAGTCCGGTTTTCTCCTTCTCCCCAAAAAGGTTTCTCTAAGCATTTTTGCCTTAAAAAAAAGAGAAGATACAATTTCAAACCCTGCCGATAGTCTTCTAGTAGGAAAGGCCATGGGTTCGAGATATACACGCATTCTTCTTTTAGCGATCGCAGCAATTGCAGTATTCGGGACTTCGAATAAGGTTTCGGCGGTTTCTCCGGACCAGACCAACCTTGCGATCTTGATCGATGAAAACAAAATCAATCTGAAATTCATCAATATCTGCGTGAGCAATCTTGCTCCTCCTTTAGAGGAAGGCGCAGGACCTAAGCCACAAGCAGGAACTCCAACAGCTGCGGAAAATGCGCAAGCAGGTCAGAAACCCACCGGAACTGCTCCTGCAGGACAAGAAGAACTTTATAAAAAGCTAAATTCAATCGACAACTACCGTTCCTTTAAGAAGGCCAACCAAGCGGACTTCAACGGGAATATGTGGTACTTTCAAAGTAATTATAGCCTTTCTTACAAGAATCTAAAAGCCGCTCAGGGAGAGATGAAAGATATCTTCCAAGTGGTTCATGAAAATTATATCAGAACTGCAAGAGTATTGTTAGAAGCTGCTTCTCCTATGATTATACGCTCTAATGATAAGATCGCTCAGCATTTATTGAAGTTGGGTTTTAGAGACCTAAAATCCTCAGAAGACAATTTTACTACCGCTTATAATTCCTCTCCGTACCAGTTTAGAGTGAAGCTCGTACTCTTTGGAGAAGGGATCAAGATTGCGAGAAGAGCAAGAAGATTCGCGTTACTCGCGATGATCGCTGCCAAGACACCTAATGACGATAAACACGAATTCCAATTCGTGAACTTGGACGAGGTTCGTAACGCGGCAGAGAAGGAAAACATCTCCGACTACGATAGAATCCGAAACACTCTCATCGATTATATAGATAACGAACTACTCACTCCAAAGATTAGTCCTCCTGGAGAAGGGAAGGACAATCCTGTCGATCTGCTCGAAGTGCATGATGATAATTATAGTTTTATCACGAATGCTCGTGTTTCCTTTTTAGAAAAAAGTAATGAAGAGATCCGCATAGACGATATCAATCGCAAGGAATCCTTGCCTCCTGTTCCGGCCCAAACCGGCGGAGCAAGTAACTAAGTCGTATGGATCTCCCCACTCCTTCCGAAATTAATTCGTTGAGGATAGGAAACAGTAGAGGATTCTGGAAATGGGTCCTACTGTTTACAGGAGTGCTTCTGGCATTTATCGCTTGGGAAGGAATAGAATCTTCTCAGTCTTCTCAAAGTTTTAGAGAAAGAAAGAAATCTGTGGATTCCAAGGTCCGCATCCTGAGAGAGATCGGGCACTCCTTCTCTGCAACTGATCTAAAAAAAGATCTCCAAAAGATAGAGAATTATTCGGTAGAATTACATTCTGCATCCAAGGTGGGCAGTATCCAAGAGAAAACGGATGCTCTTTTGGTCTTAGAGAAGACTTTGCCGGAATCCTTAAAGCGCTGGTCCGAGTTTGCAGAAGGATCTTCCGACAGATTATTGCAACATGTGGCAAAGGAATCTCGATTTTTAAAGATGGAATCGGAAGATAGACATCCTCTTACTGCAAAGGAAGAAGAAAGAGCGAACGATTACTTTAGAATGGCAAGAGAAGAATGGCTGGCCGGAAGCAAATTCAGAAGAGACGGAAATCACCTTTACGCCTTGGTATTATATAAGAGATCTTTAAAATACTCCCTATCCAGTCTAAAAGTTTCCAAACTTCCTTATCCGGAAGAATACTCTCAAGCGGCAAGTAGATTGCTCGGCAAGTGATCTGAAATATTGTAGGAGTTCCTACAATATTGAGTGGTCGACGCCCCTCCCAAGTTCAAGTGGTGGAGGCTGGCCTTTGATTCTTCTGCTTAAAAGTCTCGAGATCTAGAAAAAAGTAGAGGAATTTTCACCGTTAGGCTTCAAAAGAAGTCATTCTGGGGGAAACTTCCTCCTCTCTTTTATGAGAATCGAAGTTTTATATAAATTCTTCCTATACACGCCTGCCAGTCATCTACCCGTTTGGGAAGAAGGAAGCGGATTATTGGGACTTCTTCCTAAGGAAAGAGTTCTAATGGAACTTGCCGACTTAAGCTCTGCAGAAAGAGAGTTTAGCAAGATCCCAGAAGATTTCCTGATCCGAGAAATTCCAGAGACTGTGCTCGGATACTTCCAGAAACAAAGAACCATTCCTGTTATTAGTTCCTCTGGAGAAAAATACGAAGACTGGGACAAACCTAGATTCTTAGCGGAACTTAGTAGATCCTCTTGGGTAGCAAAAGAAACCGAGAAGTCGGAACCTTCTCCTGAAAAGACAGAAGAAGATAAGGCAAAGCAAAGCCAATGGTTTATGGAAGTTCTTTTGCAGAACTTCCCAGATGGGCTTTTGGCCACGGATCTAGACGGACATACCGTGTTCTATAATGAAAGCTTCGAAAAAGAGATCCTAGTTCGCAAATGGTTCAGAGATAGTATTCTCCAGGCCGAAAAATTGCTGAAGGAAATGTCCAAAGACCTATTGGGCAATTATCTAAAGACCCATGAGCTCAGATTGGAAGAAGGAAGACTTTCGGTTCAAACATTCATTCCTGAATTGGATTCCTTAGTTCGAGTCTCTATACTGAAGCAAAAAGGAAAACCTCTTGGATACTTGTATCATTTCTCGCCTGCTTCTGCAAAATTAAATAGCCAGGATGGAGAAGGGATGGAGTTCCCATCCGTAACCGAGGCATTCAATCAAAAACTTCCTTTAGAAACAGTGTTGAAAGAAGTAGAAGGGAGTTATATCTATCATACTCTGAAGCGAAACCAGGAAAATGTCTCCCATGCCGCCCTGGATCTGGGAGTTCCCAGAACTACCTTGCAGAATAGAATTAAATTCTTGGACCTTACCAATAAGTTTAAACTGAACAAGGACCAACCAATCCCCAGAAAGAAGACCGGAAAACCTTCCCCACCTAAAAAACAGGCTCCCGTCCAAACCAAACCTGCGGTTATAGAAAAGCCGAAGGCTTCCCCCAAGAAAAAGCAAAGTAGTCCAAAGAAAAAATCTTCGTCTAAAAAAAGGACAAAGCAAAAATAATTCTAAATAATTGTATTGACAGAACGTATAATTTGGAAATAGTCCACCTTAAGAGCCGATCATTACTCTATCTTTGGAGTAGGTAACCCTTTAAAAATAAAAATGGTTATTACGGTCGCTTAAAAGAACCGGCATCCGGATCCCCAAAACCCGCTCTTAATCGAATAATAAGAATACTGGAAGTTCAACCCCTTCCAAATCCAATAACGGTATTCCATGGCCAATCCAAGACGAGACTCCAAGCCCAGAAACAACTACCAAAACGGTACGAACGACGTGCAAAACGATAATAACGAAGAAGAACCGAATTTACCGGAAGATGATCCGGAAACAGCGGAGATTCGCTCTCGTAAAAGGCGTCGAGGTTCCTACGAGGGACCAACCCCTGCTCCAATCGATCTAGTCGCTCTCAAGAAAACCTCCATAGCGGAACTCATAGAAGTAGCTAAGAACCTCGGAGTCGAAAACACTGGGGGACTTAAAAAACAAAACCTGATCTTCGCGATCTTACAAGCGCAAGCAGAGAGAGAAGGTCAAGTGCATGCTGCCGGGGTCATGGAAAGACTTCCGGATGGATACGGATTCTTACGTTCACCGGATTATAACTATGTTCCGGGACCGGATGATATCTATGTATCTCCTTCTCAGATCAAGTTGTTCGGGCTTCGCACAGGAGACACTGTAGAAGGTCAGATTCGTCCTCCTAAAGAATCGGAAAGATTCTTTGCGATGCTTCGGGTCGAGACAGTCAACGGATATACTCCAGACGTAGCCAGCAAACGCGCATTATTCGATAACCTGACTCCTCTCTATCCGAACGAGAGATTGAGAATGGAACATGATCCTTCTCAGTTAGATACAAGGATCGTGGATCTAATGTGTCCGATCGGAAAAGGGCAGAGAGCTTTGATCGTCGCTCCTCCTAGAACTGGTAAGACCATTCTAATGCAGAATGTGGCGAATGCGATCACTAGCAATCATCCTGAGGTCACTCTGATCGTTCTGCTCATCGATGAGCGTCCGGAAGAAGTAACCGATATGGCCCGCAATGTTCGAGGAGAAGTGGTTAGCTCTACCTTCGACGAACCAGCTACTCGCCACGTTCAAGTTGCTGAAATGGTGATCGAGAAGGCGAAACGTCTTGTGGAACACGGACGGGATGTGGTCATTCTACTCGACTCCATCACTCGTTTGGCCCGCGCTTATAACCAGGTCATTCCTACTTCCGGAAAGATACTCTCCGGTGGTGTGGACTCTAACGCACTTCACAAACCGAAACGATTCTTCGGAGCAGCTCGAAATATCGAAGAAGGCGGATCCTTAACGATTATCGCTACTGCTCTTGTAGACACCGGTTCCAAAATGGACGAGGTGATCTTCGAGGAGTTCAAAGGAACCGGTAATATGGAGATCCACTTGGATCGTAAGTTGTCCGACAAACGGATCTTCCCGGCGATAGACATCAATAAGTCAGGGACCAGAAAAGAGGAGCTCCTTCTTCCGAAAGAAACCCTCCAGAAGGTCTTTGTGCTCCGAAAAGTGCTTTCTCCCATGAGCATCACAGAAAGCATGGAATTATTACTTGAGAAGATGAGGCAGTCTAAGACTAACGAGGCCTTCTTAGGTAGTATGAACGCCCAGTAAGGCCGAGGAAAAGGGGAATTTATGAAAACAGACATCCATCCTAAATACGCTGACGCCAAAATTCGCTGCGCTTGCGGAGCAGTTTACGAGACTCGCACTACTGTAGGAGATATCCACGTAGAGATCTGCTCGAACTGCCATCCATACTTTACTGGAAAATCCAAAATTCTGGATACTACCGGTCGAGTAGACAAGTTCAAGAAAAAATACAAAATCTCCTAAGTTAGGAGATTGTATCATGGCGTCTCTCTCGCGAGAACCCATCACAGAAAGAGCCTTTGCTTACGGGGACGTAACGCAAAGGCTTTCCCATTTTCTGGGAGCGCGAGAGCCGGGCTCCTGCGAGCTACGCTTGCGCTTCGGTCGCTCCCGCGACTGCTTACGCACTCTGCGGATCCCTGACGCGGGTCGTTCAAAGAATTCCTTTCGAGCATACAAATAAAATGCTTTCAGGATTTATAAACTAGGTCTAATCTGAGGCAGAGCTATTTTAATACCCATGCAATTTTACAAATTACATCCCTCCTTAGGATTACTCCCTAAGAAAGAACTGGAGGTCTTCACATGGCTGTAATGGATTTCAATCGATACAAAGAGATCAATGACCAGAGATTGAATTACAGAGAAATGGAAGACGCAAGCGTAGTCTCCAATTATAGAAATGTTGGCTGCGGAGACGGGTATCGTATCTATCTCAAAATCGATGAGAATAGAATGGTAACGGATGCAAGCTATACTACCACCGGTTGTGGTTTTGGGATCGTGGCTCTTGCAATGGCCACAGAGATCGCCAAAGGAAAATCCATAGACGTTCTTAAGAACATTACTCCGGAAGATGTGGAGAAGCAATTCGAGTTCCCTGAGAGAAGAAAGAATTATCCAGAGTCAGCTGTGGCCGCTCTTCACCAAGCGATCCGAGACTTCGAGAATGGGGACGGAGTTCCTAAGGAAAGAAGGATCACCGCCTCTAAGGCAAAGGAGATACTTGCTGAAACAGGGAGTCTGAAAGGACAGGATCTATCTTCTATCATATTAGAAAAAGAAGATCTACATGGCGTGGATTTTTCTGGAGCAAATCTGAATAACGCATTTCTGACAAATTGCAACTTTGCGGGAGCTAATTTTGAAGGAGCTCGACTGCGTGGAGCCTTCTTGAATGGTGCCGATCTGACCGGTGCGAATTTCAAGGGAGCAGATCTGCGCTGGGCAAAACTTGCAGGTGCCAAGATAGAAGGCGCCGATTTCACCGATGCGGTTTATGATATCGGGACCAGAGTGGACCAAAGACAAATTCATATTTTCTCTTCCATGAAGAAGGAAGGAAAAGATATCTATATGGAGAAGCATGAAGCCGGGTGATAAAGCAAAACTAACCAAGAGAAGTTTTCTTTTAAAAGGTGTGATCGTACTAACCGGAGCCCAGGTGGAAATCCAGGAAATCAACGGAGACAAGGTCTCCGTTCTCTATAATGACAGAGAAGGTTATCCGCATACGATCGAAGATCTTACTCTGGCGGATCTCGCTCCTCTGGAGTAGAATAAAACGGCCCCCACCCATCTTCGGGAAGGGGGGAGTGGCCCGTGGGAAAGCTCCTGCCGCTATATCAGAAAAATGCAATTCCCGCAAGAGATAATTTTCTCCAAGGAATTTGTAGGAACTCCCATAATTCACAGTTACTTGACAGGGTGTCGATTAACAAAGATCTTCTACTCCTGCATTGGAAAAGCAGTATGAGGTTCCTTTCAGAAGGAAGTCGAGAAGAATGCTCTATATCAAATCTTACATAAAGATTCTCTTCTTCCTCAGTCCTTTCTTCCTGCAATGCGGGACCTATTCCACATTTACATATTCCCAATATGATCAGGTCCGAGCCACTCGACTCAATGCAGTCTCTTCGAAAGGATTAAGTCTAATCACCACGAGCTTTTTACGAAGCAACGACCTGTATGATAAATACTTAGAGTTGCCTAGAGTAGTGATCTATGATTTGGACAATCGATTGGTCGCGGAGAAGAGTAGGGATCTTTCTTATTACCTCGCAGAGCTATGCTACCATGTAGGAAATACTTTGGATACAGAAGATCCTATGTTTGCGAGAATGTTTGCTTCTTCTTTGGTTTATTCGTATACGTATTTATTCGATAAGAAAGCCATCCCCGGGCCTGATCCTTTCTCCATGCAGTTCCGATTTGCTCTGGAGACTTATAATCGATCCCTGGCTCAGCTTGTAAGATACGCCAAGAAAAATCGTAAACTCGCAAACCTGACTGATCTGAATCTTCCTCTAATGAGAGGAATTTTGACCATGATCGGAGCGGAGGTGGAGACCACCTGGACACCTAAAAATTTTTTAGAAGTAGAAGTCGCTTACGATTACAAGAACGAAGGCTTTTCGAATCAGATCGATAGATTCGGTATTGGCACTCCATTGATCATGATCCGAAAACATCCGGAAAGGGAATCTCCTGAAAGGAAAAAATACGAGTTCGTGGCGGGAGTGGGCCAAGCATATCCTGGAACCGCGTTTATAAGCTTAGAGGATTCTTATTTAGAAAATCGTAATCTACATCTGAAAGCGAAGATCCATTTGTTCGATCCGGTTCATAGGGACAGGATCCAATTTTCAGGTTTGGATCTTCCTATGGAAAGCGATACCACTACTCCGTTGGCTTATATGCTCTCCGGAGCCGAGAAGAGAGATGGCTTTTTTGCTAAATTTGACGGAGAGACTGCGTTGGATAGGAAGGGATTGTATCTGATCTATCCGTACAAGCGCGATAAGATCCCTGTCGTATTTGTGCATGGACTTGCTTCTTCTCCTTTTATTTGGTTTCCGATGATCAATGAGCTTTTGGGTGATCCAAGGATCAAAGAGAAGTATCAGTTTTGGGTTTATTGGTATCCTACTGGAAATCCGATTACTCTTTCTGCAGCAGATTTTCGGGATACATTGAATGATCTGAGAAGGGTATATGATCCTAAGGGAGTTGATTCTTCTTTCGATCGGATGGTTCTGGTCGGACATAGCATGGGTGGTCTTCTTTCTAAATTGATGGTAACTCGCACCAAGAAAGAAGATTGGATGCATGTCGCAAATATTCCTTTATCTCGTTACGATTCCTTGAGTCCTGAAACAAAGGAAGAGATCAAGCGTCTGTTTGATTTTAAACCTCTTCCGTTTGTGAAACGCGCCGTTTTTATTGCGACTCCTCATAGAGGTTCGAATTTGGCAGAAGGTTTTTTGGGATCGATTGCTAGGATACTATTTGTTTTGCCCAAAAGCGCGATTTCGAATATCGGAAAGGCGTATAAATTCCTGACATTAAACTCAGACAAAGATACAATCGTGCCCGAGACTTACGGTGTGGATGATCTTGTTCCTAACAGTCTTTTTACAAAAGTCACGGGCGACTTAAAGCCTGAAGTAGCATTTCATTCTATTATAGGGAACTCGAAGTTTAGAGATTTGGAATGGATCAATGACTCGATCGTTTCTTATGATAGCTCTCATTTGGAAGGAGCAAGATCCGAGTTATTGATAGATTCGGATCATTCTGTGCAGGATCACATGCCTACGATCTTGGAGATCAGAAGAGTCTTGCTGGAGCATATCGGCGCTTCCGAAAATTAGAAAAGTCCGGATCGGTTCTATTTTATTTTTAGTTTTCTCCGGATTTTGATTTTAGCTGTTTTTCATTCCTTTCCAAAGCCAGTCAAAGGATTCGGAAAGAGCTTGTTTCAAATCTCCTTCTAATAGCCAAAGATTCTTATTTCTGAATGCAGTTTGTATGGCTTCTGGAGGGTTGTGATGTTGCCAAAGCATAAGGCCTAAGAAATAAAAACGTAATATAAATTTTCTAGAGTCGACGATCGTAAGATCGTTTTCCTTGGTGAGCCACGCTCTTGCTAACTCGTCAATGCCCTCGGAAATCTTGAGTTTGAACTCGTATAGAAAATCCTGATCCACATTGCTTTCGAGGATCCCGGGGATGATCAGTCCAAGGAACATGAATACATGATTTGAGCTGAATTGATCTATAATGGTTTCTTTTAGTTTAGGAAGGGAATACTGATCTGCCACTAAGAGGCCGGAAAGTGCCTGAAAGAATGTATCGGTTTCCTGCAAATGAAGCGTAAGAAAGATCTCTTCTCTCGTTTTAAAGTAGAAGTAGATGACTCCTTTAGTGACCCCGGCAGCCTCTGCGATCTCTTGCGTGCTGGGCAAAGGATGCTTTTGTTTTAATAGAATATTCCGTAAAGCAGTCACTATGGACTGCTTACGGATCTCTTTTTCTTCAGGCTTTCTGGCTCTCTTTTTGTCCACGTAAGGAAACTATATGGAAGAAGACAGCATCCAGTCAACCGTCTCTTGTAGAGATTTTCTGATCGGCATAGGTTTCCATTGGAATTCCTTGGTGAGTCGATCCGAATTGTATTCCTGTCTTCTCTGCAGATAATCCTGGACTATTGCAGAATTGATCTGACGATCCAGTCCTGTAAGAGCATGCTTCAGAGCATCCAGGAAAGGCATAGCTCTTACCACAAAGGAAGGAAGTTCCTTGCCGGTGGTCTTTGCTTTCGGATGGATCTCTTTTACAAGTTTGCAAACTTGTGATACGGAAAGAGTCTCTCCGGTTGCGATATACCTTCCTTTAGCTTGCGGGTTCTCGTAAGCTTGCAGATGAGCCATGGCAACATCTCTTACATCCACATAAGAAAAAGTCATCTTAGGAGCGAATGGAAGTTGTCCTTTCAGAATGTCTTGTATTAGCTTCAGAGAAGAAGTCGGTTGAGCGAATTGAGGTCCTACGATCGTTCCTGGCAAGATGGTAACCAGATTTAATCCAAGCTTTTCGGCCAATTCCCAGGCTAATTTTTCGGAGAGGGTCTTGGAGATCGCATACGGCTCCTTTGCGCTATCATTCCAGGAGGACTCATTGAGAGGTGATTCTCCTTCTGCAATTGTCCCTACCGCCGCAATGCTGGAAGTATATACGATTTTTTTAATTCCTGCGTTACGCGCCTCTTCCATTATGTTTCTGGTGCCTTGTATATTGGGTTCCACGACTTCCTTTTGTGGATCCTTGGCAGTAAGGTTAAAAGCCGCGGCGACCTGGAACAATCCGTCCTGTCCTGCGAGAGCCTTTCTTAAGGATTCTCTGTCGCTTAGATCTGCAGAGACCAATTTGACTCCAAGCTTTTGCAGCGCCTTTGTCTTTCCGTTATCATTCGCATTCCGAACGGCTGCGGTGACATCGTAGCCTCTTTCCTTTAGGAGTTTTACGAGCGAATAGCCTAGATGCCCGTTCGCCCCTGTGACTAATACCTTCTTCATGAGTTTCTTCCTCTTGTTAATAATATACTATCTGACTGTAAATAAAATACCAATAGTCAATTATTTTTAATAGAAGAAAGCCGATTTCCTATAAATTTTTCAGATGGAGATGTCATATATGCCAAAAAGTCAGCAGGAGGGATGGTTATCAGACCTATGCTCAGATGCAAGATCAGAGGGGAAGATGTTAATCTGAAATGTTCTGAACGAAGAAAGGATCTCCAGAATTACGCATTTCTTTCCGAGCTCTACCCGCGAAGGATGGAGCCGTGGTTAAAAAATCGTGAATGCGATTTTTTAACCGGAGGCGAGAGCCTGACCCGAGCGAGTTATATCATGTTTTTTTAATGTATTGAGATGGAGATGCGAGGGGCGCGGCCTTGGATTTCTTTTTAATACTTGCCTCTTTGTTAAGCGACGCTTTCATGGAAGGATGCAAGATATATCAATCTATGATCTTACCATTTCTCAATTCATTAAAGTCCTCGGAAATTTAAAACGTTTCATTGAAAGGGGAGAGGCGCATGCGGAATCCAAAAAATTCGATATGGACGTTCTGCTGAATGCAAGGCTCGCGCCGGATCAATTTCATTTCATTCGACAAGTGCAGATTGCTTGCGATACTGCAAAGTTAGGAGTGTCGAGGCTGACCGGCAAACAGGCTCCGGTTCATGAGGATAAGGAAAAAACTCTGCCAGAAATCAAATCCAGGATTGATGATGTGGTCGGTTTTCTAAGGACTTTCTCGGAAGCGGATTGTAAAGAAGCGGCTGCGAAAACCATTTCTCTTCCTCGCTGGGAAGGAAAGCATCTGACAGGTGCAGAGTATACGATCCAACACATGGTTCCTAATTTCTATTTTCATATCACCACTGCTTACGATATTCTTCGTCATAATGGTGTGGATTTGGGCAAGAAGGATTATTTAGGAGATTTACCTTTAAGACAATAAGGTTTTTGTATATGCGGAAGTTTTAAAATACGAACTTCTGCATATTTCGTTTCTTATCTCTTGTTTGCGAATTCCTGGAATTTAGGAATCGCTATCATCATTGCTCTTTCCGTTTCCTCTAAGATATTCGCTCTCCATTGCGGAGAAGAAGGATAGAATAATTCCCGAAAAGATTTTTGTGAGTCTGTTTTCAGGTCTTCTGACGTGTAACCGTAATGGAAGGCTTGGTTTTCTTCCCTAACTCTTCGTAGGGATTCTAAGGAGCCGCTGATGGTTTGGCTATTGATGGTCCCGAATTCGATGACGAGAGAGACCACTGGGAGAGTAGAAGAAAGTCTCTTGGTAGTGCAGGCTGTGAGATTTCCGAAGATAGAGTAGGCTTCCTTCTTATCTCCGTGAAAATGGATTTCATCTTCCGGGAAAATAGTTTTTAGGATCTGCTTTTCGTTCTCTTCCATCTTGTTTGCAATCAAATGTAATTTTCCTCTTGCTCCAATTCCTGTGTGAAAATCTATAAAGAACAAGGAGCCGTAACCTTTTACTGTTTTGTCAATAAGATCAGCGATCAATGTATGATTGATTTCTAATGAATGCCCTCCAAAAAAGATACCTTCCGGAAATTCGTATTGGCCTTGCGCTACGGAAGAACTAAAACCGCTCATTCCATGTCTCGATATCTTTCCGAATACTTGCGCCTTGAATGCAGCTTTGGATCCTGCTCCGGCAGAGGACACTGGCTCTTTCGGGTTCAGGAAATCATTGATCTGGGAATACACTGGATTGTGTCCGGCTAATTCTTTTGGATTCGCATCGCAGTTTCGGTTCAGATCCACATTATGCTCGGATACTCTGCGGAATTTTTTGAATCCGTATGGATTCAAGGAATGCACGAACAAGAAACCTGTATCTTCGAGTGAAACCTGAGGAAGTAGTTCGGAGGCAATAAATCTTAATGCACTTGTGCCGGCAGGAGCTTCAGTTCCATGGATACCTGTCATTAGGATGATAAGACCCTTCTTCTTTTTTTGGGCGGGAATATAGAGTGAATCTATTGTGAGATCTTCGCCTTCTTTGTTTGGAACCGAGATTGCAGTTGTTTGGACTGATTTGTATTTCTTTTGAATGTCAGTGGATAGGTTACGAAATGCAGATCGACTGGATTCATAATCTTCTTGAAAATATGAAAGTCGAGAAGGTTCAATCTTCGCGTTCAGTCCGCTGTCGCTTTCCGGATTTCCGCAGTTGATCGTAAAAACTGCATTGAGTAAGTTAAGGCAAATCGCAAATCGAATGTATCTCATAACGTCCCTGAATTCTTTTTTCTATACAATGCCGGAGAGAGCCCTATGCTCTTTACAAATTGTGAATTGAATGTGGATTTAGAATTAAAACCTACGGAGAATCCTATTTCCAAGACGGATCGATCCGGATCTTGCACAAGTAATTTGCAGGCTTCTTTGACCCGATGAGTATTGATGAGCTCATAAAAATTCATCCGATGTACTTCATTCAAGTAGCGGGAAGTTTGATGTAGATTCAATCCAATCCCAGCAGCCAAGTCCGCGAGTCTCAATTCACTATCTCGATATACATGCTTTATTTCTAATAGATCTTTCAGCTTTTCTCCTGCGGATCGGATCTCTGCATCGAGTAGCGGAGTATTTTGGTATTTGGAATTTTCTATGACTTCGGTGATCTCTTGGAAGAACCCAGGATGTCTTTCTCTCACTACGAATAGAAGAATCACCATGACTCCGATGAGAGAGGTTCCGATCTCGAAGCCGAGTCGATTTTTTAGAAAGAAAGCGGATCCAATGAGTACATTCGCGAAGACCGGCAGTAGAAGTATAAACCATACCAATTTTAATTCATAGATCTCGTAAGACTTGCTGACTTTATGATACAGATAAAGACAGAGTAAGGAATAGAAGGAAACTTGCAGGCTTGCAACAAAGGTTGCCAGATGAATCAGATCAAAACGAAATTCCTTGGTTCCTGCAAGGATCTCTTTTCTTAATTCGTTCGGGCTTTGAGAGAAGAACAAAATCTCGAAGATCGCGAAAACTAGAACGATCAAAAAGTGATGCCAATACTTTCCAATAAACCCCTTTTTGAGAGGACTGTCGGCCGCATCTTCTGGTCCTTGCAAATACGAACCAATATAAGAATACAATAAAGGTCCGACTAAAACAATGCTCGTATGTAGGAACATAAATAGATAAGGAAATTCTAATAGATCTCCTTGCAGATACCAATGGTAGCGAACTAAAATTGTCCCGGTAAGTAAGAGGATGGTCACCAAGGTCCGATTTGCGGGAGCCTTTCGGGAGATTTCCAGAATGGAATAAAGAAAGGCGGTTCCAGCGCTAAATTCTAAAAAGCCAAGTAGAATCGAGTGAATCCAATCCATGTGATTTGCTTTCGGAAAATTTACTTCTCCTCCCTTCTTTGTAAATGGCAAATAGTTCCCACATCGGAAATTCGAGGATTTTTCACGTTGTAAAAGCCAGGGTTTTCTGGTAGTTGACATGGCGAGCCCACGAGCCGCTCCCCCCACCCACTAGAGGGCGGGGGCAGCGTTGCATGTAAATCCTCAGTGGTTTTACTTCACTTTGTTCAGCAACCCTATCGGGAATCTTACTCCCTACGGGTCGTTCGATTGGGCGGGGGCCGCGTCGCGTTTAAATCCTCAGTGGTTTTGCTTCACTTTGTTCAGCAACCCTGTCGGGAATCTCACTCCCTACGGGTCGTTCGATTGGGCGGGGGCCGCGTTGCATGTAAATCCGCCTGCGCTAGTCCGATCCGATAAGATTGCGCGTCCAAACCTATGGAGACGGTCGATTCTTCCGGCAGATTCCTTTAAAATGGGAATATGAATTTAGAAACCTACCCGCTCGCAGTCTTACAACTCCGCGGCAGCCATGAAGAAATGGGCCGCCAGTTCGGAGAGATCATGAATAGCATAGGCCAGTTTGAGCCGATCTTCGATTTTTATCCTGTGATGGCTCGAAACCTTCTTCTTGGAAGCTTGCCCAGAAAGAATCGCAATGCTCTTGCTAAGGGCGCCACTTCTTTGCTTGTGAATTGGATGGTAAATCGAATGAAGAAAAATCGTCCGAGCGAATTTTCTGCGAGGACCAAGGCCGCACTTTCTTCTGCGGGTCGTTCTCCTAAGATCGAGAAGGATCTATTTACTATGGATGCATTCCAAAACTCTGTTGGACTTTTGGGAATGCTCCAAGTTCTTCCTGAGCTTGCTCATATTTCTCCGCTCAAGAGTCCACAAATGGTACCTGCTTGTACGAGCGTAGCAGTTTGGGGAGATCAAAGTAAGGATGGAAAATTGTATCATGCTCGCAATTTCGATTTTCCAGGCGTGGAAGTTTGGGACAAGAGACCGATCATTGTTTTTTGCACTCCTGAGAAAGGATTACGTTATGGTTATATAGCTTGCAGAGGCGCGGATGTTCCGGGGATCACTGCTTTCAATGAAGCCGGTTTGACGATTGCATTTCATACTCGCTTTCATAAGAAGATCGGTTTTAGCGGACTCGGAGTGATCGATTTCGGGCATAAGATTATCTCAGAGGCAAGAAGTATTCAAGAAGCAGTGGAGATTGCTAAGAAGCACAAGATCAATTCTACTTGGGGAGCCATTCTTACCAATCATAAGGAGAAGGGACCGAAGGCCGCGATCCTTGAGACGAATTACGGGAATGTGGATGTGGTCTATCCGAATCTCGGCAAGGATCATATCGTAAATACGAATCATTACCAAAGCGAGAAGATGCAGGAAGGAGAACTGATGGCCGCTCCCGTTTTCTATCATCATTGCATCAGTCGTTACGATCGCGCAGAAGAATTATTGGCTTCTCAAAAACGAAAGGGAACAAGCATCGTAGATCTACAAGATATCTTGGATGATTCCATTGATTTCTCAAGTGGGGAAGTGAGGACAATGGGTTCTACGATTCGACAGATTACTTCCGTAAAGTCGGTGGTAATGAGCGTCGAGGCTCGCAAGATATTCATTTCTTTAGGAACTGCTCCTACCGGAAGCGGCCCTTATATAGAAGTTCCTATGGCTTGGGGAGAGCCTGGTTATAAGATCCTTGGTCTTTCCGACACAAAAGAAAAGAAGTCGAAGACTAAACTTTCTTCTTCTCATAAGAAGCCGAAAACAGATGTCGGCAAAGAAGAAAAGAAAGATCTCTCGATTCAATATTATAAAAAAGCGATGTTGATCAATGACGATCCTAACTTAGGAGGAGTAGAAGATATACTTTCCGAATTGGAGAAGGCTAGTCAAATTTCTCAGGCGGATCCTTCACTTTTATTCATGCAAGCGGTCTTGCATCTGGAAAGTGGAAGGTTCAAGGAAGCCTCTTATCTTTTGGAGCAAGCGGAGAATTTGGAATCTTCTTCTTTTAGAAAGCAGCAAAGTCAATTATGGCTTGCTCGGACCCAATCCGTCTTAGGAAGACCTAGAATTGCGGATCATTTCTATAACAAGATCCTGGATGCGAAACCTGAGTTTAGTAATGCAGTCTGGAAAAAGAAAGCAGCTGACGATAAGGGAAAGTATTCCGCTAAGAAGTTGAAACAAACTTCTCCGAATTTTCTGATCGTAGATGCGAACGAACTTTAGGCTAACGGGCCGATTCGACCGATTCTCTTTCGGCCCACATTCCTGAATCCTTGATGAGTTGGACCAGGCGCTCGTCCGCTTCTTCAGAGGGAACGTTTTTCAGAACGATTTCTTTTCCTCTATACAAGTGGACCTTGCCTGGGCCGGCTCCTACGTATCCGAAATCTGCATCCGCCATTTCTCCAGGACCGTTTACGATACATCCCATGACAGCGATCTTCACTCCCTTGAGGTGACCTGTCTTTTCCTTGATGCGGGCAGTCGTTGTTTGCAGATCGAATAAGGTTCTTCCACAAGAAGGACAGGAAATATATTCAGTTTTTGTAAGTCTAAGTCTGGTCGCTTGCAGTATATCGAATCCTAATTGCAGCACCGCTTCCGAATTCGAATCCACGATCTTGATACGAAGCATGTCTCCGATCCCGTCAGTCAACATTCCTCCGATCCCGATCGAAGACTCATAGAGTGCGGTTTCCATATCCGGATATTCAGCGCTCAAGAAGATTGGATAATCGAAATCGCTTAGGATCCTAGCAAGCTTTCTATAATCATGAAGTATATGAGGAGTTTTCAAGGAGAAGGCGACGGATTCTATTCCCGCTTCTTTGAATGCGTCCGGCAGACCCTTTAAACTTTCGATCTGATAGGCCTGCACATTTAACTCAGTGATTCCTTTTCCTTCTCGTTTATGCAAAAATTCTAATAGAGAATCCCTATTTTGAAAATGATGAAAAGGATCTAAGGTAACCTTAGGGAAGGGGATTAGATCTTCGAGCACATCTTCGAGGAGTAGCTCGTTTTGTTCTACGATCACTCCCATTGGAACCGAAGAAGATTTAGATGCATTCAAACATTCTTCTATTAAAAACGGATCACTCGGTAGTGGAACGGAAACAGTTTCTACTTCTAGGGATTTGGATCTTGCGAAACTTCTAAGAGAAGAAAGTTCGCTTGAGAATTGACCTTCTGTTTCAAACGGAATATAGGATTCGATCCGAACAGGCTGTGTTTCTCCTAAGGAAAGAGTGGAGATCTGGATCGGTCTGCTATAAAATCTTTGGTAAGAATAAGGATTTCTGAATTCGGAATATCCTTGGCTAGGTGCCTCGGGAAAGCGGATCTTGTTGAACTTATCCGCGAGCAATCTTGCGACAGGCACCTCATGGATTGGATCTTCTGTGAGAGAAACACGGATGGTATCTCCAAGGCCGTCTTCGAGCAAGGATCCTATTCCTATGGCGGACTTGATCCTTCCGTCTTTTCCATCTCCTGCTTCGGTTACTCCCAAGTGCAAAGGATAATCCATCTGCAGTTCTAAGAACCTACTGCAAAGAAGTCGATAGGCTTGCACCATCACCTGAGGATTGGATGCCTTCATACTTACGATAATATCTTTATAAGAAAGACTCTCTGCGATCCGAATAAACTCGATCGCGGATTCAACCATTCCTTGTGGTGTATCGCCAAAGCGATTCATGATCCGGTCGGATAGAGAGCCGTGATTGGTTCCTATCCTCATCGAGACTCCAAGCTCCTTGCAACGCAATACAAGTGGGCTAAATACTTCGGAGATCCTTTCTAATTCTTCTCTGTATTCTTGGTCGGTATAATCTCTAATCGCAAATTTCTTTTTGTCGGCGAAATTGCCCGGATTGATCCGGACCTTCTCCACCCATTCCACCGATTTCATCGCAACGCTCGGGGTAAAATGAATGTCTGCGACAAGAGGGACCTTGCTTCCCAGACGCTTTAACTCTTTTCTAATATTAGGGAGATTGTCCGCATCCGGTTGAGAAGGCACGGTCAATCGCACGATCTCACATCCTGCCTCTTCGAGTTCCAGAATCTGTCTCACCGAGTTTTCGGTATCCCTTGTATCCGCAGTGATCATGGATTGGATCCGGATTGGATTCTCTCCACCAATTCCCACATCGCCTACCTTAACCTCTCTGGTCTTGCGGCGTTTATAAGAAAAAGGAGAATGATTATAGCGGAAGTTCATGTAAGCTCTCTATTCCCATTTAGAGCCTCCCAGAGCCCCTGTCATTTAGGATTTTTGTAAAAATCATCCCCCAAGTCGGCAAAATTAGCAGTTATTTTGCCTTTGGATCTCCCATAAATTTGGGGAAGAGAGTGCAATCTAAGAAAGGAGATCCTGTTCTGGGGCACTTGGATCTCCTGGTTCCGTTTTGAATTCGGTTCTTGCCTTAGGCTGAAAATCGGGAAATGTATTTGCTCGGCATTTATGAGACCGGATTCGAAGATTTTTAGAGGTCTTAATAGAAAACTACTCAATTCAAGTATCTAACATTTGTAATTAGTCTTGGGAGCACTAAATATTATGAAAATAGAATATGGTGCTAATATTTCCATTTTAATAAAGTTTCTTTTTGTAGGATTAATCGTAGATCTTTTTCTTTCTATTATTATTGGAGTTTCTTTTTTGATTAGCGGGAGTATGAACGGGACTCAGGTAGAAGACCTTGTATATATTTCTCTGTTCTTTCCTGGTATATTAGTTTTATCCGCTTTACCTTCCGTTATTTTTAAAGTCAGAATCGAAGAAGGCAAAGTGATTCATTTGTTTTTATCTAAATTTATAGTGAGCAGTTATCCGATTTCCGAATTCCTTACCGCGAAACAGGGGGGAGTTGTTGCTTTGATCTTATACTTTAAAACGGGAAAGATTTCTGTCTTTGCGATACCGATAGAAGAAGCTAAGAGACTCGTTTCGGACCTATTCACATTGTCTGGAAAAGTTTGGTCTGAAAATTAAAGCTTATATATGATCTAATTATCTATTACTAATTTATATTATCTAACTATGATAATTTGAACATGTTTGGCAGATAGTTTGGAACTTAAATTTATTGTCCGCCTAACAGTCACTCAATCCCATTTTACTGTCGTTCATTCCTTTTTTAGATCCTTTGAATCAAAAGCATCGGAAATCCTCTTGTATGGTTTGTTAGTATTATGAGCTTTAACTCATATTCTAAAAATACAGTTCCTTAGCTATATATTCTAATAAAGAAGGATTGGATCTCATTGTGATACGTAAGAACTTTAAAATTTTGTTATATATTAGTTCTCTCTTCTTCGTTTTGACCAGTTGTTCTACGGATGGAGGCGGAATGAATCCGCTTTTTGCCCTCTTCGGTTCCAAGTCCGGGACCGGTGGAGGAGGCTCCTCCGGCGGCGGAGGTAACGGAGGCGGTGGTGGGGGAAGCGCCGGAGTCCCAAGTTGGGTTTCGGCTTCGGATGCAAGTTCAGCTAACCAAGTAGACGTACAATGGGAACCGATTTCAGGAGCACAATTTGATGTAATGAGGAAGTCTTCTATAGAATCCTCTTTCCAAAAGATCGCAACTACAACGGACACTATGTTTACGGATACTAGTTTGGATCCGGGCAAGACGTATCAGTATTCGATCCGTACGAGCGAAGGCACGAGTACCTTCGATACGGGTTGGAAAGCCTTCTCTACTGGATGCGCTACTCAGTTGAATCCTGCCGGACTTTCGGATTCTCAGTTCTCCAGATTGAAGTATGGGCTTGCAGGTACTTACTTTGCCGTAGCGAACCTAGGCAAATTTCTCTTAGTTGCGAACGGTGGAAGGGTCACTCTTTTGAACGAGAACAAGGATGTGATCGGGGTCTGGGCAAACGTGTTTCCAGTCGGAATAGTAACAGACAGTTCCGGAAATATATTCGCTACTTCTAATTTACAATTGGTTAAATTGAAACCGGATTGCAGCACTCAAACGATTGCAACCCTACCGGGCGATGCGGTTCCTACCGATCTCGTGATCGATTCTTCCGATAATCTGTACATAAGCGAGGCCAATACGAGCACTGGGACGGATCGGATCTTTAAATACGACACTTCCGGAAATCTTTTAACCACGTACGATATTCCGGGTGTTGGACATAGGCCGATGTCAATCGTGATCCAGAATTCGGACAACACTCTTCTTGTGGCGGATCAATCGAATTTCGATCTAGTGCAATACAGCTTTAACGCAGACCAATTGAATCTAGTCGTTTCTAAACCCATGCCTACGATCGGGACCGTGCTAGATCTGGATATTAGTGGAGGTCAGATCCTTCTCGTAGTTAAATCTAATAGTGGTTCGGATTTTGGTCCGAATATTACTCGATTTCATAGCGGTATCAATGGAGGATCCGTAACTTCTGCATTTAATCCGCAAGGTTTGAGTTTTAATACGGCTCAAGTACAGAATATAGCAGTGGATTCTCTGACGGGAGCGCTTTATATTTTAGAGGGGAGTGCAAGTACTGTATACTCTTGTCCTCCTACCATATTCATGAATTGCAGCCAAATTGCAGTCAGCTCCTTTCCAGTGAAAACGGTTCGCGATACAGATGGGAATTTCTATATCCTTCATGCGAGTCCGTTGAATTACATTTCTAAGTTGAATTCGAATGGGGCACATATCTCGACTTTTACCCTTCCGAAATACCAAGGCGCTTCGGTTACGGCTATAGATATGGAAATCGATCAGAATTTCCTGTATGTTTCCGCGAACAACAATTCTGGGGTTGCGCTAGCAAAGATCAAAACGGATTTCACTTCTTCATCCATTAATGCATTTAAGACGGATATTGGATTCGATCTTCCGAATATAGCGATCTCCGAAAATAAGATATACAACGATGTTCATACCTTCGGGGATACGAATGATTTTCTTTATATAGGATCCATGACACTCGATACCCAGGTAGTGCATAATTACTCAGATGCAACATATCAGAAGTCCTTTATAATGCAGATACTGGACCTGGAAACCGATTACGCAGGCAATCTGTATTCTTTGAATAATGGATTCAATGAGGACTCTTCTTCCTACACTGCGGTCTCTAAATTCGATCTGAATACATTAGGATGGGTGAATATAGCTGATTCGGCAGATCTTTCCACTGCGGCTATTTCTACGGATCGATCCGGCAATCTGTATACAGTAGATTTGAATTCTACGCATGACGGATGGAATATAGTGCAAAGAGGCTCCGATTTTACGGAGAAGAAAAGACTCTCGGTCGGACCGGATTTTACTGCATCTAGTTTGTATGTAAACGATGCAGGGGATCTTATGTTTATGACTACTCCGAATACCTTGCATAAATTTGCCTTTCCTGTCTCCTTCTTCTGGTTTAAGTAAGGATACATATTGGGATAATTTAATATTCGATACGATCTGTCGGCTCCTAGTTCTGTCTCTAAACGGGAGTTAGCGCGTCGGCAGTTTCGGATTTTTCCCAAAGCAAAAAAAATTCTAAACGACGAATTTGAGATCGGATATTGCAAAACCGATACTTTGGTTATAAGAAGGGCAGATGCCTTTCGAGAGAAGAAGTCGGTATGGAATTTCTAGAAGCTAAGGACCAAGTCGAAAATAAGACATACCGTATCCGACTCACCGTTGCGATCTATAGAAATAATATATTGTCTTATAAGAACGATATCGTAGTTCCCTCCGTATATTTTCGCAGAAATGAGGCCAGAGCGCATATCCGAAAAGAAGTCTCAGAACGCCTGGCTCATTCTTCCTTCTTTCGTTCTCCCCGTCCGGACTATGATCTGGTCCGATATTCCGAAGAGGCTACCTGCAATACATTCTTGCGTTATAGGATTATCAGCGGGAGCCCCAGCGAAGAAACTCTGCCGAAACGGGTTTAGGTTTTAGCGTAACTTAATTGTCTTGAATTCCGATCTAAGGGTGTAAAAACTTGACTCGAAATCGGGATTATGGCGGGACCAGAGAAAAAGGTCATAGAAAAAAATTCTCACGGCGAGTTTATACTAACTGCCTATGGAGAATTTCTAAGTTATTTTCATACTCATATCCAGCTTTTTAGTTCTTTGATCTCTGCAAAGAAGATCTCCGCAAAAGAACAAGAGGCTCTTAAATCTAAAATCCGTTCTTATATTGCAACGAACGTGCAAAAGACGGATCATTTCTTCGATCAACTTCCTCAATTTGCTCAATTCTTGGGAATGAGCTCTCAAGATCTTTCTTCTTACATGAACCGAAACTTTCTCGGCGCGTTGAATAAGGTGAAAACCAAGTTGATCGAGCAAGAATCGGTCTTAGAGCAAACTCCTCGTAAGAAAAAATACTCAAAGATCACAGATGAAATCCTCGAAGGACTCGGATTTACCTTCCCTCCCGGACATAGGTTTGAAGCGGAAGAAGGTATTATCTACTTGGTGGATACTGCGACCGGAGCCAAAAAAGAAGCTGCTGCCTTGGGAGAAGTCGCTCGAGAGACTGCAGCAGCAGTTGCTGCCGCAAGACCAGTTGCAGCGCCGGTACGTAAGGGACCGGAGACTCCGATCCTCTCCGAAATACTTGCTAAATACGGAGAATTATTCTCCGGTAAACCTCTCATCATGAAGGTAGAAGAATTAGAAGATGATGATTCTACCGTACAGGTGGGAGAAGATATCCTTTCGGATGTGGAAGATCTTCATTTCGACGGGGATTTAAATTTCGATTCTCCTTCCGTAAGTGAGCCTCCGGTAAGCATTCCATTTTCGAAATATATGGATCAGGTAAATAAGGTCCGCATTTTTCAGAAAGCCGGTCAATTGGATGAATACAAACGATGGGTCGCTTCCTTGCCTGTCGAAGAAAATGCTCTAGTGCAATTGCAAACTTCTCTCCTGAAAGAATCTAGAGGAGAAGTGGTCGAATGGAACGGAACCCTAGGACAACTCGGGACAAGGACCGGCCTCTCCGAATCCAGACTCAGAAAGGTCTTAGAGTTGGGAAGGGACTTCTTTAGGATTCGAAACCAACTGGAGAGTTCCTGGAACAAGGCTAAGACGGCTAGTCCTCAGGTTGCCGAACTCGTCAAGAAGGCTTGGCCTCATATTCTGAGAGTCATGGATGAATATCCGGATTTTACTTCCATCAAAGGAAAGATGGATCAATTGCTCTCCCGAATTCCGGACGCGAGCCAAAGAAAGATTCTCTCCGATCTATTTCTGAATCCTGTGCTCTCGATTCGTAGGAACTAGTTACCTTTCTCACTGCAAAGAGGCTTCTGCGGGGATTTATAAGCCGTTTATAGGCGATTCCCTTGGGAGTTCCCACAAAAAGATCGTTTTCAAAGTAAGCACTCGTAAATTTACTGGTCTAAGAATCGGACACACCGCATAAAATTCAGCCAAACAGTTGTGGGTGGGGCTTTCCCGTCCGTGGACCAAGGCCCGCGGGATGTGCCGGATTTCATTTCAACCCTAAAGAGGAACCTTTGCGGATGTTAAACCTTGACGAACAGTTGCGGATCCAAAAGTACTTGGAGGAGAACGGTCTCTACGACAGATCCTTCGAGCGCGATAACTGCGGTGTAGGCTTCGTCGCTTCTTATAAGGGCGAGTCCAACCATCGAGTCGTATCCATGGGTTTGAAGGCAGTTGCCTGCTTGACCCACCGTGGAGCCGTGGACGCCGATATGCAAACCGGAGACGGCGCGGGGATCATGATCCGTATCCCTAAGAAACTGTTCGCTAAATATATCGAAGACATGGGACACAGACGTCCCGAAGAGGATTCTATCGGAGTAGGAATGGTTTTCCTTCCGAGAGAAGATATCGATAAACAAGATGTTTGTCGAAGCCTCATCGAATCCGCTCTAATGCAATTCAACTTCAAGCTTTATGCTTGGAGATATGTTCCTGTAAATCCTGAGGTTCTTGGACCTAAGGCGAATGCTTCTCGTCCTCAGATCGAACAAGTTCTTATCGGTAAACCGGAAGGAATGTCCAACGAGGACTTCGAAACGAAATTATTCCTCATTCAAAAGAAAGTCATGAGAGATGCTCTCAAGCTTTCCATGAGCGAAGACTTCTATATTTGCTCCTTCTCTTCTGAAAGAATCACATTCAAAGGATTGTTCAACGGAAACCAGGTCTCTCAATTTTACGAAGATCTAAAAAGCGAAGAGATGGTATCTCCTTACTGTATCTTCCACCAAAGGTATTCCACCAACACATTCCCAAGTTGGGCATTAGCTCAGCCTTTCCGTGTTCTTGCTCATAACGGTGAGATCAATACTATCGTCGGGAACCGAATTTGGATGCTCGCGAGAGAAGAGGAATTGGAATGCGAGAAATGGGGAGAGTTCCAAAAGGAAATCCATCCTATCATTCGTCCTCATCTTTCCGACTCTGCAAGTTTGGATAATGCGATGGAAGCGATCGTACGTTCCGGTAAGGACGTACTTCATGCCAAAGCGATGCTTATTCCGAATGCATGGAGTAAGAACGTTCAGATGTCCGAGGGACTGAAAGCATTCTACGAATATAATAATACTCTAACAGAGCCTTGGGACGGACCGGCTGCTCTTGCTTTCGCAGAAGGCGATTGGGTCGGAGGAAGCTTGGATCGTAATGGTCTTCGTCCTGCCAGATATGTGGTTACCGAAGACGGACTCGTGGTCATGGGTTCCGAGACCGGACTCGTGCATATCGACGAAGAGATCATCACTAAGAAAGGCCGTTTAGGTCCGGGCGATATGCTCGCGATCAACCTGAAAGAAGGAAAGGTCTACTTCAACGAAGACATCAATGCTCTCTTCGAAAAGAAATACGATTATAAAGAATGGTCCAAAGAAAACGTAGAATACTTAGATCAGACGATCGACGATTCTATTGCTAAAACCGTAACTTATACTGGTGACGAGTTAAGAAGAAGACAGGTACTATTCGCATATTCTCCGTACAAGCAAAAGGCTGTGATCAAACCTCAGGCCCAACTTGGTAAAGAAGCAATCGGTTCCATGGGAGACGATACTCCTCTTTCTATCCTAATGCTTTCTCGTATCGGATTGTATACGTACTTCCGCCAGAGATTCGCGCAGGTTACCAATCCTCCGATCGATTATCTACGTGAGAAGGGAGTGACTTCTCTTTACACAAGACTCGTGAAGAAGCCCAATCTATTTGCTGATGAAAAACCTCAGAACTGTTTGGTACTTTCACATCCGTATCTTACGAACCTAGGCTTGCAAAGGATCCGGGACAAGGACGGAAAGCAATACAAGGTGCAGACATTGGATGCTACCTTCGAGGCTCATCACGAGGTTAGCGCTCAAAGAAATTATCTGGAGCTGGCATTGGATCAGTTGCTCGCGGACGCAGTCAAAGCTGCCGAATCCGGAGTGAATATCCTCATCCTTTCCGACAAGAAATTGAATAAGGAAAGAGCTCCAATTCCTATGGAATTGGCAGTGGCAGCAGTTCATAACCATTTGATCCGCAATAAGAAGAGAGCCGCTACTAATATTCTAGTAGAGACCGGATCTGCATTCGAGATCCATAATGTGGCTGTGCTTTTAGGCTACGGAGCTTCCGGAGTGAACAGCTATCTGATCTGGGACACTCTTCATGATCTATGGCAGAAGGGAGACTTTGACGCTGAAGATGGAACTCGTCCTTCTTTCGCTTCTCTTTGCTCAAACTATCGCTATGGAGTGGATGACGGACTTCTGAAAGTCATGTCCAAGATGGGAATTTCCATCATGTCTTCCTATGTAGGTGGGCAGGTATTCGAGGCGATTGGTCTTTCTAGGACTTTGATCTCCAAGTATTTCCCTGGAACTTATTCTAGGATCTCCGGGATCGGAATAGGCGGGATCGAGCAAAACATATTAAGAAATCATGATATGGCCTTCAATAAGGAGATCAATCCTGAGGATTTCATCTCCGAGAAGGACGATCAACCTCATAGATGGTCTCCTAAAGTCGTGAAGTTTATCCGCAAGGCTGCGGTGGACAACGATTACGAAGCATTCTTAGAGGCTTCTAAGATCATGGAAGAAAGCGATCCGATCAATATACGAGATCTATTCGATTTCGTAGAGCGTGCTTCTGTTCCGATCGAAGAAGTAGAAACTGTTTCCGAGATCCAAAAACGTTTCTTAACTCCTGGTATGAGCCATGGAGCTCTTTCTATCGAGGCGCATACAGACCTTGCGATCGCGATGAACCGTTTAGGCGCTAAGTCTTCTTCTGGAGAAGGCGGGGAGCATCCTTCTCGTTACGTAGTGGATGAGAAGGGAGACCTTGCAAATTCTTCCATCAAGCAGGTTGCTTCCGGAAGATTCGGTGTTACTTCCGAATATTTGAACTCTGCAAAAGAATTGGAGATCAAGATCGCGCAAGGAGCGAAACCGGGAGAAGGCGGACAGCTTCCTGGCAAGAAGAATAATGAGGAGATTGCGACAAACCGTCACACTCCTCAGGGGATCGATTTGATCTCTCCTCCTCCTCACCACGATATTTATTCTATCGAGGACTTGTCGCAGCTGATCTACGACTTGAAGCAAGCCAATCATACTGCACAAGTTTCCGTAAAACTGGTTTCTGAAGCAGGTGTAGGAACTATTGCTGCAGGTGTAGCGAAAGCGAACGCGGATGTGATCCTGATCTCAGGACATGTCGGTGGGACTGGGGCCGCTTCTTTGACTTCCATCAAACATGCGGGTTCTCCTTGGGAGCTTGGGCTTTCCGAGACGCATCAAGTTTTAGTAATGAACGGTCTAAGAGATCGAGTGGTTCTCCGTACTGACGGGGGAATTGTCTCCGGTAGGGACGTGATTATCGCGGCTTGCTTAGGCGCAGAAGAATACGGTATCGGTACTGCTTCTCTCGTAGCTCTGGGTTGTATCATGGCGAGAAAATGCCATTTGAATAACTGTCCTACCGGTATTGCTACTCAGGACATGAAGTTCAGAGCAAAATACAAAGGCTCTCCTGACCAAGTCGCCAATTTAATGACACTTCTTGCAATGGAAGTAAGAGAATACTTAGCTAAGCTAGGCTTCCGTTCTATGGACGAGATGATCGGAAGAACGGATCTTCTGAAACAGATCACTCGTTATGAGCAGGATCGTCTGGATTCCTTGGATTTGAATCCGATCCTAGTTCGTCTTCCTCTTCTTTACGATCCTAAGAAGAAGAAAGATCGATCTGTAAGAAGAGAGACTATCGGAGAAGTGCTGGATGATCGTATCATCAAGGACGCAGAGCCAGCACTCGAAGGAAAGACTTCCATGTCTCTTTCTTATTCTGTTAAGAATACGAACAGAACAGTAGGTGCTAAGATCTCCGGGATCATTGCTCGTAAATATGGTTCAAAAGGTCTTCCTGGAAAACTAGAGATTATTCTCGAAGGGACTGCGGGTCAGTCACTGGGCGCTTGGCTTGTGAAAGGAATGCAGATCACTCTGCATGGAGACGCGAACGACTATGTTGGTAAAGGACTCTGTGGAGGAACCATCGTAGTTCGTAAGCATCGCCGTTCCAAACTAAAGGCTTATGAGAATGTGATTATAGGAAACACTTGTCTCTACGGAGCGACTTCCGGAAAACTATTCAGCTCAGGAAGGGCTGGAGAAAGATTCGGAGTGAGAAACTCTGGAGCGGACGCAGTAGTCGGCGGAGCCGGAGACCATTTCTTGGAATACATGACCAGTGGGACGATCGTTTGTCTTGGCTCAGTCGGCAAGAACATGGGAGCCGGTATGACCGGAGGAAAAGCTTACTTCTTCCAAAAAGATTGGGAGCTAGAACCTTTGATCAACAAAGAATACGTGAAAATCGTGGATCTTGAAAATGAAGATTACGAAATCATAAAGTCTTTGATCACCGAGCATACCAAGTTGACCGGTTCCGAGCTTTCCGAAGAGATCTTGAAAGCTTGGGAAGACTCCAAAAAATATTTTGTGAAAGTAACTCCTAAATAAGATATATTTAAGAAAACTTCACGAAAGAAAAGGAGCAAGGTTTTTGTGTTCGGAAAATCCGGATGCAAAACGCCTTGCTCTCATTGTTTTAGGATGGTAGACTGACAATTAACGCCGGTTCAACGAAGGATACGCATTGTTACGATTGCATATAATTCTAGCGTTTGTGGCTACAGCCTTGCTTTTTGCCGTTGCCGATCGTCAGCAAAGACGAGATAGGGTAGAGGGAGACTTTTCCGACTCTTCTTCTTTTTTGAGTGTGATGGAAGGAGATTCTCAGGGTCAGACTCTTCCTCCAACTTTTAAATTCTCCTTCAATGATCTTAAGAACAAGGCTCGCAATCTTTCCAAACAAAGATACATTCCTCCTCGCGCATCCACCACGGATTTCCTAAAAGGTTTGCCCTGGAACCAATACAAGAATATCTTATTTCGCCCTGAAAGATCTGTTTGGAAGAAGGAGGGCAATCCTTTCCAACTCCAATTCTTGCATCCGGGACATTTGTACAATACCAACGTGCGGGTCTTTGAGGTAAGAGGCGATTTTGCGAGAGAGATTGTATACGATCCTTCTTCTTTCGATTTATCTAAACTAAAGGGAGTGGGAGAATTACCACCTAATCTAGGTTATTCGGGATTCAAGATCCATTTTCCGATCAATACACAGGAACATACGGACGAATTTGCAGTCTTCCAAGGTGCTAGCTATTATAGGATTATTTCCAAGAAGCAATGGTATGGCCTTTCTGCTAGGGGAATCGCGATCAATACTGGTATGCCTTACCCTGAGGATTTTCCGAGCTTTCGGGAATTTTATGTGGTCAAGCCGGATAAGACGGACTCTTCGATTACCGTTTATGCATTGTTAGATGGGAGCACCGCGACGGGCGCCTATGAATTTCAGATTACTCCGGGAAAAGTTTCCGCTGTTAGAGTGAATGCTGAGGTTACTCTGAGGACTAGGGTGGATCGCTTAGGCATTGCTCCTTTGACTAGTATGTATTGGTACAGCGAGACAAGAGGAATTCCAAAGGGTCAGGCTTATCCTGAATCTCATGATTCCGACGGACTTCTGGTGCATACAGGTAGAGGAGATTGGATATGGAGACCTTTGGATAATCCGAAGAGGAGCACAACGTATTCTTTTTCGGATGAGAACCCAAGAGGCTTCGGTCTGATCCAGAGAGATAGAGAATTCCAGAATTATCAGGATAGCGAGATGAGATACCAGCTCCGTCCGAGTGCTTGGGTGGAACCGGAGACTCCTTTCGGAAAAGGGAATGTGCAACTACTCGAAAATCCTACCTTCCGAGATTCGGATGATAATATGGGGGCCTATTGGATGCCGGATCCGATCCCTCCTCCCGGAACTCCATTCGATTTTTCTTATACAGTTCGCTGGCCGGATGTAGATCCTTTGCCCGAATCCCTTGCGAAAGTGGTGGCTACTCGAATCGGTGATTCCCAAGCGGATCCTGATCTGAAGACATTCTATGTGGATTTTAAAAATTCCACCTTAAGTTCCTTGGATCCTTTCGCATACATCCAGGCGAGAATAGATACCGGAGAAAACGCCGAACTCGCCGAATATTCCGTGCAGAAGATCGAGGAGACTGGTGTTTGGAGGCTTACTTTCGGAGTGTATCCGAAAAACAAGTTTAGGCCTACGGAATTAAAAGCGGCTCTCAGCAGGAACCAAGAAGTCATTTCTGAAATCTGGAATTTTACCCTTGAGCCGAATTAAAAAGAAAACAGATAAGGCGGATCCAGTAGGAGCTCCTGCAAGCAAGGAAGATCCTAAGGAATGGGATCGTTTAGAGCTTTATTTAAGGGGAATGGGACTGGAAGACAGTCTTGAGATCCGAGATATTCTTACGAACGTATTCGAAAAATATAAAGTAGAGAACTATTCTCTTTTTGAGATATTCAATCGAGAGATCTCTGCCAAATTAAATCGTGATCTCGAAACGAGTCTGCCTGCGATGGAGCCCGGTTCCATGGTTCCGAGGCCGATTGACTTTGGACCTCTTGCAGATTTGGCTTCTCCTTCTGCAGAAAAGCCTGAGCCGGTTGCTCTGGTATTGACCGCTCTATTTTGGGCTTCCGTTTATATTTCGCTAGCCTTCTGGTACTTCTCATGAGCACGGAAGGTTTTTCTTCCTCTCTTCCTGGTTCAGGAGCGATCTTAAAAGAAGCATTCGATTCCAGAAAATTCACGTATAGAAGATTGGGTTTCGTTGGAGTGCTCGGCCTTCTTTCTCTCTTTGGAGTTTATTTAGAATATCGTTTTCTTCTCATAAACGGTATTTCTCCTCTGGAATGGGCGACCCTTCTTCTATTTTGCATGCTTTTTCCTTTATTGGCTTTTGGTGCGACTACTGCTATCTTCGGGGCATTGCAAAGAATACGAGGAGGAGATCCTACAAGAATCTCCGGACTCATCGCAAATCAAAAAGTGGATCCTAAGCACCTTCCTCCTACTGCAGTTGTTATTCCGATCCATTGCGAGGACGTGGCAAGAGTGGTAGCAGGATTGGAAGCGATGATGAAATCTGCAGACTCAGTCGGTTTGCGGGAAAATTTGGACTTCTTCTTGTTATCAGATACGACTGAACCGGATATATGGCTGCAAGAAGAGAAGGCATTCTCCAAGCTCTCCAGAAAACCGGAGACCAAGGGAAGGGTATATTATAGAAAACGAAGGATCAACCTGAATAAGAAATCTGGAAACATTGCAGACTTCTGTAGAAGATGGGGAAGACGTTATCGATACATGATCGTATTGGATGCGGACAGTCTTCTAACCGGAGAATGCATGTTGAATTTGATCCGCTTGATGGAAGCGGTGCCTAACGCGGGGATTATTCAGACAGTTCCAAAGATCATTCGAGGAAAGAGTCTTTTTCAGAGACTGGCACAATTCGGGACCTGGCTCGGGAATCCGATTTTCGGAGCGGGATCTTATTATTGGCAGGTCTTCTCCGGTCCGTTTTGGGGGCATAATGCAATCGTGAGATTGAAACCTTTTATGGAGCATTGTGGTCTTCCAGGTTTACCGGGAGAAAGTGCCATAGGAGGAAAGATCCTATCTCACGATACGGTAGAGGCTGCCTTAATTAGAAAAGCAGGATATACCGTTTGGTTTGCTTACGATCTAGAAGGATCTTATGAAGAATGTCCCCCTAATGTTCTGGAGAGTTTAAAGAGAGACAATCGTTGGTGCCAGGGAAATCTACAGCATTTTTGGTTCTTGTTCGTTGGAGGGCTACGGATCTCTAGTCGGATCCATATTTTACTCGGGATCTTATCGTATGCGAGTTCTATTCTATGGGCTCTTATGCTCATTGCGACTAGCTTTACTGTGATGGCCGATACGGATTATTACCGCCTCGCCTCCATTCCTGAAGAATGGGTAAAGTTCCAGGAAAGCCTTTATCTTCCGGTCTTTTATGGTCTACAAGCTTACACGATTCTCATATTGTTCATGCCTAGAATATTATCTTTCTTTGATGGACTTTTCTTTAGGCGAAAAGAAAGCGGTATAGGATTCTTCGGATTTATTCTATCTTTTTTCGCAGAGTTCATTCAATCCGTGATCCTTGCACCGGCTTATATGGTCCAGTATACTCGATTCCTTTGGATGACTTTTTGGGATCGAAAGATAGAATGGGGTCCTCAGAATAGGGACCCTGCGATAGGAATCGACAAGATGGCTGCGGCAAGGGCACTTCTTCCTCAGGCATTTTATGGGACTGGCATCTCTGTTTGGCTATTCGTGTATTATCCAATTTTATTTTATTGGCTTCTTCCAATCACTGGAGGTTGGCTTCTTTCTTATTTTTGGTCTGTTTGGACCTCATCTCCTTCTCAAGGCAACGCATGGAAGAAGAAGGGATTTCTAATTACACCTGAAGAAACGCGTCCGGCTCCAATCCTTTCAGATACAGAGAGCCTTGAAAAAGAATATTCTAATTTTTTAATGGGAACCGAAAAAGGAAACGGTGTCTTTCTTTCCGTCGCGGATCCTCTCTTATTCAGATTTCATACCTCACGATTAAGAACTCGTAAGAGGGAATCTTCCGCGAGGATGAAGTATATGGACGGGTTAGCTCAGGCTTGGAAAGAAGAAGGTCCAAATGCTTTGGATCGAAAAGAGATGAGCCGTCTACTTTGGGACAAACGGACTTTAAGCGATCTTCATGTTTGGTTTTGGGAGGCAGATCTTGCCCAGGCTCACTCTTGGTGGAAGGAAAGGTTTTTGGAATACCAATCCAGGTTGAGAGAAGAGCAGGTCCATTCGTGGTTCCGTTAAGCAGGAAGCGCATGTGGGAACTATATTTTTGGGGTTGTGAAATTCAAGGATCTGTGATATAGGGACAGGGCGGCTCTCCCACTGGCGACCCACCTCCCCGCCCGAGGAGGGTGGGGGCCACACTTTTCTAAGCGATCTAAATTTTGCTTCACTTTGTTCAGCAACCCTACGGGAATCTCACTCCCTATGGGTCGTTCGATTGGGGGGCCAAGCTATTGGACCGCGATCTGCACTTTGCGTCGTTTCGTTCTTCTACCGAACTGCCTGGTAAACTTCCTCTCTTGCTCCTTTTGAGAATACAAATTGCCAAAGTTGGATTCGCCTGGATCGAAAGGCGCCTGCACAGCTTAGTAGATAGAATCTCCACATTCTATAGAATCTTTCTCCGTACTTCTTCTGGATCTTGGTCCAATTCGTTTCGAAATTATTGTACCAAGCCATCAGAGTCTTGTCGTAATCGGCGCCGAAATTGTGAAGGTCTTCCAACACGAACAAGTTCTCGCCTGCTTTAGTGACCTGCGCCGCAGAAGGAAGATGCGAATTCGGGAAAATATACTTTGAGATCCATGGATCGCACACCTTGTCAGAAGTATTCGAGCCAATCGTATGAAGGAGAACTAATCCTTTGTCTCTTAATGATTTAAAGATAGTCTCCATATATATTTTGTAATTCTTATATCCTACGTGCTCCATTTGACCGACGGAAACTACCGCGTCGAATTGATCGTTTACATCCCTATAATCTTTAAATTGATATTCGATATTTAATCCTTTGGATTTTTCGGAGGCGAGCTGCAGTTGCTCTTTTGATACGCTAATGCCGACAACTTCTGCTCCGTAATGTTTAGCGGCATGTCTCGCAAGACCTCCCCAACCGCATCCTATATCAAGGATTTTCATTCCGGGTTGTAAATCTAACTTTCTGCAAATCAAATCCATCTTATCTTCTTGAGCCTGGTCCAAGCTCTTAGCGCTTTTCCAGTAGCCACAAGAATAAACCATTTCTTTGTCTAGCATGAGCTCGAATAAATCGTTACCAAGATCATAATGTCTTTCTCCGATCACAAAGGCTCTTCTTTTAGATTGTTGGTTGATCACTATGGCTTGTAGATAGAGAAATATATTCCCCCAAGCTTTTGCAGCTTTCTCGATTCCATTGTTGAATAGCCGATGAACAGTCTCATCAAACCGCTCGCATTCGAACCAGCCATTCATATAGGCTTCTCCTAATCCGAGAGAGCCGTCGCTTAAGATCTTTCCGAAGACCCTTTCGTCCTTAACGTGAATGTCCCATTCGGAATTTCCTTCGAATTGCACGCCTGCTTTTGCAAATAGTTCCTCTACTTTGCCACGAACCTTATCCTTCCACATAATTCCCTCCGTTTGTCGAGAGCATTTGGTGAAATAAAATACACAGTTTTTGGAAGGATGAAAAGAAAAAAAAGTTTTATAGTATAACTAGACTTCATTCCAGTTACAGAGTGTCACACTGCCGTTAGTTGATGATTCGTTCATTATGTCAGGATATTGTATAAAAGAATTTCGTAATCTAAATGTATTCGAACGCTTAAGATATAAGCGTTTCTATAGAACTCAATATTTCTTGGATTGTGTTCTTTTCGAATCGAGGGTCTTGTTTAGGTTGGATCTCTCTCGCTTTTTGAGAAGAAGCATCCCAATGAAAAGAATACAGATCTTGATGAGAAATATAAGAAGATCTAAATTTCGAATCCAACTCTTTCACTAAATAAGGATACTCCGGAAAGTTACCTCTATCAGTATAAAGGATGGGTGTTCCTGCGAAATAGGCTTCGCTTAATATTCCATAGCCTGGCTTTGTCAGTACGAAATCGCAGGCTCGAAGCAGATCCGGATAATGGCATTTAGGAACGGAGATCACTCCCAGATTGTTTTTTCCGCTCCATTCCATTCCTCCGACTACAATCCTCTTTTTAGAAGGGTCCCAATTCTTCCAGTCGAGTTGGGATGCATCTATCCCGTAGGCTCCGAAAGAGAATAGATAATATTCTATTCCTTCTTCAAAGCCGTAATATCTGCGAGCCTCTTCTCGATTTAAATTCGGCTTACGCCCAAGTAGGCCGATCTCTTTTACCTTCTTTATAGAAGTCACCGGACAGGATAGGGGAAGCACTAGTCCTAAATCGCAATTTGAATATTCTTCTTTCAAGTCTTGCGCGAAGGATTGAAAAATCTTGTCCTCATACTCGGAGTAAATATAATCCCAAGTAAAGTTGCCCAAAAATAAGGAAGGTATATGCAAAGAAGATGATAAATAGAAGGGCAAAGAAGAAGAGTCCGACCAAATTAGATCCGGCTTTTGGGATTTGAGTGATTTTATTTGCCTATCTAAAAAAGAGTCTTTGTTCTTACGAAAGATTTCGATCTCTGCTTTTGTGGCATCGAGGTCCATTCCTAAAGAATCTCTTTGGATAATCCCCACATCAGATCTTTCAGACTCGAAGCTGACTCTATTCTTTATTTTTCCCCAGATCCCTTTATCATCTAAGGATCTCGCAAATTCCTCTCCTCTGGGAGAGATGATATGCACTGACCAATCTTCTCTTTGGAGAAGGATATTACTGATCGCTTCTAAAGATCTACTGATATGGCCGAAACCATGTCCGCTAATATATGCGGAAATCTTGATGTTTTGCATTAACGGTTTTGTCTATGTATTCGGCCGAAAATACATAATTGGAGTGCACAGGTTAAAGTCATCTTATAATATTACTAATTAAACTGATGTCTACTTTCCGTGTTGAATCGGCTTAAGAGCGAGAAACATCCTATCTAAGATCTCATCTAAAACTTTGTGTGCAGAAGCCTTATCAATTTTTAAGAAGTCTAGCTTGTCATTCTGCAGTAAGGAGCAAAAACCGTGGAGGCTTGTCCAAATAAACACAGACACCTTTATAGGATCTTCGCTGGCAAAGATCTCTTTCTCTTGCATGAGTTGTACCATAGTTACCAGCTCTTTAAAGGTTTCACGTGACTGCTCTTCATTTTGCATATTATTTTGAATGGAAGGATGTTTATAAGCGAACATCATTGCGTAGAAATCCGGATGATCCAAAGAAAAATCCAAATAAGCGTGACCCATCACTCTACAAGAAACCTCCATCTTTGGATTTTCGACGGATCTCCATCGAATCAAATATTCCAAAAACAATCGAAACCCTTCGTTAACTATTTCCTCTATTAATTCTTCTTTTGAAGCAAAATGCTTATAAGGAGCACCGTGAGAGACTCCGAGCTTTTTTGCGACTTCCCGTAAACTAAGGCTTTGTTCGCCTTTTTCTCGTATGATTTTAAGGGCGGCGCGAATGCAGGCCCTCTTCAAATCGCCGTGATGATACTGCTGTTTATTTTTCTTTTCTGGCATAAAAAAGTAGACAATGTCTACACCATTCAGGGACTCTTGTATTCGGAGAAGTAGACAATGTATACTTCATTTGATTTACAATGCAAACAATTAAATCGTTCCTAATTCCATTTCTCGTATCTCTTTGCATTTCTCTTCTTGCGAGCTGCAAGAAGAAAGAGTCGGAGAAGAGTCTAACCGCTCAATTTGTTAAGGTCATTGCGGTCGAATCTATAGCTCCCGAAAAAGGATATTCGGCTTTCGGTAAGATCATACCCGCCTTCGGAAGAACCAAGCATAAATTCTCTCCGGATGCATCGACCGAGTTTGATCTGAATGTGGATGTTCCTCCCGAGATATTATCTGCGGTGGCGTTACGATCGCAGGTAAAAGTCAAATTGCCTTTAACGAATTCTGCGCCTGTGCCGGGAACTATTCTCTCTAAGAGCGAAAATCACTTATTGGTAAGATTCAGATTTCAAGGGCGAAGCATTGACGAGTCAGGAGCCGAGGTCTTATTCCCCGCATATATCAAGAGTAGGTTCTTTGCACTTCCTATTAAGAGCATAATCGGTCCCGAAGGAAAGAATCCTTATGTATTCAAGATACATGATGGAAGGGCTATCAAATTAAAAATAGAACCGCAAGGGATTTATGAAAACAAGGCATTGGTCTCGGGCCCCTTACAAAAAGGGGACGAGATTGCTGTAGAGGGAATGGAAAATCTCGCGGATGGCGAAGTTGTGAGGGTATTGAAATGAAATTCTCGGAGCTTATTTTTAAATACAGAAAGATTACCTTATCATTGGTTTTCACTCTTGGTTTTCTCGGTCTCGCTTCTTGGATCACTATGCCGAGAGAAGAAGATCCTCGTTTGAGCGATTTCAGAGGGATTGTTACTGTTATCTATCCTGGTTCTACTGCTACCGAAATGCAGAGGCTTGTTGTAGAGCGGATGGAGGATGAACTTTCTGAAATAGAAGAGATTAAAGAAACTCAGGTCACTGTGCGTTCAGAATTCGCTCTACTGCGAATAGATCTAAGAGATTCCGTTACGGGAACCAAAGTGGATACTGCATGGAGAAAAGTAGAATCAGCGTTAGACGTAGCTTATTCAAGATTTCCATTAGGAACTCAAAAGCCCAAATTAGACAGGAATGTGAACCAGCAGGATGCGTTTGTTTTTGCAATTACCGGCTCGGATGATCCGCTTTTGCTTTTGGACTTTGCTGAGAAGTTAGAGGACGAGATTTCTTCTCTTCCTCTTGTCGCTAAAGTAAATATATTCGGAGATCCCGGAAAACAGATCAGCATTAATGTAGATGATTCCGTATTAGAAAAATACGGCCTGAATTATGAGCAGATCTTAAGAGCTCTAAGAGAAAGTAATCGTAATATACCTTCGGGATCAGTGAGAATTGACGCTCAAAGGGTAAACATTGAAACAAACTCTGGCTTCAAGAGTTTAGAAGAGATCAGACAATTTCCCATATTATTGAATTCTGGAAATGTTGTTTTGCTCGGAGAAATGGCCAAAGTGGTTCGTTCTCCTGATTTTCCGATCAAGGAGAAAATGTTTCTGAACGGAAAGCCAGGGATCGCGATCGGAGTCGTTCCAAAGGCGGAGATTAGTCTATTAGATTTTGGTAAACAAGTTCGTTCTAAAGTTGATTTGCAGAAAAAGAAAAATGCGAACTTTAAAATAGAAGAGATCAGTGTTCAGCCGGATTATGTAAAAAGTCGTTTGAACAATCTATCGGCAAATCTGTTCTTTGGAATTTTGATCGTGGCAGCGGTGTTAATCATCGGGATGGGATTTCGAATCGGCCTTCTTGTTGCCCTATTGGTTCCAGTCATATCTTTAATTTCTTTAGGATTGTACGGTGTTGGCGGCGGTGTCTTAAACCAAATGTCGATCTCTGCCTTCGTTATGGCTTTAGGTTTGTTGATAGACAATGTGATTGTAGTGGTAGAAGGGATTCAGGAGAAGCTGGACGAAGGGATCGATCTGGTCAAAGCTTCCATGGAAACGATTAACGAATTTATAATACCTCTCGCTTCTGCGACTGGAACGACGGTAGCTGCTTTTCTGCCGATGTTAGGAGCTTCCGGTACTGTGGCCGATTTTACTCGGAGCATTCCCTCCGTTGCTATCCTTTGCCTAGTAGTTAGTTACTTTTTTGCGATTTTCGTAACTCCTAACGTAGCGCAGGCTTTCTTGAAGAAAGGCTCGGCCAAGCAATGGAAATTTACGGAAAAGTTGGGAGACTGGGTCGCTTCCATCGTGATTAACAGGTCAAAGAGTCTTTTCCTTTTTGCAACAGTTGCTATAGCTATTGCGGGCATCGGGTTCGGACTTTTGCCTAAGAAATTCTTCCCTTATGCAGATAGAGACCAGCTGGTTGTGAGTGTCGAACTAGCCGAAGGAACGCATTTGGATGAGACGACTAAGATCGCTCTCAAGTTGGAAGAGAGAATTCGAGAATTGAAGGGTTTGAGATCGACGGCAACTTTTGTGGGAAGAAGTACACCTAGATTTTACTATAACTTGAATCGTTTGCCGAATTCACCTCATATCGCACAAATACTAATCACCGCTGACGATTTTTCTGCTGCTAGGAAAATGATTCCGTTAATAGAAAAGTTTGCGTCAGAGCTTTTCCCTTCAGTGAATATCGTAGTAAGAGAATTGCAACAAGGTCCCCCTGTAAACGCACCGATAGAGATACGTCTAGTCGGGAACAATGAGGAAGAGCTTATTCGAGGCTCCGAGAATGTTCTTTCGGTGGTCAAGAATTTAGAAGGAACTAGGAACGTTGTCCGCGATATAGGAATCGGCTCACCTAATATTCGTTTTTCGATTAATGATGCCTCTGCAGCTAGATTTGGATTAACTAGAAGAGAAGTTACCTCGGCACTATTGGGCAGGACCATTGGGCTCGATGCAGGAGAATATCGCTGGGAAAGAGAACCAATTCCGATACGACTTCGCTCAGAAGAAGGGGACGGGATTTCTCTAGAAAGGTTAAGAAAGGCCTATGTGGCTCAAACTCGAAATTCGAGTTTAGACGTTAGCCACCTTTCTTCGGAAGAACTCTTGTGGAAGCCGTCAGTATTTCATCATTACAATAGAAGGCTTTCCGTTTCCATTACTTCTGAATTATCGAATGGTGCCAGCTATACGAAGGTGATTTCTGAATTTAAGGAAAAACTGAAAGGTTTGAATTTACCTGAAGGTATAGAAGTTATCTTCGGAGGAGAGGCAAAAGCCTCGGGAGATGCAAATACAGCCATTCTCAAAGCCTTACCGCTTGCCTTGATCTTATTTTTAGGGTCTTTACTCTTTGAGTTCAATTCGTTTAAGGAAGTAGGAATCATCTTGGTTACGATTCCTTTATCTTTTATAGGAATTGTTCCGGGTCTTTTGTTTTCCGGAAATGCATTTGGATTCATGTCATTGATTGGATCATTAGCATTGGTGGGTATAGTCGTCAATAACGGTATTCTTATCATAGACTATATGAAGACCTCGATCTCTTCCGGCGCTTCTCCAGAAGAAGCAACTCGGTTGGCGATCCAAAGAAGGATTCGCCCGATTCTTCTTACAACAGCTACTACGATTGCAGGGATGCTTCCTTTAGCATTCTCGAATGCGACTCTATGGCCTCCATTCGCGTGGTCGATCGTCTCTGGGTTGATCGTATCTACGGCTCTTACTTTGTTTATCGTGCCTTCCTTGTATTTGATCGGTAAAAGGACTCGTGTGAACTTGATTGTGAAAGGAAAGACTCAGGGATTTCTAAGAACATCCTTGTTTCTTTCTATTTTTATAATTCTTCCTTCCTCCGTTTTCTCCCAAGAAAAAGGAACTAGCATGACTCTTCAGGAAGTCTTGGCTCAGTCAGGAAAGGCGGGTTTAGTTACTTCCTCAGAGGCTAGTAAGGAATCTTTGAACTATGATACTCAGACTTTATCAAGAGATGTCTATATGCCAAAGCTTAGAGCGTCCATGAATAGAGTTTTTCTAGATCAATCTTTGCCGGCTAGGGGAGTTACGCCGGGAGGAATCGGGGGTCTTGAGAAATCCTTTTACCAAGGATCCGTCGAGATCACTCAGAATCTATTCGATCCTTCTAATATGTTTTATTTAATTCCCGCAAAAGAAAGAGCTGTGGAAGCAGAGAAGAATCGGGTGATCCGCATCAGACAGGATGCGGAATGGGATGCAGCTTCTAAATTTCTAGATTCGCTTTCTGTAAGGATCAGAATAGAAACTGTTTCCAAAGTTGTTTCAGAATTGAGCGGAAGAAAATACGAGGTAGGTAGATTATACAGATTCGGCCAAGTGTTAGAAACGGATCTACTCAGAGTAGACCTTGCTTTGGATGATTCCAAACAGAAATTGCTCTACTTAAAAGGACAAAAAGAAGTCATCGATTTATCCTTAGGCCAAGCTGTCGGTTCTATGTTCCCGGTAGAACCTATCGAATTCAAATTGAACTTTGCGGATGAGCGAAGAGACTTCGAAACGATTCTTTCTGCGGTCAAGCTACAGAGAAAGGACTTACAAGCATTAAGAATCCAGATTGAAAGTATGGAGAAAGAGAAAGAGTCCATAAATAAGGAAGCACTTCCTAAGGTCTTTGCTAAGCTCGGTTATAATCACCAAGATAGCGGTCAATTTACAAAGGATGATTGGTATTCAGGTAGTGTTGGAGTATCTATCCAACCTTTCGAAGGAGGCACAAGAGCTTCGAGAGTTGATTCAGTATCCGCTAAAATTTCCGGCCTGCGCGAAAAGATGAAGGATCTGGAGAGGGGAATCGGAGTGCAGGTAAGAAAAGCCTTGAGCGATCTCTCTGTCAGACAAAAAGATTGGGACTCGAAAAAGGACGGGTATAGAAGAGCTTCCGAAAATGCAGAAAGACAAAGGAATCGCTTTTTAAATGGCAAGGCCACCTTCTTAGAAAAGTTAGAAGCCGACGTACTACGGAGAGAAAAAGAAGAAGAGACAAAGTTAGCCGAGTTAGAAAGAAACAGAAGCGTCTTTTACTTAAGGTATGTATTGGGGGAAAGCCTGATCGCTGAAGATTAAATCGAAAGATACAAACGTAGAGAGTTATATTCAACAGGCAGTATGCTTCTATAAAATAGGGAATAAAAAAAAGGCCCTGAAATAAAAAGCGAGATAAATCCCCAAAGGGAACTACGCTCTTTATTTCAGGGCTTGCAAGTTTAACTTTTGACTCTACTATGTTCAGCTAACCAGATCTGTGAATCCACCGCAAACTGCGGACGCAAAGGGCGTGAAATTTGTAGACCTTCCTCATATTTAGAAAATGGAAGGGGAACAAACGGAGTAATCATAAACTGAAATGCTTCTTTTAAATAGTTGAGCGGTGATCGATTGAAGCGAGGCTGAGCTGCGAATCGACGAGCTACAGTTTCAAATGTCTCAGGTTCTCGACCCGTTACTCGCAAGACGTGATCCGTTGGAGCTCCTACTTGAAAAGCTCCGCGACGAGCATCCTCAATGTAGTTCTTCATAACACTTACGACAGATATCGGATTGCCTTCAAGTCGAGCTGCTTTCAAAAAGATCTCCGGTGGCGTTGGTGCCAATCTAACCTTGCGTCCAAGAACCTTGCTGAGAGTTGCAGCCATATCTCGCCCGGACAATAGTTCAGGACCGGTAGGTCTATATACCTTTCCTGCATGGCGATTCGGATCCATTAAGGCTGCAGCTGCTACTCGTCCGATATCATCAACAGATGGCGGAGCGTTCAAGCCGCTGCCGAACGGCCAAGGAAAAATACCAAAGTATACCGCTGGAGCAAGTGCAGATAGATATGGTATATCTGCAAAGAAGCCAGGACTCACGATCGTAAGTCCAATATCCGGGATCATTTTGAAGATGCGATCTATCAACCAATGGTGGCGTGTTGAAAGAGAAGGGTGAGCAGGACTAGAAAGCCACTGAGTCATGAGCACTATGTGTTCAAGACGAGCTTCTCTCGCAGCCGTTGCAAACACTGTAGCTCCGTGAAGCATTGCTGGATCAACTGGCGGCAAATAATAAGCACGTTGCACGCCTTGAAGAGCGGATGCAACGGCTTCCGGATCACACATATCTGCTACCGCAATCTCTACGCCCTGGGCCCGAAGTAGGCGGGTTCGTCCATCCTCCTTCCGCACCATTGCTCGTACTGGATACCCGGCGTCTTGTAGTTCTTTAAGGACGATGGCTCCCGTTCTACCTGTTGCACCTGTTACTAAAATCTTTGGCTTACCCATATTATCTCCTCTCATTATTCTTAATACGTTTACTCAGGTTTTTTATCATCTAACAAGATTCCGAGAGGTAGAAGTGGGCCTATTGGAATATATTGTTCGTCGACGAGACTTTCAGTTGAAAATGGTAGACCTTCAATAATTCCTCTGGCTTCTTCTACTTCTTTGCAGTTCAGTATGAAAATAACTCCGCCTCCATCGGCTTGCATAAACCACTGCTGGATTTTACCTTCTAAGTATAACTTGACGGTTGCACGAATTTCTGCGGGCATAACTTTCATAATTTGCTCGGCATTAACACTCGGCTTTCTGGAAAGTATCGTTAAAATTCCGTTGGTTTTAGGCATTTTAAGATTCATAAATTATCTCCTTTTGGTGTAAGTTTACTGATTCGCATGATACTTTATAGGATTATGATCATAATCCTATAAAGTATAGAAATGCTTATAAATGAATCGCAGTTTTGTTCATATTAGATCTCGAGCCAGTTCATTAGGAAACGTTGATATTTAACTGGGGCGAATTCTTTATAAGTATATTTCACATAGTTTTGTTGCAGGTAAGGATCCTCTTTCATCAAGGTTTGTAATTCTTCTTGAGAAGAAGATTTAGCTAGGATCATACCTCCTACTCTTGGAACTTTCGGACCAGATAAGAGTAATAAACCCTTATTGTACTGAATTTGTAAGAATTCTCTGTGAGCAGGGGTGAGCTCAGCTATCTTTTCGATTGGGACAACATATTCGATTTCAATTAGAAAAAACTTCATAGGCTTAGACTTCTTTTATTGGATTATGATCATAATCCAATTGATGATAAAAAAATGATAATCAAGCAAGTGCAAATTTTGCTCGAATTTGGCGAAATCTGCAGACACTGCGCTTCTTAAGTTGCAGTTGTTTTTGATCAATTGGCTTTCTGTTTTCATCGAAGTTCTCGTATATCAATCAAGCTTTCTTTAATTTCATGAATTGATATTTATTAGATTATGATCAACATCCAAAGAATGTTAAAAAGAACTGAACCTGTCAAGTAAAAAGTTCTGGACAGAACTCAAAATCCCTTCCCTAACTTTTGGATCAGGTATAGTTCGCGCTATAATGACAGCACCGGCCATTGAAGACATAATGATAAAGAAGTTCTCCTCTTTCTCTGAGGCATTGTTCCCAGGCATGAAGGGTAAAATATCCTGACGAAATTTGATAATAGCTAAGACGCTTCGACTCTTAATACTAGATTCAGCTCGAGCAATTTCTGGAGCAAGAGCGGCGATTGGACAACCCGTATCTATTTTATCACAACGTTCCAGAGACAAATAGGCTTTCACCATGCCCCTCCAACCTTCTGGCGAATCAGACTTGGTAGCAGCTTTAAGAAAGGTATCAGTAAGTTCGCGAAAACTTTCTTCGACAGCTTCTACAATTAAATTGTTACGACTAGCAAAATGTTTATAGAAGCCGCCGTGTGTTAAGCCGGAAGCTTTCATCAAAGTAGGGATGGCTGGTCCTGCGAGACCTTTTCCTCGAATTTGACGAGATGCCATTTTTACAATTTTCTTGTGTGTTTTGGATTTATGATCTTCGTCGTATCTCATATTGATCAGGCTAGCTTGGTATTCTAAAAATTGTCAAGCCTATAGCAGAAAACATAATGTATTGTATTAACGATTCTGTCTGAGCACTTCGTACATTAATATCCCTGCGGACATGGCGAGATTTAAGCTATCCGCAACTCCTTTCATGGGAAGGGAAATATATTCGTCGCTTTGTGTTCTCGCATATTGGCTTAAACCATACTGCTCGCTTCCGAATACGAGTGCGACTTTTCCTTTCAGGTTTCCGTCCCAGTACAAAGACTTTGCCTCAGGAGTGACTGCAATGGTTCTATAGCCTGCCTCTTTGAGAAGAGGGTAGAGTTCCGAAATTTCTCCTTGTCGCACATCTAATGTGAATAGAGTTCCAGTAGAAGAGCGGATCACATTCGGATTAAATAAATCTAATCTAGGATCCGCCACGAAAACGGTTTGGAATCCGGCTCCTTCTGCCGTGCGAAGGATAGTGCCTAGATTTCCTGGTTTTTCTACTCCTTCGATGACAAGGATAGGCTCTCCGCTTAGATCTTGATTTTGAGTAAAGGAAAAATCAGGCATACTCGCAGTCGCAATTAAGCCGTCAGGCCTGTCTCTATACGAGATCTTCTCGAAGATCTGTTTAGGAACTAAGATTGTCTTTGCGTCAATAGAAGAGATGAGTTCTTCTTCGTTCTCCCCTAAATAGCAGGCAGGGCAGGTGAGAATGTATTCGAATTCAAGCTTTTCGGAAGCCTTGGCTCTTTGGATCTCGCGAAAGCCTTCTATAAAGAAAGTGTTCGATTTCTCTCGGTTCTTTTTTTCTTTTAAGCCGGAGATGTATTTTAGTTTCTCATTTGAGAAGCTTGTGATCTCTAAAGGCTTCTTCAAAGTTTCAACCTGTTAGAATAAAAGACACAATTCGATCCTGCGGGATGGGTCCTTCCGGTAGACTCGGCGATTGTGAGTTCTTCTGTGAGATACTTGCCCGGAGTTTTGATCCTTCCTTCTAATATTCTTCTGAGAGCGATCGGACTAAAACCGGTCGAATGACAGGTCAAAAATACGAATTCAGGTTTGGAATCGCAAAGCTTCATGAGAAGATCCATCATTTCTGGTAAGTCTTTCTCTATCTTAAAGACTTCTCCGCTGGCACCTCTTCCGAAAGTAGGAGGATCTAAGATGAAACCGCTGTATTTCTTATTTCGGCGGATTTCTCTATTCAGAAATTTTAATACATCCTCTACGATCCAGCGAACTTTCTTGTCCGCAAGACCGGAGACTTGTGCGTTCTCTCTGGCCCATTCGACCATTCCTTTGGAAGAATCCAAATGACAGGCATCCATTCCGCCGGCTAACACGGATAATGTGGAAAGTCCGGAATAAGCGAATAAGTTTAATACTTCTCCCTGTCCCGCTAACTGTGAGGAAACATTTCGTATTCTGTCCCAGTTTTCCAATTGTTCGGGAAAGATCCCTAAATGACCGAAGGGAGTGAATCGGATCTTGACGGTTAAAGGAGAGATTTGGATCAGAAACTCGTCTTCTGGATCCGGACGAGATGAATTATCCCTCCATTTCCAGTTACCACCGCCTTTATCACTTCTATAATATTCTCCATCCGCATCCTTCCAGAGGGAAGCTTGGGTAGGAGGCCAGGCAGCGACAGGAGATGGACGAATGACCTTATATGGTCCCACCTGCTCCAATTTCTTGAAATTCCCGGAATCAATCAGCTCGTATGTGTTTTTAGCCATTTTCAGTTTTTGTAGGAGCTCCTACAGGATTCACTCCTTTGTATATATGAACCTTGAAATATTTTCCTTCTGGAAATTCCTTTCTAGTAGGATGATCCGGCTCAGGACTTAATTTCTCCAGTTCTCTATACTTCCATCCTCGATACTCCAGGGTTTCTCGGCCAATCTTTTCAAATTCAGATTCACGGATTCTTCCCGAACAAGAAAGTAGAATGAGATCACCTCCCGGTTCCAAATGTGAAAGTGCCTTACTGATTAGACTCCTATACGCCTTTTTTCCTGCTGGAATCGAGCTTTGGTTGGGTGTAAGATTAGGAGGATCCAAAACGATCAGGGAGAATTTTCTTTCTTCCAAGAAGGACCAGTCACGAAAGAGATCGGCTCTAATCAGGCTATGCTTCCCATAGGTTTGGATCCGATTCTTTTCCTCGAAAGAAAGACCTATCTCAGAAGAAGAGATCCTAGAAGCGAATTCTTCTAGAGCTTCTTTTGCTCCATCCACGGAAAAAACAGATTTAGCTCCCGCTTCTTCCAAACAGAAAGAGGTAAGGCCAGTATGACTGAACAAGTGCAGGCATTCTTTATCTTTTACTAATTCTCTTTTTTCTAATAGATAAGAGCGAAGATTTCGAACATCCAAAAAGAATCCTCCCTTCTGTCCGGGAAGGGTTGTTTTCCATTTTACGGATTGCAAAAAGATCTCTTCGTCGTAAGGGGTCTCTCTTTTTCCCCGCAAGAAACGGATGGGACTTGCTTCTTCTGAGCCTATCCTTTGGGGAGAGATCCAGAGAATATGTTTCGGTAAGGGCTCTCCTTCTTCTTTTGCTTGGAAATAAAGAATGCGAACGACTAAACGGGAAAATTTTCTGAGAGACCTGGAATAGGTTTGAACCACCCAAGTATTTCCATAACGGTCCACGGTGACTCCAGGGAGTTTATCGTTCTCTCCATGGATCAATCTGTAAGCATTTGTTTTCTTTCTTAACGCTTTACGAAGTTTGAATGTGTTTCGAATTGTTTCCTTCAGGCGATCGAGAGAAAAATCTCCTTCCGTTTGTATGATCCGAATTCCGATCGGTCCATTGGAAGAATAGATCCCTGTTCCTAAGATCTCATTTTGTCCGGAGACGAGTCTCATCCAATCTCCTTCTTTAAATGCGGAGATCGCAGAAGACAAATTTCCGTTTAAGATCCATGGATGTCCGGATCTTAAAACGGATTCTGAAGTCTTATTGAGTTGATAACGACGAAAAGGTGCCCGTTGCAAAAAGAAACTTTTCTATCAGATGGAGGGGTCTAAAATAACGCAAAGCATTACATTAGGCTTTAATCGTTTTCGACCTTTGGTATTAAGCCGGAGCGAAAGAGGTCCTGGGTGAACCAAGTAAGCATAGGTACTCTATTAGGTCTCGAATATTTAGTGAACATAAGCGGAAACAGAAATAGCTGTATATATGAACTTACTTCAGCTGATCCAGTGATCTTTCCTAGCTCTTTGTGATTTCTATCGAAGATAGTTGCCTGATAGCTAGTTTCCTTGACACTCTGGTACGGAATCAATGTAAGCGTAAATATATCGAGATAAAGTAAGATTGAGCGAAGGGTTCCGGATTTATAGCTTGTGTCTGTTGAAATTTCTACAATGTATTCAAATCGCTCTTCTTTTGGAGGTTCTTCATTTAGATACACGTTGAAATCAACCAAACATTTGCAGGCTGCAATTTGATCTGGAAAAAGATTCTTCATTTTAACTTCTAACATTTGTCGAAGAGGGTCATTTTCTGGAAGACGAGAGCGAGTGGTTTTTTCTTTCTCCTCAGTCTTTTCTGATGGCTTAGAATTGCTACGAAGTATGAATGTAACCGGTTGCATGAGTTGCGTCGGTTCTTCCCACTTCGGTATCGATGCATCTCGAGAAAAAGAAACAAGGCATGAAAGATTAAAAAGAAAAGGGATTAGAGTAAAAAGGAGATTATTTTTATTCATGATACTTTACCATGATTCGATCTTTAATTTTGGTTAGGTCTGTTTCGGGTAAGATTTGTTTTAGTTTTTCGATGCAAAATGCTTTGTCGTCTTTTTCATTTTTCGTTACCAAGTTTCCATTTTTTCCTAGACTCAAAGTGCCAAAGTATGAAATTTCATTGTTAGTAATTTTGAAGGCTCGTTTAGTAAAAAATACCGGGTTGTAAATGCTGCAACCAGTGCCAAAACAGGTGCGCTCTGAGTAATTATCAATTCTATATTCGGCAGTATTTGCAAATAGGAAACCACAATCATCTATAAATTTTGTAATTCCCTTTTCTCCTTTTTTTGCTTCAAATACAATTGATCTTGTATTAGTAAAATTCGGTAATATTCCTTCTTTTACATCTAGGGAGAATGCAGGATTATAGGTCGCTAGAGTAGCAGTTTTAATTCGGAAAAAACCAATTCCATAGCTTGGAAGCTTCCGGGCGTTTTCTATGGATTCATTCTTTTCAGGAATTACCTGGCGAATATTGGGCGTACATTCGAGTAACGTTAGGCAAGTAGTTAGTATTAGTAAAATTAATCTCATTTCTATAAATTGAACGTGAATGGATTTTTATTCATTATGAGAGGTATAAGTAAATTCCGTAAAGCTAAAAAGAAATTCACGTATTCCGCCATGAAAAATATGTAATTGTTTCGATTGGTTAAATAAAATTCGCAGGCACCCTTTCGAGTGCCCGCTATCGGTCTTACTTCTTCTTAGCGTCGTCGTAACCGGTATCAGTTTGTCCGGTGTAGATCTGACGAGGTCTACCGATCTTCATGTCAGGAGACTCGATCATTTCTTTCCATTGAGCAATCCAACCTGGAAGACGTCCCATTGCGAACATCACAGTGAACATATTCACTGGAATTCCGAGAGCGCGATAGATAATACCGCTATAGAAGTCCACGTTCGGATAGAGTTTTCTTTCTACGAAGTAGGAATCCTTGAGCGCAGCTTCTTCGAGTTCTTTAGCAATATCTAATAGAGGATCGTTCACTCCGAGTCTGGAAAGAACTGCGTCGCAAGCCTTTTTGATGATCTTTGCTCTTGGGTCGAAGTTTTTATAAACTCTATGTCCGAAGCCGGAAAGACGGAATGCATCATTCTTGTCTTTTGCCTTTTCTACGATCTTTTTCACAGGAAGACCGGATGCCTTGATCTCTAATAGCATTTCTAATACTTCTTGGTTGGCTCCTCCGTGACGAGGTCCCCAAAGTGCGCAGATCCCTGCAGAGATCGCACCGTATAGGTTTGCAAGAGAAGATCCTACCAAACGAACTGTAGAAGTAGAGCAGTTTTGTTCGTGGTCTGCGTGAAGGATCAGAAGAAGGTTCAATGCCTTTACGATCTCAGGATCGATATAATATTCCTCACTTGGAACCGAGAACATCATGTTCAGGAAGTTACTGCAATAATCCAGATGGTTCATCGGATGCACTGTAGGCTGTCCGAGAGACTTCTTATAAGCAAAAGAAGCGATCGTAGGAAATTTTGCCAGAAGACGGATCATGGAAATATGTCTGTGTTCCGGATTTTCCGGATCGTAAGAATCTTGGTAATATGTGGAAAGAGATCCGATCATGGTGGACATGATTGCCATCGGGTGACCGTCTTTAGGAAATCCATTATAAAGACGTTTTAGGTCCTCGTGGATCAGAGTGTGCATGGTCAACTCTTTGTCCCAGTCTTGGAGTTCCTTGTCGGAAGGAAGATGACCGAAGATAAGAAGGTAAGCCACTTCGGTGAAGGTAGCTTTTTCTGCGAGTTGCTCGATCGGAATCCCTCTATATCTTAAAATTCCCAACTCTCCATCCAAAAAGGTAACCGCACTCGTACAAGCTCCGGTGTTTAAGTAACCGTTGTCTAAAGTGATGTATCCTGTTTGTTGTCTGAGTTTGGAGATGTCGATGGCCTTTTCGTTTTCGGTGCCGACGATGATGGGTAGTTCGAATTCTTTACCGTCGATTTTTAAGATTGCGGTGTTTGCCATTTCTTGCTCCTGATAATTTGGAATGGGTAAAATTTGAGAACAGTACGCTTAGACCGAGGAACATAAATCCGTTCCGGAATTTAAGTCTTAGTCCTTAGTACTATCCTATGGATCTGAAAATCTAGACAATCTAAAAAAAAAGATCTGAGAGCTTCGCCTAGCGGTTTTTGTACTGCCTCAAACTTTGGTAATTATAATAGTTCGACGTTACGATCCTGCAATAATCACGGGACTCTTTAGAAGGAAGTTCCTCCAGGAAATGATTAAAATCTCCATGGTAATGGTTCCTCTTCCATTTTCTAAGATTGCCCGGACCTCCGTTATAGGCGATGGATGCCCATTTCAGATCGTTTTCATTGGAAGAGAGAAGGTATTTTAAGAATTTAGCACCCATTTGTATAGAAATTTCCGGATCGAATAGGGAATAGGACTCGAGTCCCAATCCATGAGCGAGACCTTTTCCTGTTGCTCCCATGATCTGCATAAGCCCTCTCGCATTAGAAGAAGAGACCGCATTCTCCTTAAAGAAAGACTCTTGCCTCATCACCGCATAGATAATGTCCTCATCTATCCCAAAGGATTGAGAAGAATGAGATACTAGATCCCTATGAGGTCTCGGATAAATCCTGGACGCGAGTTTGGAGGGAAGAAGGATTACATCATCCGGGATCCTTCTTCTCTTCATTAGATTTCTGGTATGAAATACAGTAAGATACTGGTGACCTGTAACTTCTCCCAATGCTGCGAGAATTTCGTCCTTTTCCTCTTCGGAAGTTCCGCTTTGCTGTGCGAATTTTTCGACGAGAGAAGAAGCATAGGCCATTTCTCCGATCTCCAGATATTCTTTAGCATTTTGTAATAGACGATTTCCTCGGATTTTACTGTGAGCAGAGTCGATCCGAATGTCCAAGGAGAAAGAGTCCTGAAAATAGGCAAATTCCAGGTCTCTACCTATGATCTTGCTCGAATACTTAGGATCTCCGGAGGTAAGGGACAGATATTCAAAGAGGCTGTCCTTGTTTCGCAGAGGATTATCCGGCTGTGCAATTGTAGAGATCTCGGTTTGGAATTCCTCTCGGATCACTCTCGTATAATAAGAGCCTGGAATATAGCGATAATATGATTTTAGCCAAGAGACAAGTTCTTCCTGTCTTCCTTTGGATTTTAGATTTCGAAGATACCAATAGACCAATCTTCCTTTGACGGGAAGGTTGGGAATTCTTCTAAGAGCTTCTTTCCAATAGTTCTCTTCTAAGAAATGAGACTGATCTCCGATGAGAAGATCGATCAGCTCGTCCTGGCGGATCAGATTGTACGGATTCTTTTCTAAAGAAGAGAGAAGTCGATTGAAGTATTTGTCTCTTTCTCCTAGCTTTTTATAAGCTCTCGCGTACGCGTATTCTACGGCTTCGGAAGAAGGTAAATTCGATTTTTCTAATAGATCTAAGCCCAAGCGACCTAAGCTTTGGTTGGATAATTCCACGGACATCGCCGCAGTGAATTCCGGAAAATATTCCGCGAAATTTCTATGTTTGGAGAATAGAGAAGGCAGGCGTTCCGGATAAGTTTGCACAAGAGCTCTTGCAGCCGCCTTCCAACTCTCCGGTCTTTCAAATGTATGAGAAGTCAGGAATTGATGAGAAGAAAGAAAGGATTTCTTGTCTCCGTTGGATAAGAAAGGAAGAAACAATACCGCCTTGTCCAAGGAGATATGTTTATAGAAAGATTCTCCCTTCCAGGTTTCGAGATCGGTAAAAATATCCTTCTTCACATACGAAGGAACGTTCGCATCATCTGCGAGCGCATAGAGAATATCTTCTCCTTTTTGCACTTCTCCGAATTTATAGAGGGCCTTCGCATAGCGATAATAAGCCATGGCTCCGAAGTATTCTTTTTTATCCTTCTCCTGAAAACTCTCCGCGTATTCTTTTGCTTCTTTGAATTCGCCGGTTTCATAATAGAGTCTCAGGATTTCTACGATCACATTCTTAAAGACGGGATCATAGTCAGGAGGCATTTTTTTTAAGTATAAGATCAGATCATGAGCCCCCAGGCTTTTGCGTTTTACCATTTCCTCATATAATTTCCAAAACGTAACTTTGGTAACAGAGTTGAACGGAGGAAGTGGATTTCGGATCAGCTCGTGCAGATCATCCTTACTCACTCCTGCAACCATCTTTCCTTTGAGAAGAGAGACTAGATAGCGAAGACGGGAGTTTTGATCTCCGTCCGGATGAGTTTCGTGAAAGCGGATCAGTGCATACACTTCCGATTCTGTAGAAGGAGATTTTTCCCTGAAAATTCTCCTGATTTTTTCCAAACTATAAGACTTGATGAGGTATTTTAGATCGGTGTCCCCATAAAGACTGCCGACAACTAGAAAAGGGAGTAACCCCAGGATCGTTTTTTTCATGCGGTTCTTCTTCTCTCAATCCGCCTAAGGGCTGTAGCTCCAAAAAGGGTCTTTATGCAAATATCGGTATCAGAAACGGAATGGCCAGAAATTACTTTGCGACATCCGGATTGGGAGAAAAAAAAGGCTCCTTCCAAGTCCGGTTCGTCGGACGTCCTTCGGATCAAGACCAAGATCCTGGATCACTATAGCGGGAGCATTCTCACTCATCTTAAGCCGAACGATTGCTTTCGCTCCGATCTATTCGGGAAGCTTAGATTTCATTCTCCTCGGATCGATTGGATTAGAGAAGATGGAATTACGGAGAGAGAAGAGAAGCTTCTTCGTTTATTCTTTCAGGAACTTCTGGATGAACTAAGAGGGGACTTGGTTTGGGATCCTGAGCTATTCTTCTTATGCTCTGCGTTTTTATTATGCGAAGATCGGGTCCAAGATTATAAAGAACTTTTGGAATCCTTCGGATCCGATCTGAAAGAAGCAAAGCTTGGCAGAAGACTTCTCTATTTCCTGGATCTATTTCCAGAAGAAACATTTTCCTTAGAAGATCTAAGTCCTAAAGAAAGACTATCCTATCAGCACAAGAAGAACGGTCTCAGCCAAGAAGAACAGAATGAGTTGTATGACTTAGTGATCTCTTCCCAAGAACCGGATCTATTAGGATTAGCATTCTATTACTTCAAAGAGAAGAAGGAAGGGATCCGAAATTTCCGAGTCTTGGACGCGATGATCTCCAGAAGAATACGAGAGTTCGAGACTTCTGAGATTCGATCCTTCTTAGAACATTTCGATCCGATACATTCCATATCTGAAAGATTCTTTTTACTCAAGAAATGCGTTTCGAGAGATACACTTTCTTCTTGGGTTTTGGAAGAAAAGAAGAAGAATGGAAGAGAAGAACTTTCAGAGACTCTCAGAGATTCCATACAAGAAGGAACCGACGAATCTCTATTCGATAGATTTAATGTTTTGAAGTCGCAAGGAATGTCTTATACACTTAGGCCGTTTGAGCTTTTAGTATTGTGGAATTCCACTTTAGCAATCGAGTTGGATGCGGAAATGATCTCCATTCGAGCTAAGTCCTCCGGCTCCTATCTAGTGCAGAGAGCGATTGCTGTCCAAGAATTTAAGGACAAGAAATTTGACTCTTTTCAAGAGAGACTTCCTTTAACGGGAAGATTCCAATATACTCCTGAAATGGTGTATTTAAAAGCGATCGCACTTTTGGAAACCGGTAAGGTAGAGGACGGGGTCCAACTTATGGAGTCCTTGGTCTATAAATTCCCTCAATCTGATTTCTTGAGATTGGTTTTGGAGAGATATAAGAAGAAGAGCTAAGACCTTTTGGCATTGAGATAATTTTCTTGCCTAGAGAGAATCGATTTTCTAAAATCAGTCGTATAACATGGCAATCACCCAAGAGCAAATTCTAGAACTGCAGCGTCATCAGAAGATGATCCAGCAATTGGAAAAGATACTGCGTTTGTCCAAGAACGATGAGCAGAAGTACAGGGTGACCAGGGATCTGGACAAATATAAGAACCGAATGAGAGAGATCTCTCCGGAAGGAATTCCGGATAACTTGGAAAATGCCGCAGAACAGATCCGTATGTTCCGAGAAAATCCGGATGCAGCCGGACGGATCCTTGCAAAGTATCCGATCATGAAGATCTCTCCCAACTCCAACGATACCGAAGTGAACCAGATCGGTACTTGGATCAATGTTTTAGACAGAGAATATCTTCCTATCTTGAACGAGACCCATATACGTTTCGACTTCTCTCATGGAAATGAGAAGGACGGGGTCGTGAAACATATGGAGAATATCCGACGCAATATCAAGGTCTTGACCGAAACGATCGAAGAATACCAGGCTGCGGAAAAACAGGACTTCCGAGAACAGTTGAGCCGGATGAAGAACAAACAAACCCGTATCTTCATCGCTGAGGCTTTCGAGATGTTCCAAAAATTCAACGAGTTCTTGGTAAAGATCTTGGGAGAATTCAAGGCTGGAGGAGGGGTGATCATGAATCTAGAAGACAATATCACCTTCAATCCTCGTTTCGAGAAAGCGACAGAGCTGGAAGGAAAGTCCATCCCGGAAGCGTTAGAAGAATTTAGAGAATTTACCGGCGAAGTCCTGGATCGGATCAACGTTCCGAATATCAAGCACTGAGATCTAGGCCGGTTCTCAAAAACGAGGCCGGAACTAAAAAATTCCTTTTCCTATGCCCAGGGGGCGTTTTACTTAGTGTTTACACCGGATCAGACTGATCCGAGGATATAGGATTCAGAATTCATGGCACTTGTTAAGAACTCCTCCGAAGTTACAAACTCCACAATCGGCGAAAATTCCTACTTTAACGGGAAGTTTTTCATCAATGGATCCTTAAAGATTGACGGAAAGTTCGAAGGTAAATCTCTGCAAGCGGAGCAATTGTACATCGGAGCTTCCGGAAAGGTTCGCACCAATATCACTGCAGCCAGCGTCATTATAGAAGGAATCGTAATCGGAAATATCACAGCTCGAAACAGAGTGATGCTTCTTCCTACTTCCAGAATTTTAGGAGATATCCGCACTCCTGAGTTGATCATCCAAAACGGAGTGGTTCTCGAAGGACGTTGCATTATCTCCAGCGATCTGAAACATTCCAACAAGGATCATATCGAATTAGAATACGCGAAAGATTCTTTGACCTTAGAAAGACTCTTCGGAAAACAAACCACAGCTAAGGAAGCTTAATCTTCCAAAACGTCCAGGGCCTTGGTTCCGATCCTTATCACAGAAGGAGATCCCTGCGGGATTGGCCCTGAAATTGTAAATCTATCTCAGGAGAAGTTAGACTCTCACTCCCGAGAAAAAATCCTACTCTTAGTCAGCTCCAACTCTTTCGTTTCTTATCCAGGCTGGAAGGAAGTAGGAGATCCTACAAAAATCTCCGAGCCTGGTCTCTACGTTTGGAGAAAACACGCGCTCACTCCTATAGAAGAAGCCAGTTTGCAAATCGGAAAGCCTTCTGAGGTCTCCGGCAAAGCAGCGTTTGCATCTTTGGCAGAAGGAGTGGAACTCCAAAAGAAGTTAAATGGAAATCTGATCACTCTTCCTTTAAGCAAGGAATGGGTCCTGAAATCCGGAGTGAAAGGATTCAGAGGACATACTGAGTATTTGGCAGATCGATATTCCAGGCCGACTTACATGCTTATGGCGGGAAGGGAATTGAATGTGCTTCCTCTTACGACTCATGTGCCTTTGCAAAAGGTACCTTTCTACTTGAAAAAAATCCATCTTCCTAGTTTAATCTCTGCGATCCGTTCCGCTCCCATCCAAAAAGAAGAAAGGATCGCCTTCTTAGGATTGAATCCTCATGCGGGCGAAGGCGGAAAGGTAGGGGACGAGGAAAAAAAGATCCTCTCACCGATGATCTCAAAGATGAGAAAGGCAGGATTGAATGTATCGGATCCGTTATCTGCGGACGGGGCATTCAGCGAAACGTCTCGTCATAAATATTCTCTTTTCTTGGCATGTTATCATGACCAAGGACTGATCCCTTTCAAGATGTGGGAGGGAAAATACGGGGTAAATCTAACCTTAGGTTTGGATTTTATTCGGGTCTCCCCGGACCATGGAACTGCTTTCGATATTGCAGGGAGTGGAAAAGCGGATCCGGAGAGTTTTCTGCAATGTTTAGAATGGGTCTCAAAGGCTCTTTCTGCCGAGAATAGTTCTAGGAGTATCCATTGATGTTTCTCGCTCAGGCCGGTTCCAGCTTATTACAACAGATCGTATTTCCTATATTCCTGCTTTGGTTCGTGGGCCTGACCCTTGTATTGATACGTAACGATATCGAGATCATCTGGAAGATCGCGACCTTCTTTGTTTTCGTATTCTATTTCTTCCAATTCTTTCCGGAATTGAAAGAAGCTTACGAGAGATTATCCAAAGCTTATCCAGCAGAGATCCTGAGCTGGATTTACGGTTTGCCTAGAGCATTTTACTTTTTTCTGTTATTTATCTGGCCGATCACTGTGATCCGCATGTATTATACCGCTTCTCCTGCGGTGGCCAACATGACAGCGAGGACCTTGGTTGCAGCGACTTTGGTTTATTGGATCTTCTTCTTGGTCTATCATCAATTCTCCGCTCCGATTGATGAATTTATGAAAACAAAGTTTATCGACTATATTACGATGCCAAGCGCTGGTAAATAAATTCCGGATCAATTGAGTAAAGCCTCAATCTGCCGATCACAACGATTTCCGGATTCTCTTTACTAGAAAACGGCGCAGTTTTTTGAAAAATTCTGTGAACGTCGAACTCTTGTTTCGTTTATCTCGCGATTTAATATATTTTATATATTTTTCATAAGCATTTTCATCATCATAACAATTTTTACCTCGTTTCGTGATGAATTTTTGTTCGAGCCAATTTTTAAAATCGTTCGTAAGATTTTCAAACTGGGTCGATTTATCAATTAGCTCTCCTTGATTTAGAAATTGATTGCAATACTGAATTTGGTATTGGAGGCCGAGGCCGAATATATTGATGGGCGCCGACAGATGAATTATCTCGTCACGCCTCCAAATATCATCCTCCAAATAAGCCCCTTTATCATCTAATTCCTGAATTATTTTATCCATGTCGATCTGATTCAAGGAAAAGAAAAAACCTAAATACTTGTGATTTATGGATATGACTTGTAAAGCTTTGTCATACGTTACCTTTTCAAAATATCGTAAATTTTCCGGACTTTTCCAAAACCAACTGTAAACATTCATATTAGGGATACTGAACATATACGATAAAAGATCGGTTATACTGTTTCCGGACCAAAGGCTGGATATCGACGTGAATTTATATTTTATATTAGGATTTTCGCAATAAGTAATCGGCTGTTCGAATAGATGTTTTGTAGGAGAATAGTCTATGTCGATCGATAAGTATTTCGTTTCTTTTCCACACTGCGTGCATTTTGAATGAACGATTATCTGTTCGAAGTCGGTATCACCCTCGTACGGTCTCTTAAAATATTCGAATTGGATATTAAACCATTCGTTTTTACAGGAGCATTTTTTCTTTCTAGGATACCCGGATTGAATTAGGTCGTACCAATAATCTAAGCTGTCTAAAATTAGGTAATTTCTTTCTGTTCGAGTTGTAAGAAGTCCAACGCTCTCATCCTTTAAGAAACGAACTTGAAATTCACTTTCTCCGGATTTGGTTACTATATCCAGAAGGTTCTCGCTCTTAATCTGCATGTTCTATTTTTCCGTTAAGAATCTAAGATAGTAGTGAAATACTAATATGAATTTTCGGATTGAATTGCAACTATTCCAAAAGTTTTGCGAAGATTAGTAGTCTAATATTTTCTTTTGAAAACTAATTATAGATACGTTTTTACAAACGACATTACCGTCTTAGAACAATCGACTGAAACGTATAATTTCGACTAGGATACTAGGAATGGTGAAATCCATTTTGCAGGTTGGACTAAGAAATTAGAATTCTCCTTCATCCAATATTTTTCCGAGAGTCTGGATAAAAATATCTAAGGGTTGCGTGGAATGTGTTGCTCTGGCTGCGAGCATAGCTCCTCGCCAAGATTGTTCCAGAAAGGCTGCCCAAGTCCTTGCATTTTTCGAATCATAGATCTCGGACAGTGTGTCCGCTAAAATCGAACTCATTCCATTGTACAATTTGCGAAGTCCTTCGATAATCTGCTTATCATCGTTCAGGACATTCTGGCCTAGCATGTTTCCAAGGCAGGATATATTCTTTTTAAGAAGTTTCTTTTCACTATCTATTCTATTCTTAAACATTTGAAGAATGCGTTCTTTAGGAGAGAGCTCCTTATTATCAAGATACTTATGACATTCTGCAAGGGCGTCCTTACTATATAGTTCTAAAGCCTCGATAGCAAACTCAGATTTCCCTGGAAAATAATTATAAAAAGATCCTTTAGGAATCGAAGCAGCTTGGCAAATCTGAGCTACTCCCGCTCCAGTAAAACCCAACGAGCGTATCAGATTCGTTCCTACTTCCAAAATATGTTCTTTCTGGGCGATTACGTCGCTTTGTGAGATGCGCATGCCTTATAATATGACCGGTCGTCTATGAGTCAATCGCTATTCACTTGTATCTTGCATCCGGAATTTAATAAATTTCTTGATAATACGACCGGTCGTTTTAGTTCTGGTTGAAGAAGCCCTCTCTATTTTTATTCAAATAAGAGGCTGGAAGGGAGAAGTATGAATCTAATCAACTTAGTTACGTGTGCGCTGGGGATCTTGACCCCAATCCTTTTTTCAAGATTGCTATTGAAGGGAATTGGAGCCTTAGATGTCGATCAGGGAGTAAAACAAAAACTTAGAATTCGAATAGTGACTTTCATAACCGTTTGGGTCGCTTTAGTTTGGGGTTTAACGATTGCAGGTGTATTTAGCTATCAATCGGGTGATATTATTCCCAGATATCTGTTTGCGCTGACGATTCCGGTTTTAATCGGGGTTATGATGCTCAGAATGCCTAGATTTGTACGATTAATATCTGGCATACCGCTTGAGCTGCTCGTGGGTGTCCAAGTGTTTCGTCTCTTGGGATTTGTGTTCATTTTAGTGGCTCGTAATGGCGAGGGACCAAAGGATTTTGAACTTGCAGGCTATGGAGATATCTTGACCGGACTGACTGCTGCCTTGGCGGGAATTCTATTATTCATGAAGATACGGACAGCGCCGATCATGGCTTGGATTTTTACAATGGTTGGAATGCTCGATTTACTAAACGTAGCCCGAATTTTACTCGTTTTTGATCCGATCTGGAGTAATTCCACTCCCTCAAGTATAGCTGCGGGAAGATTTCCGATGATGTTAGTCCTTGGACTTGTGGCGCCGATCGCTTTGCTGCTCCATGTATACGCGATTCGAGGATTGATTTTATTTAACAAAAAAAGTTAATATAGTAATCCTTAGTATCAAAGACCGTAAAATTGGAGACGACTTTATATAACTTAAAGTTGGGACTCGGAAAAGTTCCCCGAATATCGGGGAACTTTTATGTTGTTATTTAGTAAGAGATGCTAAATTAAATCGAGCTCAGAAAAGTTTTTTGAACGGAGAAAAATAGATAGAGAACAAGCTTTTAAATTCTTCTTTCTCTTTCTCCAGGCCGAAGATCAAACTTTTGTTTTCTTCTTCATTGGGAATATGAAGGCTTCCAGAAAGTATATCCCAAAAGGCGAATGTAACTCCTAGATTCTTGTTCTGGAGTTGGATGTCTTTGCTGTGATGCACTTGGTGCTGCGCAGGACTTAAGAAAATATGACTGAGCCATTTGGGAAATCGAAGATCGATATGAGAATGTCTGAGATTCGCATAAAGATTGAATCCAAAGATTCCTGCATTTACCCCTAAAAATGAGATCATCTGGATCCCTTCAGGAAATAAAAATACTGTGATGCCGGTCACAATTCCTGAGAAGAATGCTCCTAGAGAATTTACTAATATTCCTTCTACCGGATGGACTCGATAGACTGTGAGTGGGTTTAGCACTTCTGCCGAATGATGAAATTTGTGAAACTCCCATAAGAAGGTTTTGTGTAATAGGAAATGAGCTAAAAATCTTCCGAAATCATTCGCCAACCAAAAAAGTAGAGAATAGATTACGATTACGGAATATCCTGTTGGAGAGGCGAGCTTGGAACTTCCGAACCAGTGGGCGAGGTTGCTACTTATGAAAGAAGAGACTGTCGCGCTCGAAAGTACAAAATATCCGAAATACAGTGAAAACAAGATCGTATTCACGAAATAGTATTTATAATCCAAAATGGAAGAAGGATGTAACCAGATCTTTTGAGAGAGATTTCTTCTGGCATATTCGGTAGAACGGAAATCTTTTCTTCTAATCTTTTGTAGAATTAAGAAGAAGCAAGTGATCAGAATCGAACTAAGTAGATACAACCAATAGATCTTAAAGGAAGGCACAAAAAAGCTTCGTACCGGATCGAGCAAATGAAGTAAGATCGCCAAGATTCCCTCATTTCCAAGAAAAAGTTATTTCAACAAGAGTCAAATCGAATCGACTTTAAAAGAATGAGAAATCTCAACGACGGGATTGAGAAGGTCTAGTTCAAAGGAGATTTTTGGAGAATATGATAGGAAGCGTTCCTTTCCTCGACGATATGTTCTTCGGTGAGGAAGCGGAATGCGCGACTCACTGATTCTGGAGTAGTTCCTAAGAGAGAAGCCAGTTGGTATTTTGTGACTGGTAGGGATACAAATCCTTGGTCGGCTCCTGATTCGATTAAAAAAGTAATGATTCTATCTTTTACGGATAGGAATAAATTCTCCATCATCTTCTTTCTGAAATAATTCAAATGCTCTACAGTAGCGTAAGAAAATAGAAAGAGTGCCTGATTGTTTCCCTTTAAGAATGAAATGAATTCTTTTTTAGGATAATAGATCAATTCACCATCTTTTAAAGCCTCGCAAAACCCAGGATAAATACAAGGTTCCTTGGGTTGAAAGATGGGATGAGTGGCGATCAGTTCTCCAGGTGAGAATACCTTAAGGATAGCTTCTTTTCCGTCCGTATTTAATGAAAATACTTTAAATATTCCTGATATGATTTCGAAAAATCCTGTATAGGGTCTTCCTTCCTCGAATACCAGTTCTCCTTTATGGAATTTTTTAGGGATCCCGATCGAACAAATTTCATTCTCGAATTCTCGACGGATCTCCGACCAAGGATCGACTATTGCAGTGTTCAGCATAAAAGTATCCGTATAATTTGAGTGTATCAAAATATTTTTCAGAATTTTTACATCAATATTGATCCATATCAAGGACAAATTTTTTGATAAATGTCAGACTTCTTTTGGCTTTTTGTAAGTAGGAAATATTTCGCCTGCTTAATTTTGCAAAGGGAAGAGGCAATGCTCACAAAGTTTCAGGCTAAATTATTTTTCCTCATAGGAACCTTTTTATTTTCCGCCATATTCTTATTCCTAACGTTCGATTCTTTAAGATATGTTTATTCGAATCCTTCTGCAAAGACTCTAAGTGATGAGGTGATTCGGGGTAAGGCTCTTTGGGAGAAGAATAACTGTATGGGTTGCCATACGATCTTGGGAGAAGGAGCGTATTACGCGCCTGAATTGACTAAGGTCTACGAAAGAAGAGGTCCGGAGTGGATACGAATATTTCTTAAAGACCCTCAAGCGATGTATCCAGGAGAGCGTAAGATGGTAAAATATGATTTTACCGAGGCGCAAATTGGTGATCTGATCGCCTTCTTAAAATGGAACGGGGAGCTTGACCTTAAAGGCTTTCCTCCTAAGCCAGAGTTCAAGCCTGAAACACAAACGGTAAGCGCAAATAACGTATCTATCTCTCAACCTGAAAAATTCAAACAGATCTGTGTAGCCTGTCATGCGGTTGGTGGTGCTGGTGGAAATGTCGGTCCGGCACTCGATACAGTGGGCAAGAAATTCGATATTGCCTATCTGGAGAATTGGCTTCGAGATCCGCAAAAGATAAAACCAGGGACAGCCATGCCTAAATTGCCTTTGAGCGAATCGGAGATCAAGGATCTGTCCGCCTATCTTTCCCAATTAAAATAGATATTATAAATACTAGATAAAGAGTGCGATCATGAAATATAAATCTCAAAAAATTGCCTATTGGTTCTTTGCAACCTGCATGTTGCTCTTGTCCTTGCAAATAGTTTACGGATTCATTATGGGTTTTGCCCGAATGGGATTCGACGGTTTGCATGACTGGATCCCATTCAATGCTGCTCGAGCAACTCATACGAATCTACTTGTAGTCTGGTTATTGACCGGATTCATGGGGGCTGCTCATTATATTATTCCGGACGAGTCAGAAAGCGAGATCTATTCCGTTCGATTGGCTTATATACAGTTGCTCTCTCTAATCGTAGTGGGAGTAGTCTCTATTATCGGGTTCCATTTTAACGTTTGGGAAGGCCGGAAATTCTTGGAAATCCCAAGACCTCTGGACTATTTGGTCGTCATAAACGTACTATTATTTCTTTTTAATATAGGAATGACGGTCTGGAAGGGTAAGAAGCATACGACCACTGGCCTAGTGCTATACTTCGGACTTTTCTCCGCTGCACTCTTGTATCTACCTGGGATGATTGAATTCAATAGCCAAACTGTGGATTCTTATTTCCGTTGGTGGGTCGTTCATCTTTGGGTCGAAGGTGTTTGGGAATTGATCATGGGAGGAATTCTTTCCTTTCTTTTGATTAAGTTGACCGGAGTGGATCGAGAAGTGATCGAGAAATGGTTGTATGTGATTGTAGGTTTAACTTTTCTCTCGGGTATTCTAGGCACAGGTCACCATTATTATTATATTGGAGTTCCTGAATATTGGAAATGGATTGGCGGCTTTTTCTCTATGTTAGAGCCTTTAGCCTTTCTTGCGATGGCGATGTTTGCAGTCTCTATGTATCGGAAAAGCGGAAGAAATCATCCAAATACGATCTCACTCTACTGGACGATTGGAAGTGCGATCATGTCCTTTGTGGGAGCAGGATTTTTAGGTTTTGCGCATACACTTCCTCAAGTGAATCTGTATACACATGGAACCTTAATCACTGCAATGCATGGGCACTTGGCTTTTTGGGGAGCCTATGCAATGATCGTTCTTGCTATCATCACATATTCGATGCCTTTATTAACCGGGCGCAAGCTATGGAATAACTCCATCGGACTCTTTGCATTCTGGGCTTCCAATATTGGAATGCTTGGTATGACGGGAGCATTTGCTGTTGCAGGGATTGCGCAAGTGTACTTAGAAAGAAAATTCGGATTGGATTTTCTAGTCGTACAGAAAGAGATACAAGTGCATTTTCTCGGACTTGTGCTTGCCGCTCTCGTTTTTACTTCTGGGATAGTTGCATTTATATGGAACTTTATAAAATTCGGAACTCCTACTGATGAGGCAGTAGGAGCGGAGGCAGCCTCCGGAGATATTTCTCTTTCGAGTAGATCTTGAAGAAGCTTGATAATGCATCCGAGCCGAAAGATACGGCAAATCTACCTTACTATAAAAGTACGGGGAATGAAATCGATGTGTTCGAGCATGCTCATCGGAATAAACTCCCTGTTCTATTGAAAGGACCTACAGGTTCGGGAAAGTCTCGCTTCGTAGAATTTATGGCTGCTCGGTTAGGACTTCCTTTGGTTTCGGTTTCTTGTCATGAAGAGACTTCTGCAGTGGATTTGCTGGGTAGGTTCTTGATCAAAGGTTCCGAAACAATATGGCAGGACGGTCCTTTGACTCGAAGTATAAGAATGGGTGCAATCCTGTATGTGGATGAAATTGCAGAGGCAAGACCAGACGTTCTTGTCGCTATTCATCCCTTAACTGATTATCGAAGAGAGATCTATCTAGATCGAAAGAATGAAAGTGTGTCCGCGCCTTCTTCTTTCATGCTGGTTGCTTCTTACAACCCTGGCTACCAAAGAGGATGGAAGGAATTGAAACCTTCGACTCGACAAAGATTTATTTCCATGCAATTCGATTATCCGAATTCGAAAGTCGAGGAAGAGATACTTTTCGCAGAGACAGGAGTCCTTTTGTCAATAGCAAGTCAATTGGTTAAGTTGGGGCAGAAGATCCGAAATCTTACAGAGTTAGGTTTGATCGAATCTTGCTCTACTCGTCTTTTGGTCGATGCAGCAAAATTGATTACGAGTGGTTTGCCTCCAAGGCTTGCCTGTGAAGTCGCGATCGTGCAGCCCCTTTCGGATGATAGAGATACAGTGCAAGCCCTCAAGGATATAGTTTCCTTGATGATATGAGATGGGCTGGGACGAATTCTTATTCAAGCATCTCTATAGATCCGCACTAGATCTATTCTCCGAAGAAAAAAGTTCTATATTAGAAAAAAGAAAAGTTTCTCTTTCTTCCATTAAGGATCGTCTCTCCATCTTGGCCAAATCTTTAACGGGAGAGAACATAGAGATCTTTTCTGCGGAGAGAGAAGGTGGCTTTCAGAATAGCGCATTCTTTCTTCCAAATCAATATTTTGCAGGCAATACGAAAGAAGATAATCTGAATTTTTATATATTCAGGATCCTTTATTTATCCGAGCAGAAGAATCTTGGTTTGAATTGGGGACCGGGCGAAGAAAGAAGTAGAAAGGAATCATTGCAGAAGGCTTTCAAATATTATCCTATCATAATGGAAAGTCTACAGAACTCGTATCTGGGCGCGCGTGCCTTATTGGATTCTGTGGTTGCAAACGAGATCGAGTTTAGAAGATCTAGCAAGGATAAGAAAGGCGAGGAGGAAGATCTTTCTTTCTTACATGGAATTTGGATGTCGCCTTCTATAGAAAGAGTAGAATCTCTTTCTTTGCATTCAAATACGGAAAAGCCTCATATAGAGGAGATTCGGACAGAGCTTTTGGGGATCGCGAGAGAAAAGATCCGCACCTTAGAAGTGGATCAAAAGTCTCAGCAGGATTATACGCTTCAGCATCAATTCGAGAAAGTAGATACTATCGAAGAATTCTCCGGAACTTGGAGAGATTTTGATGGAACAGATGAACTTTCGGAACAGAAGGAAGCTCTTCAAGAATTGGATCTGAGAGATACAGTACGCTCCGATGAACCTACACATTCCGTATTTCGGACTGAATTTCTATCTGGATTCGGGGCTTCTGAGAGTAATGAGATCCTTTCAGAAAAAGAGCCTATTCGATACGATGAATGGGATTTTGGAAAACGAAAATACAAGACTGGTTATTGTAGCGTATACCCTAAGAGATTGATAGCAAAGGATCCTCAATTTACCTCTCAGGTTTATACGGAACATTTTACCACATTGAATTTCATGCGTTCTAGATTGAATCGATTCGCCAATGAGAGAATGGCAATCAATCGCCAATCGGATGGGGAGGAGTTGGATATAGATGCGATCGTCGACTTTTATACGGATATTCAGTCGGGTTGCATTCCTTCAGAAAATATTTATATTTCTAAAAGAAAGAGATTGAGAGAAGTCTCCATTTTAATCTTAGCGGACACAAGTTTATCAACAGATTCTTATGTAGATAACCAAAGGATCTTAGATGTAGAAAAAGTTTCTTTGCTTTTGTTCGGACAAATATGTTCCGAATTCGGGGATAGATTTCAGATCGATTCATTCTCTTCGAGAACAAGGAATCATTGCGATTACTTTTCTATTAAGAGATTCGATGAGACTTGGGAAAAAACGAGAGATAGAATTGGACCCATGCAGTCGAACGGATATACTCGCATTGGACCAGCGATCCGACATGCGATTTCTCAGATCCAAAAAGAAACAAGCTCCAAGAGATATATCCTTCTTCTAACAGACGGAAAGCCGAATGATTACGATCGATACGAAGGAAGATACGGAATTGAGGATGTGAAGCAGGCAATCCGAGAATGCGAAAAATCGAATATAGGATTGTTTGCATTGGCGGTAGATAAGGAGTCCAAAAGGTATTTGCCGGCCATGCTAGGCCTGGGTTCTTATCGGATCCTTCCGAATCCATCCCATTTGCCCGAAGCACTGGCCGACTTTTACATTAAACTAATCCGATAAGCGAAGCCATTCAAACTTTGGGGCCTGGTTTTAGATCTGCCCTGGGATTTATTAAGATTTTCGTATATTGAATCAGAAAAAGAAGGAAGGCTCCGATCCAAAAAGCTGCAGAAACAAAATAGGCTTCTCTATATTTATTCCAGAGGGGAAAAAAGACTCTAGAAATTACGGCGAGATTTAGAAAGACGTAGCCAAGTACAGTAAGTTTAGATGCGCGTATTGGTCTTCCTGTGTGGCCTAGTGAAACCCTAGTGATCATTCCATAGGTAAAGACTCCGATTGCTCCAACTGTAAAGATATGAAACGCAGAAGAAACCGGAAAAGTTCCTAAATGAGATAGCCCGAGATAGAAAAAACCTATGCTTAACCAAAAATATCCAGTGTGTAGGATCCAAAGGATAGGGATTCGAAGAGATTTCCAAGGCTCCCAAAAATACCAACGGACAAGATTTATGATCGAGAAGGAAAAGCAAAAGTATCCCGCATAAGTTGAAAATTCGGGAGCAAAATATATTCCGAACTCTAGAACCAAGAAAGCGAGTCCACCATACTGAATCATCCTCTCTAACGTAAGGAACTTTCTGGGATTTGATCCGGCTACAGCGACAGAGGAGAAGAAAGGCAAAATCCTTCCTGCTATCAGTAGAAGGAATTGCAAGATCACAAAGATGGATAGATGTATGAAGTGCATACTCCAGTCATTAGAGATCGCTCCTAAAAAGGAAAATGCTACAAGAACATGAAGAAAAAATAATAAAGAATATAGGATACCAATAATTCGATTGTGTTCTTGTCCTTTCTTGAAGAAGGCGGGGAGAAGATAGAAAAGAACGAGGATATCGAAATAGAGATCAAAGGTTAATGCTGCGTAGGAGATTGCGGGAGATGACAAAAAGCAGAATCTTCCTAAGACCCAAAGTGCGAATAGAAAACAGAGTTCCTTCCCTTGGATCAGGATGCTTTTGGTCCAATTTTGTCCTGCAGTAAAAAGAAAGCCGACTAGGATTGCTCGAGAGAAGCCGAAGACCATTTCGTAGGAATGCATTTGAATTCCTCCCACTAAGAAAGGCGAAGAAATCACGGAGAACAAGATGAGGATCCATACGAGTATCGCGAATAATGCGTGGATAGCGGCTCCTAAGAAAAAAGGACGGAAAGCGATCGACCAAATGTCTGAGCTAAAGAAGGAAGAAAATCTCATTCTTTCATAGTAAACGAATATCGGGATTCGTCTTTGATCTGGATCAAAATACGGTAATTCTTTTGGCTTCCCTTTTTCTGAGGATAAGACAAAGGCCTGATGTAACCTTGTTGAAATTTTAACAGACTACTTTAGGATGACCTAACCTTATCTTCAGTTCAAAGAAAATGCCAAGGTTCATTCAAATAGGAAACATAAGTGCGAGGCTCAGCTTAGTCTTAGTATTCCTTTTGAATTTTTCATTCTTATCTTTTTTTCCGAATACGGAAATAGTAGGATCTCATCATTCTCTGAAAGACTCAATGGCTCAAAAAAAGCCTTTGAGTAAAAAATGGATCGTCTTTCCTTCGGAAGAAGAGGACGGGATTTCTTTTGCTTGGGAAAGCGATTCTACCGAATACGATCCTGAAACTAGCTTAACTGATTTTTTCTTAACTAAGAACGAGATCACTAACGGGTGTTTTCACTTTCACTTTTGCCTTTCCGAAAAGCTACTCAGTTTACTAATTGATCTTCCCCCACCTGCGCTAGCATAATTCACTAATTTATTTCTTCGTTCGAAAAGATTCGGCGGAGCTGGCCTAGCTTAAAATAAGGGTGCGTTTATGTACGCTTGCGTTATCATTCTTCGGAATCAATTCATTCTAACTTTTCTTTTCTTCAGTATTGCTTATGCAAGATTGTTTGCTGCAGATCTACCTGAAAGCGATCTTAAGGCAAATATTATAATAACAGAATCCGATCCCAAGGCTTCTCAAATTAAGGGCAAGCCCCTTACCTTGCAAGAGGCAGAGAGATTATTCTTACGAAACAATCTTTCCTTACTATCTTCTCGCCTGGAAGTGGAATCTAAAAAGGCAGCGATCATCCAAGCAGGACTTTGGGAAAACCCGACAGTCTATGTAGATCAAAATATTTATAACCAACAGACAAGACAATACTTCGATACCACGAAGAACGGCGAGACCATGATCCAAATCCAGCAGCTATTCTATATGGCTGGAAAGAGAGACAAACGGGTTCAACTGGCGAAATGGAATCGAAGCGTTGCCGAGCAAATGTTCTACGACACTCTTCGTTCGCTAAAGTTGGAACTAAGATCTAGCTTCTTCCAATTATACTATTCTAGAAATGCATTAGAGTTTTATGAAGAAAGTATTCCTCGTGTCAAGAATACGATCCGAGGCGCAGAGAACGTTTATAAGAACAGGCAAATTCTTCTTTCAGAACTTCTGAGATTGAAATCCATTCTTTTTCGGTTGGAGACGGATCGTTCCGAGTTGATCAAGAATATTTTAGAAAGGGAGAAGGTGCTAAAGATCCTATTGAACGAAGCGGACCTGCTCGATGTCGAGCTTGTTCCTGTACTTCCCGGAATTGAAGAGACTATCTTTTCTCCACTAGTGCTCGAGCCGGATCGCTTATTGAATGTTGCCTTAGAGCATCGGCCGGATCTAAAAGGCTTAGAACTTCTTGTGAATGCAGAAAGAGCGAATCTTTCTCTGCAAAAAGCAATGGCAGTCCCGGATCTATCCTTGGGTGGAAGTTACGACAGAGCAGGAAATTATATCAAAGACTATTATGGTGTCACTATCTCCATGCCGATTCCCGTTTTTAATCGGAACCAGGGAAATATCCGCGCCTCTGAAACCGCTCTTGCTTCTAAGAAGGCAGAGCTAGAAGAAAAACTATTATCAGTAAAGTCTGAGGTCCGTTCCGCTTTGGGAATAGCAAAGGAGAAGGATAGGCTTCTTCAAGAATATAAGGAATCCTTTACGAAAGATTATAAGAATCTCTCGGCTTTGATGATAGAGAACTACAAGAAGAAATACTTAACGATTTTGGAATTTGCCGATTTCTTTGAGTCTTACAGCGAGAGTACTTTAAAAATGATCCGTTTACAGTCGGATCGGATAGAGGCGGTAGAAGTTTTGAATTTTACGGTAGGTAAGACCGTTTTCGGTGAGCTTTGATAGAATGAATCGAATATTCGAATTTTATAAAATGAATTTGGAGGGAAGGCCTGCGCGTTGGGTCATCCTTTTACTTTTGGGTGCCTTACTTCTTTGGGCAAATTCTTGGTATTCCTCTTATAAACTGAGGCAGGCTTGGAAAGAGGAATCGGATCGAAGTCCCAGAGCAGAACAAGGAGGCGAAAAGATCACCTTCCCGAAGGATTCTCCTGGACTCGCAAGAATCTCAACCTTGGTCGTTGGAAAAGGAGATGCTGTCTTTTCAGTAGTTGCACCTGCAAGAGTGATCGCAAGCATCAAGACTTCCGTGAACACCGGTGAGAAAATCATTCTCTTCGATTCTGGAGAGACCACTCAACTTTACGCTGAATACAAGAGAAGTAGGGCGGTTACTTCTAAGGCTCTGAAAGATCTTGCCAGGGTCCGAGATATGTATGTGAACCAGGCAGCTACAGGAAGAGAAGTTACTGAGGCAGAATCTAATTATGCGATCGCAAAGGCGGAAAGTGCAGAGACGGAGTCAAAGTTAAGGACCATAGGATTCAATCCGAAGGAATTGGATTCCGTCTCCGGATCCACTCTTTGGTTGATCTGCGATGTGCCTGAGTCTAGATTGAGTGAGGTGCAGAAAGGAGAGGAAGTGAAGATCCAGTTTCTTTCCTTTCCTGGAAAGAATTTTTTAGGAAACGCAGAAGCAGTGGGTGAGGTTGTGGATCCTGCCTTGCGCGCTGTTAAGGTCCGTGTTACTTTAAGAAATCCGAATGAAAAAATATTGCCTGGTATGTATGCCAGAGTGGATTTCGGAGATCCTAGAACATCTGTGATCGCTGTCCCGAACCAAGCAATCATCACTGTAGATGAAAAGAATTACGTATTTGTTTCCGATGATAAGGGTGTCTTTACTCGTAGAAGGATCACTATAGGAACCTCCGGAGAAGAAAAGACGATCATCACCGATGGAATTTCTTCAGGAGAAGAGATTGTAACCGACGGGGCCATGCTCTTGAAAGGCTTGAGTTTCGGATTCTAATATGATCGAAAAACTTATATCCTTCTCCTTGAATCATCGAGCTCCGAGCATTATTCTCGCGATCGTTATTCTCTCCTTCGGCGCTTGGTCTTGGATGGAGATCAAGAAGGAAGCATATCCTGACGTGGGAGATACTCAGGTAAGTGTGATTGCTCTCTTTCCGGGCAAGGCAGCCTTGGAAGTAGAACGAAGAGTGACCCTTCCCTTAGAAAGAGAATTGAATTCGGTTCCTTATGTACTTACCAGAAGATCCAAAACGATTTTCGGACTGAGCGTACTCCAACTCGTGTTCGAAGAAGGAGTCAGTGATTTCACTGCAAGACAATTGGTCTTAGAAAGACTGAGAGATGTAGACATTCCGGACGAAGCGGAAATCTCTCTTGCTCCTTTGACAGGACCTGTCGGAGAGATCTTTCGTTATACATTAGAAGGCACAGAAGATTTTACTCCGATGGATCTTCGAACTCTACAAGATTGGGTTGTGATCCCCGCACTTCGACAAGTTCCCGGGGTAGCAGACATTATCAATTTCGGAGGATTGCAAAAGCAATATCATATCATCACGGATCCGGGGAGATTGTATCGATACGGTCTTACTCTTTCTGATGTCTTGGATGCAGTTCGATCCAACAATCGGAATACGGGAGGAAATATTCTCACGAGAGGGGACCAGGGATTCGTGGTCCGAGGACTAGGAGCCATTCAGAGTGTAGATGATATACAAAACATCGTAGTTACTGCTGTAAAAGGAACTCCTATCTACATTGGTAACCTTGCGTCCGTAGAAGAATATCCAAGAAGGCCCGACGGTATCTTTGAATACGTTATCCGACATCCGATTACTGGAGAGATCCGCTCGGGAACTTCCAGTGTGCAAGGGATAGTCGCGATGCGGAGAGGGGAAAATCCTTCCGAACTGATAGAAAGAGTGAAGGCAAGGATCAAGACCTTGAACCAAACTGGTCTTCCGAAAGGTGTTAAGATTGCTTCTACTTATGACAGAACAGAGCTAGTCCAATACACTGTAAGAACAGTTTATAGAACTCTCTTCGAAGGAGTGAGCATTGTTACACTCGTGCTTGTCTTTTTCTTAGGGAGTGTCCGCTCCGCATTAGTAGTAGCTTCTACCATTCCAGTTTCTCTGCTCTTCGGTTTTTCTATGATGAAGCTGACCGGTATACCTGCAAATCTTCTTTCCTTGGGGGCAATTGACTTTGGGATCATCGTGGATGGGGCCGTGGTCATGGTGGAGAATATTTTTAGGAAATATTCAGAAGCAAGGTCTCAGAAAAAAACGAAGATAGGATACTCGGAACTATTAAAGATCACTCATGATTCTTCGTTAGAAGTAGGAAGAGAGATCTTCTTTTCGATAGGGATTATCATCTTCGCATATCTACCTATCTTCACATTCCAAAGGGTAGAAGGAAGATTATTCTCTCCTATGGCGTTTACTCTTTCTTTTGCTATCTTTGGAAGTTTGCTTCTCACTTTAACTGTTATTCCCGTTCTCATGACTTTCATTTATAGGAGTAAGCTTGAGAAATACGATCCTAAGCCTTTAGAAAGTCAAAACTTTATTTTTGTAAAGATCCGAGAGTTCTACAATACACTTCTTGCGTCTCGTTTGCGTTCCGCTCGCAAGACTGTTACATATTCCATTGTTGGCGTTATTCTAATATTAGGATTTAGTTATTATAAGATAGGAACAGAATTCTTACCCGAGCTCGATGAAGGTGCCATTAATATCAGAGGTTTTTTCCCGGTAGGAATGCATTTGAAAAGCGGGGAACAATATCTAGGAACTGTAAAAGAGATCTTATTAAAGAACGAGCAAGTTTCCGAAGTACTGATTCAATTGGGAAGAAATGATGAGGGAACGGATCCTTACGGGCCGAATCGAATGGAGATACTCGTCGGGTTGAAGGATTACGAACTTTGGAGGGAGAAAATATCGAAAGCAGAACTCTTAAAGCGTATCAAGGATTCTCTTTCCATAAATTTGCCTGGAGTTCATTTCTTATTTTCTCAACCGATCATAGACAACGTGACCGAATCAGTTACAGGCAGCGTGTCCGATCTCGCTATTTTTGTGAACGGTGAGGACCTTCTTCTTTTAAGAGGTTATGCGGAGAAGATTTTGGACATAGTGAAATCTATTCCCGGCGCCACAGAATCCGGAATAGAACAGGAAAGAGATCAGGCTCAGCTTACCATAGAGATAGATCGAAAAAGATCCGCGCGATTCGGTATCAATGCAAAAGATATCTTGGATACGATCGAAGCTGCAATTGGCGGCACGGAAGTGGGAGAATTATATGAAGGTAATAAACGCTTCGATATTCTAGTAAGATATACTACTGATTTTAGATCTTCTCTAGAAAGAGTGAAAAATCTTTTAGTGGCTTCTCCTTCTGGAGGAAGGATCCCATTATCCGAACTTGCCTCGGTAGAATTAAAAGACGGACCTACAATCATCCAAAGACAGGACGGTAAGAGACAAATCTCGATTCGGACCAATATAAGGGGAAGAGACCAGGGAGGCTTTGTAAAAGAGGCAAAAGAAAAAGTAGAAGCGAATACTCAGATTCCTGAGGGAATTAGCATCGGATGGGGAGGACAATTCGAGAACTTATCCAGAGCGGGAAAGAGATTGAGGATCGTGATCCCAGCCACGTTATTCTTCATCTATTGCTTTTTGTTTATGATCTTTCGAGATGGAAAATATGCCGTCCTTGCTATGTCAGGAATTCCAATCTCTATGACGGGCGGTATTATTGCGCTACTTCTAAGAGGGATGAATTTTTCAGTCTCTGCTGGTGTAGGCTTTGTATCCTTGTTCGGAATCTCAACTATGACAGGAGTGCTATTCGTTTCCAGAATGATCCATCTATTGAAAGACAAGGATCATCCTGATCCGGAAAGATCCGTATTGCAAGCAGCAGCTCTACAGTTTCGCCCTAGGCTTATGACAGTATTACTTGCCTTGCTCGGACTCATTCCAGCAGCAACTGCCTCCGGAATCGGTTCCGATGTGCAAAGACCTCTCGCCACAGTGATCGTAGGAGGTCTTACTTTGGAATTGTTTACTCTAATCTATTTGCCTTGTATCTTCTATCTTAGTATTAAAGGAAAGAAGATCTAACGTGCAAGAGAGGTAAGATGGATTTAGAATTATGTTCTAAAAGATTGGCTCAAGGAGAAGGGTGAGCGGTCAATCTATCAATTAAGGAAGTTCCGAATAAGAGATCTCTGTGAATTCTCCCCAGAAATCTTGGTCTCTTTCGAAAGGGTTAAAGTAAGCAGAATCAGAAAGGATTAAACGCCCATCGATTGAAGTTTGTTTTGTAACAGTTTCTTCCACCTCGGTCTGTTTTTCTGAGGAGTTATCATTCTTGCTTAACATGCAATATCAGACGTGTCGATCCGAAATTTCCGTCAAAAATTTTGATTATAGCTCTGATTTTTTAGAAAGAAATTTATTCCTTGAGAGGTGTCAAAACAAGAGTTTGAAATTTTTTTCCAAACTCTTGTTTTATATAAAAGCAAATCTTGATGGCTATTGGATCAGGGAGAATCCAAAAAGTCCTCGATCAATGAGGCGCTTAATTCGGGATAACGACTCGCTTTGGGAGAAGACAATATCTCGCCCAAGTATTCGCCATGTCCTCCTGGTAAGATGATCAATCTGGATTTCGGGATCAAGTGAGTAATTTCCACCGCGTGTTCCGGTCTCGTAATATCTTGGTCTCCCAGGATTACCAAGGTGGACGCTTTGACTGAACGAACATCTTTGTCGCTTACGTCTTTAAAGTTAGCCATTCGATCTATATCCTTTTCAAACATGTTCCTTAATTTCTGAGGATCCGGATTTACTTTTAAGAATGCTTCCTTAAGAGGCTCAGGCATATCGGAGAAAGAAGGCTTTTTAAAGATAGACCAAAATTGCAAAGGACTCCCTGATCTTTTGGTAATAGAAGAACCGAACACAAGCTTACGGACTAACTCAGGATGGCGGATAGCAACCTCCAAGGCCACACTTGCTCCATTACTAAAGCCGAATATATCCGCTTTCTCTATTTTCAGATATTTTAAGAGAGACACTACATCTTCTGCAGAAGTCTCAAAGCGGACCGGCTTGTTCCTGTCGCTCGTTCGACCGTGAGCTTGTTCTTCTAAAGCGACCACTTTCCTATGCATTGCGAATATAGGAAGGATCTTACCGTAGCTGACCTCAATTGTGGAGCCTCCTCCGTTTAGAAGTACTAAAGGGATTCCATCGTTCTTGCCATGGACTTCATAATAAAGTTGGATTCCATTGATCTGCGCATATCCGGATTCTTTAGGATTTGAATGAAAGGATGGAACATTCTCTCTTAAGGTGAATGGACTGCCGCTCATGCAGGAAACCAAAGAGCAAACTAAGATTGTTATAACTAAATAGAGAGATGTTTTCATACGAGTTTTCCTTCTTCTTGTTTCTTTAAGAATTCAATGATCTTGTTCAAATGATCCATTGTGCCTTGCCTTCTGGATGCGACTCCTTCGTCTCCAGGAGTTCCGTCTAAGAATGCTACTTGTTCTGAGAATACGAGCTTGGTTTGTTTCGGGCCGATCTCTTCGATCTCAATTGTGGCAATGGAACTGGAGTAGATCCTCTGGTTCATATGCATATCGTAATCGAATACGATCCTTTCTTTCGGGCGAATATCGTGAAAATGCGCAGTATAAAGAGTTTCCAAAGTGCCGCCAAAATTTCCGTGAAGGATCTCCTTTCCCCCGACCTTAAAATCCAATTCTCTATGAATGAGCACCCAATCTTTAGGGCCAATAAACCAATGGGACTTTGCTTCTGAACTGGCCCAGGCTAAAAACACAAGCTCCGGACTATGATTATAAACTTTTTCAATCTGAAAAGATTCATGTGCGATCTTCGTTTTTGTCATCTGATCATTTCCTCTCTTTCTCCAGCCGGTTCAAATACTCATCCAACTGATCCAAATTCTTTTCCCAAAATTTTCTTCTTTGAGAAAGCCAGCTTTCCATCATCTTAAAGGAGCGAGGTTCAACCTGACAGGAACGTACCCTTCCTACCTTTTGGGTCTTGATAAGACCACTTTCTTCTAAGATCTGAATATGCTGCACTACAGCAGCCATACTCATATTCAGTGGACTTGCAAGCTCACTTACCGAGGCCTTCTTCTTGCTCAATTGCTCTACTATATTTCTACGAGTAGGGTCTGAAAGAGCGTAGAAGATCCGATCTAAAGAAGATGAATAGTTAAGCATTTGCTTTAGTATTGAGCCATATTAAAAATAGTCAAGCGTTTGCTTAACTATTTGTCGAAATATTTTTTCCTCTTATCCTATGATAATGACAGGAAGCGGACTTAGGTTTATTCTAAGATACAATGATTATTAGATAAGAGAGGTCTGTTTATGGAGTTACTACCTTTAGTGGGAAGGATCTTATTCGCGGCAATTTTCGTCTTGGCAGGTCCAGGTCATTTTACCTCGGAGAGAATTTCTCATGCTTCCGATCTAGGAGTTCCCCTTGCTTCGATACTTGTCCCATTGTCCGGGGTGATCGCGTTTGTGGGAGGTCTTAGTGTGATCTTGGGTTATAAGGCAAAGTTTGGTGCGCTTCTGCTTATATTGTTCTTAGTGCCTGTTACTTTTATGATGCACCAGTTTTGGGGAATTTCGGATCCTCTACAAGCGCAGATCCAGAAGGTAATGTTCATTAAGAATATTTCTCTTTTGGGAGGAGCAATATTGATCGCATACTTCGGCTCAGGTCCCTATAGCGCCGAGTAAAATTAGGGAAGGACTGTGACAGAAATAGAAACAAATTTGAAGAAGGAAACTTTTTTATCCTTAGCCTCCGGAAGAGATAAATCTTTACAAGGGAATGCGCTTCTGGTAGAAACTTCTCGAACCCAATTTAATAGAGTTAGGAGAGAAGGATGATCTTAGCAGCCAGGATTTTAGCCGCAATAGTCGGCCTGCTTCATGTTTGGATTTTTATAATGGAGAGCATTCTATGGATGCGACCAGCTATCTATCGCCGTTTCGGAGTTTCTGATAGCAAATCAGCGGAAGCAATGAAAGCGGTTTTTCTAAACCAAGGTTTTTATAATTTGTTTCTCGCTATAGGAGCGCTATACGGTGCAGCCTTCTATGATATTCATGTTTGCTATGCACCTGCGATCATGGCATTCGCTTGTCTTTCCGTATTCGGAGCGGGAACAGTGCTTTTCGTTTCTAAACCGAGTATGGCAAGAGCTGCGATTATCCAAGGGCTTCCTCCTTTGGTCGCATTGATCCTGATCGCTCTGTCTATGTCCGGCCAGTAATCGTAAATAAGAAGGATCGTTTTCGAAAGGCTTTGCCTTAGAACGATCCTTCTTCCCTTTCTTATATCCATTGATCACGATGAATCAATGGATCCTCCAAAAGTAGTGACTAAATCTAAGGAACTTGTAGAATTAGTCTATGATCCGATTTCTTTTCATTCTACTTCTATCCTTTAGTCTAGTTTACTCATCTACAGACGAATTAAGAGCAGAAGGGAAACCTTCTCTCGATCTTACAAAAACTGCAGTCTTAGTTATGGATTATCAGAACGCGATCGTAAATGGCGGATACGTGAAAAATCCGGATGCATTCTTGGGAAAGGCGTCTCAGATATTGGGCCTTGCAAGAAAGACAGGAGTCCCAGTAATCTATATCGTTGTTGGTTTTCGTCCAGGTTTTCCGGAAGTAAGCCCGAATAATATGATGTTCGGTGCGATCAAGAAGAATGGAGGACTCGGAAAAGATCCTAAGATGATGGAGATCCATTCAGCAGTCACTCCTCAAGCGGATGATATTATCGTCACCAAACATAGGGTAGGTGCCTTTCTCGGCACGGATCTCGATATGATTTTAAGAGCGAGAGGGATCGACACTTTAGTAATGATGGGAATCGCCACAAGCGGAGTCGTTCTCTCTACTCTGCGTTATGCGTCAGATGCAGACTATAGAAACGTAGTGATCAAGGATCTTTGTTCTGACAGAGATCCTCAAGTGCACCAGGTTTTAACGGAGAAAGTTTTTCCGAGACAGGCGGACGTGATTACTTCGGATGATCTTATCGAAATACTTGTAGGGGTTCCTAAGTAGTATATTCGATCCGCCTTTTATTTTTCTTTGTTCTTCTCTTTCAATCTGAACCAATTGATCCATTCATTCTTGGAAGAATATTTCAATCCTGTGATCGATTTCAATGCGGACAAGATTAGCTTTCTGTTTCTCTGAACCTTTTCATCTTCCAATAAGGAGATGAGAACAGGAATGCTTTCTTTATCCTTCTTGGCTGCTAATTGAGAAACAGCGACTTGATGTAAGTTGATATTGTTGCTAAGCGCATATTTTTCTAAGATCTTTCTGGATTCAGTTCCGGAAATGGAAGCAATGGCAGATAACGTAATTGGTGCAAGATCCGGAAAATCTTCTGTCTTTTTGTCTAATAGAGCCAAGGACTTAGGAGAAGCGATCATCCCCAAGCTTTCGGACGCAATCTTCGAAAGTTTTTGGTCTTTAGACGCGCAAGCTTCTTCGATATAAGGAAGTGCTTCCTCGGAACCGATTGCTCCTAAGGCCCAGACCGCGCCATATTTCGCTTCACCCGGATCTTCCTTTAATACTTTTGCAAGTACGGGAATGCTCTTCTTATCTCCTAAATATCCGAGTGCTTGTGCGACTATTTCTCGATCCGGAACACTCTCATCGAATAGAATTTTTTCCATCTTCTCTCTTGCAGGAAGATACTTGGTCCTTCCTAATACATGAGAAGCCGGCCCCTTAGAAATCCCAAGACCTTTCGTAAGGATCTCCATTAAATGCCTTGGGGTAGAAGGATCTGGGACTCCGATCAAGACATCTGCTGCTCGGTATCGGATCTCTCTATTCGAATTTTCTAAAATGGGGAGCATGAGAGATATGGATCTAGGATCCTTGATGTCTACTAAGGCGATTGTTGAATTCTCTCTTCCTTTTTCGAAATCGCCCTGCAATGCCTTCGCTAAAAGAGGCACAGATTTTTTACTTCCGATCTTTCCTAAGGCTAAATACGCTGCTGCAAGAGTAGGGCCGGGCTCGGAAGAATTTGCCAAACCGATCAAGTAATCTTCCGATTCTTTTATATTCAATTTTCCTAAAGCCATCGCGAAAGTTTTGGCTTTTTCCGGATCCTTATTTGCTTTTGCAGCGGCAAGAATTGCTCCTCCGGATTGTCTGGCATTGATCCTGACCAGAGTATCAACCGCCAAAAGCCTGAGAGTCGAGCTTTCTTCGCCAAGAAGAGAGGTGACTTGGTTGCCTGCACTTGGATCTTCCATGCGAGAGATCGATTCCAAGACGGTTTCGATATCGATCTCGGATTTAGAATGAAGCAATCGGATGATTTCAGGAAGAGAGACTTTGTCCTTCCAAATTCCCAGAGCGAGAACCGCGGGAGCCTTGCTTAAGGGATCTTTTTTAGAGTGTAGGATCTCGCGAGCGACCGGGATGAACTTTCTCTCGTTTCTTTTGGCAAGCTCTAGTAGGGCCAAGGATCTCAATCTAGTGTTCTCACTTTTTAGATCCGACTCGAGTTGTTCTGTACTCGGGGGCTCCTCTTCCTGTATTTCAGGCAAAAGATCCGGTTTGGGAGGGCCCATGCATCCGGATCCGAATAGCAGAGCTAATAGGAGAATGTATTTAATAGAAATATAATGTTTACTTTGCTTCATGATTATATATGTTAAGGAACGGAAGAAGAAATCTGCTGTAGTTGCTGCAATTCTTTCTGCCAAACCGAAATATCGCTGTTTGCCTGAGGGATCTGAGAAGAATCCATTCTTCCTTGTTGAATCGCATACTGGACCAATTGTATCCGCGATTCTAACTCTGCAATCTTATACCCGAAATATGCTTTTTGTTCTTCTGGAGAAATATTCGGATCGTTCGGGCGATTCGCTAAGGAACCAGGTTGTGCGTACTTTCCTGCATTTCTGAAAAGTGCAAATTTTGCTTCTGCAGAAGTCACCTTATCCAATCTTTCTCTAGCCTTCTTCTCATCTTCTTGGCTAAGAGGAGGTTTGAATTCTCTGGGAATATATATATTGCGAGGATATTTTACGGCAAAGTCTGCCCATTCATCCTTGATCTTCTCTCTTTCTTCTTTGGTTTTCTTTTCTTTGAATGCTGCCGGCCAGAGGCGTTTGGCCTGGCCTTCCAGATCCGGATCTTCTTGGAAAGGATGAGGTGCATCCGGAAATTCTAAATTGCTCGTCCCGTATTTTCTATTCACTACTTCAGAAGCTTCTTCTTCTAAACTAGGGGACTTGGATTCCTTCTCTGGCCAAAGAAGAATAGAAAAACATAATATAATAAGAAGGCCTACGACGAACCAGGGCCAGTAGCGGCGAATTGATTGCATAAGAATTTATTTAGTTCAAGACTAGGAGAAGAATTCTCCGATTTTGAGTAGAGCCCGAGTCTTGCGACTCGGGCAAAATTACCTTCGAAATTTTTATACGAAAATTCCGATGACCCAGGAGATGAACTGTCCGAACAGAGTGTCTGTTAGGAATTTTTTCAAATCGATTGGGTTGCGATTCAAAGAATCATAGTACCAAGCAGTGTATTCACTTACTTGTGGAATAGAGTATCCGTATTTGGAGTTGATCGCTTTGATCAATTCGTTTGCGAATACTGAATGTCCGTACATATTAGGATGCACTCCATCTAATCCGAAAATACCAGGCTGACCTGGGAGAGGCCAGTTTGCTTTCGCATAACCTGGGCTGTATCCGGAAGGACTTTGGATCAATCTTCCGTTCTCTTTCAGATCGTCAAAAAGAACTTTTAAGTCTGCCAAAGCAAAACCCATCGCTACAGCTTGCGCTTTCACTTCATTGTTCAAGCCAGTTAAGAAAGTAGTAATAGTTGCTATTTCAGTCTTATCTAATACTTGAGAAGGATCGGAAACGGAAGAACGGAAGAATGCCTTAAGTCCGGAATAGTTTGCTCTTCCTTGCGGATCGGTATAGTTTTCCAAGAAAGCGATAGAAGTTACATTCGGAACTGTGAATAGAACTCCTCCTTTGATGGATCCGATCGCTGCCAATTTGGACATGGTGGAACGGATATCGTTTAAGAATCTTGTTTGATCCAAGCAATCGGTAGAAGTGCTTAGTGCAGTACAAAGTACATGGTTTGCTGCAACTGTTCCAAACAAGAAGCTAGGTTTAACAGCTTGCATGACTTGCAGCTGGGTTCCTGAGTTTCTTAGACCGAATTGGTGGAATTTATCAGGAGTCTCGCAATCAGGAACTTGCACCCAACGATATGTATACCAATACCAAGTTGCCCAGTACCATTCTTTGGCCCAAGTAGTTGCGTTAATATTGGAACACTGTCCTGAAGTTTGTAATACGGTGGTATAGTCCGCACCTGTGATTCCTGCATGTGTAGGAAGACTTACAGTTGCTCCGTTACCGCCTATCACGGAAGATGCGATGCAGAACACTCCACAATTTCCGTTTAATACGTCTTCGAAGTTTAGGTAAGGCCCTTTCAGCACATTATAGGAAACACCAGAGCCTGCTTGCTTAGAAACTAAAACAGGATAAGCCCAGTTCTGAGTTTTTTCCTCTACAGTTGCTCCATAGAAACCTTGGCTGAGTGAATCTCCGATCACTCCAGGTTTTGCGAACATTTGCGCTTGGCTTTGCGCGGCCAGCGACGATGCGGATACAATTAAGAAAATCCCGCCCAGGACTTTCCAAAAGTTTCGATTGTTCATTTTAAAATGTTACTCCACTCTCTCTATTGAAGGAGATCGTTTTTATTCTCTTCGAGCCACAATTTAGAAGCGAGTATTGCTAAGTCAATTTTCAATTGAAAAAGTAAATTTTCTTTATTGAACATTCGTAATATTACATTGAAAGAATCTGTGCTGAACAATGTTCGTAATGAAGTTTCTCTATCATTGTTTGATATATAATTATACTTTTATAATATACTAACATGACTTTTTGTCCCTCTGGTAATTATTTTGCATAGTAAGGTTTTTTACTTCGTGAATTCTTTGTGAGAAACCAAAGGATCGATGCTGTTTGCCATAGAAAGCGTGCGTAAAATTTCAGGATCGTAGCAAGATCTTACAAGCGCGCTGTTCCGGTATATGCTATTCTTTAGAACATGATACAAACAAAGTATGACATATTGGATGATGCGTTGAAGGAATTACTTCCTTATTCTACCGAGCTGAAGAATGGATTAACAAGCCATGCTACCATGGTTGCAGAGGCTCTCTGTGCATTGGGCAAACAAGAAGAAGTAATTCCTTGGATACAAAACTATATGAGGGGAATGGAACAAAAGCCTCCTGCCTTCGAAACGATTACGAATGGAAATTGGAAAGAAGCCTTGGGCAAGACCGATCGCAATACGGACTGGGCGCTTTTCTTTGAACGGGAACTAGAGCATTCTTCTTGGCAGAAAGTCTTGGGCCTTTGGGTGGATCGACTTTCCCCAGGATTTTGTGGGGACGCAACTCATGGGATCATTCGGGTAGGGCATGCAGTTCGTAGCCTTTCTCAATCGCAGACTAAGATTAGGCTTCTCGAACTCGCGGAAGCGTTAGGAAGATGGGCCTGCACCTACCAGGTGCTGCCTGATCAGAGAACTACGGATCTTCTCAGAGAAAGGCCAGAGAAGGCGATCGATAATATTCTTATCGTTCCAAAAGAATTAAGAAAATATAATGGAACCATAGTCTCCGCTTTGGAGGATTTGGATCATGATCCTAATTTTGGATCCGTTATCAGTATGGTGGATCTGAGTGGAGATATTGGATTAACGATCTCCGAGATGACTTCTGCCTTCGCAAAAGTATTCTTGGAGAATGCTCATGATACTCTTGGTGCGATCGTTTTTACTCATGGAGTGACGAGCCTTGTAGCATTTCGTCATCTTCTTCCTTATTTAGATGAAGAAAGTAAGAGAAAGACCTTGGAATACGCCTGGCAATCTTCTTGTTCTCTCTATGCAAGTTTTGGTAATCCAATTGCATTTGATACAAAGACAAAGAATCCATTAGATCCGGAGGCCTTAATCGATATAGCAATACGGAACGGAGACGAGCATGCGATCAAATTAACAGAAGCCTGCCTTCTTGAAAACAAGGTACGGCCGAATCCGATGTATCTTTTTGCTTCTGAAAAAGCTTGTCATTTGCTAAAGGCATAGCTAGGTCTCGATATGTTGGATTATCTGCAAAAGGAACTTCTTCCTAAACTTGGATTTGCGTTAATGTTCGCAGGGATTTTAAGGATCATTTCTTCTTTTCAATCCGATTGGGGAATTTTGAGCCAGAAGGATCTTTATGGGATCATCGATATTTCCTTATTTCTGGGCACGGTCGGTTTTTATTTTAAGATGAGGCCTTCCTTCCTTAGTCTTGGATTCTTGGGATCTATGCTTTCACTTTTGTCGACTGCAATCCTTGCGAGTAGGCTCTGGATCGATTACCAAACGAATCCTTATTTCATTTCTGCAGGAGCATTGTTAATCGGTTATATCTTGATGACTGCAAGCGCTTGGAGATGGAAACGGATCTTCTTTCTCCCGTTCCTATTCTTTTTGGTCTCAATGATCCTGGGAGCAATCGGGAACTTCGTATCTGCAGTTCGGTTCTTTTATCTATTGTCCGGAGTAAGTTTCGGAATCGGAGCATTCTTAACCGGACACTTCTCCCAATATCAAATTTCTTTCCTGTATAAAAAGGTTTAGAAGAAATAGAATTTAGTCTTGGAGTTCAAGAATAGAGAAGGAGCAAAGCCATACGTCTTCTTGAAGGAATTTGTAAAATGAGCAGAGTCATAAAATCCCGCGCTTAACGCTGCTTCTGTCAGATTTTCTCCGTTTGAAATTGCTAAAGAAGCAGCCTTTAGTCTCTGCCATGTTTTGAATTCACTGAGAGAAATTCCGGAAGCTTCCTTGAATAGATGCTCTAGTCTGGAGGAAGAAAGTCCCGCTAGATTTGCGAGTTCTTCTATGTTTAAATTTTCAGAGAGATTTTCGGAGATCTTATCCACGACTGCAGAGATTCTCGCATCCATTTTGATCGGTCCAAAATTTGCCGGGATCAACTGATCTACTTCTGCCAATAGCTTTCTCTGACGATCTGTATCTGAGTTTGTTTCTTCTAAAAGATTCGAGATCTTTCGGAAAGGATCTTCTAAGACCTTTGGTTCGATCTGGATCCCAGGACCTTTCGAATCAGACAAGATCTTCTGAACATCCTGGGTCTCTATGCTCATTGCAGAGATCAGATGATTCTTCGCGTCTATCTTGATCTGAAGTCCTTGGGGAACCAAAGCACATGTACAGTTTTGCCAGTTTCCATTTGGCTCGGCTGCGATCCGAAAATTTTCAGAGTTTAAGCTACAGATCAGATAGGCAGAACGTTCTGAATGAAAGGAAAGTTGTTCCAATTTTCCAATCAGAAGGGATCTAGAGTTCCAAACGAAGATTTTCAATGGAGGACCAAACGTTTCCAGGTATAAGTCTGCAATTTTTTGATCTTCCAAGAAGCAAATCAAGAAGAATCAATGCATTTCTAACGCGAATCTCTTTCGAATTCGACTTGCCCGAACTCTTGCGATCTTTAGTTTACTGTAAGTGATCTTATTTTATTATCTTTCTTCAATCCTAGGACTTTTGGCGGGGAATATGTTCAATTATACCGCCATCATTCTTTCACAAAGTATTTCTTCTTCTGATGAATTCTCCGGTTGGGTTTTCTTTTGCGTATGCATTCCTCTTCTTTTCTTGAGTTTTACTGCGGGAAGACTCTTAGATAAGTACTCTCGAAAATGGGTCTTAGTAGGAGCTCAACTCACGATGGGGACTGGTTCCGCATTTGCGGCGGTTTGTCTTCATTTCGGTTGGATCGCAGAAGGAAGGCCGTATCTTCTTCTGGTATCTTCTCTTCTGTCCGGAATCGGATTGACCTTTGTTATGCCAGGAAGGTTTGCAATCCTAGGAGATATATTAGATCATTCTAAACTAGGAAAGCATAGTGTTTGGCTGAATACTTTCGTGCTTTTCGGATACGGTTTAGCGCCTCTCGTTTCCGGTTCCCTGAAAGAGTTCTTCTCTTTCAAGATCGTATTCGTAGGGATCGCTTCTGCGTATTTATTGAGTGTGCTCTTTCTATCTTTTCTCCCAATCGCTGCTCGAGAAAGAGCGACGAATTCTACTCAACCAGGATTTTCTGATCTTGTTCAATACTTACGTAAGTCTGAATTGGTATCTCAGTTTTTGATCCTAATGGGCGCAGTGGTCTTGTTAGTCGGACCGGTGCAAGTGCTTCTTCCTAGATATACAAAGCATGTGCTGGGTTTAGGAGAGGCGGGCAGGGGAGCCTTGCTTGCATCCTTAGGGGTGGGCCTCGTGCTTGGGGGAATGTTCACCTTCCTTTTACATGGAGTTCGTAAGAGAGGGCATATACTCTTCGGTTCTGCTTTGGCGAGCTGTCTCTTATTCTCTTTGATCCCTTTTCTTTCTTCGAGCCTTGTCTGGACTACAATCGTATTCTTTGTATTTGGAACCTTAACAGGAATTATCATCACTCTGATTCCTGCAGGAATCCAATTGCATACAGAGAATCATATTAGAGGAAGGGTGCTTTCTCTTTATAGTTTGGTATTCCTATTTGTGCCCGCGATTACAGGAATTCTTTCCGGCTTTTTCTCGGATAGGATTGGGATCTCGCCTACATTTGTTTGGGCAGGCTTCTTAGAAATGGGCGCTCTTATCTATATGAGTTGGAGAATGGACCAAGTGCGGAATCATTAGAGAAATAGGTTGCCAAATCGCCCAGGGATCAGGAATTTACATATTATGTTTCAAGGCGTTTTTACGGCCATTATTACCCCCTTCCGAAACGGAAAAATCGATTACGATTCCTATTTTTCCCTTCTGGATAAGCAGATCCAAGCACGGGTAAGCGGAGTGGTGCCTTGCGGTACTACCGGCGAATCTCCCACTCTTTCCCACGAAGAACATGCGGAACTTATCCGCGAAACCGTGAAACATGTAAAGAAGCGTATCTTGGTTGTGGCGGGAACTGGTTCGAATTCTACTCGCGAAGCTGTAGAATTGACCGAGGCCGCTTGCAAGGACGGAGTCGACGGGATCTTACAAGTCAATCCGTATTATAACAAGCCTACTCAAGAAGGACTTTATCTTCATTTTAAAGAAGTCGCGGATCATTCATCCGTGCCTGTGATGTTGTACAATATTCCCGGCAGAACTTCGGTAAATTTATTGCCTGAGACAGTACTTCGTCTTTCCGAACATCCTAAGATCCGTTCTATGAAAGAAGCAACAGGAGATCTGGGCCAGATGGCAAAGCTTATCTCCTTGGTTGGAGACAAGATGACTGTTCTTTCCGGCGACGATAACCTTACTCTTCCGCTTCTTGCTGTGGGAGGAAAAGGTGTGGTCTCCGTGATCTCTAATATCTTTCCTGAAAGTCTCGTAAAACTTGTAGAGTCTTTTCAGAAGGGCGATCTTGCCACTGCGCAAAAGATACATTACGATTTTCTGGATTTCTTCTCTCTTGCTTTCTTGGAAACGAATCCTATTCCGATTAAGGCAGTCATGAATTGGAACGGTTACTCTTCTGCAGAGATACGTTTACCTATGACCACTCTGACTCCTGGACCGGGGGCGGATAAATTGAAAAAAACTGTATCCGATCTGATCGCAAAAGGTTATAAATAAGGATATCGTTTTGTCTCGTAAGAATCGCGTAGCAGTTATCGGGGCCTCCGGAAGAATGGGGAAGGCGATCATTCAGGTCCTTTCCCAGTCCAAACTTTCTGAACTTTCCGCGAGTGTTGTCAGCAAAGGCTCCGTGTATCTAGGTTTGGATTCCGGTTTGCATTCCGGGCTCAAGCAAAATGAAATATTATTCTCTGACGATATAGCTAAGGCAATCTCCGAATCGGATGCAGTGATTGATTTTTCGATCCGAGAGATCCTTCCAGAAGTATTAGAATATTGTAAAGCTTCTAAAAAGCCTGTCGTTGTGGGAACTACCGGTCTTGTAGATTCTCATAAGGAATTATTAAAAGAAACTTCCAAGACGATTCCTATCGTGTATTCTCCGAATATGTCCATAGGAGTGAACCTTCTATTCAAGCTGACCGAAATCGCTGCCAAGGTGATGGGAGATTTAGCAGATATAGAGATCTTAGACATTCATCATCGTCATAAAAAGGACGCACCTTCCGGGACTGCGGAGAAGTTAAAAAGCATTCTTCTGGAAACACTCGGTCGTAGTGAGTCCAATATCGTACACGGAAGACAAGGAATCCTTCCTGAAAGAGATCCAAAGGAAATCGCGGTCCATACTTTTAGAGCGGGAGAAGTGATCGGAGATCATACTGTCTACTTCTTCACACCGGAAGAAAGAGTAGAGATCACTCATAAGGCTCAGGACAGAAAGACATTCGCAGTCGGTTCCGTAAAAGCGGCCGAGTTTTTGATCGGAAAGCAAAAGGGTCTCTACGATATGTTCTCCGTGTTGGGATTGTAGGAACTGTCCATGGGTTTTTTTAAGAATATTACCCTGTTTCAAAGCGATAAATTCGGGATCAATGTGATCCTGGATATACTGATCGTAAGCTTTCTCATTTATCAGTTTTATTCTACCATTCGCAGAACAAGAGGAGTACAGCTTCTTCTTGGGATCGGGCTCATTTGGGTTCTTGGAATCTTTGCCCAGTATCTGGAATTCGAGCTCTTGGACTGGATCATAGACAATATCCGTCCTGCATTGGTGTTTGCCATCATCGTTTTATTGCAGCCAGAGCTTCGTAAGATTACAGGAGACATGGCTCGACTGAGACTGTTTAGACCCTTCTTATTAAAAACTGCGACTGATCTGGACGAAATCGTAGAAGCGGCAAAGATCATGGCCCGCAATAAGACAGGTTCACTCATTGCTATCGTAAGAGAGCATAGTTTGAAAGATATCGCCGAGCAGGCAGTGCAACTGGATGCAATCCTTTCTACGAGTCTTCTTCTTACCATATTCAAAAAGAATACTGCGCTTCATGACGGTGCTGTCATCATAGAACAAAACAGGATCGCCTGTGCCGGTGCCTTCTTGCCAATGGCTACGAACTTGGACGATGCCAGAATGGGTGCGAGACACCGTGCTGCCCTTGGTATTGCAGAAGAATCGGACGCAGTCATCGTGGTCACTTCCGAAGAAACGGGAGAAATTTCCGTATGCCACGACGGAGAAATGATCCATCCGGTCAAACCGATCGAGCTCAAGAATCTATTGAACACTATTCTGCAAGAGAAGAAGGCGGGGCCTTCTACTGAAAAAAGATCGGAACTAGAAGAAAAGGAGGAGCCGAATGTTTAAGCTTCTCCTGAATAACTGGCAGGCAAAGCTGGGATCTATTCTTCTCGCTACATTATTTTATATTAATTTACAGAATTCTAAAATTCTTGTGAGGGAAACCAATATCAAGATAGAATATCCCAAGCTTACCGGTGGAATGAGTATCGCAAAGGGTTCGGATACTACTTTTCCGGTAAAAGTAGAAGGGGTAAGAGATTATGTAAACTTCTACACTCCTTCCTTAAAGGCATACGTGAATCCTGCAGAACTCCGTCCCGGGGAAAATATGGTGAGTGTGGCACGTATCGGAGGAATCCCTGCCGGACTTCGAGTCACTCGGTTGAGAGATAAGGTCAAGATCATAGTAGAATCCAACGTGAGTCGAACCTTGGTCTTAGACACTAAGTTTCAGGGAGATCCTCCTAAGGAATATCTGAAGTCTTCTCATTTTGTTTCTCCTGCAAGCCTGGTAGTTGTAGGAAATCCAACTCAGTTGGAGAAGCTTGGACATCTTTCTCTTCCTCCAATTCCTCTAAAGGACAAAACGAAAACATTTACTCAAAAATTTAAGGTGCCCGATCTTCCCGCAGGTTTGCGATATAGAGATAACCAAAAAGAAGTCTCGGTTACCGTGAATATCATCGCAGATTCTTCTACACCTGGAGAAAGCATCGTACTCGGAGTTCCTGTTCGCTGTCAGAACCTGGACAAGAATTTAGAGGCCGAATTTTCAGAGCAAGAGATCTCAGTAAAACTGCAATCCAAGACTCCATTGAGAAGCATTCAGATCATCAAGGGATTATCTGCAAGCGTAGTCTGTTCTCATAAATATGATTCTAAAACCCGCAAGATACTTCCTGATGGAAAGCCTGTGCTTGCTAAGGTGAGACTGACCAAGTCTCCTACTTTGAAGTCGGTGGACATACAAAGCTATTTCCCAGACAGAATCTCTATCCTGTATCGGATCCGACCTGATCTGGACCAAACAGGAGACGGTAGTGAGGATGGAAGTGACGGAAGCAGCGATCCGAATTCCGAAGAGCCACTACCTGAACCAGAGGAAGAATGAAGATCAGCGTAGGGAATGATATCGTAGAAAATTCCAGAATCAAAGATCTTCTAGACAAGCACGGAGAGAGATTTTTGAAGAGAGTATATTCCGAGACTGAGATCGCATACTGTTCCGGAAGAAAGGATCCAGTCCCTCATCTCAGCGGCAGATTTTGCGTGAAAGAAGCCTTTATCAAGGCCATTGAAGCCGGTGATCATGTGATCCTGGACATGAGGGAAATCGAACTTTTCGGAAAGGATTTCGGAAAAAAAGAATTGGTACTTCACGGAAAATCCAAAGAATTGTTCCTCGAGAAAGGCTATAGCGGAGTTTCCGTTTCTATCAGTCACGCGGAGAATTATTCTACCGCGATAGTTGTTCTCTATAAGGAGTGACCATGGTTACCGAATCTTTTAAGGAAACTCTGAAGCTTTACAACGAAGGCCTGCAGCTTTATAAGACCAGAAAGTTCAAAGAGGCTTGGGAATTATTCAAGAAGGCAGTGGAAATCACTCCAAACGACGGACCTTCTAAAAAATATATAGGACGCTGCGAAGCGTTCATCGCGAATCCTCCTCCCGAAGACTGGGACGGTGTGTTCGAGATGAAAACAAAATAACCCGCAAATCATGTCAAAAAAAGCAACAACCGCCCCAAAACAACAGCGCACCATCACCGAATACGGAACCATTTCGACAATCCTAGGCAGAGAGACCTCTTTCTCCGGGATTCTGAATTTCAGAAAACCTCTGGAGATCTCCGGCGAATTCGAGGGAGAGATAGAATCCGAAGGATTCCTATTAGTGAGCGAAGGAGCGAGAGTTCGGGCCAATATCAAGGCTGGAACCGTGATCGTAGGCGGTGAGATTACAGGGAATGTGATCGCCACCCAACGTTTGGAAATGCTTCCGAGCGGTAAGGTGAACGGCAATATCAAGACCGCTAAATTACAAATCGCAGACGGGGTAATCTTCGAAGGGAACTGCGAGATGATCCTTCCTAATAAGGATTGACCCTCCGGTCCAAACTGGAAAATTGGTATCTGCCAGCCCGAAACGACCTATGAACGGTGGAAAAGCGGGAAAAATCGCATTAGCTATCTTTCTAGGAGCCTTGGCCGGAGCCGTAGTCGGGGTCATTATCGACCGCATTTTTGGGGTCAATTTCCTCTCCGTCTATCTCTTACAAGAACCGGTTCGGCTGGAACTTTACGTAATTAAAGTCGAAGCACAAGTTACCCCTGCGAGTCTTATTGGTCTCGTGGCGACATTGTTCTTCGTACTAAAAAAGGGGTAAACACTCATGTCAGTAATTTCCATGAAGAATCTTCTGGAAACCGGAGTTCACTTCGGTCACCAGACAAGAAAATGGAATCCGAAAATGGCTCCCTACGTCTTTACGGCGAGAAACGGGATCCATATCATTGATCTTCAAAAGACCGTTCAGAAAGCTAAAGAAGCGTATGACGCGTTAAAGAAGATCACCGGCGAAGGAAAAAAAGTACTCTTCGTAGGAACTAAGAAGCAAGCTAGAGGCGCTATCGAAAGAGAAGCTCTTCGTTGCAATATGTTCTTCATCAATAACCGCTGGCCGGGCGGACTCTTAACGAATTGGAACACGGTGAAAAAATCCATTGCTCGTTTGAAAAAACTAGAGGGAATGGAAACCGACAACACTTTCGAAAAAGAAGTAAAAACTAAGAAAGAAGTTCTTTCTCTTCGCAGAGAGTTGGATAAACTCCGCAAGACCTTAGGCGGGATCAAGGACATGAACAGCCTTCCCGAAATCCTTTTCGTGATCGATCCTAAGAAAGAAGAGATCGCTGTAAAAGAAGCTCGCAAACTAGGATTGAAAATCTTCGCAGTTGTGGATACTAACTGTGATCCTGAGTTGATCGATTATCCGATCCCAGGTAACGACGACGCGATCCGTGCAATTTCCCTCTTCCTCGAGACCATGTCTAACGCGGTGATCGAAGGAACTGGTGGAGTGGTAGAACAGCCTCGCTTCAGCGAAGATCTGGATTCAGAAGCTCTCGCTTTGGAATACCAAGGTGAGTATGACGAAAGCGGTAAGTTCATCATGGACGAGGATCCTGTTAACGCTAAGAAAGAAGATCCTGCGGCGGCTCCTGCAGCTCCCGCTACGGAAACTCCTGCACCAGCAGCTATTGAGATCGATAAGGCCGAATAAGGAGAAGTATCATGTCTGCATCTACTACTGACCTTATTAAGGAATTAAGAGACCGCACCGGTGCGGGATTGATGGATTGTAAAAAAGCTCTTCAAGAGAACAATAACGATCTAGACAAATCTTCAGATTGGTTGCGTGAGAAAGGGATCGCTAAAGCTTCTAAAAAAGCGGGACGCGTGACTAAAGAAGGAAGAAATATTTCCTATATCCACGGAGACGGAAAGATCGGAGTTTTGCTCGAGCTCAATTCTGAAACCGACTTCGTATCTCGTAACGAGGCTTTCGAAGCTTTAGGAAAAGAAATTTGCTTACAAATTGCGGCAATGTCTCCGCTTTATGTGAGTGAAGATCAAGTTCCTGCAGAAGATATCGAGCGCGAAACTAAGGTTCTCGAAGCTCAATTGAAAGAAGAAGGTAAAAAACCAGAGCAGATCGAAAAGATCATCCCTGGAAAGATCAAAAAGTATTACTCTGAAGTATGCCTTTTGAACCAAGCCTTCATCAAGGACAATACCAAGACGGTTGACGATCTGGTGAAAGAAGCAATTTCGAAATTCGGCGAGAATATCACCGTAGCTCGTTTTGCTCGTTTCCAGGTAGGCGGCGCGTAAACCTTGTCTCAGGAAACTTCTAAGTACAAGCGTATCTTAATTAAACTCTCCGGCGAGGCTCTTGCCGGAGAGGGCGAGTTTGGGATTGATAGCAATAAGGCCCATTCTCTCGCCGAAGAAATCAAAGAAGTTCATTCTCTTGGTGTAGAGATCGCTTTGGTAGTTGGTGGTGGAAACCTGATCCGAGGCGCTAGTCTCGCTAAGGTGGGAATGGACCAAGCAACCGCAGATTATATGGGAATGCTTGCGACCATTCAAAACGCTTTGGCCCTCCAAGACGCATGTGAGAAGAAGGGACTGTACACAAGAGTCCAATCTGCGATCGATATTCATTCGATTGCTGAAAGTTATATTCGCCGAAGAGCTGTCCGTCACTTGGAAAAGAAACGGATCGTAATCTTTGCCGGTGGAATCGGAAATCCATATTTTACCACGGATACGGCTGCGAGTCTTCGCGCAGTAGAAGTTGGATGCGAGGTCATTCTAAAAGCCACCAAGGTGGACGGGGTCTATGACGCAGATCCTAAGAAAGAACCGAACGCAAAACGTTATACTCATATCTCCTTCATGGAATCCATCAAACGTAGACTAAAGGTCATGGATTCTACTGCTCTTAGCCTCTGCATGGAAAACAATATGTCGATAATCGTATTTGACATTTTTAAGCGGGGCAATTTAAAAGATTTGGTCGTCGGGAATAAAAAGATCGGCACCTTGATTTCGAATTCGGAGGATATACGGATCGATGGCGAATGAAGAAGTAATAAACGCGATGAAAGCCAAGATGGACAAGACCGTGGAACTTCTTCGAAAAGATTTCGGGAGTGTCCGGACCGGAAGAGCAAATCCTGCACTTATCGAAGATCTAAGAGTAGAGTACTACGGAACTCCAACTCCGATCAATCAATTGGGAAATATTTCCGTACCAGAACCTAGACTTCTCGTGGTTTCTCCTTATGATAAGGGAACGATGAAGGATATTGAGAAAGCCATCCAAGCCTCCGGTTTAGGATTGCAGCCGACCAATGATGGAGTAGTGATCCGTATCGTGATCCCGGAACTCACCGGAGAGAGACGAAAAGAACTCGCTAAAGTGGTTAAGTCTAAATCCGAAGAGAAGAAGGTCGCAGTCCGCAATATCCGCAGAGACGCGCTCGAAGATCTAAAGAAGCATTCCGAAGGGATCTCTCAAGATGAATTGAAGACTCTTCAGGACCAAGTGCAAAAGATCACGGATTCTTATATCGATAAAATCGCCGCCGTAACCGCAGAAAAAGAGAAAGAAATCACTACGGTTTAAGGTGATTTCTTCCAAACAAAAAATGCCCCGGCATATTGCCGTCATTATGGACGGGAACGGAAGATGGGCAACATCCAAAGGTTTATCCAGATCAGAAGGACATAGGGCCGGAGCGGATTCCATCGATCGATTGATGGAGGTCAGTTTGGCCTTAGGTCTGGAATCGATCTCGCTCTACGCTTTCTCCACTGAAAATTGGAAACGTCCAGTTACAGAAATTCGTTCCATCTTTCATCTTCTTGTAGAATTTATAGATTCCAGGTTAGAGGGGATCTATAAGAAAGGGATCCGCATATTACATTCCGGTTCTAGAAAAAGACTCAGCTCTAAAGTATTATCAAAGATAGACTCTGCAATAGAGATCACTAAGAAGAATCGAAAACTGACTGTGAATTTTTGCTTAAACTATGGCTCTCAAGAAGAGCTATTGACCGCATTTTCCAAATTGAGTGAAGACAGAAAGAAAAAAGGGATCTCCGTTCAAAAACCGATCTCTACTAAAGAACTAGAAAAATATTTGTATACGTACCCCCTTCCACCGGTAGATTTATTGATCAGAACCGCAGGGGAGAGGAGATTATCCAATTTCCTTCTTTGGCAATCCGCTTACGCGGAGCTTTTCTTTACGGAAACTCTTTGGCCGGACTTCGGCGAAAAAGATCTGAAAGAAGCTTTGGATTGGTTTGGAAGAAGGACCCGAAAATTCGGAGGTTTAGAGAATGGGTGAAACAACAAAGAGAATCCTTTCCGCGGCAGTATTAGTTGCCGGTTACCTGTTCATGATCTTTTACCGGGATTTTTATTATCTCCAGACATTGATCCTACTTGCGATCGCCGGTGTGATCGGTCTCACTGAATTCTACAGATTGGCTGATAGAGGACAGGACGGAAGGCCCTTCAAAGGAACCGGGATATTTTTCTTTCTTCTCATATTATTACTTTATTATTTTAGATTTGTCGCTTCTCAGAATAAGTTCGAACAGCCTCTTTTATTCCAACAATACTTAAAGGTATTTGTGCCTTCTTTCGATGCGGTGACTCTCGCATTTGTCCTTTTATTTATCGCAAGTTTCGTTCTTCAGATCTTAAGAAGACCTTTGGATGGAGCGATCTTCTCCGTTAGTTCTACAGTGTTGGGAGTGGTGTATGCCTCTCTTCCTCTCGGACATTTGCTTTTACTTTTGGGAATGAACGAAGGAATCTATTATGTGTTTTTAGTTTCTGTAGCTACATTCCTTACGGATGTAGGAGGATATTTCGGAGGACGTTGGTTCGGAAGAAATCCTGCGGGCCTTGCCATTTCTCCTAAGAAAACTTGGGAAGGATATGTTTCCGGGATCATCGTTGCGATCGCTTCCGTTTTCCTTTTGAACTTTCTATGGGAAAGAAGCACCGGAGTGAGACCTCTTGTAGGAGGAGCAGAAGTATTCTTAGTCACTTTGATCCTATCCATAGTCGGAGTGATCGGCGATCTATTAGAATCCGCAATGAAGAGAGATGCCAAAGTCAAGGACTCTGGGAATTTGATTCCGGGTCATGGCGGTGTCTTGGATAGAGCGGATGCGCTTCTTCTCACTGTTCCTATTCTTTATTTTTATCTTCAGATCAAGGCGGCGCTGGGATTTCCAGTCTAACGTAGAGTATGAAACGAGGCGTCTGCATTTTAGGTGCCTCCGGATCGGTCGGAGAGTCCACTCTTAAAATACTCCGCCTTTTTCCGGAAGAATTCCGACTTAGATCTTTCAGTGTTCATTCCAATCTAGAGAAAGCAAAAGAGATCGCAAAGGAATTCCAACCGGCTTATCTTTGCGTGAGTTCCGACTCGGTAGACAAAGCAATTCTCGGAAATAAGATAGGAGCCACTGAGGTTCTCTATGGGACCGAAGCTCTTTCCGAGATCGTTGCAGATGCGGAAACGGAAACTGTAGTCACTGCTGTAGTCGGTGCGAGTGGAATCAGGCCTACAGTCGCTGCGATTCATGCCGGAAAGAAGATCGGAATTGCAAACAAGGAAACCCTGGTAAGCTGCGGGCCCTATATCCAATCTCTATTAGAAAAATCGAATGCATATCTGGTTCCCGTTGATTCGGAGCATAACGCTTTATTCCAACTACTCGAAAATACGAAGAAGGAATCTTTGGAGAGGATCATTCTGACCGCTTCCGGTGGACCATTTCGTAAACTTCCGATCTCCGATCTCCCAAAAGTTACGATTGAACAGGCTTTGAAACATCCTACCTGGAATATGGGTCCAAAGATCACAGTGGATTCTGCAGGAATGATCAATAAGGGATTAGAAGTTATAGAAGCGCATTTTCTTTTCGGCTTCTCCTATGATCAGATCGGGGTGGTGATCCATCCTCAAAGTGTTGCTCACGGAATCGTGGAGACTAAAGACGGAGCGAGTTTCGTATACGCGTCTTATCCAGATATGATCTTTCCTGTGGCGCATTCATTATATTATCCTAAAATTGTTCCGAAAAGTCTGAAACCTCATCCTGCTACTTCTTGGGGAAATTTGGAATTCTTGGAACCGGAGTTGGAAAGATATCCGGGTTTAAGTCTCGCCTACGAGGCGGGCAGGGCCGGTGGAACGGCTCCTTCTATCTTTAATGCGGCGAACGAGATCGCAGTGGAATTATTCTTAAAAGGTAAGATCTTATTTACCGAAATCCCTTCCGTGATCAGGACAGCATTGGACAAGATTCCTTACTCTGTTCCGAAAGATCTGGAAGGTTATGAAGAAGCGGATCGAAAGGCCAGAGAGGCGGCTTTAAGTTTCTCAAAAGATAAGGTTGTGCATTTATGTTAGCGGAAGCGTTCGGAATCGTTTTCATGTTGGCTCTTTGTATTTTCATCCATGAGCTTGGTCACTTGGTCATGGGATGGCTTGTGGGAGTTAAGGCCCGCGTCTTCTCCATCGGTTATGGAAGAGGGATCTGGAAGAAGAAGATTGGAGAGACCACATTTCAGGTAACTGGAATCCCTTTAGGAGGCTATGTTCTTTTTAAAGGAGACGAATACGGCAACGAATTGAAAGGAGAGAAGGGAGAATTTCTTTCTACTCCTCCTTTAAAGAGAATGATCCCTGTTATAGGCGGTCCACTCTTCAATTTGATACTTGGCTTTATTATAATATTCGGATTGTACTCTTTGGGTTTTTCTCCCAAGGGAACAAAGATTTATCTCGAGCCGGCTTATAACGAGTTTTCTCCTTCATACAAGGCAGGACTTAGGAGCGGAGACAAGATCGTATCCGTAAATGGGACCAAGACCGAAACCAAATACGAACTTCTTTCCGAGCTAGGACTTTCTCAAGGAAGAGAAGCCGACCTGAAAGTGGAACGGGACGGAAAAGAATTCGATCTTCACGTTACCGATCCTGCATTGGATATCGACTTCGCCGGAGAAAGATGGGTAGAAACGAGCTTCAGCATGGGAAGTAGGCTCACTCATTGGTTCCGTTCTAAGATCTCCGCTTTGGATCCGAAAGGAGAGGCTGCGGATTATAACAAACAAAGACTGGGCCAACTCGCCGTTGATGGAAGACTGAGTCCGAGAGAACTCGCGATGAAAGAAGCTGCCATCAAGAGAGAAGCGCAGCAATCTCGTGCACTCGATTATTTGAATGATGGAGATCGGATCCTGGCTGTGAATGGGATCGAGATCCATTCGGTTCCTGAATTACAAAGCACTCTCGGAAAATTCCAAGACCAGAAAGTGAAACTTCTTCTGGAAAGAAAGACCTATCCTCTATTGAACCCTTGGACCAGAGAAAAGGCGGAAACAGAAATGACTGTGCTTCCTGCCTTTGTGGTAGAGCTAAAGAATTTAAGAGATAGAAAATATCCTAGCATTCCGATCCGCACTTGGAGTTTGCAAAGTCATGATCCGGAGATCAAACTCAAACTCATGGGTTTGAAGATGGACGGAAAATCTTTTGCCGATGTAGAAGAATTTAGAAAAGGAATAGAGGCGAAGATAGGAGAGCAAGTTCATCTAGAAGTCCAAGGACAAAGTTGGGATGCGACTATCGGATATAGAAAGATTGGGCTCCTCGGTTTTATCGCTCAGATGCATGTGAATGAGGAAAGTATGGATCGTAAGCTTTCTACAGGAGAGGCTTTTTTGCAATCCGGCAAGGATGTGGGAACTCTGATCATGCAACAGTTCCGGGGACTTGCTTCCATTTTCTCCGGTTTGCTGAGTGTGAAGGACAGCGTTTCAGGTCCGGTGGGACTCGCTAAGGCTTCTTCTCATTTCTTGAAAGAAGGTTTCTATTCTTATTTCCAATTCATAGCATATATTTCGATCGCATTAATGTTTATGAATTTACTTCCGATTCCGGTAGCCGACGGTGGACATATCGTTTTCTTCACGTATGAGGCGATTGCCGGAAGGCCTTTACCTAGGGCAGTGCAGGAGCAGATCCTCATGTTCGGATTCGTGTTCCTTCTTTCTCTAGCCCTTTACGTGACTTATTACGATTTCTTACGATAATCGAGAGTCATGAGAGCATCAAAATATCTAGTACCCACGGAAAAAGAAAATCCCGCGGACGCGCAAGTAGCGTCCCATCGCCTGATGATTCGGGCTGGCTTGGTCCGAAGATCCGGATCCGGTTTTTATTTTTATCTTCCATTGGGACTGAAAGTCCTGAAGAAGGTTGAGAATATAGTACGTGAGGAAATGGATGCAACCGGAGCCTTGGAATTCGAGCTCCCCATCCTAACCCCAGCTGAATTTTGGGAGACTTCCGGAAGATGGAATGTGATGGGCGCAGAAATGTTCCGTGTCAAGGATCGTCATGACCAATGGTATTCTCTTGGGCCGACCCATGAGGAATCTTTTTCCTATTTAGTAAAACCTCTACTGAAATCCTATAAGGATCTACCGATCAATGTGTATCAGATACACACTAAGTTCCGAGATGAGATCCGTCCTAGATTCGGAGTGATCCGTTCTAGAGAGTTTATTATGAAAGATGCATATTCTTTCCATCTGGATGAGGCTTCCTTGGATGCTACCTATCAAGAGATGAGAGGGGCTTACAGAAAGATATTCCAACGCTGTGGATTGAAGACGATCCCGGTCCAAGCGGATTCTGGTAGTATGGGTGGTTCTGCTTCCGAAGAGTTTATGGTGGTTTCTCCTATCGGAGAAGAGACTCTTCTTCTTTGTGGGAACTGCGGCTATAATTCCAATAGTGAAAAGACTCCGTTTATTTTGAGTTCGAGCTATTCTCCGCAAGGTCCTAAGGAGAAGAAGGAAGTTCCTACTCCTAACAAAAAATCCATCCAAGAAGTTTCTGAACTTTTGGGAGTTCGTCCTGAAGACACGATTAAGGCAGTCGCTGTCAAAAATGAAAAGGAATCCTTGATCATATTCCTGCGTGGCGATTTGGAATTAAACGAACATAAACTGAAATCATACCTAAAATGGACGGATCTGGAAATGATCCCTGAGCCGGAGCTGAAGAGCAAAGGTCTCGTGCCAGGGTTCATCGGACCTTCGGATGTGAATTCCGGATTTAAACTTTTGTTAGATTCTTCTATCAAGAAAGACGGAGCCTATGTGGTTGGTGCCGGTAAGGAAGATGCCCATATCCAGGGCTATGTTCCTTCTTCCGAGATCAAGATGGAGTATATGGTTGCCGATGTTGCTCTTGCGAGAGAGGGAGATCCTTGTCCTACCTGTGGCACTTCTTTAAAAGCGGAGAAGGGTATAGAAGTAGGTCATATCTTCAAGCTTGGAGACAAATATACAAAGGCATTCCAGATCCAAGTCTTGGACCAACAAGGAAAGGCTAGAACCCTGACCATGGGTTGCTACGGAATCGGTCTGAATCGTACAATGGCGACAGTGATCGAACAATGCAATGACGACAAAGGAATTTATTGGCCGATTAGCATCGCTCCTTTTGAGATCTCTCTTGTTACCTTAGCAAAAGGCGCAGAACAGGAAGAAAAAGCATTAGAATTTTATGAAAATCTAAAGAATGAAGGATTTGAGGTCTTCTGGGATGATAGAGATCTTGGACCTGGATTCAAATTCAAGGATTCCGAGCTCATCGGTTTCCCGATACGCATCACGGTAGGAAAGAAATTCTTCGAGTCCGGAGAGATCTCGATCTATGACCGCAAACGTGATAAGGACGAAACATTCAACTTCATCGGGTTCGATGACCTGAACACTAGAGTTGAAAACCTTCGTCAGGAATTATACCAAGAGCTACTCTAAGAGTAAGCCTCTAAAAAAGGAACCTGTATGGCTAAAGAGCGCAGCTTCACAGAAAAAGAAGGATATTTCGGGGACTTCGGGGGAAGATACGCTCCTGAGATCCTGACGGAAGCCTTGATCGAATTAGAAGGGACCTATCTCAAACTCCGCAAAGATAAGAAATTCTTAAAGGAGTTGGAATTCTACAGAAAGAATTATATAGGAAGACCTTCTCCCATTACCTTTGCAGAAAGATTAACCAAGGCTTGGGGCGGAGCTAGAATCTGGCTCAAGAGAGAAGACTTAAATCATACGGGCGCTCATAAGATCAATAATACGATCGGCCAGGCTTTGATCGCAAAGGCGATGGGCAAGCGTAGGATCATCGCAGAAACCGGAGCGGGGCAGCATGGAGTCGCGACTGCGACTGTGGGAGCAATGTTCCAATTCGAGACTGCAATCTTTATGGGTGAAGAAGATCTTCGTCGCCAAAAATTGAATGCAATCCGTATGGAGATGCTCGGAGCTAAAGTCATCGGAGTTTCTTCCGGAACTGCTACCTTGAAAGATGCTACCTCCGAAGCGATGAGAGACTGGGCATTAAACGTTTCTAATACACATTATATCGTGGGTTCCGTGATCGGACCTCATCCATTTCCGACCATTGTGAGAGACTTTCAGAAAGTGATCGGGGATGAATCCAAGAAGCAATTCAAGAAGGCGAACGACAAATTGCCTGATGCGGTGGTTGCCTGCGTAGGCGGCGGTTCCAACGCAATGGGAATGTTTTACGGATTTCTAAAAGATAAAAAAGTAAAATTATACGGAGTAGAAGCCGGAGGAAGAGGATCTTCTCCCGGAGAACATTCCGCCACCATGCTTTTCGGCAAAACAGGTTTCTTGCATGGAACTAAGACCTTGGTCATCCAAGACGAAGGCGGACAAGTAGTTCCTGCTCACTCCGTTTCAGCTGGATTGGATTATCCTGGAGTGGGACCGGAGCATGCTTTCTTGCATTCTTCCGGAAGAGTCAAATACGAGACCGTTTCCGACCAAGGAGCCTTGGATGCATTTATGGAAGTCTGTAGAGTCGAAGGTATTATTCCCGCACTTGAGACTGCTCATGCGTTCCGATTTGCCAAGGATCTTGCAAAAGAACTAGGCAAGAAGAAGGACATACTGATCTGTCTTTCCGGAAGAGGAGACAAGGACGTTGCTGAAGTAGCAAGACTCGTAGGACTATTTCAAGGAGGGGAAATTTGAGCGCGATCCGTAGCGTTTTTTCCGAAACGAAAAGTTCTTTTATCCCCTATATCTCGTTAGGTGATCCTACGTACGATGCTTGTGTGGATTGGGCGGACGCTCTAATCCGTGGAGGCGCTGATATTCTGGAGCTTGGGATCCCTTTCTCCGATCCGGTAGCAGATGGTCCGGTGATCCAAAAGGCGTTCAAGAGAGCTCTGGCAAATCCTTTCTCCATGGAAAAGGTTCTAGAAACAACGGCGAAAATCCACGCTCTTCACCCTCATATTCCCCTAGTATATCTAACGTATTTTAATCCGATCTATTCCTACGGTTTTGAAAATTTCGCGGCAGAAGCGAAGATCTCCGGAATAGAAGGTATGATCATTCCTGATCTTCCTTATGATACCCCGGAGACGGAGAATCTATTTCATTCTCTGCAAAAAAGAGGGATCGATCTGATCCATCTGGTAACTCCTGCGACTGCTCCTGCCCGAATGAAAGGGATAAGAGACTTTGCTTCCGGTTTTATCTACTATGTGACTTCTTACGGAGTAACTGGAGAAAGAACTGCTCTTTCCAACGGTTTGGAAGAAAGGATCCGAATGACCAAGTCTCTCTTTTCCTTGCCTGTAAGCGCAGGCTTTGGGATTTCCAGTCCGGATCAGGCGAAAGAAATTTCCGAATATGCGGACGGGATCATTATAGGTTCTGCCGTGCAGAGGATCATAGAAGAGAACGGTTCTAATCCTAGTCTTTGCAGAAAAAAATTGGAAGAATACGCTCTTTCGATCTCCAAATCATTGAGAGGAAATCGATAAGCTCTAAATCTACTCGATATTTTCTTTCCTAAATCCGGGAAGAAAATTGACGAAAGCATCCTGGGGGAGAGAATCCTCCCAGTTCAGGATCGGAGGAGAGAATGAGCGAATCCAAATCAGCCCAGAAATTTACCCTATTGGATATTATTTTTGGAGTTACCACAATCCTAGGAATTCTGGGACATTTTTTCTACGCTTTCTTTTCAGGTGCGGATTATTCTTTCGAGATCCTTCTTGTAGGCGCGCTCTTACTCTTCGCTTCCGCTTATTTCTTCTATAAAACCGCTACCAAGTTTGCCAAAAACGCGCAGATGGTCGGAAGCCTTTGGTTGGCATTCGTAGTAGCATTCGTTTGGTTCGACCTATACGTTGCATTCACACCGGTTTCCGAATTAGAAGAGAACTCCATTTCTTGGAGATTCAATGTTCTTAGAAACCAAACTGACGCCAGAGTAGAAAAGGAATCCGATAAAGGAAATCTGGAACAGATCCAACTTAAGCCTCCTGCTAAGGCGAGAAGGGACATCAATATCATCGGGATCACAACAAAAACTCTCGACCAGCTTGGTGGAGTGTGGCCTCTTCCTTGGAAATATTACGCAAAGATTATAGATAAATTCGCTACTTCTACCAACCACCTCATGTTCGACGTGTTCTTCTTAGATTACAAACCAGGGCAAACGGATGAGATGGCAAAGGCTCTCGCCAACAACCCTAGGGTAATGTTCGACTATCCTATGGAAACGAGCCTAGAGTCTAAGAGCACTATCTTGAATTTGGACAAGAGAACCGAGATACTTCGCAAATTCAGATTAGAGAATGTTAAGGACGAAGGATTCGGATATTCTTGGCTGAAATTTCCTCAGGCTCCCATTGAGCCGATCGGAGAAAAATCCTCCGGATTAGGTTTTGCGAATATTAAAAAAGATGAAACTGGCTTGAACCGAAAAATGCCGATCGTAGCCAAATTGATCGGTTCCGGTTCCGATAGAGAAGATGAATACTATCCTTCCATCGACCTAGTCATCGCTTGTAATTATTTTGGCGTGGACATCAAAAAAGACGTAGAAGTCGTCATGGGGAAATATGTTAAGATCAAGAATATTCCCCAAAAACAGATCAGTTATATAGACCGCAAATCTCTTAAGATGGTCACCGAAGACATCATGGCAAAACCGAACTCTACTAGAGAAGTGGTTATTCCGATTGATGAATACGGCCAAATGGAGATTAACTTCCCGGGAGGATTATATTCTTATAATACTACCGAGTTCTTCGAAGTTTCAGAAGGCTGGGATAACGACACTGCGACTCAAGTGAACAATAATATCTTTTTGGTTGCGATGTTCTACGCTACAGGTCGCGGGGCCGCAAAGGATACTCACTTGTCTCCTTTCGGAGATATGTCCGGGATCGAACACCACGCTCATGCGATCAATACCATCCTAAATCAGGATTTCCTTTGGGACATGCCTTTGGGTGGGAACTTCCTGATCTTCCTAGCTATGGCGTTGATTGTGGGACTGATTCTGCCAAGAATGAAGACTTCTTGGGGATTCTTGTTCGTGATCGTTCTTGCTCTTCTTTATAGCGTAGTAACGATGTTCGGCTTCTCCGAATTGAACGAGGTGCATGTATTCCCTTCAGTAATTATAGAACAGTTCTTTATCTTTGTAGGGATCATCGTTTATAAGATCTTAACGGAAGAAGAGAACGTAAAATATATCCGAACTACATTCTCCAAATTCGTTTCTAAAGACGTTGTGGACGAGCTTCTCAAAAATCCGGAAAACCTGAACTTGGGTGGTTCTAAAAAAGACATCACCATCTTCTTCTCGGATATTCGCGGATTTACCACCATGTCCGAAAAAATGGGTCCGGAAGAACTCGTTCAATTCCTGAATCAGTACCTCTCGGAAATGACTGAGATAATCATCGAGTTTAAGGGAACGATTGATAAATACATGGGCGATGCGATCATGGCATTCTGGGGGGCTCCGGTTCCCCTAGAGGACCACGCTTATTATGCTTGTGCTGCTTCCCTTGCTCAGATGAGAAGGCTCGCAGTCTTGAAAGAAGAGTGGAGGAGTCTGGATCTTCCTGTGATGGATATCGGGATCGGATTGAATTCCGGCCCGGCAGTCGTCGGAAATATGGGAAGTTCTCACCGGATGGACTATACTTGTATGGGAGATACCATTAACCTGGGATCTCGTCTGGAAGGATCCAACAAGGAATATGCCACGAATATTATTATTTCGGAATATACATACGAAAAGGTCAAAGATCGCGTAATTGCCAGAGAATTGGATCTTGTAAAGGTAAAGGGTAAAACCAAGCCTGTTCGGATCTATGAACTGATCGACTTAGTAAACGAAGAAGATTTGAAACATCTAAGGAGACCGTTGCAGGCAACAGAGCAAATCTAATGACCGTTAAAGACGGAATACATGCAACAGGAAGATTCGTTATTGAACGGGATCCGCTTACCGGCGGATCTCAGAAAATTGCCACTCGAGGAACTGCCTAAACTCTGTTCCGAGATCCGAAATTATATCATCGATACTCTCTCCGGGATCGGTGGTCATTTCGCGAGCAATCTAGGAGTGGTGGAATTAACCGTAGCCTTGCATTATGTGTTCGAGACTCCAACGGATCGCCTGATCTGGGATGTAGGACACCAAACCTATCCTCATAAGATCCTTACAGGAAGAAAAGAAAAGCTCTCCACAGTCAGAAAGTTCAAAGGACTTTCTGGCTTTCCTAAAAGAGAAGAATCCATTTACGACCTATACAATACTGGGCACGCGGGAACTTCTATTTCTCAAGCCTTGGGAGAAGCGGTCGCTAGAGATCTCACCGGAAATCATTACAATATAGTTGCTATCATCGGGGACGCGTCCATTGCCACAGGAATGGCCTTGGAGGCAATGAACCACGCAGGACATTTGAAGAAGAATCTTTTGGTGATCCTAAACGATAATTTCATGTCCATTTCCAAGAACGTGGGATCTATCTCGAATTATTTGAATAATATTATCAGTTCCCACTTCTATCTCAACTGGAAGCGTATATTTTACACTTTCTTAAAATGGCTTCCTATCGTGGGTCCAGCCATGGAGAGCTTCTTCAAGAGAGTGGAGAAGGGCTTCAAGGATGTGTTCACTCCTGGCGGTCTTTTCGAGGATCTCGGGTTTAGCTATATCGGGCCGGAAGATGGCCATGATGTGATCCGACTTGTAAGGATGCTTCGGAATATCAAAACCATGAAAGGGCCTGTATTATTCCATACAATCACCCAGAAGGGAAAAGGTTACACTCCTGCAGAGAAGGATCCGATCAAGTATCACGGGGTCACTCCATTTAGAAAAGAAGACGGTGCCATGGATTCGGGAGATTCTTCTAAGATCTCTTATTCTAAGATCGTGGGTAAGGTACTCTCCGATCTGACCGAAAAAAATCCTAGAATCGCAGCAATCACTCCAGCAATGATAGAAGGTTCCGGACTCGGGGAGTATGTTTCTAAATTTCCAAATCACGTATATGATGTGGGGATCGCGGAACAGCATTCTGTGGCATTTGCCGGAGCGATGACAAACGGGAATGTGATCCCGTATCTATGTATTTATTCTACCTTTTTGACAAGGGGAATGGACCAATTAGTGGAAGATGTTTCGCTCATGAACCTTCCTGTCCGTTTCGTTATCGATCGTGCTGGATGCGTAGGACCAGACGGAGAAACCCACCAAGGCCTTTTCGATCTAAGTTATCTTCTTTCCTTGCCGAATATGGATGTTTTCGTTCCTTCTTCCGGGCAGGACCTGGTGGATTCTCTCAGATATATGGAGCATTACGATAAGTCTCCGATTGCGATTCGCTTTCCTAAGGCATCTGTGGAGCTTTCCGGTCTGGATTTTAATTCAAATAAGGACTTAAAACCTGGGACGTTTAGAGTTTTGCAGAAAGGAACGGATATCGCGCTTCTTTCTATCGGTTCTATGCTCGAAGAAGCCAAGAAGACTGCCTCTATTCTGGAACAGGAAGGATATTCCGTAAGCCTAATCGATCTAGTTTGGCTTCGTCCTCTCGGAAAAGAAGCGTTAGACGAGGAGCTCTCTCAGGTTCGGTATTTCGCCATTCTGGACGAGAGTTATATCGATGGAGGAGCTTCCGGATACTTGCTGAATCGGATCTCTCCCGAGTATCTGAATCGCTTTATTAAGACATTCGCTTTTCCTCCCGAGACGATCCATCATGGGGAAAGAAAGGAAATCTTTACGGAATACGGATTGGATGCGAGAAGCATCGCCAAGTCCCTCTCAGAAATTGTAAAGAAGGAAGTCCTACACGGAAAACGGAATTAAGCTCTTTCAGGAGGCGTCCGAAAATAAAAATAAAAAACGGGTAGATAATTGGAAAACCTGACGCCTGAAGATAAACTCGAAGCAGCTAAATTTTTCTATAGAACCGGCGACCTTGATCGCGCCGAATTTTTACTGAAGTCTTCTTTGGAAGATTCCGAGAGTCACGAAACGTATTTTTTTCTGGGACTAATCGAAAATCAGAAAAGCAATTGGAAGAAGGGACTGTACTACTTCTACAGATCCGTCGAAGTGAATCCTGAATACGGAAACCCTTGTAATGAGATCGGTATTCTTCTTCTTCGTATGGGAAGAGAAAGAGAATCCGTTTTCTGGCTAAAAAAATCTCTCCGCTGCACCTTGAATGATGCACCTCATATTTCCCTTTTCAATCTGGCTACTCTATATAAGATCTGGAATCGTCCCGAGCGTTCCCTTCAGTATCTTCATAAGGCTATCGTAATGAAGCCGGATTTTGAAGAGGCGAAACGCTTGAGAGAAGAGCTGAACTCGGCGATCTAAGAATCGCTTTTTCTAAATTATCTCGAGTGAAGCAGAATCTTAATATTACAATTCGCCCCGCCAAACAGGATGATGTGCAAGGGGCTGTTCCCTTGATATTTAGTTCCGGTCCGGACGCCTGGAGTTATGTGTTTAACGAAGGAAAACTGACTCCTTATGACTTTCTGGTCCGTTCCTTTCAGGGCACTAAAAATACGATCAGCTACAAGAATCATTTTGTAGCTGAGAAGAATGGTGAGATCGTCGGGACTATAGTAGTCTATACTTCGGATCGTTTCTTTCTTTTAAATGCCGGAACTGCGGGCAATATTTTCAGGATCTATGGTCTTCGCGCACCTCGAGTAGCGATACGGGGTTTGAGTATGGAATCCATGATCCAACCTCCAAAATCCGGCCGTTTATATCTGGGTCATATTGCAGTTCCTGTGAACCAAAGAAAACAAGGGGTTGGCGAGGCTTTGATGAGACATGCCGTTGCGCAATTCCCGGATCATAGCAAGATCTCTTTGGACGTTTCGCAAGTGAATCCAAGTGCAATCAGTTTATATAATAAACTTGGATTTAAGATTGTGGAATCTAGAAACTTCCCGGGGCCAAAAGGCCTCGTTCCGGATCATCATTATATGGAAGCAGATCGCTCTTCCTTTTAATTCCAATTCCATTCTATAAAATGGAACGACAAAATCCTTAAGATACATTAGTCTGCTGCCCTGATTTGAAAGATTGGGGTGGAAGAATGGAATTTGCTCCTGAAATGTTGGAGTATGCTACTCGTATCGTCTCCTTGGGTTTGAAAGGTTTCACCGAAGGAACGGTTCAGGAAAGAAGGGACGGCTACTCCGCAATAGGGGATCTGCTCGGACCCGGTCCCGAAATGAAAGAAATTCGAGATGCCTTGGTTACTTCTTTAGATGGAAGTATATTAATAAAAAATTATATTCCTAAAGCGGAGATCCGATCCCATATCCTTTACTTTCACGGAGGAGGCTGGGTCGTAGGAAGGATCCGCGATTTCGATCCGTTTGCAAGGAAACTTGCCGAGGGGACATCTAGCATTGTGTCTCTGGTGGATTATAGATTAGCACCGGAACATCCTTATCCGATTCCTTTAGAAGACGCCTACGCTTCTTTAGAATGGGCAGACAAATTTAAGAATGAGGAACTCGGCAAGGATCTTCCGTTGGTAGTCGTCGGAGACAGTGCTGGAGGAAATATAGCTGCAGTCACTGTCTTAAGGGCAAGAGATAGAAAGGGACCTAAAATAGATCTGCAGGTGCTTATCTATCCTGTGACAGAAACATTATGCGATACCGAAACATATAAAGAGTTCGAGTTCGGTCCTGGCTTAACTAAGAAGGATATGGAATGGTTTATCTCCAATTATCTTCCCGATCCGAAAAATAGAAAGGAATGGACAGCATCTCCGTTGCTTTCCTCCAATTGGAAGGATCTCCCACCTGCAATCGTATTTACTGCAGGGATAGATCCTCTGCGCGCAGATGGGGAACTATATTCTAAAAAATTAACGGAAGCTGGGCATCCGGTTATTTTTAAGAATTTTGAGGGGTATACTCACGGATTCTTCACTAAGGTCAACCTTCTCAAGGCGCCTGAAGAAGGAATACGTATCATATCACAGGAAATCGAGAAGTTGCATTTTCTTTCCTCTAAAACTGCATAAAAGGGAATATATTATAATTTACTTATGAAAAGCGCAAGATTAGTCGAGTTCGGAGCACCTTTGCAATTTGAGGAAAAGTCGGATCCTATCCCGAAAGGAACTGAAGTTTTGTTGGAAGTCATGGCATGTGGAGTTTGTCATTCTGATCTCCATCTCAGAGACGGTTATTATCAAATGGGAAAAGGAGAAAAACTCTTCGTGAAGGACAGGGGAGTGAAACTTCCTCTTACCCCCGGCCATGAGGTTGTAGGAAGAGTATTGCAAGTCGGACCGGATGCTAAAGATATTTCTTTGGGAGAAGTCAAACTCGTCTATCCTTGGATCGGCTGCGGTGACTGTGAGGAATGTGAAGATGGCACACCTCAACTTTGTTCTGCGCCTAAATCGCTTGGGATCTACCAAGACGGCGGGTACTCGGATCGGATCTTAGTTCCTCATCCTAAATGGCTTTTGGACACGCATGGACTTGCGCCTGAATATGCTTGTTCTTATGCCTGCGCCGGTCTGACAGCTTATGGAGCTTTGAAGAAGAGTCTTCCTCTGAGCAAGAAAGATTATCTGTTGATCATAGGAGCTGGGGGACTCGGAATGTTTGCGGCTCAGATCCTTCCTTTAATGACAGATGCTCAAGTGATCTTTGCGGATTTGGATGAAGGACGTTTGGCTAAGATCAGAGAGCTTGGTTTTCAAACTGTAAATTCTTCGGAAGGAGATGTCTCGGATGCAGTCCGAAAATTCAGCGGACCTAAGGGAGTGAGTTCTGTAATCGACTTTGTGAATAATTCGGCCACTTCTTCTTTGGCGTTTTCTCTTTTGAAGAAGAATGGAAGGATGATCTCCGTAGGACTTTTTGGAGGAGAATTAAAGATCCCGACTCCCATTCTTTCTTTAAGAAGTTTGACTGTGAGAGGAAGTTATACCGGCTCTCCTTCGGAACTAGCGGAGCTTCTTAAGATAGTATCTGAGAAGAAATTGCTTCCTATTCCGGTTCAAGTTAAATCTATGAAGGAAGCGGACTCGATATTAAACGATCTTTCTTCCGGAAAGGTTTTAGGGAGAGTCGTCTTATCAGATCTCCGGATTTGAAAGTTTGCCCTGGAATTCTTCAGGAAGAGAGACTTCGGGACCTTCTTTTGTTTCAGGAATTAGGATCTCTTTTTGGCCTATTTTGAGTTTGAGCCCTTCGTCAGACTCTAAGATATAGTCTCCTAAAACGGTGGAAACATTACGAGCGATCTTGTATTTTAGAAAAACTTGATCTTTCTTTCTCGCGAACAATTCGCTGTCCCTATCTGCTGCAATTTCAAGAGAAGAAAGAGCCAATTCTTCTCCGGAATCTGCCAAGAAAAAGAGCTCTCCATCCTTTTCCCAGACTCGGATCAAATTCAAGGCATACCCAAAGAGTTCCAAGTATCCTTCTTCTGAAAATTGTCCGTACTCGTTGTCTATATAGATGCCGTCTTTGGCGTCTTTTAAGTTCTTTCGAAAGTATTCCAGAATGTCCTTTTGCTCGATATGAGAGCCTCTGAAGACCCAATCTCCGTTAGGCGTAACTTTGATCTCGCTGTTCAGTCGTCTGGCCATTACTCTTCTTCCCGGTCTCGGAAACGAAACGCAGTTCCCTCGACTACCTTTGCATCTCTTGCGATTTCAGAAGTATTTGTAGTATAGCCTTGCGCAGTTCCAGTCTGAAAAATAGTAGGCGGAACCGGCACGATGACTGCATTCGTCAGATACATTCCGTCCATTCCTCTTTCATAAAGTTCTTTTTTGATCTTTTCCAAATAGAACTTTGTGATCTTTCCGTCCCCGAAATTCCTAACGATGACTTTTCCGTATGTCTTATAACTTCTTTTTCGAGGGGCTTGTTTTAGGATTTCGACCTCTTCCCAGCCTTTTCGGTGTGAGAGGAGTATTCCCGGTTTTGGCGCTCCATCTGCGACAAATTCCACAGAGAAACAGGAAGAAAAACAGAAAAGGAGTAAAACCGGCCAAATATTCGAAAGCGGAATGATCATTCGATTACCGGATTTCGGAAACTCTAAAATGCGGGGCATCCCCCCTATTCCAGTAGGGGAGATCGGCCGGACAAGCGGTTTTTTGCAGAGCCAAAAGAAGGCTTTCCATTCCGGGATTTTTTTTATATACTCTCTCCGAACCCTCGGTAAATTATCGCAGAATTCGGAAGCCTGTTTAAGCTGGTTCACCAGGCCTTCAAAACACTCGTATGGAAGACATAGATCTAAAAAAACGCGCGAGGGAAAATGTCCTGAAAATCGGATATTGCACCTTGGACGAGCTGGAAGAGAAGGTGAAAGCGTTTCGGGTTATGAACCAAAATGCTGCCAAGAAAAGATATTTAATTACTCGCGAACCTATTCTGGATAGCTCCGGAAAGGTGCTGGTCCCGAAAGCTGCGGAAATCGATATTTCGACTGCAAAGCTTCTACGCAGACATTTTAAACCTACGAGTGAATTTAAGACCTTTCAACCTGACGAAGGTATCGTTATTATTTCGGACATGACTTCTGCAGAAGGCGTTTCCTTTACCATGGATATTGTGACCCAAATCATGAACTTGGGTGGAGGCGCTTACGAGGGCTTCATCGATCGAGTGGATAGTTTTGGAGATTTCATAAATCTTTTGAAGAAGTCTTTATTCCCGAGATTGATCATCATAGGTTATATTCCTTCGGAGAAGATCCAGGGAGAACTCTTGAATTTTGTAAGAGTGAAGAGAGTTGATAATTATCTGAGAGCGATGGAATTAACTCACACCGCATTCAAACCCCAAGCTTATTTTCCTAAGATCCGTCAGATAGAAATTTCCCAAGAAGATCCTAAGTCTTGGGGTCGTTTCGTGGTGGAGATAGTAAGGGAATATACAAGACCTTATTTGTTGGAAGAAGTTTAAGGCGGCCCCCGCCCAATCGAACGACCCGTAGGGAGAGAGATTCCCGTTAGGGTTGCTAAACGAAGTGAAGCAAAATCAAGTGCGATTTAGAAGTAGGGCGGCCCCCGCCCTCATCGGGTGGTGGAGGTGGGTCCCCCGTGGGACAGCGCGAATCTCCTAATATCACAATTCATCCGATCTTACAACGCAAAATTTTACTAGTTCCCACGATGTAGGAACTGATTTGCATTCTACGTAGGAACTCTTTATCGATCTCTTCTCTCTATATCTAACCAGGTGAAATTCGAATTCAAAAAGTAATTCGTAAACATCGCGACCGAGATCGCTACCAAATCGCAAAGAAGTCTGAACTCGAAGCGAGGTTCGAGATCCATCCTTGGTAGAGCCTTATAGAACAGAAGTTCAAAGATCCCTAATTGAACAAAAATGCCTAACGCGCTTACTCCCGAAAAGATGACAAAACCACGTATTGCATCCCAGCGTTTGTATCTATTTTCATAAAATGTAAAGTAGTTGTTCAATATAAAATTACTTACGATCGATAATTCGATCCCGAAGAATACGGAAGAAGGGAATACCGGCAGAAGTCCGAAGCCTGTGTCTAAGTCTTTAACTCCTAAGCTTTCGAACAGAATGAATCCGAATAGATTCACTGCGACCCCACTCAAGCCGACTAAAGAATATAAAAGAAAAGTGGATGAAACCCATTTGCCAAAGCGAAGATCTAAGACTGTGACCAAGAAGCTTCTTGCAATCGAGTTGTTTATTTTGGTTTCTCCATGCATCCGATTCCTAAAATGAAAAGGAACTTCTCCGATCTTTATATCATTGTCCATCCTTCCTAATATTTCGAGCAGTATCTTAAAGCCTCTCGGATTAATCCTGTCCCCTGTTCTAAAAAAGATTTCTCTTTTAAGAGCAAAGAACCCGCTCATCGGATCGGTGATATTTATCGGAAGAATGAACTTAGTGAATTTATTTGCAGTTACGCTTAAGAATTTTCTAAGAGAAGACCAAGTCCCTGTAGAACCACCGTTTGCGTAGCGTGTTCCTACAGCTACATCATAGCCTTCTTCTAATTTTTGGATCATTTGTGGAAGGATGGCCTCATCATGCTGAAGATCCGCATCCATAACTAGAAAATATTCTCCCTCTGCACTGCTCATTCCGGATACGATCGCGGAGGAAAGTCCTTTCTCAGTCATTCTTCTCATGATTTTAATCCTGGGATTGGATTCGTTCATTTTTTCGACGAAGGCCCAAGTCTGATCGGGACTATTATCATCTATTACAATAACTTCATATTCTATATCTTTAAATATTTTTACTATACTTGAAACGCATTTTTCTATGTTTTCCGCTTCATTGAAGGTCGGAAGTAACACGGATATTTTTGGTCGCATTCATTTTTCCTGTTTGTTTTGCGAAGATCATGGTGTTAGTCCGGATCAAAAAACAGCGGAACTGGTTTTGGATGAATCTTCCGCAGCTTGTTTACAAAGTTGAAACTGATATAAATACAGACTGCTTCTTCTCTTGTTTTTATTTGGATTCAGGGAAACTGCGAATTCTTCCAAAGGAGAAGATTTAAAATTCGCCTTTAGGATCCAAGGTGGATCCGGATCAATTCCGCCAAGAACGTAATCCTTTCTTACGACGAGCGCCGCAGAACAGGATTTATAAGGATCGAAATCCTTGATATTCGGCTGTAGATTCTCATCCAGAGTTTCCACAAGCTCGTATTTTTCGAGAGGTGCTCTGAATGCATACGAAACGGGAAGGTGAGGGATTGAATCCTTATATACGTAAAGCTCTTTGATTTCGGTATGCGAATTCAAATATCTCACTAATTCTATCGTATTGTTCTGAATCGTGAAGAAGCTTAGTAATCCAAGAAGTAGAAAATTCACGAGAAAGAATAGAAACCTACGAGTAGAGATTCTCTTCTTCTCCTTTCCCCACCAATAGGCGCATAGAGGTGCTAATACTATAAGCATGAGTGGAAGTATCGGTAATAAGAATCTTTCTTCTTTATGCGGGATTAAGGAGTGAACGATTAAGAAAAATGCACAGAATATGAGAGCTGGGATTAACTTTGTATAAGCAGTTTTCCAAGGAAAGCCTTCATACTTCCCGATCAAAAATGGAAAGAGACTGGCTCCTAAGATAGTGGGGATATACGCGTACCAGGGAGAGGTTCCGTACTCCGCAGAATGATGCATATTATACGAAATATAAGATCGTAAGGAGGAATGAAAGGAATCTCTAAAGATCAGATCAGGGATTCCTGTAAGTAGAACCAATGTAATTGAGTATACCGCGAATATATAAACGTCCTTAAGTTTTTTCTCATGAATAGATTTATATGCAACTAAGGAGAAGAGTGCGATCGCACATATTCCTGCCTGAAATCTGAACAAAGAAGCGATCGAGAGCAAGGCTAAGGACCAGCCTAACTGTTTGTAATCTCCCGATCTCCAATATACGGAAGCACAGAAAACGGATCCTAGAATGAATGGGGCAGACATAGATTCAATCAGAGATCTTGTAGAGACGAAAGGCATTAGAAAATGCAGGGAGAGTAAGAAGGTCCCTACAAGCGGGATCCAGATTGAATAGTTCTTGGGTTCTTCGTTAGTTTCCGAATGAAGATACTTTAAGTATCTATATCCGATCCATATCGTAATGGAAGAAAGAATTCCCAAGCAAGCGAATACGAACTGGATCTGATTCAATGGATCATCGAACCCGACAAGATACGCTGTCCTGGCAAAGGCTCTAATGATCGCATCCGGTATTAGGGACCTGATCTCTGGGACAGCTTGCACGTTATCCACTAATCCTAAGGATTCCGATTGAGCGGGTACAGAAAAGAATAAGATATAATAATCGTCGAGAGCGAGATAACCGCTATTGAATATGGAGGTCGCGATCCGAACTGCAATTCCCAAACAGAGAAGAATGAGAAACCATCTTCTTTCGTTCTTTAAATTCAGCATGCTCGTAACATTCCCAGAATTTCATTTCAAGAATAAAGCAAATTGATTACGGAATCGTGAATCAATGTATTATAATAATTTCATATATGTTTCATGTTTTTATTCTGTAATACTGTTGTTTTGCTTTTTACTTGCTGCATTCATTTTCAAAAAAGGTAGTGTTCGAATGCCAATATCATATAAAAGAATCTTACCGGTCGGTATTCTTATCTTACTGTTGCCTCAGTTTACTTATGCTCAGTTCTATTCGAACAAAGGAATTCAAAAGAATGCCAACGAAAAGAATGCCGAATGGCAAGTGAGAGAAGGTTTCACATTAGTGGAGGATGCAGGGAATTTCACTACTCCGGTGAGTATAGCTCTTCTGAAGAATCCAGGCCCTTCTCCTGATGATGTGATCTATATCGTGAGTGAATTGAGAGGGCATATAAGAGCTAAACTACGAAACGGAAATGTAATCCAGATCGGTGAAGACGAAGATATTTCCAAACCTAGAAAAGAATTGCCTGATTTTCAAGGAGAGATGGGGCAAACCGGTGCCTGCTTGACTCCGGATGACAAGACTCTTTATACGACTGCTGTTTACCAACAAGGTTGGGGAAGAAGCAATAAGATCACTCGATGGAAATCCATCGGGGCTAAGCCTTGGACCAAAATCGAAAAGCTAGAAGTATTTGATGCTCCCTTTAGAGGGGACACCGCGGGGCTTGCGCATCAGATCGGGCATTGTTTTGTAGATTCGAATTATCATATCTGGGTCGGGACTGGAGACGGGCAATCTTGGACCAGTTCTCATAAGAAGGATAGCACGAACGGAAAATTGTTACGATTCAAGTCGGACTTCACTCAAGTGGAATCCAATCCGTTTTATACTGGAAAGAAGACGGATGCTCAAGGGTACATTTACTCTTTAGGACTGAGAAATCCTTTTGCTATAGCAAAATCCGAAGGAGGCGAGGTTTATATAGCGGATAACGGACCCGAGATAGATCGATTGGTTAAGGCTTCTAGAGGGATGGATTTTCCTTGGGACAATACCAATCCTAGTATGACGTACAATAATATGATGACCTTTCCTAAATCGATAGGTCCTGCGGATATGATCTATGTTCCAAAGAATCATAAATTAACCGCTTTAAGAGGACATCTAGTGATCGCTGCTTCTCATATTACCTCCTTACTTGCTGTGCCGATAGACGATAGAAAAGGAGTCATCGGCGAGCCTTGGTGGGTCGTACTTCCTACAAAATACGAAGAAGAGAGAAGGCAGGATTTTACCGGTCTAGCTTTGGGAGAAGACGGGATCTATATTTCTCATATTAGAATGAGAAAGGATGGTGGCCTATTACCTGCTCCGGTTTTGAAGTTGATTCCGGGCAAAATCTCCGCAGAGAAAATGAAATATACCGGCGAACAACTTGTAGAAGTGAAGGGTTGTAGGAGTTGTCATACTCTAGGTGGAGTAGGGAGCAATGTCGCTCCAAATCTAGATCAGATCCGTTCTAGATTGGACGAGACATTTAAGAGCGCCGATTTCTTAAAGCAGATCAAAGAGATGGAATCTTATTCCGAAGAACCGGAACATGAGAAATGGAACGGGGTTCGTGCAAAACTTGCAGATCCGAATTTGAGCACCAAAGAAAAGCTCTCGATCTATATTCCTTCTAAACTACAAAATCCTAGATTTCTAAATCCAATTAGTGGAATGCCTAATATGGGGCTTTCTCAAGAAGAGATCGAATCACTTAAAGAATTTCTAATGGATATCTCCGAAGATTCGGTCCGTTACCAGGGACTGGAAAAATGGGAATACAATATAGTAAAACAATTCGAACAGAATCCCAGGATTTCTCTCGTTCTTTCACTATTGATTGGGATCTTATTCGGGATTTATGGAAAAGGTATCGGCTCCGCTTTTAGAAAGGGATTCCTTTGGATTCAATCTAGAATCCGTAAGGGATCTTGAAGGATAATTTTCTAAGAACCAATCAGCGAATGTAAGACTTGCGGTTTCGGAGGCCGAATAGGTCAGATGATGGGGATCTAGAAAAAATTGCTTCTTGGCAAATAGATCCCTAGCGTCTTTGAATGCATATCCTTCCCCACCTAAGGTTTTTAGAAAATCTAAATAGCCAAGATACCAAGGACTCTTTTCGTATACGGATCTTTCCTTTGGATTTTCAGGAGAATTGATAAGTAAAACAGGGATCTTATTTGCAAGAAAATAGGTAACAGTTTCTTGCAAATACTTCATCTGGGACCAAGAGGCAAACTTCTTTTCTTGTGCAAGAATCCCTTTTGCGATCTTAATTTTTTTGAATCTACTGAGAACGTCTTCTTCATCATTCTCTCGATAGATCCTTAGATCATAGTCCTGATCATAGTTTGAATCCGACATGGACTCTATTCTTGAATCGTCCAAACTGGAAATGCGAGTGTAGGAAAGATCTTCTCTAAATGAGGACCTGCAAAAATTCTGAGAGAGTCTGATCCCATAGATCTCTTCTGTCCCGAAAATTCTCGCATCTACTTCTTTGGACGAAACTGATTTATCCGTTTGGAATTTCAGTCTTACGTTTCCAGGCGCATTGTGAAAAGGAATTTGGATATAATACCAACCCTTCTTCGCATACGTTTGTTCTAAGAGTATTTCTTCTTTATTATTTAGAAGCGAGACTGTGACCTTTGTTCCAGGTCTCTGAATAAAGATACTTTCTTTCCAGAGCTTTTCGGAGATCTCGCAATCGATTTCGAAATTGGGCTTGGCCCAGCCTCTTAAGTAAATCCCTTCTTTCGGGATCATTCCTGTATAATAATGATAAGAACGTCCCCATCTGAAACGATGCATGTACCAGGCAAGGGCAGGATCATAAAAGAAACTTCTGTATCGGATTCCATAAGAAATAAATTTGCCGGAGAATTCTTCCAAAGAAGATTTTCCAGACTCAACGATATTTTTCCAATGATCCAAGAGAAAGCGATCCGGATATAAAAGCCTATTTTGATGTCTTATCGAAATGGAATCTTTTAAGAATTCCAGCTCGTCGTACCTCATTTCATGAGAAGTTTCTTTTATGTATTCTATCTGGAAGTCAGCAGGATTAAGCACATATACGATCGCTTTGGGTTGTTTGGAAAGTATATCTTCCTTATAATAATAAAGGTCAGAAGGAGTTAAAGAAGGATGGGCGTAAAATTCCGTTCGAATTCGATCCGATCTTGAAAGACTTTGGTTGGCCCGATCTTCGAAACTACTCGGAAGAACAGAATAGAGCGCGATACTGCTTCCAAGCACCAAGACTCCATTCTCTTTTTTAGAAAAGCGAATCTCTGATCTTTTGCGTAAGAAATTATACCAAGGAGAAGTATCCCATTCCAATTCGTTAGGGATCTGAAATATAAGATTCTTGAATATAAATCTGTCAAAGAACAGAAAGATCGAAATACAATAGATAAATGCTATTAGGATTTTAAATTGGATCCGCATTCGATTTCTTACCCACAAAGGCTGCAATAAGCTGGAATCGGTTCCAATACTTGGAAGGATGTTCGATCTGTCGAATCATCCTTTAAAGATTGTGTGAAATTCTAGAAACGGAATGTCCGAGAATTGTAATACAAAGAAATTGGATCGTAATCAGACTCTGTAGAATTCCAGATTCTCTCTCAATTGATCTGGTAGGCTTCCAAGAGTATTGATGTATTTCTTGTATCTGTTTTCCAACTCGGTGAACTTACGAGTTCTGATGTTGATGAATCGGTTATTGATCTCTCCGAATGCCGGCATCTTCGATACTCTCTCACGGATCGGTCTAGCAAATGGAATGTGACGATAGAATATACTTCTTACAACTCGATTTAAACGTTGTACGCCTTCGGCCTCGTATTTGATCCAAAGCTGGTAATCGTTCGCGAAAATATCTCTCTCGTTCCTGAAACGTTTGAATTCTGCAGCGAGCTTTTCCTTGATCTCCATCGAAAGGTCTTTGTTCTTTTTATAGAACTGAACATAGTCCATATAATCCGCAGTGATGGAAGGATTTCCTACGTTGTTCCATTCTGGACCGAGGATGGTTTTGCAAAGCTCCCATCGGAATGCAGCAAAAGCGTCTATCAAAAGAGATTTTAGATCTCCTTGAACGAAGATAGGAAGCACAATCCTCCCGCGACTTTCTTTGGAACCTGAACCTCTGTGGATGGAAAGTTCCTGCCACATCATGATCTTACTTCCGATAGAAGGAACGATTACGAAGTCGGGAATGATTGCTCTTTGCACGAATTCCTTGTTGATCCCTGTCTCGGGATTATTATAGATCACCTCTCGATTGAATACGGAGAAATCCACAGCCATGATATCATGAATAGTGTCCGTCAAAAGCTTCTTAGTAACATAAGCTTTTCCTAATGGAATTTGCGAATGATACTTGGTCAAGATGGGGAGATAAGTCGCCAAGGAACCAGTAGTGAGTCGGACGTTTGCCTCATACATCGCACCGAATTCGAATTTTAATCTGGCCTCAGGATTATCAATGTCCGGAGGAAGATCGGATTCTTTTTTAAAGACGGCATTTCGGTTGTCCATCTTCACTTTATCGAAGAAGTTCTGCCCTAATTCATCCAAGGATGTCGGAGCTTCTCTTTTATAAATCCTCTCTAACCATTCCGTTCCATAATGGATTGGAATGTCGGAAACCGCGGCGATCGGATCCTTATAAGTAGACATGAAGACTAATTGAGAATCATCCAAGAGAGTCTCGTCGAAGTGTCCATACTTCAACATCAGTTCCACTGGCTTGGGAACATTCTTGTTGGAGTTCATGTATTTCTGAAAACAAGCCGCGTATATATCGAAATAGGTTTTTGTAATGGATCTTCTCAGTTTTCTAGTGTCGTTATCTGAATCCAGGGGATTCTTCATAGACTTGAGTTTCACCATCATCGCTGAGAACTCTTTGATCGCATCTCCGCCTAAGCCGGAGAATTGAATGATTGAGGAAGCTGAATTCGCCAATTCCTTACGGATGGCAGTAGCATCCGCAGATCCATCTACAGAAGTTCCTCCGTTCGTAGCGGCTTTTGCAGGCGCAGAAGACTCGAATTTCTTAGAGAGACCAAGGGTCTTTTCAAGGAAAGGTTTTATATTCGGAGAAGGATTCGGAATCGCAGATGCGAATAGTGCCTGATGACCCGAGAGAGACCTTTCTATCTTTTGCGATACTACTTGCAAGATCGGGACAACGAATTCAGGAGGAGCGGTAGAATATCCGTTAGCCGCCATGTCCAAGATCAAGAAGTATTTTTCAGTAAGGCTCTCGGGCCCTCCCAAAAGAAGTTTAAATCCTTCGTCCACTTCTTCCAAGATTCCGCGAGAATTGTCGGTGAGATTGTTTAATACTCTTCCTAACTTATCGCAAACATAAGAAACCATAGAAGGATCAGGAGCGAATAATTGTGCGAGAAGATTCGGATCCGAGAGAATGATCTTACGAACGAAATTGAATTCTGCGTCTTGGAATTCTATCTCTTCCGGATAATATTTCACTAAGAGCTGAGAATGATCCTCTTCCACATAATTTGGAGTCGGTCTTTCGGGGAGGATTCCTCCGTTATCGAAATAATGCTTTAGATTTTCTCTTGCAAGACGCAGGACCGGATCCACGATCTCGGCGCTTGGATCTGCAATGGGTTGTCCCGGTTTGATATCCGGAAAAACGCTAGGATTGAATTGATAATAAAGAAGAGAAAGATTGTCGTTTGTCTTCCCCATATCGGAAGCGATCTTTCTGAGTTGGTTTGCTTTCTTAAATAACTCGGTGATCTCTCTTAATAAAGAACGACCCACCATGATTCCCAAGGAACTTCTCGCTGCAAGGGAACGGCCCACTGTAGACTGGGACATAACATACGTAGAAAGCACACAGTCTTGCTCTGCGATAATCGTATAAGGATAACGTCCGGTTCCAAATAAAGCGGAGGCTCCGGGGGTTAAGTTGGCTCCAGAGATCTTGAAGAGTTCCAACTTTCTTCCATCAGGAGCGTCGAGCACGTAACGTAAGGCTCCGCTATGGAGTACGTTTAGGGAATTTGCGGAGGATCCTTCCGGAAAAAGGACCGAGCCGGCTTTAACAGTGACTTTTTGATTTGGTACGCTTGTATCTAATGCCATACGATCGCGGGTTGGGGCAAATTAAGAAGAAAACGATCCTTTGCCGAGGAAGGAAACTCTTTTTTAGAGGATTCTTTAAAAACGAACTTCTTCCAAAAAAGTGAAGGAGATTCATTCTCCTTATTTCTGAGAAGGGGAACCGATCAAGTCTGCTTGACTTAAGGATCTTGCGCTCGAAAAACTCCATTTGGAAATGAAAAAAACGGACCAACTACTCAAAGGCTCTTCTATCGGAATGCTCACCAACCAAAGCGCATACGGTTGGAAAGGCGATTATCATTTCAGAAGCATACAGAAAGAATACGGGCTCAAGAAGCTATTTCTTCCAGAGCACGGGCTATTTGCCGAGCTGCAAGACCAAGTCTCCGGAAGTGAACTTCGCTATGATTTGGGAGAAACCCAGATCTTAAATTTGTATGGGGATTCGGAAGAGAGTTTGATCCCGAATGAGGATGCTTTCCAGGATTTAGATACACTTCTGATCGATATTCGGGATGTAGGAGCTCGTTATTATACCTTTTTGACTAGCGCATTGTACGCGATGCAGGCCGCCGATCGGTATGTGCGAGCCGGAAAAGGAAACATCAAGGTAGTAGTAGTAGATTCTCCAAACCCAGCAGGCAGAAAGATAGAAGGATCCCCTTTAGAAAAAAAATTCGCTTCCTTCGTCGGTGTAGAAGGGACCTTGCATCGGCACGGACTTTCTACTGCGGGACTTCTCGAATACTATAAGGATACATTTTCTTTGGATCTGAAATTTCATCGGATCAAATTATATTCTAAAAAAACAGAGAGCTTTCTCTGGGTTCCGCCTTCTCCGAATATTCCCGCGCAAACGACTTGTTATGTGTATGCAGGTCTCTGTCTTTTAGAAGGGACCAATCTTTCGGAAGGAAGAGGAACTACTAGACCCTTTGAGATTTTTGGAGCTCCCTTTATTGATGATCTAAATAGAAGTCTTCTAGAAAAGTTAGAAGAAAAGCAAAAAGGAATTTTTAGACTCAGGCCTTTGAAATTCATTCCTACATTTCATAAGTATGCCGGACAGGTTTGTGGAGGTTATCAAATCTTATTAGATAGGCCGGAAAAATTCCACAGCCTACTATTCGGATTACATTTTGTTAAAACGATCCGAGATGCATATCCGGAACAATTCGAATTTCTAAAAGGACCTTATGAGTTCAGGTCCGACCTTCCCGCGATCCAATTGTTAGTGGGTGACGAGTTCCTGTTAGAATACCTGGATGGAAAAAGAAAATATTCAGAGATCAAAGATTATCTAGAAGAAACAGAAAGGAAATGGAAGAAGGAGACTCGCTCTTATCGATAATCTCCCTGGGAATTGGTCCAGATTGTTTTAAGCCGAGGAAGGACGACTTAAAGAGCTCAGAGAGGCAATCGATTGAATTCGCTTTTCAGTTTTTGTAGATCTCCCAACAAATCAGTAGGAGAAGGGCGGACATTCTTGGCCAATTGCATTGCGTTGTCGATCAAGTCCAGGATCAGTTTCTTTTCGGTAACCGCTCGGATCTTGGGCATAGTGCTCCATTCTTTCTTAAAGAGAGAAGCCTTTTCATCTACGATAGAAATGATCTTGTTCAACGCTTGGATTTCTTCATTCATCTGTGCACTCAAAAATTAGGAATTTCTAAAGAAACATTTCCATTTTCACGGATCATTTCTACTTGGAATTTTCTCTTTCTTTCTCCCCGAAAGGCCGAACTCAGATTATTCCAGACCGACTTTGCAGGGACCTTGCATTCCGGCGGAAGGATTTGGATCAACTCGGAAGAAGGTTCATATCTATAAAACTCAGTGCTGCCAGGTTCAACCGTTTTTTGAGCAAGTTCCCATGAGTCTTGCAAGCAATTCAATCCTTCCGAAGTGGAAATATGAATACGAATCTTGTCCTTTGCATTTGGAAATTGAACCGATTCGGTTCCTTGGTTTTTCAGGAAAAGAAAGAAAGTAGGAAGCTCCTTTGTATTCTCTCTACTGGAGGAAAGTCGAAAGCTGAGGCTTTGCAATTTCAATTCTTTGGATTCGGACTGTCCGGAGAAGGCGAGTGGATTTAGGACTTTTGCAACGGCTGCAAAGATAAAAAGAAGAAGGATCAAATCGAAGAATAGGATCAGCTTTCCGCGAGTTTTGCTCTTATGATCCTCTCTGCTTTTCTTCAGGAACTCTTGGAATTCTTCAGGGGAACGAGAATGATATCCTTTACTCATATCTTTTCCAATCGGCTTTATTACTTAGCCGATCTCATTTTTTTCAGCCAAAGAGAGACTGTCCAAATTACCGTAACGACGAATATGGCGGTGAATACGATGCGATATTGCAGGAAGAAATCGCGGAAATACGCTCCGATGAGAACATAGATGGAAGCGATACAGAGTTTAAAAACAATAAATTCAGCATTGGACCAACTCGTTTCTTTTGTAAAAAAATTCATAATGCTCGCCTGTGGGTTTTGCTGGCTAGTATTGAAATACTATTAAAAAAATCCGTCAAGCATTCTGCATCCTGCTTGCAGAAACATAAAGATCTATCATAATCCCTTTCGCATATAGAGATACTCGGAGAGTAAAATGGAAACGGTCAAAGGCAAACAGGTAACAATTCTCTTCGAAGGAAAAAAATGCATTCATTCTCGCAATTGCGTTCTGAGTAGACCGGATGTTTTCGTTCCAAATGTAGACGGAGAATGGATCTACCCTGACAAGGCAAGTCCGGAAGAAATTCGAGCTCTCGCGCTCAACTGTCCTTCTGGTGCGATACGATTCGAGTCTGAGGATCCGAAATTTTCTGAATCTGCGCCTCCTGTCAATGTATTGAGAATCAGAGAAAACGGACCTTTAGCATTTCATGCCGATTTAGAATTAGAAGGTTCGGATCCACAATTTCGTCTAACGCTTTGTAGATGTGGTGCGTCTAAAAATAAACCTTTCTGTGATTCGAGTCATGTCGCGATCGGATTTGCTGCGACCGGAGAACCGCCAGTCCAAGAATCTCTTCCTTTGGAGGTTCGAAATGGAAAGCTTAAGATCCAACCTGCCAAGAATGGCCCTTTGCATGTTACCGGAAATTTGGAGGTTTGTTCCGGCACTGGAAAAGTAACCAACCGGATCACAGAAGGTTATCTATGTCGTTGCGGGGGTTCTTCCAACAAGCCATATTGTGATGGCACTCACAGAAAGATCGGTTTTAAATCGTGACCAGATTTCGGATCTTCTTTCTGATCCTTCCTGCAGTAGGGTAACCTTTGCATTGTTCCGCGCAGTAAAGAAGAAGGCTTTGTGACAAACGCACTGATTCTACAATCTCTTCCCCTCTAGATAAGAAGAAGGAAAGGACTCCTACAAGCAAGTCTCCTGTTCCCATCACTGCTAATCTAGGTTCTTGGTATTCCCAAAAATAGGACAAGCCTTCCGGAGTGAATAGAACCGAAACAGAACCTTTTAATAGAAGGTGACATTTCTTTTCTTTTGCCCAGGCCTTTGCATCATCCAATGCGGAGTAAAGATTGGGAGACGATTTTCCTGAGAGAGAATTCCATTCGCCTAAATGAGGAGTTAAAATAAAGTTCGGAGAAAGAGTTCTGCCTGAAACATCCTGAAGTGCTCCCGCATCCAAAATGACTTTTGCATCCTTCGGATACATAGAAGAAGGAAGATCCGATTTCGCAAGGCCTGGACCTACTGCGACGACTCTTGCTTTCTTTACGAATGAAGTAGAATATGCGTCCTTGCCGCTTTCCAATTTGGAGATCATGAACGAAGGATCTTTCTTTAATACCTTGGTGAGAGTGGATTCGGAAGGGGTAAGGATCTGTGAAATCCCACCGCCCAATTCCTGAAAGGCCAGCGCAGAAGATAAAATAGCCCCCGACATTCCTTCGGATCCACCTACAAATACTGCCGAGCCATTCTTATACTTATGAGAATCCTTTTCTCTCAGAAGTCTGTTCTTCAATTCTTGTTCATTTGCACGAAGAAAGATCCTTTGCTCGGTTGTAAATCCTTCTCGAACGAAACCGATCGGATGAAAGCTTTTCTTCTCTTTAGGAAGTGGATAAAAAACATTCTTCAATTTAGGAGATCCGATCTCTGCGAGCCCATCCGCATCGAACGGATACTCTTTCTCCGGCACATATCCGGAGACTGCATCTATGCTCAGAACGAATAAAGAAGTCTTAAATTTTTCCTTTGCCTTTGAAATTTCAGAAACTACCCGAGAGATTTCGCCCTCTAACGGTTCCTTGAATCCGGTTCCGAGCAAGCAATCTACTAATACTTCCCCGGGATGCAAATGACTCGCTTGGAACTTTTCAATCGAAAAGATCGGGATTTTCAGTGATTCCGTTAGATTTTTATAATATTGAGTTTCTTCGGAATATTTTCCTTGTTTGGCAAAGATCTCTACCTGCAAGCCTTCGGCTTTCAAGAATTGTGCGAGTGCGTATCCGTCTCCTCCGTTGTTTCCGGAGCCGCAGACAATGACGATCTTTTGAGCTGAGAGAAATGTTTTTTCCCAAGCCTTGAAAACGGAGAGAGCGGCAAAGCCCATGAGCATGGTGCCTGAGATGCCTCGTTCTTGGATCGTAATCCGATCTAATTCTCTACTTTCGTTCTCGTTAAAAAGGACCTGGGATTTCATTTGGATCCTATTTCCACTTATGGATCTCTAGATAACCTGCCTTAATTTTCATGGAATAGATCTCGTCCTTTGTATCCATCCAAGTTTCTCTCCAGAGACCTCTAGGAGGAGGATAGTTCAGTCGAATATTATTCACATGATTTCCGTCTTCGTCATGCACTTGCAAACGGATGGAATTTCCTTCTTCTACTTCGGTCTCCCAGATGAAGAAATTATCATTACTCAATACCCAATACAATGTCTCGGAAGGATCCTGGATCTCTTTGATCGGTGTGATTCTTTTTTCCTTCAAATCGTAGCGAAGGATCTTTCTGTTCTTGAATCTTCCGGATTTGGTTTCGTAGAAACTAAAAGAGCCCAAAATATAATCTCCGTCGGAATGAGCGATGAAAGAATCCACATACCAAGTGTAGGTATCTCCATTCGTATTTAAGGAATTTTTAAAGTCTTCTGGAGAGACTTTTTGTTTCAATTTTCCTGCCTCGTCGAATATGCTTAAACGCATTTCTCCGCCGGTTCTATGGAATACGAAGAGAAGATCGCTGTTTCCAGCTTCCATTCTTTCTATATAACCGAAAGGAACGGAACCACCGGCTCCATCTGCATAGATTGTCTGGACAAGTTTTCCTGAATCATTGATCTTAAGAACGACAGAAGGAACAGCTTCTTCTGCTTCGGTGCGAAATTCTCCGGACTTCTTAGTGAAAATATTCTCCGGAGCCTTGTCCGCTTTCACATCTTCTTTTAGTATTCTGGATTGAACGAATACATCGTCTCCATCAGAAACAGTGACTAGTCCTATTCTTCCTAATTTGATATTATATGTTTTGATTTTGTCGGTTAGCTTGTCCTTGAGATTACCGATCACAAATTTCAGATCTCCGTCTGAATTGAATGCTTTGATCAAGGATTGCTCAAAATCAGGAACATAGATGATTCCGGAAGCGACCGCGACTTGGTTGGGCACATTGGTCGGGACTCGGTTGACTATATTCACTTGTAATTCTTTTAAATCTTTTCCTAACTTTACTCTTCCGTAAAGGTACGGATTGTAATCATCCACTCTAAACTTAGAGCAAGATCCTAGAAGGATCAGGGAAAGGATTCCAACCGGAATGTATTTGCGAAGGATCGGATGTTTTACTTTTGAAATCAGTGAAATTTGCATCATATTTATTTTATCCGTACCCTTTTTGAAAGAGTCCGGGACATTTTCCATACCATCCTTCTTTTTCCTGTGAGAAAACAAGCAATTTCGGCCATGCTCAGAGGATGTGGAGTAGGAGGGGGATTTTTTACTTTACACTAGAGCTCGCCAAAAATATTTTGAATGGATATCGGGAACCACCCCACATTGTAATGTGGTAAAACCTAAAAAACTGCGGATATTTCCGATTTTGTAGGTTGTTTTTTTCTCCATTTATGGGGAGAAAAAATAAATGGTTCAGAGACTCTCTGTAAGGCCGGCGTGACAGTCAGTAAAGAAGTTATCGAAACGATCTTGGATCGAATCCTTCTCACTCCCGTCAAGCTGTATGCACTCATGGTTAGCCAAAGGCCAAACCATACGCTGATCGAGATAGAGTTGGATCAACTCGATCATCCGTACGGTTCCGTCAGCCTTCTGGAATGTGAGCAAGTTTCCAGAAAACTGAATGAAGAGTTGGAAAAGATCTCACCGGATCTGAACTATACTCTCAAGGTTTCTTCCGCAGGTGCGGAAAGAAAACTGGTGATTCCCGAGGATCTGGATAGATTCCGAGGAATACCGGTCCGACTCGTCTACAAGGTAGAGGGTTCGGGCAATAAAGAAGGAATCTTTAAGATACTGGATAGGAAGGGCGGCAAGATTATTTTAGAACCGTTTTCCAAAAGGAAATCGGCAGCTTCTAAAAAAAAGGAAGTCAACCTTGAATTGAAGGATATACTGAAAGGAAATTTGTACGTAAGTATTTGATTATGGCAGTTAAGAAGAAAGAAGCCGAAGTCAATCTGTTGGAAGCAATCCAGCAATTTTGTGCCGACAAGTCCCTGGATAGGGAAGCCGTGATGGGAGTCATTCGTGATTCCTTGGTCACCGCATACAAGAAGAAGTCCGGCATAGAGACTGTGGACGAAGAAGCAAATCCGATCAAGGTCGAATTCGCATCCGGCACAGACGGAGAGAATGTCGTAATCGTAGTTTCCCGTAAAGTAGTGGAATCATCTCCCGCAAACGGTTTGGAAATCTCATTAGAAGAAGCGAGAACGGTTTATCCTGAAGCGAATCTTGATGAGGTATTGGACTTCAAAGAGAAGCCAATGGAACTTTCTCGTATCATTTCCAGCCAAGCTAAGCAAATGGTATTCCAACGCCTAAGAGATATGGAAAAAGAACTTCTGTATCAAGAATACAAGGCGAAAGAAGGCGAACTCACTCATGGTTACTTCCAACGTTGGAAGAAAGATGCTATGTCCATAGACCTCGGAAAGGTCGAAGGAATCATGCCTAAGAGAGAGCAAAACCCTGGTGAGAAATATCATAGCGGGGATCGTCTCAAAGCAATTATACAAAAAGTGGAACTTCGTCCGAGAGAGCCAATCCCAGTTATTACTCTCTCTCGCGCATCCGCAGATTTCGTACGCAAATTATTCGAGATGGAAATCCCGGAAATCTACGACGGACTCGTGGAGATCGTAAACGTGGCTCGTCAACCTTCCATTCGTACCAAAGTGGTAGTGTATGCAACCCGCGGAGACATCGATCCAGTCGGAGCATGCGTAGGAATGAAAGGAGTTCGTATCCAATCCATCGTAAGAGAACTTGGAAATGAAAGGATCGACATCGTTCAGTATTCTTCCGACCCAACGGAATTTATTGCGAATGCGATTTCTCCTGCTAAGCCTTATGATGTAAAGGCGGATTCAGTTGGAAGAGAGGCAATGGTAATCGTTCCAGAAGAACAATTATCTCTTGCCATCGGGATCAACGGATCCAATGTCAAGTTGGCGTCCCAATTAACAGGTTTCAGAATCGATATCAAAACGATTGCCCAGTATAACGAAGAGTTCTCTTCTCCGGAAGCTAGAGAGAGATTGGACAAACTGTTCAGCCCTCCTGTAGAAGTGGTAGAAGAAGAGGATGACGGAGTTACAGCTCTAGAAGACTTACCTGGACTTTCCGCTCGCTTGATCGGACTCTTGAGAAGTGCGGGCATCAACAACGTAGAGACATTGATCGAGATTAGCCAGGATGATCTGGCAAAACTCCCAGGAATTGGACAGACTACAGCTGCGCAGATCTTAAGAATTCTCGCAGAATCTGTAGAATGGGTAGAGGAAAGTTAATTCTCGATCGTCTGAGGATTGGGCTTGGATGAGTAGGCAAGCCCGGTGTTGACCAGGATATTATATGGAAGATAAGAATAAATCAATCAAGGAAAAGCTTCAAGGCACCGGCGACGCCGGAAAGAAAAAGAAGCTAATCATTAAGAAGAAGGCGGATGAAAAAACGTCTTCTCCATCTGCGAAGAAAGAAGCCGCATCTGATTCTGGCCCGTCGGCGGCAAGGCAAACTGCTTCTTCTTCCAGCGGAACTCCTTCTCCGAAACCTACTCCTACTCCTAAAAAAGAACCTTTATTCCCGGAACCTACGAGCAAGCAGTCTGATCCTCCGGTTCCTCGATCGGCTCCTCCTGAGCATATTTTAGGAGAAGGCAGATCTCCTTTCCAAAGAGAAGACAATAATATTATCGTATCTCGTCCAAATCAGAGACCGACCTATTCCAACCAAAATCGTTCCGGCGAAGAAGGTGGTCAAGGCGGCGGCTATCGTGGAAATCGCGAGGGTGGAAACTACCAACCACGCGAAGGCGGTGGTGGCTACCAGGGCGGTCAGGGTGGCGGCTATCGCGGAAATCGCGAAGGTGGAAACTACCAGCCACGCGAAGGCGGTGGTGGCTACCAAGGTGGTCAGGGTGGCGGCGGCTATCGTGGAAATCGCGAAGGCGGCAACTACCAACCACGTGAAGGTGGTCAAGGTGGCGGATATCGCGGAGGCCAGGGTGGTCAAGGCGGCGGTTACCAAGGCGGTCAAGGTGGCGGATATCGCGGAGGCCAGGGTGGTCAAGGCGGTGGCGGATATCGTGGAGGCCAGGGTGGCCAAGGCGGTGGCGGTTATCGTGGCGGTCAAGGCGGCGGAGGCCAAGGTGGTTTCCGTGGAGGACCTGGTGGTCAAGGTGGCGGATATCGTGGAGGACCTGGTGGCCAAGGTGGCGGTTATCGTGGTGGTTCGGGTGGCCAAGGCGGTGGATTCCGCGGTGGTCCAGGCGGTCAAGGTGGCGTAGGTACACCTCCTCCTGGCTTAGGCGGTCCTGGAGAAGGAAGGGGAGTTCCTTCCGGTAAAAAACGAAATGATAGAGATAGGGCTGGAAGACCAGAAGGACAAGAAGGTTCTGAGAATTCTAAGTTCTTCCGCCAGACTTACAGAAAGGCGAAAGTCAGCGGGCCTACCGGAGTATCTGTACCAAAAGAGATCACTCTATTAGAAAATGTGCAAGTAGGCGAACTGGCTAAGAAAATGAATCTTAAGCCGGGAGATGTCATCGGAAAACTCATGAAGATGGGAATGATGGTGACTATCAATAATATCATCGATGCAGAAACTGCATCCATTCTCGCGGACGAATACGGCTGTAAGGTCAAAGTTGTTTCCCTATATGAGGAAACTCTAATCGACGAAGAGAAAGATAGTCCTGAAGATTATATTCATAGACCTCCTGTCGTTACCATCATGGGTCACGTAGACCATGGTAAGACCAAACTCTTGGATACGATCCGTAAATCTTCCGTGATCGACACTGAGTCTGGTGGTATTACCCAGCATATCGGTGCATACCAGGTTAAAACAAGCAGGGGAGAGATTACCTTCTTGGATACTCCTGGTCACGAGGCATTCACTTCTATGCGTGCCCGAGGTGCTAAGGTAACCGATATCGTAATCTTAGTGGTCGCTGCGGATGACGGGGTCATGCCTCAGACTTTAGAGGCATTGTCTCACGCAAAAGACGCGAAAGTCCCAATCATTGTTGCTATCAACAAAGTGGATCTTCCTTCGGCAAATCCGGACAAGATCATGCAAGAACTCGCCAACCATGGACTCCAATCCGAAGAATGGGGTGGTGATACTATGTATTGCAAGATCTCTGCTAAGGAAAATATCGGAATCGATAAACTTTTAGAATCCGTCCTTCTCCAAGCAGAAGTGTTGGATCTGAAGGCGAATCCGAAACGAAGAGCCAAAGGAACCATCGTCGAGGCGAAACTGGATCCGGGCCGCGGAGCTGTGGCTACCGTTCTGATCCAAAACGGAACTCTACGAGTGGGAGATCCTTTCGTAGCGGGAGTCTTCTCAGGAAGAGTCCGTGCTATGTATGACGATTATGGTCATCTTATTAAAGAAGCAGGACCTGCTTTCCCTGTTCAGGTAACTGGACTAGACGGGGTGCCTGACGCGGGCGCTCCATTCGATGCGGTCGAAGACGAGAAGGAAGCGAGAAATATTTCTCAACACCGTATCGAGTTCGAAAGGATCGGAAACGCAGGAGCTGCCGGATCCAAAGTTACTCTGGAGAACATGAACGAGTTCATCAAACAGGGTGCTTTGAAAGAACTGAAGGTCATTATCAAGGCAGACGTTCGCGGTTCCGCAGAAGCGATCAAAGAGGCTTTGGAAAAACTTTCCACTGCCGACGTGAAGCTAAACGTGATCCAATCCGGGGCTGGAGCCATCGTGGATATGGACGTTATGCTCGCATCCGCATCGAACGCGATCATCATCGGTTTCCATGTTCGTGCGAATCCTAAGACGATCGCTCTGGCTGAGAAAGAAGGCGTTCAGATCAAATACTACAGCATCATCTATCAAGTCGTGGACGAGATCAAGATGGCGATGGAAGGACTACTCGAACCGGAAAGGATCGAGGAAGTTATCGGAACTGCAGAGATCCGCGAGGTATTCAAGGTTTCCAAGATCGGAAATATCGCTGGATGTATGGTTACTTCCGGAAAGATCACCAAAACTTCAGGTGTTCGCGTGATCAGCGATGGAGTACAGGTATTCGATGGAAAACTCAAGTCTCTTCGCAGATTCAAAGACGAAGTGAACGAAGTAGTGAACAATTTCGAATGCGGTATCCAGATGGATAATTTCAACGACTTCAAAGTCGGCGACACCATCGAAGCTTACACTGTCACCACAGTGAAACGGAAACTTGAGTAGAGGTATAACTTGAATTCCATCCGTAAAAGGAAAATCGAAGCGGAGACGGTTCGCACCGTCGCCATGATGATCCTCGCCGGAAAAGTTAAGGATCCTCGCGTTCATATGGTATCCGTACATAGATCGGAACTTTCAGATGATTCCAAATATCTAAAGGTCTATGTTACTGCGATCTGTACTGATAAGAAGAAGGAAAAATTGCTCGCTGGACTGAATAGTGCTGCGGGCAAATTTGCTGCGACTCTTTCCACAAAACTGAATTTAAGGGCAACTCCTAAAATGAGTTTTGTTTGGGACGAAGAATATCTGCAAGGTTTAGATGAATCCCTCCGACTTACAAGAAAACCAACAAATCCGGACTGAGCTAGGATTTCTTCTCCTAGATAAGCCGATCGGAATGACTTCTTCCGATCTGGTTTTAAAGGCCAAAAAGAATTTAGGTCTTCGTAAAGTAGGTCATACAGGTACCTTAGACAAGGCAGCTTCCGGATTGATGGTGCTGCCGATAGGCACTTCTACTAGCTTCTCCCAATTCTTTTTAGGAAAGGATAAGGAATATGTAGCTCAAGTACAACTGGGCTTCGCTACCGACTCGGGAGATAGAGAAGGTTTGGTCTTAGAGGATTGGGAAATTCCCCGCATCCAAAAATGGTTCGAAGAATCCAAATCAAGATTAGAAGAAGTGTTGGCCCAAGTTTCTAGTTGGGAAGAACAAGTAGCTCCTGAAGTTTCCGCACTCAAAGTCGGAGGACAAAGGAGAGCTAAGTTGTTTCGAGAGGGGGTTTCGGTACCTCCAAGCATTCGTAAGATTAAGATATTTGAATTTGAGGCATACGATCTTAGCCCAGAAGGATTTACGATCAGAGCCCGAGTTTCCGGTGGAACATATATCCGAAAATTAGTGATGGATATAGGAGAAGCAGCCGGGATCCCAATGAGCCTGAAGGCCTTGAATCGAACCAGAGTAGGCAAACTTACTTTGGACCAGGCAGATACTTACGAAGCTCTTTTATTGGGGAAGGTGGCCATTCATCCTCCGGAGGAAATCTTAGATATTCCTTCCGTGGAGATCCCGAGCACCGAGGTAAAGGACGTATTTCACGGAAAGAAGATCAAATTGGATTGGATTCCTGCTCAGGAGTTCCTACTTACTTCGCCGGAAGGAGAGATCTTAGCCTTTTGCAAGCGGGACGGTCTACCTGGCAGCCTTTCTTATAAATATTTGAAGGTCTTTTCTAAAATTTAGCTTGGACAGGGGGTTAGGCCCCCGAAAATTGGCTTTAGGTACAATCAAACTATGGTAACTACGGAACAGAAGAAGCAAATTATATCTACATTTGCAAATGGAAAGGCGGACACCGGTTCAACGGAAGTTCAAGTCGCCCTTCTAGACGCTCGCATCAAAGATCTAAACGAGCATTTTAAATCTCATAAGAAAGATTTTCATTCTAAGACCGGTCTTCTTAAATTAGTTAGTAAACGTAAAAAATTATTGGAATATCTAAAACGTCAAAATTTGGACCGTTACAAAAAGCTAATCGAAACTCTCGGACTCCGTAAGTAATAGGAGTCCCTCATGGCTAAAACTATTACTGGCCAATTTGGCCGTGATTCAATAACTCTCGAAACGGGAGACTGGGCGAAACAGGCCCACGGCTCCGTAGTTTATAAAACCGGTAATCTCGTTCTATTAGCCACTGTCTGCGCGGCCGATGAGCCGAAAGAAGGACAGGACTTCTTCCCATTAACTTGTGAATACTCCGAAAAAGTCTACTCCGTAGGAAGATTTCCTGGGGGATATTTCAAGAGGGAAGCTAAACCTTACGAGCACGAAGTACTAAATTCCAGGATCATTGACAGACCGATCCGACCTCTATTCCCAGAAGGTTATTTCTGCGAAGTGCAATTGCAGGTGACCGTTCTTTCCGCTGACAATGAGATCTCCACTGCAGGACACGCATTGAATGCTGCATCTGCTGCATTAACAATCTCTAATATTCCATTCAATGGTCCGATTGCCGGAGCAAGAGTAGGAAGGATCAACGGAGAACTTGTAATCAATCCGACCAATAAAGAGATCCAGAGTTCAGATCTGGACCTTGTCGTAGCTGGAACCAAAACGCATATCGTTATGATCGAGGGAGAAGCCAAAGAACTTTCCAATGCGGAAATGTTAGAGGCTCTCAAGTTCGCTCATTCTCATATCGCTAAGTTCGTAGAACTGCAAGAGGGTTGGGCAAAAGAACTACAAGTCGCTAAGAAAGAAGTTAAACTCAAAGTAAAAGATGAGACACTTCTTAGCGAGGTTCGCAAATATGCATTCGATAAAATCTCTGCTGCGAATAAGACTGCTGATAAGGCTTCTCGCAATAAAGAAATCTCTAATGCAAACAAAGAGATTGTAGAGCATTTTAAAGAAACTGTAACCGAATCTGAGAAGATCAAGGACATCAAAAACTTCTTACACGAGTTGGAATACGAGATCGTAAGAGAGCAGGTATTGAAAGAAGGAGTTCGTTTCGACGGAAGAAAGTTGGACGAAATCCGAAATATCAGCGTAGAGATGAGTCCTCTTCCAGGTGTTCACGGTTCTGCAGTATTCACTAGAGGTCAGACCCAATCTTTGGGAACTGTTACTCTGGGAACCGCGGCTGACAACCAACGTTACGAGACTTTGGAAGGTCAGAAAGAAAAGAACTTCATGCTTCATTATAACTTCCCTGCTTTCTCAGTGGGAGAAGTAAGAAGATCTTCCGGACCAGGACGAAGAGAGATCGGTCACGGAAACCTGGCAGAAAGAGCGCTTAAATTGGTGCTTCCTAAGCAGGATGATTTTCCTTATGTGATCCGAGTCGTATCCGAGATTTTAGAATCCAACGGATCCTCTTCTATGGCATCCGTATGTTCTGGATCCTTAGCTTTAATGGCTGCCGGAGTTCCGGTTAAGTCTGCTGTTTCCGGAATTGCAATGGGATTATTCTCTGATGATTCCGGCAAGTTTGCAGTCCTTTCCGATATCGCAGGACTCGAAGACCATTTCGGAGATATGGACTGCAAGATCGCAGGAACCCGAAAAGGGATCACCGCATTCCAGATGGACTTGAAAGTCACTGGTGTGGCGTTTAACGTATTAGAATCCGTTTTCGCTCAGGCAGAAAAGGCTCGTTTCCATATCTTGGATGTGATGGAAAAATCCATCTCCAAGGCTGCGGACACCGTTTCTCGCACAGCTCCTCGTATCATCGTGAAACATATTCCGAAAGATCGTATCGGTGAACTCATCGGTCCGGGCGGTAAGAATATTCGCGGTATCATCGAAGCTTCTGGAGCGGATATCAATATAGACGACGACGGAAAAGTTACGATTGCCGGGGTGAACCAAGAGCAGGCTGAAAAAGCTGCCGGAATGGTAGAAGGATTCTTCGCAGAAGTAGAAGTAGGAAAGATCTACGAAGGCAAAGTAAAACGTATTACCGATTTCGGTGCATTCGTTGAAATCCTGCCAGGTAAGGAAGGGCTTTGCCATATTTCCAAACTGGACTCCAAGCGTGTGAACTCCGTAAAAGACGTAGTCAAAGAAGGCGAGATTATCCGAGTTCGCGTATTGAACGTGGACAAGACCGGAAAGATCGATCTTTCCAGAAGAGACGCTCTCGAAGTTTAAATTTTTCTAAAGCCGGCGGGAATCCTTTCCCGTCGGAAGAGACCATTGATTTTTCAGGAAGAAAAGAATCATAAAAAGACTCTTTCGAACGGGATCACAGTCCTATTCCAAAGAGCGCCGTATACGGTCAGTGCCTCCTTGGGGGTCTATGTAAAAGTAGGTTCCCGATCAGAATCCCTCGAAACCGCAGGTTATTGTCATTTCCTAGAACATATGTTGTTCAAGGACACCGAGAAACGTACTGCAAAGAAACAGGCAGAAGACTGGGAAAGAGTAGGTGCTTATTCCAATGCAGCCACTTCCAGAGAATATACGTATTTTCATGCAACTCTTGCGTCCAGGGATCTAGAGCTCGGGCTTGAGCTTCTATCGGAGATGATGTTCTCACCATTATTAAGAGAACAAGATATTCGCACAGAAGCAGAAGTCGTTCTCGAAGAAATGAAGGGCTACGAGGATTCTCCAGAGGATGGGGTCCATGATTTCTATTATAATAATCTATTTCCAGGTAATTCTTTGGGAAGGGATATTATAGGAACGGAAACATCTATTCGAGGAGTAACTTCTTCTTCCTTAAGAAAGTTTTACGAATCTTATTATCATCCTAAGAATATGATCCTTTCTCTTTCCGGGGATTATGAGCCTGAGTATGTTTTTGATACTGTCTCGAAATATTTTTCTCATTCCACCGGGTCTGGATTAGAAGGGAACTTCGAAACTCCTAAGAAAGATTTCGGGTACTTCCGTAAGGGGAATAAGGAAACCGAGCAGGCATATTTTATTTTAGGCGGAGAAGGTTTTGCCCGCAGCTTCCATGATGCAACTCGTCTTTCTCTTTTGACCCATGTATTGGGAGGAGGAATGTCTTCTCGTCTCTTTCAAAAGGTAAGAGAAGAGAAGGGACTCTGTTATCATATTACCAGTTATCCTTCTTCTTATCGTGATATAGGAGTGACCTCTGTGGTTTGCTCCACTTCCAAAGAAAGATTTGCGGAAAGCTTGGAATTGATCCTGAAAGAATTGCAAGTGTTCGTGGACAAAGGGATTAGCGCTCAGGAATTGAGAGATGCGCAAACCAATCACGAAGGAAGTCTTTCCATCGGTTACGAACATACCGAAAGTAGGATGAACAATATCGCCTTTCAAGAATTGTATTATGGAAAGTACCATACTTTGGCGGAGAGAATCAAAGAGATTCATTCCGTAACGGAAGAGGAAATCAATCGGACCATCCGTAAGATATTCGCTCTTCCGGAGCTTCATCTTTCCGTGCTTGCAAAATTGAAACCGAAAGAAGAACAGAAGATCAAGTCCATCTTCGAGTCTTATTCCTATAAGTGATCTATGAAAATCCCAATTAAAAAATTAAAAGAGAAGGCTTCGCTTCCTGAGATCAAAACGAGCGGGTCTGCCGGTTACGATATCAGCGCCTGTTTGGATTCGAATCTCACTCTTCCTGTGGGAGAAGTTGTACTTGTTCCCACTGGGCTTTCCTTTGCGATTCCGGAAGGTTTTCATTTCGAGATCCGTCCTCGTTCCGGATTTTCCACGAAATTTAGAATTCTGATCCCGAATACTCCTGGGACAATCGATTCGGATTATAGGGGAGAACTCATGGTGCCTCTCTTGAATTTAGGAAAGGAACCGTACATTCTGGAGGACAAGACCAGGATCGCTCAACTTCTGATCCGGAGAACCTGGCATTCCGATTGGGAGATCGTAGACGAACTTCCCGAATCCGAAAGAGGTGTGGGCGGTTTCGGTAGTACCGGCTTCTAAATCTTCTTCTTTCTACGAATTAAGTCTCTTTTCCCTTTCGCAAGTCCTGCCGATTTTAGAGGTATGGATAGAAAGGACCAAATTATCGGGCAAAATATTCTGATCTGGGAAAAAGGACGGGCAGCTTTGCCGTACCTTCTTTTGTTTACCGGGATCTTTCTGACCTTGTCCTTGGGTTCTTTTACAATCGCAGAAAACGGGGTCCAGGCCAATCTATTCGGACGCCTGGGACATTATATGTCCTGGGGATTTTTGTACTTATTCGGAAATGCAGCCTTCGTGCCTGGGATTCTTCTGATTCTTACGGGAGGGATCCTTCTTGCGAAGCCGAACCAAGACGCGACCAATAAGCTTCTTACGATCCCTCTATTTCTATTAGCCGTAGCAGTCAGCTTAAACGTTTTCGGAAATCCTTCTATCATTCCGTTTGCAGCGAACGGAGGAGTGCTTGGTCAGGCTCTTGCTGTCGCGCTGGAATATGTTCTCGGTTCTACCGGAAGACTTCTCATTCATTTCGTTGTGTACTTTTACGGAATTCTTGTATATCTGAATGAGTCTCCTGTTCATTTCTTGGGAAGGTTACTTGCACAAGGAACTTCTTTCGGAGAATGGAAGGCTCAATGGGCAGCGGGTTATAATAGCGGAAGAATCAAAAAAGAAGAAGAGACTCTTCCTTCTATCTTTCCTAAGGCGAGGTCGCAGGCATGGTCCGAAGGTTTGGCTAGCATGATGGATTCTTGGAAATCCTCTGGAGAAGATATTGCGGAAGAAAATATTCCTCCTTGGTTTAGAAGAGAAGTCGCCGGAAAGACGAACGAGCCAGCTAGTTCTTTTTCTTCCAATTTTTCCGGAAACGCACAGGCTCCAAAAGATCTGCAATCTTATATCCAAAGAGAGAAGGCAAAGTCTTCGACCGCTTCTTCTCCCATTCCTAAAGAATCGAATGTGCAATATCGCAACTCAGGATTGCTGCAGGGTTTCTTTGAAGAAGACAGAAAGGTATTCCAATTCCAAAGCGCTTCCCCACAGCTTTTAGAGAAAGTATATGGAGCTCCGGATAGAAAAGAAGAGTTCGGAAAATTCTCCTCTAAATCCTGGGAAATCCTGGATCTCAGAAGTGAGAAGAAGGAAGAGATCCTTTCTTTCTTAGATAAGAAGGATGTCGGTGTTCCTTCTCCCAAAGAAGAAGAGGACAAAACTCTCATATTTAAAGAAGGAACTCCTTCGACAGATACTTCCGATTTCTTCGAAGATGATTCGGATCAGGACGAAGGAGTAGAGTTCTTCGACCAAGAGGATGAGGAAGAATCTTCCGAAGAAGATAACGAAGATACTATCTCTGAAGAAGTAGAGGACTCCGAAGAATTATTAGACCAAGAAGAGTATTCCGAAGAGGAAGAAGATGACGAGGTCGAAGAAGTTACTTACGAACCGGAAGCGATCGTCGTGCCTGAAGTTCTTGCTCCGATTCCAGTGGCAAAACCTACGAACATAGAAAAGAAATCCGTAGAGAAGGTCAAACAGTCCGAACTTCCTTTCACTCCTGTTTCTATGGTTCCTGCGTTCCGTTCTAAGAGGTCGGTATATCATATTCCTTTAAATCGTTTGCAGACGAATCCAACCAAGGTCCAGGATGCACTTTTCAAAGTAGAATCCGAGAAGGTTGCCTTCGAGATCGAAAACGCTCTGAAAGTGTACGGTTATGAATCGAAGGTTGTGGGTTGGGAAAGAGGACCGATCATCACTCGTTATGAAGTCACTCCTCCTCCTGGAGTGAAATTAGGAAGGATCACTTCCTTGACTGACGAGTTGAGAATGTACTTGGCGGTTAAAAATATTCGTATTGTCGCTCCGATTCCTGGCAAGTCTACGATCGGTATCGAAGTCCCGAATAAACATAGGGAAGACGTATTCTTAGGCGATATACTTCGTTCTTCTCTTGCGCCGAAACCGAAAAAAGATCTGAACATCGTCATAGGTAAGGACATATCCGGTAAGTTAGTCTCCATTGACTTGAACAAACTTCCTCACTTGCTTGTCGCAGGAACGACCGGTTCCGGTAAGTCCGTTTGTTTGAACGCGATGATCGCTTCCTTAGTATTGAACCTTTCTCCGGAAGAAGTGCGATTTATCATGATTGATCCTAAGATGGTGGAACTCACTCTTTTCGAGGACATTCCTCATCTTCTGATGCCGGTAATCAAGGATGCTCGTAAGGCAACCAAGTCTCTCTCTTGGGTCATCCAGGAGATGGAAGCAAGGTATGAGGCAGTGTCCCAATTGAAATGCAGGGACTTCCGTTCTTATAACGAAAAGGTAGAAGAGCATTATCATAAGGAAGGCTATAGCAAGATGCCTTACCTCGTGGTGTTTATCGATGAGCTTGCAGATCTTATGATGGTCTCCGGCAAGGACTTGGAAGATGCGATCACTCGTATCAGCCAGAAGTCGAGAGCAGTGGGGATCCATTTGGTAATGGCGACCCAAAGGCCTTCTGTGGATGTGATCACTGGTCTTATCAAGGCAAACTGTCCTGCCAGGATTGCCTTCCATGTGGCTCAAAAAACGGACTCTAAGATCATTCTGGATATGAATGGAGCGGAGTCTCTTCTTGGAAAAGGAGACATGCTCTATAAGTCTCCTACCTCGGCGGATCTGGCTCGTATTCAGGCTCCTTTCATTTCGGAAGAAGAGATCGAAAAGATCGTGGATGAGGCAAAGAAATACGGAGCTCCTACCTATGTGGAATTCGATCTGGAAGAAGAGTCAGAATCCGATTCCATGGAAGAAATGGATGAGGAACTTTTCGATAAGGCTTGGGAGATCGTTCGAACTGATCGAAAAGCGAGCGCGAGTTACTTGCAGAGACGCTTGAAAATCGGATACAATCGGGCCGCTAGGATCATGGAACTTATGGAAGAGAGGGGATATGTTTCTCCTATTCTAGGTTCTAAGGGCCGGGAAATTCTGAGATCCGCCTAAAAGCGGGTCTTCGGGGAATTTTCTAGCCCGGAAAAGAAACCAAGTGACAGGGGGGCCGATACTCTCCATCCTGGAAAAAAATCCCGGCATCACTCGAGAATGAAAGATACCAGAACCGTTGTTTCTCTATTACGGACGCCAATCCTTAGTTTGGTCGTTTTATTCTTTATCCTGGACTTAGGCGCTCAGTCTTCCGCGAAGCATAATTGGAATTCTCCGTCCGAGGTCGTAAAAAAAGTCAGAAAGAACTTTTCCGATCTTCAATCCTACAAAGCGGACTTCATGATCCAAACGGAAGCCAATAAAAAAGTCACCACTAAGAAAGGTGTGTGCTATTATAAGAAGGGCGGAAAGATCAAATATGAATTTTCCGATCCTGCTGGTGATGAGATCGTTTCCGACGGCAAGACTCTTTGGATCTTTATCAAGCGTTTGAATGCTGCAGGTAAACAGGACCTTACATTAAATAAATCGAATAAATCAGGTCCCATCTTCTCACCTGCAACGGAAGAAGGTCTTTCTCGTATTTTCAGAAAATATCATTATAAATTCGATTCTATAGAACAGCCTCAAATCTCTCAGAAAGACAATCGTAAATATTTCGTATTGGCCTTGGAGCAGAGAGAGAAGATCGGAGGCTATGAGACCATGATCCTTTCCGTGGACGCAGAGACTTACTTCATTAAGAAGGCTGTAGCAAGCGACGGAAGAGGAAAAGTGACCACCGTTGAATTCTTCGGTGTAGATCGGAACGCAGATATAGAGGATGGAGTATTCAATTTCCGTCCGGATGGAAATTCGAAAATCGTAAATAATCCCCTGGTTTCGGAAGAGTGATATCTTCCTCGGAAAGGAGAGCTAAATTGAATCAGAAGAGAGTAGGGCAAATCCTTAGAGAGGCTAGGGAGGAAAAAAAGCTCACTGTAAAAGACGTGTCCAAGGACACGAACATATCGGTTAAATATATCCTTGCGTTAGAGACGGAGGATTATGCGCAGTTTCCTGGAGAGACCTTTACTATAGGCTTCCTGAAAAACTACGGCAGCTATTTAAAGCTAGACACTGGTATGCTGATCAATCTGTACCGTGGGGAAAAAATTGAAGAGTCCCAGGCTCCTTTGGAAGAGTTGACCCGACCTACTTCCAGCTTCTATTACGACTTTAATTTCGATAAGAACAAGATCATCACTGCCGCTTCTGTATTGATGTTGGTGGTAGCTTCCTTCTTGGTATACACATTTGTGGACGGAGGTTCTTCCGACGGTGATGTAGCCGAGGAGAGTAGCCGCAAGCTGGAGATACCGGAGAATATAGATTTCATCAATCGCTCCGTGCCCGAGACAAGACCGGAAAGTTTTATTCTTACTTCTAACCAAGGTGTGAGCTTCAGTGCGTCTAACCAACAGTGTAAGCTTTTCATTTCTTCCGTAGAACAAGGTACGGATAGCAATACTGCTGTGCTTGCATTCAATGTGTATCCGGAGTTGACGGTCTATAAATTCCGTTTGGCAGAAGGACAGGAAAAAGTACTGAGCTATTCCATTCCTGAAATCTCTTCTCTCAGAAGAAGCATTCGGATCACAGCACAAAGCGTGACCGGAAGTTCCGCAAAGGTTCTTGTTTCCTTAAGTGAAGAAGAACAGCGCCAAGGAACTACCGTACAGAACAATGCTCAAGGCGAGGATTCTACCAAGACCTTGGGAGATGTTCCGATCCAAGTGACCTTATTCTTTGCGAAGCCGAGCTATGCTGAGTTTATCATAGATGGCCAGATGGGATTTAGAGGCCTTATCCAAGCTGGAGAGAATAAATCTCTAGAAGCGAAAGACAGATTGGAATTGAAAGTGGGAGACGGTTCCGCAGTGGAGATGATCCAAAACGGAAAAGCTAAGGTTGTCCTAGGCCGTCCCGGAAAATTAGTGAAGAAAGTTTTTGTAAAAACCCCGAATCCTTACGATAGCACTCAGTTTATCATAAAGGAGCTGGGCGAGTAGGTCCGTTTGGAAAAGAGGTTCTATATAACAACTCTTGGATGTCCTAAGAACACAGTAGACTCCATGAGTATGCACCATTCTCTTTTGGAAGAGGGATTTCTTCCGGCAACGAGTCCGGAAGATTCCGATTTCCATTTGATCAATACTTGTACTTTTATCCGATCTGCGACCGAGGAAACCATCCAGACAATTCTGGGTGCGGCTCATACCAAGAAGCAAGAAGGCCAGAAGTTAGTCGTAGTAGGTTGCTTCGCGGAGCGTTATCCTAAGGATATTTCCGCCGAGATCCCTGAAGTGGATCTTGTATTCGGAACAGGAAAGTATTCCCAAGCCGGAAAAATCATCAAGGAAGCGTTCCGAAGGGAGCTTTCTTCTATTACAAAAACTGAATTTAATTCGGATCTGTTGGAGAGAATGATACTTTCTCCCGAGATAGAGAATTATTCCAAACCCTACGCGTATGTAAAAGTTTCCGACGGTTGTAATCGAGGATGTGCATTCTGCATTATTCCTTCCCTTCGAGGCAAATTTGTGGATTCTCCTTTAGAAGAGATCCTAAAGGATACTCGTAGAGCAATCTCTGCCGGCGCTAAAGAGATCTGTCTTGTTTCCCAAGACACTGTGTACTACGGAAAAGATAGCGATAAGCTTTTAGATATGATCCGCGCAGTATCCGATGTGGAAAATCTGGAGATATTAAGACTTTTATACTTATATCCGGACAAGAAGACTGAAAAGATACTTCGTTTGATGGGAGAGATTCCTAAGATTGCTCCTTATTTGGAATCTCCTTTGCAACATGTTTCAGAGAGAGTATTGAAATCCATGAACCGAAGCGGAGGTTATTTTGCTTTTAGGGATCTGTATTCTCTCGCAAGAGAAGTCCGCCCGGATCTGGAGATCAGGACTTCTTTCATTTTAGGATTTCCGGGAGAAACCGGAGAAGATGTGGATGAGATCCTTCGCTTTGTAGAAGAGACTCGACCAGAAAAACTGAATTTATTCTCTTATTCCCCGCAAGAAGGGACCAAGGGTGCAGAGGTCTCTCAGACCGTTTCCGAAAAGGAAAAAGCGAAACGGATCAATCTGATCAGGGACGCTCATTTGAAAATACTGCAAGAGATCCACGAGTCCAGGATCGGAAAAACATATCCTGCAATTGTCGACGGAGTCGAAGAAGGAACTGCAATTGTGCGCCGTTTCCAAGATGCTCCTGAGATCGACGAGGTTGTGTATGTCGAGGATCCTTCTCTGAAGCCTGGAATGATAGGTAAAGTGAAAGTGGAGTCTTTTTACGAATACGATATGATGGGAACTTGGTTGGCATCTTGAATCCGAATATAAACATACCGAATACTCTTACTGTACTCAGAGTGGTTTCTCTCCCGCTCTTTATCTGGTTCTTGTACCAGAAAGAGCAGGCGTTTCATATTGCCGCCCTAGTCTTGTTTTCTTTGGCCTCTCTCACTGATTTCGTGGATGGCTATATAGCCAGAAAATACAAACAGGAAACTGAGTTCGGAAAATTCTTAGATCCGCTTGCCGACAAGATCATAGTCGTAGGCTGTTTTACTACATTCATTTTTTTGCATGAACAAATCGAGCTCTGGATGGTGCTTCTCATTGTAGGAAGAGATATGTTGATCACCACTCTTCGCTATCTTGCGATTCGTTTGGGGCAATCCATTCGGACTACAATGCTCGGAAAGGTAAAAACAGCATTTCAGATGGGAGCAATCATTCTCATCTTGGTCTTTTTTATTTTAGTATCTTCTAAGAAGAGGATTATCATCAACGAAGTGTACCAAAGCGGAAAGGCAGGTGGCGAGACCGTATTTGGGATCGCTTCCGAGAATGCCCTGGCATTCTTTCAAGCCTGGAAGGAGAATGGAGCACCAGGATGGAGTGATCTAGTCTTCGGCTTAGGCGGATTTGTGCCTTACTTCGGGATGCTCATCACTACCTTTATCACTGTGCTTTCCGGAATACGTTATTTGGTTTCGAATCGAGAAGTGATCCGCTTTGCTTCTATACGGAGGGCATTCGGCAAAAATGGAAATTAGACAGGCAATCGTAAAAGTATTAGAAAGAAAACATCTGGCAGTTCATGAGGCAGAGGCGGTGCTGAACGCTGTCATGAAGGGACAGGTGTCTGAAATATTACTTTCTTCTTTCGTGACTGCGATGAGAGCAAAGGGAGAAACTGTGGATGAACTTCTAGGTTTCTGTTTCGCTCTTAGAAAGAATGCACTGAAACCTAAGACTGCCTTTCCATTCGACATGCTGGATACCTGCGGGACAGGAGGAGATGGCAAGGGGACTGTGAATATTTCTACCTTAGCCGCTTTGACTCTCGCTTCCTTGGGGATCAAAGTTGCGAAGCATGGGAACCGCTCCGTTTCTTCTCATACAGGTTCGAGTGATATTTTAGGAAGGCTTGGTTATAATACTGAGAAGACCCAGGAAGAAGTGGAGTCTCATCTTCTTTCTAGCGGATTTACTTTCTTATTCGCGCCTCTTTGGCATCCTTCTATGAAGTTTGCAGCGCCTATCCGTAAGGAATTAGGTTTTAGGACCTTCTTCAATATGATTGGGCCTTTGAATAATCCTTTCTCTCCTCAGTACCAGATCATCGGGGTATATGAGCCAGAGCTAATGGAGACTTTCATTCGAGTGCTACAAGGCTTGGGCCTGAAGAGAGCTCTAGTATGTCATTCTAGAGACGGATTGGATGAGTTTTCTATTTTTGAAAAAACGGATTATACTCTTTTGCAAGATGGGGTAATATCCAGAAATGATTTCGATCCGAAGGAACTGAAGCTGGGAGATTTGAATCCAGCTGAGGTTTATACTTCCGGACCGGACCAGGCAGAGTCTTTGGCTAGAAAGATTTTGGAAGGGGAGAAGATCGCAGGTACGTATGCGGTGGCATTGAATGCTGGAGCGGGACTTTTCGTCATGGGCAAGGCAAAATCATTGCCGGAAGGCTACGAGATCGCTTTAGAACAGCTTAGTTCCGGAAAAACAGGGGACTTCTTCCAAAATTTAATTACCAAAGGATAGGAAAGGAAAATACTGGTCCCAAAACGGACTTAAAGATTAGGAATCAACCAGGTTAGTATGCAATTCGTTACCAATTCATTCTTATTATTCGCGCAAGCGGCAGAAGGCGCAGGACAAAGCGGCGCTCTGAATATGATCACTCTCGTTCCATTGATGTTGATCGTGATGTACTTCATCGTGATCCGTCCTCAGAGAAACGAAGAGAAGAAAAGAAAAGCAATGATCGAAGCCCTACAAAAGGGTGATACCGTGATCACTTCCTCAGGAATTCACGGCAAGGTAGTGGAATTTAAGGACAATAATGAAACAGTAGTCCTTGCGATCGCGAAAGATACCAATGTATCCTTCAATTCCAGCACCATTTTAAAGAAGAAAGAAAAAGAGAAAGAAGCCTAATTGGCTACTTTCCGATAGGTATAGTAAACCGGTGCACCTATGAAAAAGATCCTATGCCTCCTTCTATCCTTAAGCCTCGTCCTGCCTATCTTCGGGCAGGATGGAGAAGAAGTCGATTTCTTGGACAAGGTTTCCGAACCCAAGAAGACCACTTCCGTCGCTAAAAAGACTCCTCTTGCCAAGACTTCTCGAAAAAAGAAAGTAAAGAAGAATTCAGGCAAGAAGAAGAAACAGCTAGAGGCCAAGAAGGATGAGTTCGAGTCCAAGGACGGAGAACCCAAAAAGAAAATAGAATCCGAGATAGCGCCGGATGATCCAGGCCAAGGAAAGAATTCCGGAACCCCTGATGGAGGAGAGACTTCTACTTCAGATAGAGGAACCAAGGAGATCTCAAATCCTGAGGCAGCTGCAGATCTACAGAAACCGTACTGGCTCAACGAAGAAACGAACCTTACTCCTAAGAATCTTCCTGGATATGATGCGAGAGCTTCTATTCCGAACGAAGACAATTCAATTCGCCAAAAGTTAGGAGAGATCCTGAAACTAGGCGACGACAAGAAGAAGGAAGAGGAGAAGAGAAAGGCTGCCGAGCAAAAAGACCAGGGAGCCTTAGCTGCATTCTTCGCTGAGCATAAGAAAGGCATAATATTAATAACTATTATCATAGCTTTTACTCTGTATCAATTCAGAGCGAAAGGAAGTCGAGTCACTCGACGTTCTCCAGTGACAATTAATAAAGTGAGAAGAGACTAGGAGTCCGAATTTGAAATCTGTTCAATGGATTTTCGTTCCAATCATAGTGGTAGCTGCGTCTTTGACGCTTCTCTATCCTAACTTCGCAGAAAGGGAATTGGAACTTGCAGTAAGAAAGGAATTTAAAGATCTACCGGAAGCAACCCGCAAAGAAGCTTTGGAAAGCTTTGCGGATCGTTGGAAAACAGATTATAATCCGAAAGGTGCTTGGTCCATTGAGCCTGATCCATCCATTTTCCCGGATCAGGATTTTTATCTGGTAAAAGGAAGATTCATCACTTCCGCCAAGATCAATCAGATCTCTCAAGAAAACCAAGATCTTATATTAGAACCTAAGAATAAACTTAGACCTACTTGGGTCGAAGATTTCATTTTCGGAGGAAGACCGCTTGCGATCAAGCTAGGCTTGGACTTGCAAGGAGGGATGAGAGTCGTCCTAAAGGGAGACTTCGAGGATTATACATCCAAACTAAAGGATTCCTACGCAAAAGAAATCGAAGAGCTTACTAAGAAGAAGGCGGATGCCACTCTTGGAGAAAAAGAAAAGAAAGAAGCCACCGATAAACTGAAAGAGATCGAAGGTTATTTCGAACTTACTCCGAGCAGAAAACTCGCAGAGTTGGAAAAAGCTAAGCTCATCATAGACAACCGTCTTACTAACCAAAACTTGACAGAGCCTCAGGTTCGTATCCAAAAAGATCAAGATTCTATCGAAGTCTCTTTGCCTGGAGTAAGCAACTCTTCTCAGATCCTGGACATTATCCGAAATACGGAGACTGTCGAATATAGATTGAGAGAGCCTGGTCGCGATCCGAACAATCCGAATCTAAGAGGACAATACCAATCTGCTATCGATGCGGAGGAAGGTAAACTTCTAGAACAGGAAAAGAGAGAAGAGACCGAGATCGTTAAGTTTCAGAACATAGTGAAACAGAAACTCGGAAAGGCAGAGCAGGATAAATTCCTCGAAGCCATGGAAAAGAAATACAATGTTCCGGAGAAGTATAAGCTTTACGTAAAATGGAATCGTTCTGCGAATCCTAAGGCCCCTCTACTTCCTCGTGAGTTCGTGGTCCTGGAAAGAGCAATCGCTCTGGACGGAAAGGACATGAGAAACGCGAGAGAAAGCTACGACCAGAACAGGCTTTCGTATTACGTTTCCTTCTCCTTAACTTCTCAAGGTGCGGAGAAATTTTTTGATATCACTTCTAAAAACGTAGGAAGACAACTTGCAATCGTATGGGGAGACAAGGTCATTTCTGATCCGGTCATTCGTACTCCGATTGCAGGTGGAAATGCTCAGATTGACGGAGAGTTCGGTCAGAAGGAAGCTACCGACCTTGCAAACGTGATCAGTGAGGGTGCTCTTCCGATTCCTCTAAGCGTTTTGGAAATGAGATTTATCGGACCTACTTTGGGAATTGAATCCATTGAAGTGGGTTTGAAAGCGGTGCTCTTGGGGTTTGCTCTCGTCATCGTATTCATGCTCATTATCTATAGATTGTCCGGACTGGTTGCAGATATCGCTCTTCTTGTGAACGTGATCGTTCTAATGGCGCTTCTCTCTCTGATGGGATTCACTTTAACCTTACCAGGATTTGCAGGGATTATCCTAACAGTCGGTATGGCTGTGGATGCAAACGTGATTATCTACGAAAGGATCAAAGAGGAATTGGTCGCCGGCAAGCATGTATCTGCAGCGGTGGCCCAAGGTTTCGAGAACGCATTCTGGACCATTATGGACAGTAACGTTACCACGTTGATCTCTGGGATCTTAATGATCAAACTCGGAAACGGGCCGATCAAAGGATTCGCGATCACTCTTTGTTGGGGTATTATCACTTCCTTGTTCACCTCTCTCTTCTTGAGTAGAATGATCATGGATATCCTGGTAAACAAGTTGGGAGTTCGCAAACTCCAAATCGGATTCAAGAAACTGGAGTCCAAGAATGTTTGATTTTATAAAATATAAATACGTATCTATTACCTTCTCTGCTATTTTAATCCTGATTGGGTTCGGGGTTACTTTCGGGAAATACGGCGGTTTCGCTACATCATTGGACTTTGACGGGGGACTTCGCGCAGTTGTAGAATTTCCTGCAACAGTAGAGCGTAAGAACCTAGAGGAATATTTCTCTTCTAAGAATCTGGAAGCAGTTCTCGTACTCATGGACAAGGACAAGAACGATTATCAGATCGATATCGGTCTTGGTTCTGTGGATAGGATCAAAGAACTCTATCTGGAAAGAAAAGGAAAAGATAATGTAGAAGCAAAACAAGCCTCTGCTATCGATGCACTGATCGGGATCCTACAAGAGGATTTCAAACTGGACAAGAAGGCGATCCTTTCTGCGAACCAAGTAGGTTCCGTAGTAGGAGCTGAGTTGACTTCCACAGGGATCTCTCTCTTGGGGCTGACTCTTTTCTTCATTATGATCTATTTGAGTTTCCGATTCCAATTCAAGTTTGCGTTAGGAGCGATTTTAGCTCTGATCCATGACTTGGTGATCACGATCGCTTTTATCGGATTCTTTCAGATCAAACCGAGTGTTCCTATCATTGCGGCACTTCTGACATTGCTCGGATATTCCATCAACGATACCATCGTGGTATTCGATAGGATCCGTGAGAATGCAGGAAATTTGAGAGATACATTCTCCCAAGTGATCAATATTTCGATCAATCAAACACTTACGAGAACATTCAACACTTCCGTGGCGACCCTGATCTCAGTAGTTGCGATCATTATCGGAGGAGCAGTAGAGTTGTATGATTTTGCATACGTTCTTACCTTCGGGATCATACTCGGAACTTTTTCTTCAGTGTTTATTGCTGCGCCTCTCGTAGATATTTACGATGCACTTTCCAAGAGGTTTAAACGCTCTTGAGTTTTTCCCTCCCGGATTCGATTCGGGAGGAATTGCTTCGCCTGTCCTTTGCCTCCACAGGCTATTCTAGCCCGAATCCCCCCGTTGCCTGCGTATTAGAAGATGCAAATACGGGAGAGATCTTAAGCAGTGCTTCCACTCGAATCTATGGAGGCAATCATGCAGAAAGAGAAGCCTACAGGATCTTAAGAGAAAAGTTCCCGACTGGAAAACTTCCAGACCACAACGCGTACGTTACTTTAGAGCCTTGTTCTCACTACGGAAAAACTCCTCCCTGCATCGATCTATTCATAGAAGAAAAGCCTAAACGATTGGAATACGGATGGAAGGATCCAAATCCTCTAGTTTCCGAAAATTCAGGCCTTTCTAAATTAAGCTCTCTTGGTATAGAAGTGGTCCAAAATCCAGCGTTAGCCGAAATCTCTTCTCACTTCTTATTCGGTTTTAAGACCAGAGTAGAGAAGAAGCGTCCCGCATTTTTATTAAAGTCTTCTTTGAGTAAGGAAGGCCATTTCAGTTCCGGATCCGGCCAAAGAGAGAAGATCTCTTCTGCTGAAAGTGATTTTTTTCTGACCATGCTTCGTGCCAAGGTGGATGCGATTTTAGTCGGACCGAAAACAGTACAAGTGGACGAACCAGGTCTGGATTTTAGGATTTCGGAAAAATTTCCGCAAGATCTTGAATCTCTAAGATCAGATTGGAAGAAGATTAAATCAAATCTTTCTAAATCTACTCCTATGAGAACGGGTCCTTCTGAATCGGGAAATTCGGAAGTTGGTTTTTCAAAACTTAGAGATCGGAAGAATCCTGCAGAACAGTCACCTTTTTTCGGATTTAGCGGTTTCCTCCAAGAACTACTGAAATATTCCAATGACAAAGAACTCTTTCGTCTTCATTTCGAGAATCAGAAAGATTACCAACCGATTCGGGTTTTCTTTATGCCTGAGGAAGATTTAGTTCCTTCTTCTTTTTTGAAAAAGCAAGAAGAGATCAATTCTGGGATCTCTAAGAAATCTTGTGCCTTCTTCTTGGATGAGAAGAAGAAGTATAGCAATGATTTTCTGAACAAGCTAAGAGAGCTTTCCGATTCCAAGGTAGTGTCTATTTCCTTCTCTGATTCGATTTCAGTTTCCGATCTAGGAAAGAATGTTTTGAAGATCTTAGGAGAGTGGGGAATGAATCTAGCACTCATCGAAGGCGGAAACTTTTTATATAAAACTTTTTCGAGCCTAGTTTCGGAAGAAGACGCAATCTTACAGATTCGCTCGGGAACTGTTTCCATTCCAAAAGGGATCTTGCCTGAATGGAAGGGAGAATTTTCGATGGACTGGACGGTCGATATAGGCCTAGATCATTGGGAGGTTTGGAGATCATGTTCACAGGATTGATAGAGACCACCGGAAAAATAGAAGCTATACAGGACACGGGAGACGGAAAGATTTTCCATGTCTCCACTCAATGGAAGGATCCAGACCTAAAGAACGGGGACTCCATTTCGGTGAACGGTGCCTGTCATACGGTTACTTCCTTCCAAGACTCAGGAGATAAATTCGAATTCTATTCTTCTTATAAAACTTTAGAACTTACTAATTTCGGAAATTTTAAAGTAGGGACCAAGATCAATTTAGAGAGATCTGTCCAACCTCATACTAGAATGGGCGGCCACTTCGTTACTGGCCATGTGGATCTGACCGGAAAGATCCTTCTTTCCGAAGATAAGGACGGAGGAAATGTGAGAAGATTTTTGATCTCGCATGATCCTTCCTTCACTAAATACTTTGCAGTTAGAGGCTCCGTTACTGTGGATGGGATCTCTCTTACCATAGTAGACTCCAAGTCGGGAGAGTTTGAGTTAGTTCTGATCCCGGAGACATTGACCGTTACCAATGCCGCAGAGGCTTGGAAGGTAGGAGCCAAGGTAAATTTAGAAGTGGATCTGATCGCAAGATACCTGGAGCAGATCTCTAAGTTTTCCTGATTGATCCTCCAAAATCCTTTGACCTAAAATTTTTTTTATTTTCGTTCCTCAAAACGAGTCGATCGTTCTGTTTATTTTTGCTTTGTTTTGAGAAAAACGGGGGTCTTGGTTCGAATTCCCAACTATAGAGTTGCACTTTTCGCAATTTTACGGAATTATGAATGGTAAAAAACCAGTCCAAGAAATGAGGTGGAATCATGATCGGCTCCATTGAACAGGCAATCGAAGACATAAAAGCGGGAAAAATGATCATTCTCGTGGATTCCGAAGATCGCGAGAATGAAGGGGATTTGGTTTGCGCGGCCCAATTCACCGATAAGGAAAAGGTCAATTTCATGGCTTCTTTCGGTAGAGGTCTGATTTGTGTGCCTATGGAAGGAGAGCGCCTTCGCCAATTGGGTGTCCACAGAATGGTGGACGATATCAGTTTAGGCGACAAGCACGGGACTGCGTTTACTGTTTCCGTGGATGCTAAAGAAGGGACAAGCACAGGGATCTCCGCTCAGGACAGAGCAACTACAATACAAGTCTTACTCGATCCTAAAAGTACATCTCAAGATCTAGTCAAGCCGGGACATTTATTTCCTTTACAGGCAGTCTCCGGCGGAGTGCTTCGCAGAGCAGGACATACAGAAGCTTCTGTGGATCTTTCTAAGCTTGCGGGACTTTATCCTGCCGCAGTAATCTGCGAGATCATGAATGATGATGGGACCATGGCTAGGCTCCCGGATCTTGAAAAGTTTGCAGAGAAACACAAACTGAATATTTATACGATCGAGGATCTGATCCGCTATAGAAGGAAGAAGGAAAACCTAATTCATCTAGAAGTGGAAACTAGACTTCCTACCGAATACGGAGACTTTACTGTCCGTGCGTATTCTACGATCATTGATGATAAAGTGCATGTCGCGTTAGTCAAGGGCAAGATCGACAAGGACGAGCCAGTGATGGTGAGAGTCCATTCAGAGTGTTTTACCGGAGATATTTTCGGAAGCGGTCGTTGCGACTGTGGCCCACAACTTCATTCCGCTCTTTCTATGATCGCTCAAGAAGGAAAAGGAATCCTTCTCTATATGAGACAGGAAGGAAGAGGCATCGGTCTTATTAACAAACTCAAGGCTTACAATATGCAGGATGAGGGCTTGGATACTGTAGAGGCGAACGAGAAATTAGGCTTCGCTCCCGATCTAAGAGAATACGGAGTGGGTGCTCAAATACTGAAGGATATAGGTGTAGGAAAGATGAAACTTCTCACCAATAACCCTCGTAAGATCGTAGGACTCGAAGGTTACGGATTAGAAGTGACCGATAGAATTCCTATAGAGATCATGCCGACCGGAAATAATCACCATTATCTCTTCACTAAGAAGATGAGAATGGGACATTTGCTCGGACTAGGCTGACATTCGCTGAATTAAGGCTGAAGCCTTTTTCTAACCCAAAGTCCGCCTTCTTTTCGGAATAAGATCCGATCGTGGAGGCGGCTTCTTCTACCTTGCCAGAATTCTATTTCAAAAGGTTCTAATATATATCCTCCCCAATTTTCAGGAAGAGGGACAGATTTACCTTCATACTTGGATTTGAATTCTCCAAACTTCTTTTCTAAAACGGATCTATTCTCTACTTCTTCACTTTGGTCAGAGGCTAAGGCGCCGATCTGGCTGTCGAAAGGTCTAGAATGAAAATAAGTTTCAGAAATCTCTCTGGAAACTTTGGAAACTATTCCTCGGATACGCACCTGTCTTTCCAGTTCAAACCAGAAGAAGACTAAACAAGCATTCGGATTCTTTGCGAGTTCCTTTCCCTTACTGCTGGAATAATTGGTATAGAACTGAAATCCTCCGTTCTCGATCCCTTTTAAAAGAACGATCCTTGCATCTGGAAGTCCTTCTTCGGTTACTGTAGCGAGAGTCATCGCAGTCGGTTCTGCTACCTGAGATTCTATTGCTTGGTCGAACCATTTTTTAAAAAATTCTAAAGGGGAAGAGTCTATATCTTTCTCATCCAATTTAGCCTTGCTGTATTCGTTGCGTATATCCGAGATATTTTTCTGCATGATCTCTTATAGAATGAGATTGAACCATTGGGGAAGTAAACCCGAATTTGCGATCATTCTTGCGAGAAATGTCAAGCCCAGGCTAAGAGAGAAATATACTCCCATTGGAATAGGAACGCCACGAATGCTTTCTCCCTGCTTCCTTTTTAAGAAGGTTACTGCAAGTGCAGTTGCATACGAAGCATTCAAAAAGAAAATCCACCAAGGATGGCCGCTGATAAAAGCAAAGCTGGGGGCAAATATCGCGTCAGCGAATCCCATCCCACTTGGAAAAATAAAATGAGTGAGAAAGAATGCTCCCAGAAAACAACCGAATACGATCCAGTCCGCTTTATCAGGCAAGGAATTGAATATTAAGAAATTTGCAAGTATTCCTAAGGCTAGGATAAAAGGTAGATTCTCGTAATCTAAGGAGAATTTTTGGGAGTCGGTGCTTGCAGACACAAGTAAATGACCGCATAAAGCGACAAATGCAAGAGATCCTAAGAAATTTCCCGAAAGAAAAAAGGAGATCATAAATAGAAATCCGAAGGAGGCCTCACAGAGTGCGTAGAGAGGATTGATCTCGGCGCCGCAGGTCTGGCATTTTTTTCCAACTAACCAATAGCCGAACACAGGCACGAGAGCCTTGCTGCTAAGTTTTGTACCGCAGGATTCACAAGAAGAAGGTTCTAAAAGGATTCTACGAAACCTGGCGAGCCTTGTGCCTTGCTTTCTCTCCCTTCCATAATAGAAACGTAAAATCCTATAGGCGAGGGTAGAGTAGAAACTCCCAAAGGATATGGAGATCAAAAAGCCGCTCAGCCAAATTAAGGGCAGAAGACCTGGAACTTCAGAAATGGATGTCGACAAGAGTCCTCTTAAGAAACTGCTAGTTCTTTCAGGGCTTGGACGCCTCGTTTCAAATTTTCCCATTCGGAGGCGAAACTGATACGAATGTATTCCTTGGAATCCGTAAAGATATATCCTGGGACTAAAATCAGGCTTTTCTCCTTTACTGCTCGAACGATAAAGTCATCGTCCTTCTCCTTGATCTTCAGGAAGAAGTAGAAGGCGCCCCCACTTTTTTTCAGTTCGTAGTGGTCCTTTAGATTATCGTAAACAAAGTCCCTTTTTTCCTTATAATCGTCTATATAAGGTTGCATGTCAGTCTTCAACGCTTCCATTCCCATCCATTGAGTTACGGAAGGCGCGCAAACAAGAGTATATTGTTGTAGGGTAGTTAATGTTTTTATAATAGGAGCAGGAGCAAGGATCGAGGCAAGTCTCAAGCCGGTCATACTGTACGTCTTGGAAAAGCCCGAAAGAGTGATCGCTCTCTCGTAAAAGGAACCTACGGACATGAAAGATTTATCGTAATCGAATTTTTCGTAGATTTCGTCTGAGATCAGGTAGGCTCCTGTTTTTTCCGCAAGATCTGCGAGGGCCGTTAGTTGGTCTTTCTTCAAAACGGTTCCCGTCGGATTGGAAGGAGTTGAGAAGATGATGATCTTCAGTTTCTTATCCTTGAAGCGATCCAGGTCTAACGGTTGAAAATCTTCGGAGACAGTATGCATTTTTCCTCCGTAGATCTTGATGTACGCTGGATACATTAAGAAGTGAGGAGTGACTACGAGACATTCGTCCCCTTCGTCCAGAAGAGAATTGAATAGAAGTAAAAATGCGGAGCTGATCCCGGAGGTGACAAGGATACGTTCCGGATTTGCATAAGGAATTAGATTCTCTTGTTTGTATTTTTGGGCAAGTGCCTCTTTTAGTTCCGGAATTCCTGCAGTCAAAGTATACGCAGTCTTTCCATCTCGAAGAGCTTTTGCTCCCGCTTCTATGATATTTTCAGGGCAGGGAAAATGAGGCTGGCCTATAGAAAGATTGATCGGGTCCTTTAAGGTTCCCGCTAATTCGAAAGCTTTTCGTATCGCAGAGGAATCCAGTCCTTGGATCCGTTGTGCGAGAACATAGTCGAGTGTGCTTTGGCTCATAATAAATACGCTAATGCGAAAGCCTTATGTGGAACAAGCGGATTCTTCAAATTTTGTACTTTCGAAAGGTTTAATTTGCAAACTATTAGTTGGAAGTCCTACTGAATTCGGATTGCATCTACTTACTTCATTTTGGATCTTGGGGTCATGGAAACCGTAAAAATCGCCGGGATCAATGTACCAGTCTCCAAGCTCGGAAATAATTCCGGCTCACTGGGAGCGGACTTAGTAGAAACAGACTCCACAGTTCGCAATCTGCAAAATATTTTATATCCGATCATAGAAGGTCGTCCTGTCCTCCTTGTGGGAGATGCGGGAGTCGGAAAGAACGCTCTTATATATTACATAAACTTTAAACGAAATCATCCGACTGCGAGATTTAGTTTTAACGAAGATACTCTTCCCGAAGATCTGATCGGATCTTACCGACTTCTCTTGGACGGAAAGGGTTTTGCCTGGGGAGATGGACCTCTTACTTCTGCGGTTCGAAGCGGTTCCAGTTTCGTTGCGGACGAGATGAACCTTTGTCCTCCTCATATCATCAAACGATTCTCTACAATCTACGAGTCCAATTACTTGGAATTGATAGAAGGGGACGGCTCCAGGATCCTTGCTCAAAATGGATTCAATTTCATCGGTACTCAAAACCCTTCCGAAGGATTCGAAGGAAGAAAGCCTCTTCCTTTCGATATCACCAGACATTATTCGACGATATTCATAGATCCTCATACTCCGGATGAGATCCTATTCATCTTAGGGAAATTATATCCTCAGATGAACGATGAGATCCTGAAATCCTGCATTCGTATTTCTTTAGATACAGAATCCAGAGTGGTTTCCGGTGCGATCGGAAAAGGAGACCTAGAGAAGTATCATTTCAATATCCGAAATCTCAAAAAAGTATGCAATCGCATCCTGAGCCTGAAGGCGGACAGTCCTGAACTTAGATTTAGAGAGCTTTGGAATTTCTATGTGGAACCTTTCCGTAAGCAGGAAGATCGCCAGGCACAGATCGAACTTCTACTGAAAGAAACAGGACTGAAGATCTCTCCGAGTTTGCCCGAGCCCAAGTTCGAAGTGCATAAGAGCTCTTTATTCTGCAATGATAAGGAAATCCCTGTTTCCAATACGGATCACGCTAAGACAATTCTTTCCAGTGTTCCGCTTCCTTTGAAACTGAGAGAGTTTATTGAGAAAGTATACACTGCAGTTCAATTTAAAGAGAATGTTCTCGTGGAATATTCGGAAGAGCAAGACCCTCAATTGGTCCTTCCTCTATTCACTGAGATCAGTGGAGTTCCTTTGGAAAGCGTTCATCTCTGTAAGGGAATTCATACTGCGGATATTATCGGTGCGCTCAAGCCTATCGAAGGTGCTCAAGTCGGTTGGGTGGATGGTCCTCTTACAAAAGGGATTCGAGAAGGTGGAAATATTCTGATCACGAATTTGGAGGCTGCAGGCGCTGAACTTGTGGAGAAGTTGAACATGCTTACGGACGATGCAAGAGCGCTTGTCCTTCCTCCTGAAAGTTCCGAAGAAAAGCCTCTTTCTCTCAAGGAAGACTCGCGTATCTTTGCACTGAAATTGTTCAGAAAGTCCAAGTCGACACCGACTATCTCTCGTGCTTTCCGAAATCGTTTTACTTCGGTTTTATTCCCGGATCTGGAAGACTCGGAAACACTTCAAGAAATCCTAAACTTCTATCTGCCTGAAGGAGATCTAGTCTCTAAGATGGCTGAGTTCCATACTAAGATCAAAGACTTGTCCAAGAAAAGGACGATTGGTTCTGCGAACCTAATGCCTTATACATTCGGACTTTCTAATCTTCTGCAATGGAAGGATCATATCATTCGATATGCAGATTCTTCTACGGGTAAGGAAGGGATCAGAGAGATCGCTTTCCGAGGCGGAAAGATCGCTTACACCAACCAAGTCTCTGACCCTGGAGAAAGAAAAGAGTTGGAAAGAATATTAGAATTTTCTTTATCAGGAATCGAGATCGTATCGGACTTCTTCCAAACTTTGGAGGAAAAGAAAAAAAAAAGTCTGACCCCTTCGACCGAAATAGAAAAGAAACGCTGGTGGGATCCGGAACTCCATAAGAGAGAACCGATCACCGGAAAGGCGGAACTCAAGAATTCCGGAAGGGAATTGAGAGAAGGGATCGAGATCAATACTCCAGAGACAGGTGGCCAACGCAAAGAAGGTCCAGACGCTTGGTACGGACAAGAGACCAGAGGCAATATGGGTCAGGGAGAGCCTGCAGGCGGTGGCGGTGCTTGGGGTTATCGTACGGAAGAATTGTACAAAGCATTTCTTGCTAAGAGAAGAATTCTCTGGGAATATACTATCCAAACGAGCCTAAAGGAATTCAAAGAGGTATTCGGAAAGAGCTTGGACGAGGTCCAGCTCAATCTGGACAGACTCTTTGATCCGGAGATAGATATCAATCGTATGTATAGAAGCGAGGGAAGCAGGATCGACACTCGCAAATACATCTCCTTCTTATCCGGAAAGGGAGACTCCAAGGTCTTCGATAAAACCACCATTGATAAGGATGAGGAAAAACTAAAAGGAGTCGAAGTTGCCTTCTTGGTTTCCAAGTCCAGAAGGATCTTCAACTTCGAATATTCAGTGGCGACGCTTTCCGCAATGCTTTCTTCCGCAAATATCCTGGATGAACATGATGTGAACTTCTCCGTAACCGCTTATTCGGATAGAATGAACCGAAAAGATCGGATAGATCTTGTCCAAGTCAAACGAATGGATGAGTATTTCGATGAGAAGAAGGAAGAGGAGATGTTCGATTCTCTTAGGAGCGATTGGCAAGGGGATTCAATCGAGGAATACCAGCTCTTAGAGCAGATAGAATCCTACTTTTCGCCGGATGCCCAGACGAAAATACTGGTCATGATTTCGGATTTTAGAGGCCAGAGAGGGAAGACAGAGCTCGAGCATGAGATCAATTCCCGAGATAATAAGCGTCTCAAAGCCGAGATCTTAAAGCATTCGAATAAGAATTACGTGTTTCTGGGTGTGGGACTGGGCCGAAGATATATTGCGGAGCATTTATTTCCGGATTCTATCCAGATCACATCTGAAAACTTCTACAATATGCCGAATTTAATCGGCGCAGAACTGGGAAGGTTGATCCTTACACACCATTCTTCCCGGAATTGATCTGCGAGCGGAAATATTTCCGCTAGCGATAAAGAGATGGGAAAGAACAAGGAAAAAGATTTAGGCCCTCAACCTCTGGTAAATAAAAAAGCCAGATTCAACTTCGAGCTGATCTCATTCATCGAAGCAGGCATAGTCTTGTCCGGATCCGAAGTCAAAAGCTTGAGAGAAAAGAAGGCGAACCTTACCGACGCCTTTGCAAAGATCAAGAACGGTGAAGTCTTTCTAGACAGCTTCTCCATTACTCCATACAAGAATGGAGGTTATGCGAATCACCCTGAGATCCGACCTCGAAAACTTCTATTGAAGAGAAAAGAAATAGAGAAGCTAGAAAAGCAGGTCAAGGAGAAGGGCCTGGTCCTTGTAGCAACAAAAGTATATTTCAAAGACAATCGCTGGGCAAAGGTTGAACTAGCAGTCGCGAAACCTAAAAAGCTATATGATAAACGCGAAGATCTCAAGAAAAGCGACGCAAAAATAGAAATCGCGAGAGCGATGAAAACCAAGAATTACTCTTAAAGATGTCCTCAAAAAAACGAGTCCCAATTGTAAGCATCGTAGGGCGCCAGAACGTAGGAAAGTCCACGCTCTTTAATGCTCTTCTGAAAAAGAAATTAGCGATCACCGAAGATTATCCGGGAGTTACTCGAGACGTACTCCGGGCAAGAGTCTTGAATCCTGAGAAAGGTCTCGACTTCTTCTTATGTGATACTCCCGGTTTAGATATAGAAAGACCGGAAAGCATGGAAGAAGCAGTATTAGAAAATGCTTTTAGACAGGTTGCAGAGTCCGATCTGGTTGTCTTTCTATTGGATTTCAGAGAGGTCACGAATTACGATTCAAGGCTGATCGAAAAATTCAGAAAGGATCCTGAATTGAATTCTATTCCTTCTCTATTTTGTGTGAACAAGGTAGATCATCCTGAAGAAGAAGCGGATCTGGATTCCTTCTATAGAATGGGTCTTTCTGAAATACTTCCTATCTCGGCTATCGGACGAAGGAACCTTCCGCTTTTATTGGAGAAGATTGCATTCCTTCTTCCCAGCGCAAAGAGAAAGATCGTCCAGTCCGAAACGGAAGAAGAGACTAAGACTTCCGACGAGGATTTTAGTCTGTCCATTGTAGGAAAACCGAATGCAGGTAAATCAAGTTTATTGAATGCACTTTGCGGTTATGATAGAGCTGTGGTAAGTGATGTAGCTGGAACCACCAGGGATTCCGTAGATACTACGGTCACATTCGAAGGAAAAAAGATTCGGATCATCGATACCGCCGGGATCCGAAAGAAGTCGGACAAAGGCGAGGCCTTAGAATTCTATTCTTATCAAAGAACAAAAAGGGCAATCCAAGGCTCGGATATAGTCATTCATCTATTGGATGCACAAAAGGGTTTCGGAGAATTTGATAAGAAGATCGTGTCCATGCTCCAGGAAGAAGGAAAACCTTTCCTTCTCGCTGTGAATAAATGGGACACGATAGAGAATAAGGACAACCAATCGTTCAAGGATTACAAGGAACGTTTACATTCCAGACTTCCATTATTAAGAGAGATCCAAATCGTCACTTTGAGTGCCAAGGAAAAACAAAGGATCCATAAGCTGATGGAGATGACCTTGGACCTTGCCTCTAGATCCAAGAGAAAGATCTCGACTTCCGAATTAAATCAGTCTTTGAGAGCCTGGATGGCGGAGGCAGGAAGGTCCTTCTCTGCGAATCGCCCTCCTAAGATGTTGTATTGCACTCAAGTGTCCATTTCTCCATTTCACCTGATTCTGTTTGTGAACCATGTGGAATATTTCAAATCGAATCTATTGACCTTTATTAAGAAAAAGTTAACTGAAAAATACAATCTGCAAGGGATCCCCATTCGTTTGGAATTGAGGTCGGATCGAAAATGAACGATCTATTTATCCTATTCTTGCCGGTCTCCTTTTTGATCGGTTCCATTCCTTTTGGATTTCTTGCCGCAAAATACTACGGCATGGACATACGAGAAAAAGGAAGCGGTAATATTGGAGCGACCAATGTTACTAGGCTCCTTGGATGGAAAGTAGGATTGCCGGTCCTTCTTCTGGATATATTGAAGGGAGCAATTTCTCCTTTAACTGTGTTTTTATTATTCGGAGAGTCAGCGCAAGTTTTGGCACTTTGTTCGGGAGTCTCTGCAGTCTTAGGCCACATGTTTTCTCCCTTTTTAAAATTCAAGGGCGGGAAGGGAGTGGCCACAAGCTTCGGAGTTTTTGCTGTTCTTGCTCCCGGGCCTATACTCATCACTCTGATTGTATTCTTAAGCCTAAAGAAGATCTTCGGGTTTGTCTCCATAGGTTCGATAGGTGGAGCGATTACTCTTCCCATTTCTTATTATATACTTTCTCTATGGGAAGGAAGAGATTTCAATACTCCCGTCTTCTGGGCCATTTGCTTTACAAGCGGTATTATACTCTTATTGCATAGGGCAAATTTTATCCGCCTCTTACGCGGTAAGGAATTTGCCTCCGATAAGGAAAAATACGGAAAGAGTACCGAATAAGCAGACTGTTAGTCGAAGGTCGCCACTCTTATTTTAGAGTTGAATTTCGAGGCCTTTTACATTAAGATATTTCCGGCACTTCTATGATCCATAAGGAGATCGACGAAAACAGAACTAGAGAGGAAAAAATCTCTAGCTTAAATCGCTTTATAGAACTCCATCCCTTAGTCGAAATCCAGGATCTGTACAAATGGCTCTATTACGGAGAATTTGGCGAGATCGTGATCCAAGAATTCTATTCCGAAAAGAAAACTGCACCTGTTCTTCATTCGATGCTCGAAGGGCTTCGCTCTGATTCAGATCTGAACCTTGCTCCGGAAAGAGTTTGGGAACCTTTAGGCTTCAGCCAAAGATACCTCATGGTGTATCTGACTCCTTATTATAATCTGGAATATCCTTTGATGAGAGTGGTGAACTTGATCCAAAGATCTTCCGCCTTCCAAGGATATCGGATGAGATTCAAATTGGATTGGATCTTACTTAAGGACGAGATCGTTTCCAGGAATATGGGTTTTTCAAAGCAGGACTTTATCAATTTCGAAGACAGAATCCAATTCCATCAATTGCCTGAGCTGGATTTCTCCGATTCATTCAAGGTAAACTATCCTGCGACTACTCGGATTGTTGCCACAAAACTATTCTTTGAATATTTTCCGGAGTTCTCGCAAGAGCCTAAAGGCTTTACGTTACTGGAAGATGAGGCCGGTTCTTCTGTTCCTGAAGAGGAAGAAGAAATCGTATATCCGAGATGGGAAGGAGAGGCGTTGTGAGAGAACGATTTTCCATTTTCTTGGTGGCAGCCAATTGAAGGATCCGTTTCGTAAATTCTTCGAGTATCTTCATAAGCATTTCTTTTATTTCATTTTAGCTTCTTATCTTTTCGGCGGGATCTTCCCCGGACTCGGGTTAACCATTCGAGATATAAATTTCGGGACATTCACTTTCTTGGATGGAGGAAAGATAAAAGTCTCTCTATCTCTGGTTCTTCTTTCATTACTTTTATTGAATGCTGGTTTAGGGATTAAGACTTCCGAACTATTTCATCTACTCAAGAAGCCGATTCTTCTTTTTGTAGGATTGTTTGCGAACTTATCTATTCCAATACTATTTACCTTTCTAGTTTCTTTTCTGATGATCGTCTGGCATAATCCGGACGAAGTGCAGAATATTCTCGTAGGTCTTGCACTAATTGCGTCCATGCCGATTGCAGCTTCGTCTACTGCATGGTCTCAAAAATCAAATGGGAATCTTGCTTTGAGTTTAGGACTCGTAGTTTTTTCTACGATACTTAGCCCGGTTACTACTCCGATCGGCTTGCATTCCATAGGCTTTATCACAACTGGAGATTATTCGGAAGATCTGCATGAGATTGCTGGGCAAGGAGTTGGCGCCTTCTTATTCTTATCTGTACTTCTTCCTACAATTGTAGGGATAGGATTGCACTTTCTATTGCCCAAGGATTCAGCGGAGAAGATTAAGAAACCGATCAAGGAGATCAATCTACTGAATCTTCTTATTTTAAATTATTCGAATGCTTCTGTTGTCCTTCCTCAGGTATTCACAAATCCGGATTGGGACTTTCTATTCGTGATCCTTTTGATCACTGGAGGACTTTGCTCCTTCTCCTTCTTTCTGGGATTTGTGATCGCGAGAGTGTTTAAGACCTCCGATTCGGAGAAATCTTCTTTAGTATTCGGATTAGGTATGAATAATAATGGGACTGGTCTAGTGCTCGCCTCTCTGAGTTTGGCGGATCATCCTTCCGTTATGCTTCCTATTATCTTTTATAATTTAGTGCAGCATATTGTTGCGAGTTATGCGGACAACCGGCTATCCGGAGACCGAAAGGAATTATGACTCGAATCCTAAATCTTTTCCATTTTTCTCGAGTTTCAGGGGTAAGGGTCCGAAATTTCTTTCTTTACAAATGGAAATAGAAAGTTTAAATTTCGTAAAAAAGGAATTCGCAGCATGTTACAAGAAATCAACGCAGCAGGAAGTAATAATCGAGCTGCCAGACAATTCTCCCAATCCGAGTTTACGCTTCAAAATATGCCGGACAGACTTCATCCACTTAGCAATATGGAGAGTGTTGTGACCGCGCCAAAAAGTCTTGCGAAAGTCGGGGTCAATACTGACGACCAAATGGTGCGAAGAGGCTATTTGATCGATCTAAACGCATAAGCTATAGGTCCAACGATATATATGGCCGAATATGTTCGGCCACCAAAGAAACCCGGCGATATTAGTCGGGTTTTTTATTTGTACTCCTCTTTTGCATCCGTAGGAAAAATCTGGTAACGAGAGGCAATCGCCGAATGTTTCAGAGCCAATCCGCAAAATTCTTCTTACTCTTAGTCATCGCAATGATCAGCTGGGGCTTTGCTTGGCCTTCCGCAAAGTCCATTGTAAATTCGGAACCTCCAATTGTAATCGTGTTCTGGCGCTTTCTTGCAACTGCACTTTCTCTCGTGCCTGTATTGATTTGGAGAAAGGACTCGATTGCGCTTCCGGATAAAAAGGCAGTCGTGCAAGTGATTCTTGGCGGAATCCTATACACCATTTATAACCAGTTCTTTTTGCTCGGCTTGAGCCAAGGATTAGCTGGGGCAGGCGGAGTATTGGTCACTACCATGAATCCAATTCTCACATACATAATGGTGCATGCATTTCAGAGAAAGCTTCCTGGATCTAAGGAATTCTTCGGGTTGTGCATTGGACTCCTAGGTGGTTTTCTTCTTTTAAAAATTTGGGAAGGGGATTGGACACTCTTGTTCCAATCAGGAAATGTTTATTTCCTATTATGCGCGTTTAGCTGGGCTATCTTAAGCATGAACAGTCACAGCGCAGGGCAGAAAATTTCTCCGATGGTATACAGTTTCTATGTATTCGCGATCGGAACATTTATAGATTTCTTTTTGGCCTTTCCTTATGATCTAAAAGGCGTATTCGACAACGATCTGAACTTCTGGGTCCAGTTACTTTACCTTTCTGTAATATCTACAACGTTCGGAACTACGGTATATTTCTATGCATCGTCTAGATTGGGATCGAGGACAGCGAGTTCCTTTATTTTTTTGGTTCCGGTAACTGCTTTGTTAGGGAGCTGGATCTTTTTAGGAGAAGTGCCTTCGATAAGCACTCTACTCGGAGGAATACTGGCTATCGGGTCCGTATTCATACTGAATGGAAATCATTCTAAGAAGGATGAAAACGTAGAGCCGGTCGCTTAGCCCCATTTGCTCTTATAGTAATGGGTTCCTCGGGGAGCTACTTGGAATCCTTCCGGATGTTCTACAATCAGGCTGGCCTCTTTTAGATCTTCTAAGTGAGGTCTAAGTTTCCACTCGGTAAGCGAAGTATTCAATTCAAGATCTCTCATAGTAAGAAAGCCTCCGGTATGAGAGGCCTGGTAAATATCCTGCAAGATCTGATTTTGGATACTGCTCATACTGACATGATCTTAATGCAGGCCCGGTGCGGTCACGTCTAAAAATACATAAGCGCCTTGCTCTATCTCTTTGCTGAATACGATCAGATCTTTGACCGCATCCCGATCGAAATAACGATCGCTCATTCCCCAATCCTCCGGCCTTCTCATGGAATCCTGAAGCTGTTTATAAAAGTAAGGAAGATAAGACCAATTCTTGCCGATGCCATGACTCGTTTCTCTAAAAGAATCTTCTCCCGTTCTCATATAGTAAGGAGAAAGTTGGGTGCCTTTAGAATCCGTTATGTATACTCTGTGTATTTCCTTAGATGATCTGAATACTGTATATGCATCCACCAAGTATCGGTTTGCGATTTTCAATATAGGAAAGGGATCCAGGAATTCCTTAAGAGTGACTCGTACCCTTCTTTCAAAAGCAAGCTCACGTTTCATCTGCTCCATCTTCTTTTCATGAAAGAACCGAACCATCTCCTTGATAGAAAGAGAAGGCTCCTTTCCATTTGCTAATTCTGGTCCAGGTTTCAATAGCAGGAAGCCTTGTAGGAATCTTGCACCTCCTTCCAAAGCAAAATATAACTCTTCCTGGGTTTCTACTCCTTCGTAAAGAACAGAGGCTCCTAAAGAAAATGCAAGATCTCTAATATGTTCCATTACCTTTCTCACGGAAGGAGAACGAGATGAGGCCCGAATTAATCTAAGATCCATTTTGAGAAAGTCAGGTCTAAGGAGTCCGACTCTTTCTATCCCAGAAGCCTCGGATCCAAGATCATCTAACGCGATCTTGAAACCGTATGCTCTAAGTAAGTCTACAGCAATACGAAGAGAATCCAAGCTGCCTGAAAATTCCTCTTCCGTAACTTCTAAGATGATCCGGTTCGGATCAATATCGTATTCTCTTGTTAAGCGAAGAAGGCGAAAAGAATCTATTCTTTCATTTTCTAATTCTCTATACAATCGATTGGGGGAAATATTCAGAAAAAGCCTGGAGGAATCCGGAGAAGATTTCAATTTTTCTAATGCTTTCTTCCAAATCCTTTCTTCTAAAAATCCAAGCTCTTCGTCCGAAAGTTCAGATTCGGAAGAAAAGAGTGCGCCTGCGGATTCGAATCCAGCTTCTGTCTTTTTGCGAGCGAGGACCTCATGGGCGAAGATTCCACCATCCTCCACAGAAAGGATTGGCTGAAAAAAGGGGATTATCTCGGTTTCAATCGCCTGAACTTGCATCCTTCGCTATATTAGATTTTTTAATTGTTATATCAAATGTAACCTGGTAGGAACTCCAGCAATCTCAGGATTTTAGATGAATATATTATTCTTATGATCAATTAATTGTACATAATCAAACTTCTCTCTTAAGGATGCGAGAGAAGAAGGGTAAGGTGCAGATTACTAATAAAATTTCAAGACTTCCAAAAAGGATTCCTGTATAAGCAAGACTTTCCTTCTTCCATCCGGCTTGTAGAAATTCTTCCTGGATTCGAACGGAAAGAATCGGACCGAGCAAAAAGCCAAGAGAACCCATGCCTGTAAAGAGAGTCATAACGCTTGCATTCAGACTTGCCGGTGAGAATGAAGAAGCAAGTCTCATTGTGGGAACATACATGATTCCTGCGCCGATCCCACAGGCAATCATGCAAATAGAAAGACTTAGATAAGAATCCAAAAATCCTGTTGCGGCTTGCGCAAACCCATAGATCGTCGAGCCGACCCAGACGAGAGAGATAGAGTTCCAAGTTCGGGAGAGAAGAGCCGAAGGGATAGAAAGAAGGCTCATGAGAAGGAACATTGTTCCGAAGAGACTTCCTACTTGACCGGGATTAAATCCAAGGTCCTCTCTGAGATGCATATTCATTGAACTAAGGAAGTATCCGACCGTAAATCGATCCGTAAAATGGAATAGAAAAGGAATGAGAAGAAGAGGGGAAAGACTTAAGACGGAGCTTGCATCCTTCCATTGGATTTTTTCGTATCTCTGTATATTCTTTTGTTCTAATACACTAAAACTAAGAATTCCTAGGCAAAGTAAGATCCCTCCTCCTACAAAGAAGGGGAGAGTAGGATTTCCATTCCCTAAAAAACCTAGACTTTGACCGACACCTCCTCCCAAAGTAAGAAGAGTTCCTCCGATTCCGAACAAAATTCCTTTATTATAGAATTTTGATTCTTTATCCTTTTCTCTGTCTGAAAGGCTCGCTAGGAGAAGGCCGATAACGAATATGTGAGCTCCGCCTTCTAAAAAGCGAAGAGTGAATAATGAAGCCTGGTCAGGCATGTAAGGAAGAAGTGCCAGAAAAATCGCATCCAAAAGGGAAAAGATCCCGATGAGAATCTTTCGAGTTCCTAAACGATCCGAGAGCCACCCCGCAAAAGGGGAAAATACGAACGAACCTAACATAGCCGCACTTTGGAACCAAGCAACTCCGTAGGAGTTTCCGCCCAATCTATCTTTTATAATTTCTTTATATACAGGAACTATGATGGTGACTGGAAGCATCGCAAAGAAAATGAATGCCAAAGTAAACCAGGGCATTCTTTCCGATCGGTTCGTCTTAGAGGGTATATCTATCAAACGAAGGGACAAATGTCAATGCCTTGCAGGACTTGCTAAAACTTCTTCGAATTTTTCTCTACCAATAGAAGAGATTAGGGTATCTTCTAACTCATCAAATATGGCTTGGTTCAGTTGAAAGACTCTATTTGCCTCGTTTACTATGTTTTGTTTTTCTTCTTCCGAAAGAGGAAGATCATCCAGCGCCTTTCTGTATCTATCCTTGAAGTCTTTAGGACTGGAGATCTCGGGAAATTCATAAAAATCGAGTCCATTGGTTCCTTCAATGCCAAGTGCTTTTGCTGCGACCCTTTTTAGGATTTGTCCCCCGGAAAGATCCCCTAAATATCGAACATAACTGTGAGCCACCAAAAGCTCAGGAGAGGAATTTGCGATTTCTATAATATGATTAACGTATGCTTCCGTTGCTTGGCTCGGCTTTGGTGAATGTTCGGGTAAAAAAAAGTGAGTGAAATCTTTTTCGATCTGATTCTTTCTATATAGCTCCGGAAAGTGGATCCTGCGTAAGATTGGATGGTCCTTCTTTTTCTCAAGTTCGCTTTCCATTGTAGAATAAACGAAATAAAAGGCTTCTAAGTGTTTGGAATAGCTTTTAGGCTCTAGAACCCCTTTTATGAAGCAACGAGTAAAAGCGGAATTCTCAGCGGCTGTATGGGATTCTGAAGTTCCCTCTCTTAATAATTGGGCAAGGCTCACTTGTTTTCTCCTGACAGTACTGTGACAGATGTTTTGATTCTAGTTCTGAGAGTCAATCTCAATATTGCGAGATTTGGGAGAATTCCGAAAGGATGGAGATAGGCCCCGCCCTGGTTGGGTGGGGGCCGGAGCGAAGCGGTGGTACCTCGCCGTTAGCGTAAAATCGCCTTTTTCACAAGCGATTTTCTTCGACAGCATTTCCGTGTGGGAACTCCTTCCTCTACCGGTAGGAACAACCTTCCTTCTTCTACAAATCTAACTTACCAGACAGCTTACTCTAGATCCCAGAAGAAATCCTTATTGGTAAGTTCGCTTTCCTCGGATCTCGAAGCTGGGGATCTCTCTTCCGTTGATTGTGGAAGTTGAAAGGCAAGTCTTTCTAAATCGGTCGTTTCCTTCTCCCAGTATTCGTCCGTCCCGAAATGAGGAAAAGCATTTGGAAAGGAAGGATCTTCCCAACGCTTTGCGATCCATGCAGAATAATGAATATAGCGTAACCCACGTAACGGTTCTACTAAGTCGAACCAAGTATCTGAGAATTCTCGAAATTCTTTATAGCCGGAAAGAAATAATTCTCTTTCATAATCGGATCTAGAGTCTCCAAAGGGGAGAAGCATCCAGAAGTCTTGGACAGCGGGACCGGTTACAAAATCGTCGAAGTCGATGAAGCAAAATCCGTCCTTGGTGTGGATCAAATTTCCTTTATGACAGTCTCCGTGTATTCTATGGAGGGGAATGGATTTGGAAACTTCGGTATATCTGTTAAAGATCTGTTTGCAAGCAGCCTCGTGACGAGCCTGTAAGAATTTCGGTAGGAACGCCTTCTCTTGTAAGAAACGCAAAGGCTCTTCTCCGAAATTCTTTAGATCCAAATTCAATCTATGTTGAGAAGGTTTAGATGATCCTATATTATGGATTCTTGCGAGCAATCTTCCTAAGATAGGAAGATTTTCTTCGGTAAGTTCTTCGACCAATCTTCCTTTTTGGAGAGGCCAGAGTGTATAATAAATTCCTTTTGTTTCCCTAACTGTGACGCCATTTTCCAATGGGAGTGGTGCGATCACTGGAATCTCAGCTTCTTCTAACTCTTTTAGAAAAGAATGTTCTTCTAATATTTGATGGAGTGTCCAGCGAGCAGGGCGATAGAATTTTACGACAAGTCTTCCGCCTTCTTCCAAGCCTACATCGTAGACACGGTTTTCCAAACTGTTTAAGGCGAGGCAATGTCCGGAGACTGGAAATCCCGCATCTTCTACAGCTGTCAAAACGGAGTCTATGTCCAGTCGGTTATAGAATTCTTTGCCCGGAATCTCCATGATTGCTAATTTCTACATAGAAAATAACAATCATAGGATTTTTTATTATTTTGCGGCCTTGTATTCGTTAACCCTTAAAATGAGCATATAGCCATTTGAATAAAAAGATTAGAGCAACCCCAACTGCAAAAGTAAATGCTTGGATGATTCGCCCGTAGAAGCCAAAACCTTCAGGCCTTTCCCATGTAAGTACTTCAAACCAGAATTGCTTCCAATTGATATTTGCCCAGTCGATTCTCCAGCGATTTTTTCTACGAGCTTCGATGGACGCATCGATTGCAAGTTGCGTACGCTCTTCTGCTTTTAGATCGCGGATCCCGAGTTCTGGATCGAAATATAACTCTTCGGATTCTAAGCCTTGGATTAAGTTCTCGAGATAGGTCTCTAAGGATTCAGCTTGTTCTTCTCGTTCCGGAGAATCGTGGATGAATTCTAATACTTTTCCTGTTTTCTTATCTAAAACTAGGAGATCTCCAACACTATTGAGACCGAAGGGATACCAGTCTTTGTCCCACCAAGGATCTTCCAGGCCTTCCTTTTCGGCCATCTCGTCCCATTTTTCTTGGATTGCTAATTCATCCATCATCTCTTTGTCTCGGATTGCATCTGCAAAAGGCATGAAGGAGTAATACAAAAATAAACTCGGAAATTCCTCATTTTGCCCATCTGCTATGGAATATAGTTTTTGTAACTGTGAGGGAAATTTTTTAGAAATCGTTTGCGATCCCGGATTGAGTAATTCGTTCGTGTTTCCTGTTGTCTTCCAAGTGAGTTCGTAAAGCTGTTGGAGTAATTTCTTGAGCATATAGATGCAAACTGTGTATATGCAAATGTAAGTAAAGTCTGAAATTCCGGATTTAAAAGAGGAAGGAATCGATTTGTTGGATAGACAAACTTTGAAGGAAACGATTTTCCTTAAGTTTCACCAGCCAATAATTTTCTTCTTAAACCGGTAAATTCTTTTAAGATCGCACTAATGAAGAGTTGCTTCTTTCTGGTTTCGTCTAACTTGTCTTTGTGACGAAGTATATATACTTCCGTTTTTCGGATCAGATATCTTAGATCTTCCCAGGGTCCTAATTTTTCTCGGAATAGAGAAAGTAAGGTCTCGTAAGATTCTTCCTGGCGAGAAGGGTCGGAGAAAGTCTCCTTTACCTTGTCTATAGTCTCCAAAAGGTCCTTTTTAAAGTTCGTAGGAGATCCTACAAGATCCTCTTGGATGATCTCCGGCTTCCATGCAGGGAGTTCCTGCCAGAAATATCCATGCTTCGGAAAGCTATCTAAGATCTTGCTTGCCTCTTCCGGAGTTACGTTTTGCGCATTCTCTATTTTAGCGCCTTGGGTATTTACATTATAGATAGGGAAATTTAAGGATTTGGCGGATTCTTCGAACCAATGTCTGTACAAATCGAGAACGTAATCAGTCAATACCTCGCCGCCTGTAACGGAGGGAACGTATCTGGTATCTCTTTTTCGGACCACTGCTTCATTGATTTTTTCTAAACTCATTTTTCTGGTCAAAAGAGTTAGCCATTTCTCATTGTGATGCGTTCCTGTGGAATGGATTTCTCTTCCGGAATAGGCAAGGTCCTGTCCCACTAGAAAGCAAGGTTTGCAACCGATCCCTCTTAATAGATCGAATGCGGTTGTAGCCACGCTTCCTCCGGACTGAACGTCTCCGATTGGACCGAGCAAGGATTCCGCGCTAATACTTCCTGCAGTGGCTTCTCTCTTTAACTCTCCAGAAGCATCCACCAAATACTTTGCAGTGATGCTATGAACTACCGATTTAAATTGCAAATTTCTTAATATAGGAGGAGAGCTGACAAGGTCGGCAAAGAGGGGAATTTTGGATGTATCTTCTCCCAAGAAATGGAATACGGAATGGGTTTGCGCATCCAATGTCATGATCCCATCGGGAATGATTCCATGTTTGAGCAATACTTTGAGAGAAGTATCACAAGACATTATAAAAACCTTATCTCTGATGGAGCGTATCCATTCGCATTGCCTTCTTAGGTTCGGTCCTGCTGATACTAAAAGAGAAGGAACTCCTTCAAACTTTTCCTTTAAGAATTCTATTCTAGTCTTAGGATTCGGAGGAGATAAAAAATTCGCAGTGTTTACGAGAGAGTTTCGGACCCAAATTCTTTCGAATTCGAATTTGGTAAGTAGATCGCTCATTTTGGAAGAAAGGATCTTTCGGAGTCGTATATCCGTTTCTGCGTAAAAGACTTCCTCTAAGGTGACGCTTGCTGCATTTCTCAGGATTCGAATTCCGGAGACTCTTTCCACAGGAAGGGACTCCAGATAATTCCAAAGTAACGGAAGAGAACCTTCTCCTAAGAATAAATGTCTGCCCGGGATTTCCATGACAGGTTCGAGCCATTCTTCCCAAAGAGGAAAGATAAGATCTTTTTCTTTATCTATGAGTAACAGTATCTGTCCCGGTTCTAGTTTTGCATTTACCTCTCTGATCAGATGAGGATTGCCAAGGCCTAAGATTGCGACTAAGTCTGTGGATTGGATCTGAACCGAGTCTGTTTGGCGTTTTGCTTGGGTAAGAGGAGCCACAGAACTCGCGAGTGCTCTTCCATTCCTGCTGATAAATACTTCTTTCTGATTCTTTGCGGCTTCCAATCGGAACTGCAAGGGCTCTGTGGGAACATTCTGGAAATACAGACTGAGATAGGGTTTTTTCCCGAATATTTCTCTTGTTTTTTCCGGGAGATCGTGAGACATAATACTCCTAGGCATTCCAGAGTCCGCCCGATTCTGGTCACTTGCAATCAATTTCCCAAAGAAACACAAAAATACATATGTATCTGAAAAGCCTGAATATTGTTGGATTCAAGACCTTTGCGGACGAGACGGAAGTTCTTCTCGATCCGGGATTTACCGCAGTTGTAGGACCTAACGGTTCTGGAAAATCGAATATAGTCGATGCTTTAAAATGGGTCTTCGGTGAAAAATCCGCCAAAGGCCTTCGAGGCGATAAGATGGATGACGTCATCTTTCACGGTTCGGAAGCGAGAAAGCCTGCTGGATTTGCGGAAGTAAGCGTAGTCTTCGATAATTCTTCCAAACTCATTAAGATGGATTATCCCACCATCAAGTTGACCCGCAGATTGTATGCGGATGGAAATAATGAATATCTAATTAACGATTCTAGAGTACAGAGAAAAGAGATCGAAAAGATCCTTTTGGATACCGGTATCGGAAAATCCAGCTATTCCATCATGGAACAGGGAAAGGTGGATCGAATCCTTCATTCCAAGCCGGAAGAACGCAGGCTGATCTTCGAAGAGGCTGCAGGTATTTCCCGCTTCAAGATGGAAAGGCAAGAGGCACTCAAAAAACTTTCCGATACGAATCAGAACCTTCTTCGCATCCAAGACATCATGAACACCATGAAGAAGGAGATGGAAGTCAAGGAGAAGCAAGCGGAGAAGGCAGAGGAATATTTCCGCCTGAAACAAGAGCTGGATGAGACAGACAAGATCATTCGTTATCTCAAATTTTCCACCTTAACTCGCAAACATGAGACTTCCGAAACCGAACTGAGAGAAATCAAGGAAAAGAACCGAGTTCTTTTAGAAAGGATTTCTGTAGAGACCGGAAGGATCGAAGAGCTGGACCAGCAAAAATCCGATCTGGAAAAGAAGGTCGCCGAGATAGACAAAAAGCTTTTGGATCATCTTACCCAAACCCAGATCCAAAAGGATAAGGTAGAAAGTAATAAAGGAATCATTCAGGATTATGCGGATCGGATTTCCGATATCAGAGAATCCTTAACTAAGGAAGAATCGGCTCAGAGTCTTCTTCAAATCGAGAAAGAAAAGCTCGAAAAAGAATCTGTGGATCTAGAAGGCGAAAGTAAAAGCCTGGAGATCGGAATCGAGGAACTTCGTAGGAACAAGTCCGAGATCGAATCTAAGATCGAAACCGAAAATAATTCCATCCAAGAGAAAGAGACTCGGATCCAATCTAACGATAAGCGCCATGTGGAATTGAGAGAAAAACTGAAAGAAGTCATCTTCGATCTGATCTCTCAGTTGGAATCTCGCAAGAAGGAAGCACAAGCCACAGAAGAGGAAAGAAATCGTCTGAAGGATCTTCTCTTACAAGAAGCGGATCGTATTTATTCGCTTGGTTTAGATATGCAATCTGCTGTTTCTTCTGCTGGGGAAGAAATGAAAGATAAGATCTCTTATCTTGTGGGCAAACTTGGGATCGAGCAATTTCGTTCTCAATTGGGAGAGTATTTCTCCTTAGAGGATAGCATTCGTAGCCTTCTATTCGACAGAGATGGATTTCTTTCCCAAAAAGAAGGTCTCGACCAAGAGATCGAAGACCTGATCTTAGAAAACGAAAATCATACTCGTTCGATCAAGGAATCTGGAATTAATATAGAAACCTTACGAGAAGAAGCGGAGAATATCCGCGAAAAAATCGTATATCTCGAAAAGCGTATCTTGGAATTGAACTCTGAGAGAAATTCCAAACTAGAATCCGCTAAATCTCTGGGAGAAAGGATCGAAGAGACTCAAAAAAGAATTCTTTCTGCTCAGGATTCCATGAAGACGCTCGCTACTAAAAAGACCGAGTTCGAAAAGGAAGTAGTGGAGCTGGAGCTACAGATCGAGAATCGATACAACGAATTCTTAGAAATGAGCCGAGCTTTAGATTCGGAGAAAGAAGCTCTTAGAAATATAGTAAAAGAGATCCAAGGATTAAAGAACGAGATCCAAAAGAACCAAGAGGATTACAAAAATCTTTTCCCAATCCTAACGGAGAAGGAGAAGGCGGTTTCGGTCTATAAGGTCCAATTGGAATCCTTCTCGGAAGAATTGTACAATGATTATTCCATCTCAGAACAGGAATTGTCCGACGAATTCAAGGACAAGAAAGTGGAGAAGGGAGAGAGTGAATCCAAGCTCAAGCGTCTTAAGTCCGATATCCAGATGCTCGGTTCCATCAATCCTCTTTCTATAGAGGAATATAGGAATGTAAAAGAGATCTATGAGCATCATAAGTCTCAAAAAGAAGATATCGAAAGATCCAAAAATGATATCGCAGAGATCTTGAAAAACATCAACGAAGAGTCCGAAAAACTCTTTAGAGAAACTTTCGAAAGGATCAGAGAGAATTTCCAAGAGACCTTCTCCACTTTATTCAATGGCGGAAGGGCAATGCTCGAACTCGTGGATGGAGAAGACAGCCTGAACGCAGGAATCGAGATCATGGCAGAGCCTCCTGGAAAACATGTGCAGAACCTAAGACTTCTTTCCGGTGGGGAAAAATCCCTGACTGCAATCGCACTTTTATTCGCGATCTATATGGTGAAACCTTCTCCGTTCTGTTTCTTGGATGAGATAGACGCGGCTCTGGACGAGGCGAATAAACTTCGATTCTGCCAGATCTTGGATAAGTTCAAGGATAAGTCCCAGTTTGTTGTGATCACTCACGCTCAGTCTACCATTCATAGAGCCAACTCTATCTTTGGGGTCACGAATGAGGAACCTGGGATTTCTAAGATCATCAGCTTGCGGCTAGATGAGGCTCGGGAATTTGCGGGAAGTGGCAAGGCTGTTGAAGCGGTTTAAGCTTCTATGAGTTCGCAAATACAGCAGGACGATTTGATCATCGCGGGAAGGAGATTCCATTCCCGTCTATTCCTCGGGACAGGAAAATTCTCTTCGGGTTCCGCTTTAAAAGAAGCAATTCATACTTCTTCTACAGAGGTAGTGACTGTAGCACTCAGAAGAGTGGATCTGGATTCTAAGGAAGATGATATCCTAACCCAGATCGATAGAAAGAGTATATTACTTTTGCCGAATACGAGTGGGGCCAGAAACGCAGAAGAAGCGATTCGCCTCGCAAGACTTTCCAGAGAACTGGGAGGCGGGGATTGGGTAAAGTTAGAAGTCACTCCGGATCCAGTGTATCTTCTTCCGGATCCGATAGAGACATTGAAGGCAGCAGAGATCTTAGTAAAGGAAGGATTTCATGTGCTTCCTTATATCAACGCGGACCCGATCCTATGCAAACATTTAGAAGAGGCGGGTTGCGCAACCGTTATGCCTTTAGGCTCTCCGATTGGGACAAACCAAGGAATCAAAACTCTTGCGAATCTAGAAATTATCATCGAACAGTCCAAGGTTCCCGTAGTGGTGGATGCAGGACTAGGGCTTCCTTCTCACGCGGCTCAGGCAATGGAATTGGGAGCGGACGCAGTGCTTGTAAATACTGCCATAGCAATCGCTAAGGACCCTGCCCAAGTCGCTTACGCATTCAAGTTAGCTACGGAAGCCGGTAGGATCTCCTACTTGCATAGCGTCACAAGTGCTCGCCCCTCGAAAAAGGCATCTGCCTCCAGCCCTTTAACAGGATTCTTAGAAGAAGAAACCAGAAATGTACACGGAGCTGTTTGATCTAGTTTCCTTTTCCGAAGCCAGGGAAAGGGTGCTCTACAAGACTTCTCGCGATGTGAGATCCGCTTTGGACAGATCTCATTCAGGCAAACACCTTTCCTTCGATGAATATCTTTCTCTCATTTCTCCAAGTGCAGATCCTTACTTGGAAGAAATTGCCGAGCTAACCTTAGAGTGGACCAAGAGAAGATTCGGAAATACGATCCTTCTTTATATGCCGATGTATCTCTCGAATGAATGCAGATCTTCCTGTGTTTATTGCGGATTCAGCTATGAAAATAAAATTCCCCGCAAAACCTTAAAAGAAGAAGAGATTCATGCGGAATCCAAGGTTTTGTATGAGAAAGGCATCCGGCATGTGCTGATACTTACCGGAGAAGAATACTCCATTACAAATTTAGAATATTTATGTTCTGCAGTCCGTATTCTTAAATCTTATTTTGATTCCGTTTCCATCGAGATCTATCCTATGGAAACCGAAAAATACGAAGTTCTTATCAAAGAGGGAGTAGAAGGTCTCGTAATCTATCAAGAAACCTACGATCCGGAAACATATTCAAAGTATCATCTCAGAGGAATGAAGAAGAATATGAGATACAGGCTCGAGGCTCCCGACAGAGGAGGAAGGGCAGGCTTTCGTAGAATAGGAGTTGGAGCCTTGCTCGGATTATCCGATCCTTATGGAGAAATGTTCCGTTTAGGAGAGCATGCTCAGTATCTTACTAAGGAATATTGGAGAACAACGATCCAAATCTCCCTTCCTAGAATGAGACCGGCAGAAGGAGAATTTGATCTCACCATTCCTATTTCGGATCGGGAATACGTAAGATTCTTATTTGCCCTTAGGCTTTTTCTTCCCGATAGCGGGCTCGTGCAATCTACTCGAGAATCCATCCGAATGAGAAATCATTTGGCAGGAATGCCGATCACTCACATGTCCGTAGAATCTAGAACGGATCCCGGAGGTTATTCTGGGGGAATGGAATTAAAACAATTCGAGATAGAAGATTCGAGAAAGATCCCCGAATTCGTGGAAATGTTAAAGAAGAAGGGACTCGATCCTGTATTTAAGGATTTTGATCGAGCCTTCTTAGAAGAGTAAAACTCTCCTAAGAAGTAAGAAATGAATTACTTGTTCGATTTGCTATTGTAAGCGCTGGTCAAGCAAGTATTGAAAGCAGTGCATTGGCCATTATGAGCTTCGTAGCAGGAAGTTACAGCAGAGTAGTTCTTGCGGCAAGTGTTCAAGCAGCCTGCAGCGACCTTGGTTTTATCATCTGCACCCAGTTTCTTCTTAGCCTCTACGCAAGTCGTATAGAAATCGCAGATTTGATTACAAGCTTGGCTCTGAGCGCTCAAGCTAGAATATCCGAAGAATACGGAGTAAATTAGGATCAAAGTTAAGAGGATTGTTTTTTTCATGAATGATCTTCTCCAGAGGATCTAGCGACGCAGGGATTCGAACCCCGGACCTGCGGATTATGATTCCGACGCTCTAACCAGCTGAGCTACGTCGCCGCTTATTCCTAGGGAAAGTCCGTTTAGACTTTCATCGGTCATTTTTTTCGAAAGACCGACCTTGTCAAAGATTTCTCTTTGCTAGAGTTCGAAACATTCCCTGGGGCAAACGGCCTCAGTTTTCCTATTCTGACCTCTTAGAAAGAAGATCGTTCCAGCTTTCGGGGCTTTTTCCGTTCGGATCCAGCTTGAATTCGGTCAATTTATTTCTTTCCAAGAGAAGATTTTCCAAATCATTCTGTAAGGATTTTCCGATCTCTTCCGACGCTTTTTTTAGCTCATCGGGAAGGGATACTTGTGAATGAGCTCCAATTCGCGACAATAGATCCGGGACCAGGGCTTCTTCTATTTCCTTTTTTCTTTTTTCGGAAAAGGACTCTATTCTCTTCTTCCAATCGCTGTATTCCCAATCCAATCTCTTAGATAAGAATCGATCCGTGCGATCTCCATACTTATCGATCAATCGGATCGTCCTTTCTTGAAAGAGTATATCGATTCCTTCTTCTTGGGAGTGAGGGATTTGGGATTCTTTTTGGATCCATTCGGCCAATTTGGAGACCGCATCTTTTGCCTTCGGTCTTTCTTCTATCCAAAGAGAAACTAATTCGTCGATCGCTTCCACAAAAATGGAAGCGAGTATCACGAGTTGCAATGCAAAGGAAAGATAGGAAGAAGGATGAAACTTTAATGTACCTTCTCCAGATGTTTTACCTAAAATGGAGAGCAGGCTTCCATATTTGGAAACGGCTCTCATATAAATAAATTGGAATAGGGAAGAGTTTAGTTCCGATGTACCGAAAGATTTCAGTTCTAATTCAGTGACACTTTCCGCATCTGCCAAAGAAGCTAAGAAGAAGATTTGTCCAAAAGATAGAGGGGAAGAGATTCGTTTGCCTCTTTCTTTCTTTTCCCAAAGTTTGCTCGCGAGTAAAACGGAAGTCTCGGTCCCTTCTTCCATCCAAACCAATTGAGGAATAAAGAAGTTCTCCTCTTCTAGAAAATGAGAAAGCTGGAGTTCTAACTCTTCGATCTTTTCTACAATATGATAGTAATGTTCAACGATACTATCCTCCGAAGTGGTCCAGATACAAACCTGATTTCCATAAAGCAAAGGAGGAAGAAGATAAGAGAGAGAGATCTCTGCGGGAAGTTCGGAATTTTCAGAGATCCGATACGAATCTAAGAGTTTGCGACGATCTTGGTCCAGAGGACAATCACTGAGGGAAACGAATGCATATTCTTCTCCTCCTTTTTCTTCTGCCCAACTCAGAACGGATTTAAAATACTCCTTTGGGTCCGGCACTTGGGAGCTCCCAGTAGTGGAATTTGGAACATTCAAATCAAAAGGACTCGGCCATTGTGGGATCGGATGCATGTTTTCTCTCATGATTATATTTTGAGCGTAGTGTACTGATCTAATACAGAGCCGGATTCCAAGCCGTCTTCTACCCAAGATTCTAAAAATCTAAAGAATCCTTAGAATTGGAGTTTTTTACTGATTGCCTCCGCTTCAAGGATTTTTAGCGTAAGCAAAGCTGCTTTTCTGGGTCATCTCACGTTTTTTAAAATGAGAGAGAAGGAAGCTCTGATGTGTTCTCGGGTTTGGCACATCTTTTGCATACTGATGGGCAGAACACGCTTCATGCGTGCGAATTAGAGACCCCTAGTACAAACATATAGGAGACAAGTATCAATGGCGAAAAATGCCGCAGAAGTGATCGCTTTCGCAAAAGCGAACAAGATTCTTTTCTACGACTTCCGTTTTACGGATATTAAAGGAGCTTGGCACCACGTTTCTTACCACGTAGATTCAGTAGACGAAACTACTCTTAAAGGACTTCCTTTCGACGGTTCTTCCATCCCTGCTTGGCAGCCGATTCACAAATCGGACATGCAGTTGATCCCTGATCCGACTACTATCTTTTTAGATCCTTTTACTGCAGATCCTACTCTTGTAGTTTTCTGCGATGTATGGGATATCTACAAAAATCAACCGTATGAAAAATGCCCTCGTTCCATCGCTAAAAATGCGGTGAAATACCTGAAAGACTCCGGGATCGGTGACACTGTTTATTTCGGACCAGAGAACGAATTCTTCCTCTTTGACGGCCTCAAAGTAAGAGACGCGATCAATATCCAATACTACGAATTGGAATCTTCCGAAGGTATTTGGAACTCTCACACTGATCTGCCAGGTTCTATCAATACTGGACACCGTCCAGGAACCAAAGGCGGTTACTTCCCAGTAGCTCCAGTGGATTCTCAAGTAGATCTTCGCGCTGATATCGTTAAAACTCTTCACAAGATCGGAATGGAAACTTTCGTGGTTCACCACGAGGTTGCTCAGGCTCAAGGAGAGATCGGAGTTAAATTCGGAACTTTAATCGAAGCAGCAGATAACGTTCAAAAACTGAAATATGTTGTTAAGAACGTAGCTCATAAATGGGGAAAAACTGCTACCTTCATGCCTAAGCCTCTTTACGGAGACAACGGTAACGGTATGCATTGCCACCAATCCATTTGGAAAGACGGCAAAAACCTCTTCGCAGGAAGCGGCTACCAAGGTTTGAGCGAGCTTGCTCTGCACTACACCGGCGGCGTATTGAAACACGGAAAGACTGTTGCAGCATTCACTAATGCTTCTACTAACTCTTATAAGAGACTTCTTCCAGGATTCGAAGCTCCTGCGATCCTCGCTTATTCCGCTCAGAACCGTTCTGCTTGCGCACGTATTCCGTTCGTTAGTGGAGAAAAAGCGAAACGCGTTGAGTTCCGTTTCCCTGATTCTTCTGCGAACCCTTATCTCGCATTTGCAGCATTGCTTATGGCGGGACTTGACGGAATTCAGAACAAGATCGATCCAGGACCACCTCGGGAAGAAGATTTGTTCGAACTTTCTCTGGACGAAATCCGCGAGAAGGGCATTCAACAAATGCCTCATACTCTTAGAGAAGCTGTCGAGCATATGCTTGCTGGAAAAGAGATCTTCAAAAAAGGCAATGTCTTTACTGAAGATTTCATCCAAACTTACAAGGCTTACAAATTCGAAACTGAAATTTGGCCTTGGGAAGGACGTCCGCATCCTTTCGAGTTCCTTACTACTTATTCTTGCTAACCGCAAAGATAAGTTTGGATCAAAAAAGCCCCGAGTTTTCGGGGCTTTTTTATTTTAAGGGATCTGATCGAGATTCGGTTTGTCCGCTTCCGGATATTTTGTAAGATATTCCCCGACTACTTCTCTCTTCTTAGTCAGTTTGGATCTATGATCGGAGATGATCTGGCCGAAATCTAATTTACCCATGATGATCTCATATCTTTCGGATTCTATAGTTCCTAGGTCCAGATCGTAGTCTATCTCTGACGCTTCATCAGCGTATTTTCTTGCCGCTTCCCAGTAAGGTATGGCTTCCTTATAGAATCCGTCTGCAACTTCGAAGGACTGTTTGAGCTCGTGTGCAAAATCTAAATTATAAAAATATAAATGTCTTTTATCGAATTGAGATGCAATCCTCATATAGGATCTCATGATCTGAAGATTCATGTGCATGAATATGAGAAGCCTATACTTATGGTATTCTTCTTCGTTCTTAACGGGACAGAGTGCGTTTCGTGGATGGCGAAACCTTTTCTTGAGTCCGGCTTTTAGGAAGAATATATTCCTTCTAAGCTCGTTCTCTTTGTAGTGCAGTTTGAGCCCATACATCTCGTAGTAGTCTTCCAGAAATTTAGGTTCCCATTTGTGCAATTTGTAAGGGACCCAGTCTGAGAATTTTGTGTACGGACCATTCTTCTCATATTCGTAGTTATAATCTATATCCGTTTCGGTGCTTACAGAGACCGGAATTGAATAGGCATCAGCGAAAGGACGCAGGAGGAGAAGTAGGCTAAAGCCTAGATAGAGTAGGACTGATTTAGTGTTCCTGCGCATTCTTTTTTGTTTATCGGTCTTTTTTTAGATTTCGGAAGTCCTAATTGGGTTTCGAAATTGGCTCGTTCGTTTTCTTTTGGCTCTTACTTACGGGATAAGAATGACCTTATTTTGGCTGAAAAAACGACCTCTATAAATGCGGAAAGGTTTCTAAAAAAACTCCGAAATAACGAATAAGTTCTTTACAAATTCCGTTAAACGAAAATTTATATCCGCTATATTAGATATTAGTCGAAAATAAAGGACTGCCTATGTTAAAAATGAAACTGCTTCCAGCCCTAGACCGACAGAGAAAAGCCTTAATGCCGAATCGGCTGTTTGGGCTGATTTCCTTCCTCTGCTATATCAGCATAGGTTCAGTCTTTGCTCAAACTCAGGATACAAAACCCGCCGATTCGATTTCCCAGGCCCAGACCACGGAACAGGCTGCCCCTGTTCCTGCAAAAGCCGCCGAGGAAAAGCCTGCGGCTCCCGCTGCGTCTAACGAAACAAAGGAGAAGGAAAAAGAGAAGCCTCCCGCTCCTCCTTTTAAGAGTCCTTGGAAGGGTAAGTTAGATGGAGAGCATCTGAGCAATTTGCTCTTAACTCCAGAGCACCAAGATTCAGTAAAGAAAAGCTCGAATCTTTGGTTAACGGATAATCTTCGTTTTGGTTTTCAAATCCGTCCAAGATTCGAGAATTTTAATAATCAGGATTTTGATAAGTCCACAAATGATTCCAAGAACTACGTTACTCAAAACACCCAGTTTTGGACTCTCTTGGATATAAATGAATCCTTCGCAGTGAAATTTACCATTCAGGATTCCCGCATGTATGGACAGTACAAGGATCCAAGTGGGACCGGTTATGGTCCTACTGCCTTTACCAATTCCATCGGGACTGTGTATGATACTACTAAGTCTCCATCGAATCAGGTTCCAGTTAAGAATAATACGGATGTCCGAGAAGCGTATGTGGTTTGGAAGGACTTCTTACCTTATACAAAAGTGTATTTCGGTCGCCAGACTTTCTCGTATGGAGATTCAAGGATCATCGGTTCCAGAAACGATAGCCAGATCGGTAACTCTTTTGATGGAGCAAGGATCGCTTTCGATACTAAGACTTGGTCAACTCACGCAGGTTATGCGATCCTTTCTGAAGAAAGCTCCGGACCGAACGGTTTCTTAACTGCAAACAGCCAGAAGGTTGGGGGAGCCACCGCTCTAAATGACACCTATCTCGCTTTCCTTTACAATTCTTGGAAGCCTTCCGAGGATATCGTAGTGGATGCGTATGAGATTGGAGTGATCAAGAAATACAATACGACAACTTCCAAAACCTTGGATCCGAATACTAGAACGAACGGAAGAGATAATCTTCTGACTAGCGGTATTCGTCTTAGTAACAGGACTGCTTCTGGTAGAAGTTTGCCTGCGGGAAAATCCTGGGACTGGGGTCTTGAATATGCAGCTCAAACAGGTAGCACAGGACAGAGCATTGATGCTTCTTGGGACCAGCTTAACACAACCATCGGTAGCGGGGCAAATAAACATGCCGCATACAAGGAGACTGTTCAGCACGATGCTTCCTTCTTCGTAGCTCAAACAGGTTATACGTATAAAGGCTTCCGATTGGGAGTTCAATACGTGAGAGCCTCGGGAGATCCGAATAGAGGAGATGGAAAATCTGCAACCTGGGATCCATTGTTTGCGACTCGATCCGGAGGGTTCCCTTATTTCGACTCTGGAAACGGTATCGCGAATGCTGCCTTCTGGGCGAACGTGCGCACTTCTTCCGTTCATGTTCAATACTACAACGAAGATTACGGAAGATTTATCTTCGCAATTTATGATATTCGCAAGGATAAAGTCCAGGACGCATGGTATGACGGAAATAGGAACCAAGTTACCGGTGCCACCGGCTATGACGCGAACGGAAACTTCGTGGCAGGAAAAACGGTTACAGGAAGTACTGAGAACTACTACAACAATACCTACCTGAAAAATTGGCAACCTGGCCACAGGTTGATGCTCGAATACGATTTGATTTATATCAAGAAGGTAAGCGAGTACTTGTCGATTTGGGCGGGAGCCACCGTTCTCTACGCGGGAGACGCGATCAAGAACCAGAAAGAATATAACTTCGGGAAAACGAGTACATATTACTCTTTCACGTTACAGTTTGCTATCTAAAGGATCTTCTTCCGGGCCCGGTCTTTTTTTCGAAGGACCGGGCTTTTTCTAGTCGTACTACTCTTCCAATTTAGTCAAAACAAGTACAACCGATAAGGCCCTTTTCTCCTGTATGATTCCGGATTGACCGGACTTCATAAAATCACAGTTTGGATTCAGGGGTCCAAAGGCCGAAACTAGTCTTATCAGGAGAAGGAAGAGAAACTTGAACCCAACAGTCCGTTTCACGCAGAAAAAGAAGGTTCTGTTCTCCGCCATTCCTTCCCCCTCTAAATTCTATTTACCGCTCGTTCTTTTCTTTCTTTCTAATTCCCTCTTTGCCCAATCCGAAATTGTAGGTGAGTCTTGGATGCAATCCCTGAATCGCTGGATAGAAGCGGGCATTTCCGGATCGGAGTTTACCTTCCAAACAGTGATTCTTTTGGTGCTCGGGGGGCTCATGGCCAGTCTTCTTCCTTGTGTATATCCATTGTATCCGATTACAGTAGGGATTATCCAAGCAAGAGGAGAATCGGGTAAGAATAAACTATTCCATCCTCTGGTTTATTATTTTGGTCTTTCTTTCATGTATTTTTGTTTTGGATTGGCCGCCGGTATTTCTGGAGGCGCGGTCAATACGATTCTGAGATATCCGATCACGAATCTATTCTTAGCAATTGTTATCTTTCTATTAGGCCTGGCTTCTCTCGGGTATTTGCATCTTCCGATCTTTCGTTCTAAGGAATGGCAGGGAGGAGATGGTTGGAAGGGAACATTCCTTTTAGGAATGGGAGCCGGATTTCTTTCTTCTCCTTGCGTCGGTCCGGTTGTCGTAGCTGTTTTAATCCAGATTACTGCGGGGATTCAAACGGTTACGATCTCTTCTCTCGCTTTGTCCGCTTTCAAGATGTCTCTTTTCGGTTTCGGTTTGGGGCTTCCTTTTCTTGTGTTGGGTGTCTTTGGCCTTTCTCTTCCTAAATCGGGTAAATGGACCAAGTGGATCCAGATTGTTCTCGGCCTTGTTGTAGTTTATTTCGCTTGGTTATATTATGCAAAAGCGATGCAGTTATGGTCTGTTTCGCTAGAGCTAAGTCTCTCTATATTGGCTGCGGCGATCGGGATCCTACTCACTGCTTACTTTTACCAATCCAGCGAGCTTCATCGTTGCGTTAAAATGAAGAAGGCTCTTCTTCTGACTGGACTTATCTGTTCCTCTGTGATTTTTATCCGTCTTGCGAGTGGGAACAGTTTAGGCAATTTTCAGAAGGATGTTTTAGAGGAGCATGGAAATCTCGAATGGCATAGGACAAGCAATCCTGCCTTTGAACTTGCCAAGAGCGAGAATCGATTGGTGTTTGTAGATTTCTACGCGGATTGGTGCTCGAATTGCAAGGCATTTGAGGAACTGACTCTTTCGGACTCTGATCTGAACCAGGCATTGGGTAAGGCGGTTCTTTTAAAGGTTAGGGATGATGATAAGGATTTTCTAATATACGAACAAGACTCTCGTTTTCCCGAATTGAAAATTGGCCTTCCTTTCTTTGTGATCTTCTCTCCTGACGGCAAAGTCCTCTTCAAAACCACGAACTACTTGAATACCGCCGACATGATTCGCACCATTCGTGGTGAGAATATTCACGCTTCGGGCGAATAATCACCAAATCTCGGAGATAAGACGCCCAGTTCGGGCGAATTTCTGATAGTAAGTATTATCTTTTTGTGATATAGGACTGGGAGGTAAGCCCACGGGCCACTCCCCCCGATCCCGAAGATGGGTGGGGGCTTTCCTGATTTCTACTTAGCTTTCGATTAAATCTTTTGCCTCAATTTTCACGGCCATCTCGTTTGCCTTCGCTTTGTTCAGCCCCCGATATTTTTTAGGCGGGTTGGGCTTCTTTCTCCCAGAGCTTCCATTTTGCTAAGAAGAACAAGCCGACTAATATGATCGCGATCGATACATACTGGGACTGAGAGAACCCATGCCAGTAGTATCCGGTTAAGAAGGCAGGATTTCCTTCCTTAGCAGGAATATTTACGAGTTGAGGTGGATCTATGAATGGAATCACTGCCTTGTTAACTCGTAGGAACTCCACACCGAGGCGAGCAATTCCATGTAGGATCAAATACTGTGCTCCCAAGGAGAATCGTTTGAAGTTTTGGAATCTAGCCCATTTTTGAAAATATAGGAAATAGAAGAAGGATACGATAGATTCTATAATGGGAGTGTTCCAAACCGGAACTCCGGAGGGATGAGCACTTGTTGGCCAATACGTAAAGACTAGTAAGGGAATTCTAACTTCTGTAGAGAATCCGTAGCACCCGTCTCCGGAAACAAAACATCCCAATCTTCCGATCGCATATCCTAATGCCATGCTTGGCACTGATGCATCCAAGTAAGCCTTCACATCCAGCTTATGATTGATCATATATAAGCTGATAAATAGGATCCCGAAGAGAAATCCTCCATAAAAGACGAGTCCGCTCCCTGAGAATAAACTGGACCAAAGCCCTGGTCTTCCTGGGAAACCGTTGAAATGGGTCAATGGATAGAGATACTTTCCGTCGAAGCCGGGAGTTTCCACAAAGACCTGATCCCAAATTTCGAATACAAAGAAGATCTTTGCGCCAACAAGAGTTCCGAAGACTCCTAGGATCAAAAGCCAATCCGCGTGAGTAGGATCTAATTTCTTTCTTTCCAATTCTTTAGGGAGAAGGTAAGAGGCGGATAAAAAGGCCAGCACTACCATTAAGCTGAATGTGGAAATGCCTCCCCAATCTCTACTAATATAAGCCCGGACAAAATCGACCAGTCCGGGAATTGGAATAACGTCTAACATATTTCCTTCTTTGGATCTATTTTCCCTAGTAATTCGTTCCCCGAGCGGGAAGGGTTCGGAGAAATTCTATCATTCCATGTTTACGAATTCTGCGGGATCCATAGGAGGATCGTAACCTATATGAACTTCGTAATGCACGTGAGGGCCAGTTGCCTTTCCGGTAGAACCTACATGCCCTATAAGTTCTCCTCGGTTTACCAATTGACCCTTGGTTACTAAGACTACGGAACAGTGTCCATAGACTGTATAAAATCCATTTAAATGATTGATGCGGATACTTTTTCCCAAGCCACCGGCGGACTGGCCATTGTCCTCTATGATTCCAGGAGCGGTTGCATAGATAGGAATTCCTTCTCCCGCAGCGAAGTCTATTCCCGAATGGAACTCACCCATCTCCACGAGGCCGAAAGGATCCACCCTTCCTCCAAATGTAGAAGTCACGAATCCAACTCCAGGTTTTAGAGGACGGCCCCTAGGCATGGCATATAGAATTGATTCTCTCTCTTCCAAATAATCGAATGCATTTTGAAATGCGTGTTTGATCTTGAAGAGCTCTATATTTCTTTCTGCGAAACCTTCGACAGTGTCTTGGTATAAATTCATGTTAGTCGAAGATTCGGGCACATCTTTAGTCAGACTAAATTCGGGAACATAGTCGAAGGTCAGTATTCTTTTCCAAGGCACTTCGTCCCAGGCGACAAGATTGAGTTGCTCCGTCTTCTTCTCCAATCCGGAAATTTCTTTCTTGGCATCTTTGAGAAGAGAATTGTAGTACAAAAATAATCCGACATTATTGTCCGTCTCTCGAATCAATTCCCGATTCGGAGCAAAGAAGAAATTCATATAAACTACGAAGGCGCTCGCAAGAAGAAACAGGAGAAGTGAAAGCGCCCCCAAGAAGAAGGCCATGAAAACACTGACCTCAACATTGAGAACAGCCTCGTGATCGTGAGGAACGAGCAGGAAAGAAATTTTTCTCGAACCTTTTTCTTTGATCTTTGACCAAGCAGAACGGAGACGAAGATGTTTGATCTTCAGCCTTTCTAAGGCTCCTGGGCGGTCTTCGAACTTTGCCGGATGGTTCATAGATTTTTACTTGCAGGTAGGGGTCAGAGCGAGATTATAGGACTTAACTATCCCATCATATGAAATTCCTGTCCAATCTCTTCAAGAAAAAAATAGGATCCGTCGACGACATTCTTATTTATCCGGAGGGAAAGAGATACTACCGAGACAATCACCCGGTCCGCAAGTCCATGATAGACGAGGACGCGGTAAAAATCATTCATCGCCTTCATAAATTCGGATACAAAGCATATATTGTCGGAGGAGGAGTGAGAGATCTTCTTCTCGGTCGCAAGCCAAAAGACTTCGACGTGGTGACGAACGCCACTCCGAATCAAATTAAGAAAATCTTTAATAACTGTCGCATTATCGGACGTCGTTTTAAGATCGTTCATATCCTTTTCAAAGGAAAAGTGATCGAGGTCAGTACCTTCCGTTCCTTGCCTGAACATAGATTTGAAAAACCTGTAGAGGACCAAGACTATCTCATCAAGAGAGATAATAAGTTCGGAACTCCGCAAGAAGATGCTGCAAGACGGGACTTCACAATCAACGCGTTATACTACGATATCAGAAACGATTCCATCGTGGACTATGTAGGTGGATATGAAGATATCCAGAGCAGACAGTTACGAGTCATCGGAAATCCTGATATTTCTTTTAGAGAAGATCCTGTGCGTATGCTTCGCGCAGTAAAGTTTGCGGTCCTATTGGGATTGAAGATCGACAAGGGTACTTCCAAGTCCATTAAGAAAAACGCATTCGAATTGGAGAAGGCTTCCACTTCTCGCATGTTGGAAGAATACAATAAGATCTTCCGCACTTGGAGAACTTCTTTGATCTTTCAAGGAATGGCCCAAAACCATCTCTTAGAAGTTCTATTTAGAGAAGCGTTCGAAAAGGAAAGAAGAAAGAATCCTGACTTCGGAGACAAATTCCTGGAGACAGGGATCGGAAGAAGGCTCGTGATCGCTGATAAGCTTCTCTCGGAAAGAGAAGAGCTGACACCGCAGATCTTCTATGCTCTATTATTCTGTGACTTGGTACAAGATGCTACTTCCAAAAAGGGGGGGCATTTGGTTGCTTCTCTCAAACAGTCTTTGGAGCCTATCTTCCAAAGATTAGGAACTCCTAAAAAGGACAAGGAAAGGCTGATCAAAGTATTCGCTTCTCAGGAGAGATTTACTCATACTGAGGATGATAAGGCCTCTCAGAATAATTTCTTCCGCAAGAAAGACTTCTTCTATGACGCATTTTACGTCTTCAAGATCAATGCGATCGCAGAGAATAACGATCAGACATTGCAATCTGCATTCTTTTGGGAAATCTCTCTTAGAAAACGCCCTGTTCTGCCTAATAGCATTGGCGGTGGTGGCGGTGGGAAGAAAGAAGGCGGACGTCCAAACCGGAACCGTAATAGGGACAGGGGAGGAAGACCGGATAGAGGTCCTCGTCATAACAAGCAGCAATCTAGCGATTCTTCTAAAGAAGAGAAGGGTCGCGGCTCCGATTCGGACGATTCTTTCGACTCCGAAGATTGATCGATCTTTTTCTACGGAAGTTTAATCTTTCTGCTTTGTTGATTGGATCGATCTGAATGATCCGATTATCTGAAAGAATCTACTACAAACTGAAGATTCGTCTTACCTCGGAAAGTATTCTCTTCTAAATATCCCCAAAGATCCAATTCTCCTCTTTCTCTCAGAGCGTTCGAAAGATCGGACGCCTTGTTCCAAATAATACATTGGATAGAATCTTCGGCAGCAAGGATCTTAAAGCGCGCATGCTTTCCTTCTGAAAGAGGACGATACGATAGAATTTTTGCTCCACGGATTGAGAGAAGCGGAGCAGGATTTTCTTGTCCGAACGGTTCAAAGATCCCAAGCTCTTCGTATATTTCTTCTCTCAGTTCTTGCGGAAGAAGACTGATCACGCTCTTTGTCTCTTCTGTTGCCAGGGCCGTTCTCTCTTCTTCCAACCAAGTGCCTGCTTCTTGGAAAAGTATCTCGGCGAGCTTGGGGATCTGGTCAATCGAAAGCGAAAATCCTCCCGCTTCCTTATGGCCTCCGAATTGATGAAAGATAGGCTCGGCTTTTTTGAGAAGGTTGAGTACATTCTCTTGTCCGTAGGCTCTTACGCTTCCTTTAGCGTGGCCATGATCGGGTGCGATGAATATAACAGGTCTCTTGTATTGCTCCACAAGTTTTGTAGCTACGATCCCTGAGACTCCGGGTTCAAAATCTGGTTCATAACAAAATAGAATGGCTCTCTGCGTTCTTTCCTGTTTGCGTTTTAGAAATCCTTCTACTCGGAATAGATTTCGTTTGGTTCTTTCTCTTCTCTCTTCGTTCAGTTTGAGAAGGTCCGTTGCGAGTCCCTCTGCCTCTTTTTCGGAAGAAGAAAGAAGTAGAGAAAGAGCGGCTTCCGTTTTCTGCATTCTTCCCGCAGCATTCAGTGCGGGGCCGATACTCCAGCCAAGATCTCTGGAGAGAACTTTCTTCTTATTCAGATCTAATTGAGATAAAAGACGATTTAATCCAGGACGATGAGAGTATTCTCCCGATTTGATCCTTTGGAGAGTGGAGCATCCTTCTTTTACTAGGATTCGATTTTCTCCAGTAAGAGGCATCATGTCGGTGATCGTTCCGATAGAAGCCAGATCCAGATTTTTCAGGACTTGTTCCAGGACACCCGGATACTTAGAGATCTGAGAATAAAACAATTCTCTCTCCGGAAATTTGGTCTTAGAAGTTTTTTCCCATTCTGCATAAGGTCCCGGAAAATGTTTCTCCGCCTCCGAGCGATCTCCCTGAAAAAGTAGAACTCCTTTTTTGACGAGCGCGCCGCTAAAGAATGTCTCTCCATCCGGAACCCAATAAAGTGTATTCGATTCTTCTAATGTATTATAAAGCCAGGCAGTGATCAGTTTCCAGGAAAGAACAGAGGTGCAGATCTTTTGGGTTGGATATTTGGAATCGCTTCTCTTAGGAGAGATGAGTTTACAGAAAGAAGGAACAATCTCCGGGATCTCATGATGGTCTAAAACGATCACCTGCATTCCTTCTCCATTCAGTTCTTGGATCTCGGCACTGTTGCTTGTGCCGAAGTCAAGGGTCACGAGTAGATCCGGTTTCACTTCTCTCACGAATTTCATCGCGGGAGCACAGAGGCCGTAATCTTCTTCGCTGGAAGTTTTGACTGTTAGTTTGCCTTGGTGAATTCCCCTCAAGAAGGAAGCGAGTAGGCTTGTAGAGCATACTCCGTCACTGTCCCTGTCTCCATAGAGTAGAATGGATTTTTGCTCTGCGACCGCCGCTTTGAGTAAGGAGATCGCCTCGTCCATATCCGGAAGAAGAAAAGGAGAGGGGAGGTCGGAAAGATTTTGAAATAAGATCTCTTTGTTTGTGCTCGGACCGAATAGGGTGCCGAACACATGGGACTGGAGCGCTGTTAGTCCTGGGAGAGAAGAATTGGGAAGTTTATGAAATTCAGGGCCGTGCTCTGGCATACTTACATGATGCAGTTTCCGCTGAATTTTGCTCCCGACTCGATTTCTAGATCGGGAGTGCGAACATCTCCCACTAATTTTCCGGTCTTGCGGACCGAGACCTTGGAAGAAGCGTTGATATTTCCTTTTAGATCTCCTTCGACTTCGAGAGTTCCCGCTTCGATATCCGCCTCTACTCTGCCTGTCTCACCCACGATGAGGGAGCCTGAGGTTTCGATCGTGCCCTTGAATTGGCCTTTGATCTTGAGTGCGTTATTGAATCGGAGCTTTCCGCGGAACTGGATATCTTCGCCGATGATGGTGTCTATGGATTCTTCGCTCATGCCTCTCCTATTCTGAGAGCCAGGTCCCCCGTTTCAAATATTTTTCCGACATAAGGAGATTTTTTAGAAGGCTGCGACTAGAATTGTCTCTATCTCATTCTTAGGCAATTCCCTGGGAAGAGAATCCAAGAATGGAAAAGAAGAAGCAAGGCTTGCGATTCCGGGAAGATCGATCTTTCTCACTTCGTATTCCGAAAGTCTTTGCGGAATTTTCAATTCGATATAGATCTTACGGATTCCTTCCACTGCCTTAATCGCCGCCTCAATCACTGAAATATTCGTGATGTCCTCGTCCAAGGCCTTGGCGATCATCACGTATTTACCTGCTGAAGAGGTAAGGTTGTATTCCATTACGTGGGGAAGAAGGATCGACATTGCCTGAAACACGTCCAGGTTCGTTAGGTTGGAAGCAGCCAAAGAAAGCGCATAACAAAGTCCTAATGAACTGGAAGAGTGAGACATACCTACAAGAAGGCTTGCTCCGAAGATAGAGTTCTTATACTGCAAATTCTTAGGATCACGGATTGCAGGTACAAGGTTTTTATAAATAATCTCGATCGCTCTCAGAGAAGAAGAGTTTGTAAGTTCGTTAGAGTATTTAGATAGAATGCTGTCCACCGCCGCTGCAAGGATCCCGACTCCAACTTTCGCAACGTCTGCAGAAGTCATGAACGCGCTAATCTTAGCGTCCGCGATCACCATTTCCGGAAACAAATACTCATGAGAGAAATAACGAACTGTCCTGTCCTCGTCCAAATACACTGTAGAAATAGGTGCACATTCCAATCCCATGACTGGATGAGTGGGAATTAAAACAAGAGGGATAGGTCTCTTTAATTTTTGCGCCCTCTTAGAAACAAAGATCTCTTCTGCAAATGAGTCGTTGTTTGCAAGAAGAGCGACTAACTTTGCAGTATTTAAGCTTTCGAAAGAGCCGTAACCTATAATGCAATTGGCATTGGAGATCCTAGCGAAGTAGGCGGCAGTATCCAATTCTTTAAGAGTAGGTTCCTTCTCGATATTGTCGTAGAGAATGACTCCATCAATATGCTTTTCTAAAGAAGTCTTTATGATGGAGAACTCATCCATATTCTCCAATTCACTTTGAGTGGAGAGGATGACCGCGCGAGAACCAATGTTCTTGATGAAATTTCCCATTTTGAAACCGCAATCGGCTTCAAAATGGATCTTGGTAGGAAAATTGAAATTAATCCAATCGGGGAGTATCGGCATTCGAGTCGTCTCCCTTTTATAGTTGAGAGAGGGTAAGGGAAAACCCGGAATTCAAGGGAAACAACTCCGGGTGTTTAATGAAGAATTAGCGTCCTAAGAAAGACTCGGCAACTCTATCAGCTACCGCGTTTAGGATTTCAGGACTAAGATTGTCGTAATCTCCGTTCTTCAGTTTTTCCTTTACTTCTTTAAGTTTCGCAGAACGCTCAGAATCAACTGGGCTTGAGACGATCTTTTGAGTGATTGTCTGTACTTCTGCTTGGATACGAGCCTCGGAAGCTTTTTGCTTAGCTGTATCTGAAATTGAAATATTATCGAATGATTCCTTGGTCTCGCTTTTACGAACAGGAGTCGATTTACGAGGTTCGTACGAGCCTCCGCCAATGCCGCCTATTTTATCTATAGTCATGGGTTTTCCCTCTCACTCCAAAGTATCGGCTTCCCCGACACGTCCGTTAAGCATTTTTTTAGGATTTGTATAGATTAATACTACAAATTCCCCCTTTTCCGGGAATTTCAGGGTCGCAAGGTCCTGAGAAGGGTCGATTTTCAGGATTTCCTCGTGGATCTTTGTAAGTTCCCTTCCCAAGAGCATAGGAGAAGAAGGGAAGGTTTCCCGGATTGCTGCGAGAGTGTCTCGGATCCTATGGACCGATTCAAATAGAGCCAAGGCTCCTTCAAAAGATTCCCACTCTTTAAGTTGGTTCCTTTTCTTCTGCTTCTTCTCCGAAAGGAAGCCAAGAAAGACAGAGGGTTGCACTTGCCAGCCTGAGATAGAAAGCATTGCGGTGAGTGCACTCGGCCCAGGAATGGGGACGATGGGAAGTTTCTCTTCTCTCAATACTCGAACCAATTGGGAACCAGGATCGGAGACACCAGGAGTTCCTGCATCTGAGACAAGAGCCAAGGTCCTGCCTGCTTTTAGATCCTGGATGATCCCAGAGAAAGGGCGATCGGATTGATCCTTGTACAATGTCTTTGCGGGAGTATGTATTTCATAGGCTTGAAAAAGCCTGCGGCTATGCCCGGCGTTTTCACAGTAGATCACATCGCTTTGCTTCAGCACTTGCAAGGCTCTCAGCGTGATGTCTTCTAGATTACCGATTGGTGTTGCTACCACATAGGCGGTTCCAGGCTGGATCTGAAATCTAGGTTCTCCTTCCGGAGTCGTCATAGATTGCAGCCGGGAGGAGTTTCTCCGGAAGGGCAGCGGCAGCCAGTTGCTTGATTTCCTTTCGTACATGGATTGCAAGCAGTTCCTACAGGACAAGAATCCCGAATGGAAACAGAGCAAGAACTCACTGTACAGGCAGAAGGATTGCAACTCGTGTCAGTGCCGCAATGATCCGGATAAGTAGTGCTGCATCGAGTGACCGGAGTCGACATATTCGAAGTGATCCCTGTGTTTAGCAAGGCACGCATTGTGAACGTATACACTTCGCATTTTTGGAACATCTGAATCGGAGCGTACGCTTGCAAATTTGCAACTGTATGAGTTGTAAGATTTGCAGTAGAAGCTTGGACCGCCAACGCAGGAAAAGAAGGTTGGACTCCATTTTCCAAATACAGGTTGGAATTGCTTAAGGTCTCTCCCGCAGAAGGGATCGCGAAAGTAATATATAAATTATAACCCACGAATTGAGGTTCTTCGTTGGTAATGTAGTAACCAAGACTGTACTCAGGCTTATGAGGATCGATATTGTCGTAAATAGCAACGATACTAAAGATCTGAGGAACTGAAACAGGAGTCACAAATACATACGGTGACTGAGTCACATCCGTATTGATCCCGCAAAAAGAAAAAAAGGGAACCAAGGACCAGAAAACGGCCGCAAGGATTCGGTTTTTTAGGTTGCTCCTAAGCCAGGCTTGTAAGACTCTAAATTTAGAACCCACAAGGATAGAATTCGTCTTTGGAGCGGTCTTACAACTAAAAAATAAGGGATTCTTCACCGTGACCAGCATTCGCAAACTTATCTTCGTCGGCGGCTTCATCGTTTTTCTGATCCTTTCATTGACCTTATTATTTTGGACAGATGACGAAAAAGCAGATTCTAAGTCCCAAAAACGGGAAGCGGATGCTTTAGCCGGTTTGTTTGGAGGAGGAATGAATTCCTCTTCTTCTGGATCTTCTAATGGAGGAAGAACTTCTGCAGACAAGTCCTTATTTGAATCTTCATTTTTCACTGCGGGCAAGGCGGAATACAGAGAAGTAGACGCGGCCCAGAATGAAAATAAGCAGCCGGAATCGGATGCGAATAATCCGGTCAATCCTCAGACTGGAAAGCCTTATACAAATGAGGAGATGGAGCGTTTCCAACAATTAAGAGAAAAGTTTCCGAATAATTCCCTTTTACCAACGCGCATGACTCCGGGCGAAAAGGAACAGAAAAAAGCTTTAGAACAAAGAGTTTCAGAAGCAACTAGAGCAGTGCTTGGTAGGACAGCTTCCAAGGACCAGGTGCTCACATATTACGATTTTATGGAAAAGCAATCTAAGGACAGATTGGAAATCGTAAAATACTTGGTAGAGATCCAAAAAGGTTCGGGAGATCCCGACCAGGAAAAAAAGCTCGAGAATATACAGCAAACCATGATCCAGCAGTTGGACCAAGTGCAGAAGGATAAGCAAAGAGCTTTCGAACAGGCTGGACTGTAGTTAGGAAGAAGGAAAAGCTTGGCCCCCACCCTCATCGGGTGGTGGAGGTGGGTCCCCAGTGGGAGAGGCTCCTCGCCTCTATATCATAAAAACTGAATGCTTGCAACTCAGATTTTTCTCAGTTCCCACGATGTAGGAACTAATCGCACTGCATTGTAGGAACTCTTATTAAAACCGGATCTCACTCAAGATCGGAAAGCGAAAGCTGGATTTAGGATCCAATCCGTATTCATCCAAATGAAAAGAAGGCGGAAGCCTTTCTCTCTTCCATTGGCTTGCGGAGAATAATTTTAGGAATTTGTTTTTGCCGTCGTTAGCTTGGCTTTCGTCCTTCCATTCTCCGGATTCTAAAAGATTCTCCGGATCTTTTCCTAAAAATACAAAATTGCGTTCTAGTTTTTGAAGAAGAGGATAAGGCATTAGGTCTTTCTCATCTTCTTGCTTTTCTGAAAGAGGTTTTAGTTCTGCGCTCGGTTTCGAATTTAAGATCCCGGCGAGTGCTTTGATTTCCGGAAGGATCGGATCCTTCCCCTCATGCACATTCTGAAGCCAAGTGAGAAGGAACTCCTTACTCACCCCGGTCAATGGAGCCACTGAGCCGGAAGAATCTCCATCCATGGTAGTATATCCTACGCTTGCCTCACTTCTATTCCCGGTAGAAAGAAGAAGATGTCCATTCAAGTTTGCAAGCAACCAGACAAGAGGAGAGCGGACCCTCGCTTGTATATTCTGAAGCGCGAGATTATGATCCTTCCAGTTTGGAATAAGACCCTTGACTGAAGAAATCTTTTCGAGCATGGAGCTAACTTCCGAATCCACACTGATGGAAGCATGAGGAAATCCTAATTCTTCGGAAAGTTCTCTTGCAGAATTCTTTGTAGTCTCCGAATTATTTTCCGTTCCTTGGAATAAGGTGAACAGAATGTTTTTTCGATCGATTCCGATGGAATCCAAATACTTGGATCCAAGTTCCTTGTCCGAAAGAAGGACTGCTGCTTTCACTAACAGCGCGCAGGCCGCGCTGTCCGCTCCTCCGGAAAGAGAAAGAGTGTAACCTTTTGTTTTAGATTTTCTTAAATAATCGAACAGCCCGAGTGAGGTTGCTCTTGTAAAATCCTCGAAACGATTTTCGACGGCCTGAATCGGTTTGCCTATTTGTTTGGAAGAAGTTTTGGGAAGAGAGGCAATCTCTATTCTTTGCAATCCTCTTCCTCTGGCGCGAAATTCTTTGGTTCCGGAAGATCTAAAATTTCTAGCTCGATTCGATCTGAGTTCGGAGGAATTTAGATCCAAATGAGTGCATTCAAAATCAGTAAAATGCAACTTAGCACCTTCTACCGATACGTTCCCATCTATAAATCCTAAAGAACCGCCTTCGAAAATGAGTCGTCCGGATTCATTTCCGTTTAAGTTTGCGTAAAGTATTGCAGTAGAAGAGTTTCGGGAAGATTCAGAGAACATCTTCTTTCTGATCTGTTGTTTTCCGAGTGCAAAATGAGAAGCCCCGGGAGAGAGGATCAGATCGGCTCCCGCTTCTACCAAATATTGTCCTGGACGGGTTTGGACCCAGGAATCCTCGCAAATCTCTATTCCGAAATTGAAATCAGGGCTTTCAAATAAAAGTGTTCCGAAGGGCAGTTCTGTGCCATCCGGGGTGAGCGCATAATTTCTGGATTCTTCTCCCTTCGCAAACCATCTGTTTTCGTAATGCACTCCTGTTTGCGCCAGGTTTTGTTTCGGAACAAGACCGATTATTTTTCCATTTTGGAGGACAGCTGACACATTGAATAAATAGGGACTTTGAAAGAAGGGAAGTCCGACGATCACAGTTTTGTTCGTGGTAGCCTTTGCAATTTCCTTCAGGCTTTTCCAGGAATGTTCCCACACCCAAGAAAAATAAAATGCGTCCTCGCAGCCGTAACCTGAGATGCAAAGTTCGGGAAATAAGATCAAAGAAGAAGAGTCGCAAGTCTCGATCGCGGAAAGAATTCTCTCTCGGTTTCCCTTAAAATCTAAAGGAGTAGTGTGAAGGCTGACGGCTGTGCAACGATAGATGGACATTTCTTCCCCAGTTTGAAGCGGGGGAGGAGAGGAGAAAAGAATAAAATTGGTACGACTAGTGATTGGCGGAACCCGAATTCGGCGGCCCCCACCCTCATCGGGTGGTGGAGGTGGGTGCGCTAGTGGGAAAGCGCTTCGCCCTTCTATCATAAAAACCGAATTCTTGCAACTATGTTTTAATAGTTCCTACATCGCATCGGCCTGAGTTCCTACAAAATTCGATCCGATTCCAATTCCTTATAAATTCTCTCAGCGGCGCCTCTTCCTGTTTCTACGAATTCTCTATTGGAAAAACGGATGGCTTCTCTTCTTTCCGAATTCAATTTTAGCACCTCTAAAATCTCTTCTCTAGTTTGGATGACGAAGAGGCCGCCTCTATTTTTGAGTTCAATGGCTTCCGGTGCATGATTGATTTTTGGTCCGCTTAGAAGTGGCAATCCGAAATAGGCCGGCTCGAGCACATTATGAACTCTGTTGTGAAGCGCTCCTCCTACATAAGCAAAATCTCCTGCCCGATACGCATGCGCAAGTATTCCAAGGACATCGAATAGGATCACCTTACTTTTGATTGTCTCGAAAGAAGTTTGAGAATACAGATTATAATCTACTTTAGAATATTCTAATGCGGTTTCTATCTCTTGGATCCTTTGTGGGTCCGTTTTGTGTGGGAATATCCAGAAGGCAGTGTCTTTCAAACTCTCTTCGTTCAATAAAGGAAGAATTAAATCTTCGCAAGGTTTGTATGTGGATGCGAGAAGAAAGACTCGAGAGAATGGATATTCTTTTGGTCTCTTGAATTCTCTGGAACTAGATTCTATCTTTTGGATCACCGAGTCGAATCTGGAATCTCCTAAGGTCTTGATATAAAAATCCTTTCCTAAGAGTTCTTTAAATTTCTCTTCTCCGGATTTATGGGAAGGAAGGATCTTATCGAAGAGAGAAAAAACGGATCTATAAAATTTCTTTTTCCATTTTCCTTTAGGAACCGTGATCACTGCAGAGGCAAGGACTGTTTGAATTTTTCTCTTTCTTGCGGAGAGAAGAAGATTCGGCCAACGATCCCAAGCCATGAGAACCAAGCTCTTCGGTTGGAATTTTTTAAAAATGAAATGGTAGCTCCAAGGAAAGTCCAGAGGAAGTCTGAATTTTAGATCTGCAGGAAATGCTTCTAAGCTGGAATCTCGAACAGAGTCGGAAAAGACCGTTTGGATCAGAAACGTTTCCGGTTCCTTCTTCTTATAGACTTGGGCAAGTGCCTTGCATTGATCCAGTTCTCCGACAGAAGCAGCATGCATCCAGATTGTCTTCTTTTCGCCGGAAGAGAAAGCAAAGTTTCGGATCCTTCTTCTATCTTGGATCCTTGGCCGGATGAAATTTCGAAGCGCAGGCAAGAAGAGAGATAAAAGTACGATCCAAGGCCAAAGAAGGATCGTCAAAATCCGATAGATAATAAGCATAGTGGTATGAGATCTCCGCTCTTCGTCTTCGATTTAATGGATACTTTGATCAAGGATCCCTTTCATTTGGCCCTAGGGAGTCTTCTTCCTAGAGATCAGTGGGAAGAATTTAGGAAAGGCCGAGAAACGCAAGCCTTCTTAGATTTCGAAATGGGCAGAATCGAAGAAGAGGAATTTTTTAATCGATTTTATTTAGATTCTCATAAGGACAAGGGTCTTCCTCATCCTCAGGATCTGAAAAATAAGATGTTCTCTAAGATCGAAGTGATCCCTGAAACAGTAGAGATCGTAAAAGAGCTGAGAGAGAAAGGCTTTCAGATACTACTTGCGAGCAACTACTCGATTTGGTACAAAGAGATCTTAAAATTCCAAGAAATCGGAGAGCTCTTACATTCTCTAAACGGATTATATTTCTCTTGTGAGATGGGAGTGCGTAAGCCTGCCCAAGAATATTATCAATGGATAGAAACGGATCATCCAGGAAGAGAGTATGTGTTTGTGGATGATAACGCGACCAATGTGGAAGTCGCAGGTTACATGAACTGGAACTCTTTTAAATTCAATCCTAAGAAGCCGAATGAACTTAGGGAATTTCTTAAAGAGCAGTACCCCAATTGTCTTTGATCTCGGCACCAGGATAGGCTTCTTCTCTGCTATCTATAAGTATGCCGAAGCGATCCAGATAAAAGAAAAATTCTCCCTTTGCTTGGAATGGGCTCGGCTTAATACGGATCGAGCTTACTTCCAAAGGAAAACGAAGTGATTGATTGAGTCGTACATTTTGAACAGGTATGTCTAACTTCACTTCCATTCTTTTCCATCCGTCGAACTTTAGATCTCCTAACTCCAAAACGATTTCCTTCGACTTCTTCTGATTGAATACGATCTCTAAGACTACGTTATGATTGGAGGAATATGCCCAGAAAAATACTCGTACTGGGATCCCGATGGGTAAGCGGATCGGTTCCTTTGGACGGATTTCTAAATGTTCGTGCTTAGGATTTTCGAAGAAGGTTTGGACCATCATGGATCTGTATTCTTCTGGAGGAGAGGCCTTGTACAATTCTCTTTCCTTGACGAAGGCAGGAGAGTTCGGGACCTGAGAAACATATTCTATTCTATTTAAGAAAGAGACACCTCTATACACTTCCCAAGGTCTTTCTCCTTCAAAGGAATCCACCAGAAAAAGATTGTAATGCTTCCAGTCTCCGAGTACTTTTTCAAGCTGCAGTACTCGATTGGATTCATCCCGATCCCTCGTTACAGGAGGTGCCCATGCTTGGTTGGGTAGGAACTCCAACACGAGGCATAGAATCAGGAGAAAAATGGATTTGGCCACCCTAGATGTTTCGGTAGAATTCCGGGATTCCGTAATAGGGACGAGGTTTTTTGGCCAATTCGGGACCTGCGGAGGCCGATACTAAACACAGGTATTTTATGAACCGGGATATTCTCAAAATTCTATTAAGCGGCCTTTTGATTCTTTTACTTGGATCCTTGGCGGTTTATATCGTTTTGCAGAAAGATAAGATCGCTTCCTGGTACAAAGAAAAGCAAGGCACGGTTGCCGTAGAAGAGAAGGGGCAGAATGAGAGGATCATCATTCCCATGGACGAGGTTCCTAGCGGAAAAGATCTAAACCAAACTCACAATTTCGATTCGGAGGCTGCAAAGCCTAAGGAAAACGTAGCGGAGCCTTCTTCTCAGGCTCCTTCTAAACCTGAATATGAGATGCCTGGTTTAGGTCCGGAGAAGAAAGACAAGGGTCCTTCTTCTAAGCCTCCCGAAAGGTTGAACCCAGCTCTTGCAGAAAATCGCGAGAGCCAAAGTAAGGATTCTTTCGATTCTCCTAAACCTAGGGTCAAAGAAGATAAGATAGAATACGATGATGTTCCGAGACCTAAAAAGGAAAGACATCTTCACAAGAAAAGGCATTATAAAACAAGACATCATTCCAATCTAGGAGCGAAGCTTTCTTCCTTGGAAAAGAGAGTAGGACGTCTGGAAAAAAAATTAGGAGTGAAGTCGTCTGCTTCTGCCAAGAATAAGACTAAGAAACTCTCCTTGAAGAAGAGAGTGGAACTCTTAGAGAAAGAGGTGTCTACTCTGAAGAAGAAGTCCAAAGAAGACTGATACTATCTAAGACCGTGGGAGTCTCAGAAAATTATAAATCGATAATACAAGAGATAGGATCCATTCGTCCGGAAAGGCCTCCTGTGCTGATCGCTGTCTCTAAATACCAACCGCAAGCTAAAGTAAGAGATGGTCTGGCCGGAGGAGTTCTTCATTTCGGAGAGAATCGGGTCCAAGAAGGTAGCGAGAAGTTTAAGGATCTTGGGATTGCCGGAAAGGATTTTATACTTCATCATATAGGCCCGGTCCAATCCTCCCATATTCGAAAGTATCCTGGAATATTCTCTTATGTGCATGGCCTAGGTTCTAAAAAGATTCTGGAGGAACTTCTTTCCAGAATGGAGAGAGAAAAGTGGGAATTGAAATATTTCCTACAAGTCAATCTAACGGGAGAGGATAGTAAGTCAGGCTTTTCTAAGGAAGACGCAATCTCTCTCTTAAAAAACAAAAGTGATCTTTTTGGAGAATATTGTAAGCTGGAAGGACTCATGACCATGGGGCCAAGTTCCGGCGATCCAGAGATCACTCGTACTGTCTTTCGAGAACTAGCAAATATCCGAAAGGAGTTCCTTCCCGAAGGAAAATTATCCATGGGAATGTCGGGTGATTATAGGATTGCGATAGAAGAAGGAAGCGACTATCTGAGAATTGGAACTGCGATATTCGGAGAAAGAGAATGAAGAATATGAAAATTGGAATTATAGGATGCGGGAATATGGGAGGAGCGATCTATCGTTCTCTCCAAAACAGAAACTTCCAAGTGTTAGGTTATGATCCATTCCTTGATCCTAAAAAGGCGGACGGTATCCAGCTCGAATCCGATTGGAAGTCCTTTCAGAATAAGACCGAATTATTGATACTCGCAGTGAAACCAGGAGATGCAGCTAAAACATTGTCTTCTTTGGAAACCGCAAAGAATATACTCTCTGTGGCTGCAGGAATAGATACTCATACTCTTAGAAATTCTTCTCCTTCCGGTTCTAAAGTGGTTCGGATCATGCCGAATCTTCCTATTCTGATTGAAAAGGGTGCCCTTGGTTATTATGGAGATAAGGAATTGTACGAAAGCGTCCAAGAGATCTTCTCTCCCATTTCTTATTGTGTGGAACTTGCTAAAGAAGATCTACTGGATGCAGTTACAGGTCTCTCCGGTTCCGGTCCTGCCTACGTACTTCGCTTTATTCAAAGTTTGGCGGAAGGGGGAGTCGCCTCAGGTCTAACGTACACCCAAGCATTAAGATTGTCGATCCAAACGGTTTTAGGGAGCGCGGAACTTTTAGCGAAAGAATTGGATCAAAATTCAGAAGCGCATCCAGAAGTATTGAAAAACAAAGTTACTTCTCCCGGAGGAACTACAATCGCCGGATTAGAAGAATTGGAAAAAAACAATTTCCCTTTTGCAGTGATGTCCGCAGTGAAACGTGCGTCAGAAAGGTCAAAAGAGTTAGGAACTAAGTAAAAAGGATTATATAGGACGAAAGTTTATTTCTTTTTTAAAAGAGAAAGAGTGGAAAAAGTAGATTTAAGACGTCTCTTTGTCTACTTTTAAGGAAGAAGAGAGGAAATCAAACGCTCTAGCGCGGACAGGATTCGAACCTGTGACCTTTGGGTTATGAGCCCAACGAGCTACCGGCTGCTCCACCGCGCGGCGTCTAGAACCATGATTCCTCTACCTGGGCTTAAAGTCAATTGAAAAAGTAAAAAGAGTTTGATTTCCTTGAGGAAAGCTTTTTGATGCTACTACCTCGTGCGGATCGACTTCAAACATTAGATCGAAAGTCCGTAAACGATGAAACGGATTTTAGCGAAATAGAATATCTTTTCAATTTAGCACTGGGAGATTCCAACTTGATCGGAAAAGACAATGATCCATTAATGATCGAGTATTATGAGAAGAAGATCTACGATCAAAAACAACTTCTCGAGATCAGTAAGGCTCTTAATTCCACACTTGATTATAAGTATCTAATTGATGCTATCCTGAATATTTGCTTGGCTCAATTGCAAACGTTGAGTGCAGCTATTTTCTTAGCTCCAGAAGCAGACTCGAATTATTTCGAGTTAGAGCCTAGCTTTAAAGGATTCGATCTAGCCGAGGATGACTCCGGCTTCAAGATCAAAACAGACGCACCTCTTATCACTTTCTTAGAAACGAAACTGAAGGCTATGACTCCCGATCAGGTCGAGGAAGCCATGGGACTCAGTCCGGAGTTGGAGTTCCTACGCAGAATCGGCGGGGACTTGATCATTCCTCTCAACGCAAAAGGAAAAGTAAACGGACTTCTTCTTCTCGGTGAAAAGATCACGATGGGAGAATGGATGGAGGAAGATAGAGACTTTCTCACTACTCTTTCTACTCTCGCAGGGATTGCCGTCGAGAACTCCCGTCTATATGAACTGGCCACAGTGGACATGATGACCGGTTTGAAAGTGCATCACTATTTCCAAACCAAATTGAAAGAAGAGATGGAACGCTGTAGAAAGAAGAGAGCGAATCTCGCACTTCTATTTACGGACGTAGACAATTTCAAGAAGTTCAATGACACTCATGGTCACCAGGCAGGAGACCAGGTGCTTATCGAGGTCGCAAGAAGGCTGATCCAATGTGCAGGAAAGCATGATATTGCTGCTCGTTACGGTGGGGAAGAATTCTGTTTAGTCATGCCAAGCGCCGATCTGAAACGAGGCTACGAAATGGGAGAAAGGCTGCGGAAGGCAGTTGAATCCAGTTCTATTCCTAATCCGAATGGCGGGCCTGATTTCCAGGTCACTCTTTCTATCGGGGTTTCGGAGTTTTGGACCACAGACAGGAATAATAAGGATCTGATCGAGAGAGCGGACAAGGCATTGTACGAAGCCAAGCATTCGGGCAAAAACCGGACGATCAGCTTTCGGGTACCTGTAGAGAATTAATTTTTTTCACGGATTTCTAGGCTTCTTTGCCTTATCGAAATCCGTCATTCTGCCGAAGGTTCTAGCATGGAAAGACATCTAGAGCTGGACCATTATTATATCAACCAGATCGAAGAGGCAGAACTCGGTAAGAGGATCCGAAACCGTGCTCTCGGCCGAGAAGAATTCGATTTCTCTCCCTATTCTTGTTTTATAGAGTATAAAGCAAAGGATACTATGACCGGGATCGAATATAGGGACTGCGTGATCGATTATACTCGCTGCCCAAACTCCCGCTGCATTAAAAAACTTATCTGATCAAAACGGATTTTCCCGTGCTTCGGGAAAATCCTTCTCTTCTTTCTTCTATCCGTTCCTAAAAAAAAGATCGATTTTTATGGAAAGCCTGGCAATCTTACTGGGTTTTGGAAAGAATTATATACAAAAAAGATAATATGATTCCTCGCGGGCTTCTTCTCTTTCTCTTTTTATTCAGCTTTCATTTGAGTTGTTCTTCTTTCGATATTCGAAATCTTTTTTCGGGTTATATACATTATGAAAAGGAAGCTGGAGGCGCTTGGATCCGTCTTCCTCTGAAAGAAGTGGATCATCTTCCTGTTCTTTATCTTTCCATGGAACAAGGAAGAGAGCCTCTGAGATTTCTGATAGATACCGGTGCATTCGTTTCTTTCTTAGAAGATGATTTCGTTCCGGAGAATTCTCCCCGCAAATTTTTGAGCGCTAGCTTTCCTGGTGGTGCAGTTCAGTCCGTTCGCAAGGCAATCCAAAACGATCTATATGCGGGAGGGATTAAGGTCTTCGAAAACGTTGAATTCTTCTCTCATAATTTTCCGAAAGAACTGAGAGTGAACGGTATTCTGGGCATGAATGCATTTTTGGGTCATGTGATCCAACTGGAACTTCCGGATAGGCTTTCTATCTGGAAATCTCCTTCTTCTAAATCTGCCCCCGGTTTTCCGGAAGAAAATTTATTTCCTATGCTTCTGAGATCCGGCCAACCGACTGCGGTGCTTCTTCGTCCTCCCGGGATCAGAAAGGAATCTTGGATCTTGGATACCGGCGCTGAATACAGCGTTTTGGATTGGGACACCATCCAAGGAGATCACCCGACTGAGTATTTGGAAGGAAAGGATGCCAGCGTTTATAATTTCGGAGGAGGGAAGTTGAATGCCAAGATCCGTATTCTGAAGCCTTTCTGTCCTGTTTTTGTTAAAAATAACTACGAGGGTTTCCGCTTTTGTCTGCCGGACTTAGAGGTCTTTCCGGGAGGCATTCCCCCCGATGCATTGCATTGGGACTATAGAAAGGGCATCGTTGGGATTCTGGGCCGGAATTGGATGGAAAACTATCGAATTCTTTTGGACACAAAAAGGAGTCTTATTGGTATAGTAGGAAAGGAAACGGACCCGGCAAATGAGTAAGGGAAAGATCATCGTAGCAATGAGTGGTGGAGTGGATAGCGCGGTTACCGCAGGCCTTCTTATGGAAGAAGGTTACGAGGTGATCGGTGTAAACCTGCGCACTTGGGAATATGAGGCGCCAGCTTGCGATACTACCAAAAAATCCTGCTGCTCACCGGAAGATATCCGGGACGCCCGAGATGTGGGTCTCTCCTTGAATATACCGTTTTATGTGATCAAGATGGAGAAGCTCTTCCAAGAGAAGGTAATCGATCGTTTCGTAAACGATTACAAGGAAGGAAAGACTCCGAATCCATGTGTGGAATGCAATACTTTCGTGAAATTTGGAGCCTTGTTCGACAAGGCGAAGGCGTTAGGGATCGATAAAATAGCCACTGGTCATTATGCTAGGATCCTAGAAGTGGACGGCCGCTATTCTGTAGCAAACGCCGAAGACATGAATAAGAACCAGGCTTATTATTTATACGGACTTTCTCAAGAGAATCTGAAGAATACCGTATTCCCTCTGGGAGGAATGACCAAACCAGAGGTGAGAGAGATCGCAAGAAGAATGGGATTGCCGGTCGCTGAGAAGGCGGAATCCCAAGAGATCTGTTTTATTCCAGAAAACGATTATAGAAAATTCTTGGCTAAGAAGAATATCGACTTCACTCCGGGAGCGTTTGCTCTGCAGAACGGACAGGTAATCGGTCATCATACTGGTAAGGAAAACTTTACCATAGGTCAAAGAAAAGGCCTTGGGATCGCCTGGAAATCTCCGCTATACGTCATCTCAATCCAAGACGATGGAACAGTGATCTTGGGAGAAGAGCGACAAACTTTTGTCGAATCGTTTGTGGTCGAGGATTTGAATCTGCAAGCTTGGGCGCCTGTTTCCGGAACGGAAGAAACAGAATGCAGGGTGCAGGTCCGATATAGATCCAAGCCGATCGCAGCCAAAGTAGTCAGAGAAGAAAACCAGATCCGTGTCTTTCCTTTAGAAGAAGTCAAAGGAGTTGCTCCCGGCCAATCTGCAGTATTCTATCCTTCGAATGGGAACTATCTGCTTGCAGGTGGGATCATCCGCAAGGGAAGTGTAGTCACCTACGAAAAATCGGATGTATCTGTATTAGAAAATTCTAATGTGGGAGTTTCTGTTCTTCCGTGAGTAAAAAGATCGCCGGTAAGACGATTCTAATCATAGGTGGGGGACTGTTACAGGTTCCGATCATCCAAACCGCAAAGACAATGCAACTTAGAACTGTTGTAGCGGATATGAATCCGGACGCGCCAGGCTTGAAGGTATGCGATCTTCCTATGATCATGTCTACAAAGGATATCGAGGGAATGGTGAGAGAGTCCAAAAGGCTTTCCGCTACCACTAAGATAGATGGTGTGATCACGGCTGGAACGGACGCGAGCATGACAGTTGCTGCTGTTGCAAATGCCCTGGATTTACCTGGGATACGCTTCGTCGATGCGGAAGCAGCTTCCAATAAGGTCAAGATGCGGGAGAGATTGAAAAAGGCAGGCGTTCCCATTCCCGGTTTTGCTCCCGTTTGGAGCATCCAAGACACACGAGATGCGTTGGAGTTCCTACAGTTTCCTTTGGTGATGAAACCTGCAGACAATATGGGAGCTCGCGGGGTCGTAAAGGTCAATAATCGAGAAGAGCTCCAGGCTGCATTCAAGCATGCCAAGAAATATTCTCCCACTGGAGAAATGATCCTAGAAGAATACATGCCCGGTCCTGAAGTTTCCGTGGATGCTCTTGCCTGGGATGGAAATTTTAGGATCACCGGACTTGCCGATCGGATCATTGAAAGAGAGCCTTACTTTATAGAGATGGGCCATAATATGCCTTCTGCACTTTCTCCTTCTATACAGAAAGAGATAGAAGATGTGATGTTCAGAGGAATGCAAGCGCTTGGGATCAAAAGAGGGGCCGGCAAAGGCGATATCAAGGTGACTCCCACCGGAGTTAAGGTAGGAGAGATTGCTGCTCGTCTATCCGGCGGTTTCATGTCCGCATTTACTTTTCCTCTTTCCAGCGGGATTAATTTAAACCGAGCCGCCATACTCATCGCGTTGGGCGAAGAGCCAGACAATTTAGATCCTTTGTTCAATCGGGTCTCTATCGAAAGAGCATTGCTTGCTCCTAAGGGAAAACTTCTATCTATCGATGGATTAGAAGAGGCGAAGAAGATAGAAGGAGTCACTGATATTTATCTTCTGCACAAGATAGGAGATGTGATCCCAGAGCCTACGAATAATATCGAGAAGACAGGGCATGTGATCATTTCTGCGGAAACTCTTTCACAAGCGGAGAGTATCTTCTCCCAAGTATTAGATACTGTAAAATTTACTTCTGACGAACTATATTCCATTTCAGAGAAGGAGATAGCGGCTAACGCTAGAGTCCGATTTGGAAAAGAAATTTGCTGGGTCTGCAAGGTATGCGATGGCACTGACTGTGCTTCCGGAGTTCCGGGAATGGGCGGGGTCGGAAGAATGCTTACCTTCCAAGACAATGCAAAGGCGCTCGCAGAATATTCCATTCTACCCAGATATATCCGGGACAATGTGCAGGCAGATACTACCACGAATTTCTTGGGAAGAAGTCTTTCTACTTCCTTCATGTGCGCTCCTATGACGGGAGCAATCACGAACATGAGCGGAGCAATGGATGAGTATACTTTAGCTGCCGTTCTTTTAGAAGGTTGCCTTGCTTCCGGAAGCTTGGCATGGTTAGGCGATGGAGCGAGTCCTGAAAAATATCTGATCATCCTTGAGGCTCTCAAAAAAGTGGGAGGGGCAGGAATCCTGATCTGCAAACCAAGAGAAGATGAGGGGTTGATCCGAGAAAGATTCCAAGAGGCGGAGACCCAAGGGGTCCTCGCTCTCGGAATGGATATAGACGCGGTTAACTTCAAGACCTTGGTCCAGAAAAAAATCCCTTCCATCACGAGAGGAGTGGATGCTCTCTCTAAGATCCGTTCTTATACCAAACTTCCTTTCATTATCAAAGGGGTCATGAGCCCAGAAGATGCAGTCCTCGCAAAAGAAGCCGGGGCTGACGTTATTGTAGTTTCCAATCATGGAGGAAGAGTGCTCGACGATATGCCGGGAACTGCGAGAGTTCTTCCTAAGATTAGAGAGGCTCTCGGAAAAGATTTCCCGATCTGTGTGGATGGAGGGGTGAGAAGCGGGGCCGATGTTTTCAAAATGCATGCTCTCGGTGCTGATACTGTGCTCGTGGGAAGGCCGATGGCAATTTCGGCAGTCGGAGGCGGTGTGGCCGGGGTCCGATTCTTGGTCAGCCAATATTCCGAAGGCCTTATTCAGGCGATGAATACCGTCGGGGTTTCTAAAGTATCCGAAATTAGGAAAGAATTTATTTTTAAGAAAAAGGAAGAAGAGATTTCCTAACGCTCGTTACCTTCCGCGGAAATTCCAAGGCAAATCGGTGGAACCTATTTCCGCCACTCCCCCGAACGCATTAGTAGAATATAATGCGAATTACTAAAATCCCAATTTATTCGTTCAGAAATCGAAATAGATCCGTAATTTCCTTTCCCTAAACGAGGGATCGGCTAAACTCGGATTCCTACCAAAAGGAAGAATAGGGCCTTTGGAGGGATCACTTGGATAAGACCGTTCAAGAAACAGACGCTCTAACAAAAATCCTTCAGACTCTATTCGCTAGACTTCCTGTTTCTGTGGAAATAAAGGGCAGATCCTATCCGGCCAAAGTCGTAGGGATTAAAGACGGCCTTTATATTTTAGCGGCAATTCCAGGAAAGTCCTCCGGCGAAAAGACTCGGGTCCTTTTTCTCACTCACAACAATCATTTCTTTCACGGGATTTTTACAGTAACCCAAAGAAATCCGAGTAACGGATTGGAATTACTTCGAATTCAAGCAGTGAAAGTCACCGAGGCAAAACGTGCTCAGGGCAGGGTTGATTTGGAAGGAGGAACTGGTGAGCCAATCTTTCTTTCTAATATCATCAATCAGCTTCATCTCAGGCGTTCATTAGGTTTTATTGATAAAAGCGTAGAAGGGATCCTGCAGAGACATGCCAAGAAGATGCAGGAAACATATCCCGATTCAGTGGTCTACTTTTCGGATCGAATGGATAACCGGCTCAGGATCATGTATAATTTTGAGCAGTCCATCTTCGTTACCAATCGTTTGGAAAAAAATACGGGAGGTGCCGGTCCGAATTTCGTTCCAATCGAAGAATACTTAAAACTTTTGGCATTGAATAAGATAGAATCCAGATTTATTTCGGAGATATCCGTTCTAATTCGTTATAAGAATTACACTCCTCTTGGCTATGTCCAGGTCCTATCAGAAAGAACTTTAGATGCAGAGGATTATAATAAGATCACGTTATTTGCAGCTGCGATTTCAAGAGATGTAATCGCCTCTGGCTTCTTCCAGGAATCCAAGGAAATGTGCCAAGCGGAAGATATCAGTAGAAGTGGACTCGGGTTCTTTCATCCTCAATCTATTTTCTTTTCTAGAAGTTTTGCGGTGGGAGAGATCCTTCTATTCGACCTACAGTTGAATAAGGAATTAAAAGGCACCTTCCGAGCCGTTATCCGAAATATCACGAATACGGATAAAATGTTCCGTATCGGTTGCCAATTCTTCAACTTGAACTCGAGAGAAGAAGAAATCCTGAACCAATTCGTAGACGTTCGTCTCGGACCGGGAGAAGGCGCTCAGGCTCCTGACTCGGATCTTCCTGAATCATCGGAATCAACTGAGACATCTGAGTTCTCCAGCTCAGAGCCTACCGAATCCATATCGGAAGAGATCCCTGAAATGGGAATGGAAGGAGAAGAACTCCCTGGCTGAACTCCGATCACAAGAATCTCTTCGGACCAAGATCGGAAAAGAAGAGGCTGGAGTCCGCTTGGATGTGTTCTTAGCAAATAGATTTACTTATCAATCCAGATCCGTTTGGAGAAAAACATTAGAAGAAGGTAAAATACTCGTACAAGGAAAGATTGCAAAGGCTTCTTATCTATTGAAAGAAGGTGAAGAGATCCTATACCTTCCTGGAGAGATCGAGGAACCGGAAGTCAAAAAGGAGTTTCGAGTATTGTACGAAGACGATCGATTTCTTGCCGTAGAAAAATCGGGAGACCTACCGGTTCACGGCGCGGGTCGATACCGCAAAAACAATTTAGTGGATATCTTAGAAGCCGATCCCAGATTTCAAAGACCGTATTTGATCCATAGATTGGATCGGGAAACTTCAGGAGTCGTCTTATTCGGAAAAGATCCAGAAGCTGCATTTCGACTTTCCGACTTATTCGCAAAGAGAAAGGTGCGTAAGACCTATATTGCCTATGTTTGGGGAAGTTTTCCTAAGAAGAAGAAAGCGATCGGATTTCTGTTTACGGATCCTTCTTCTCAAATTCGTAAAAAAAGAGCCTTTGTATCTTCTGAAGAATCTAAAGATTTGCAGATCTCTCCAGAAGAATTAGAATCTTCTGAAACAAGTTTTCTAAAACTAGGAGAAGGAATTCATCAAGGCAAATTGTTTTCCAAACTTCTTTGTCTTCCTAAGACAGGAAGATTGCATCAGATCAGAGCGACTCTTTTTTCCTTAGGCTTTCCCTTGCTTGGAGATAAGATCTATGGAAAAGATGAAAATGTTTTTATAGAATTCATACAAGGAGAGGCTCCGGATTTGCTTTCTAGATTGGGAATGTCTAGGCAGGCTCTGCATTCCCGTTCTGTTGCCTTCGTTCATCCATTTCAAAAGAAAAGGATACGTATTCTCTGTCCTTTACCCGAGGATTTTCCAAAATGAAACAAAACGATCCAGGGATTTGGATCTCCTTTCTTCCCTTATTCTTTTTAATCGTTTCCTTAAGTACTGCAGGCTTTGTATTCGGAAGTGGAATTGCAGAAGGCCCTGCGCAAATCCTCTTGTTCAGTGCAGGAGCTCTTTCTGCAGGGATCTCTAGATTGAGAGGGATCTCCTGGGTTCGGATTGAAGAGACAGTCTTAGATTCCATGAGAAATGTATTACAGCCGATCGTAATTCTTCTCTTGATCGGAGCACTCATCGGTATTTGGATCCGATCCGGGATCGTTCCTGCTTTGATCGTTTGGGGATTGGAACTTCTCAAGCCTGAGATATTTTTACCCTCCGCGTTAGTCTTGTCTTCAGTAGTTTCCCTTGCTACAGGAAGTTCCTGGTCCACGGCAGGTACGATCGGAGTAGCCTTGATCGGAGTGGGTGCAGGGCTTGGAAAACCTTTGGGAATGGTCGCCGGTGCGATCGTATCAGGAGCGTATTTCGGGGACAAGCTTTCGCCCTTTTCGGAAACTACGAATCTGGCTTCTTCCATTACGGGAGTTTCGCTTCTATCGCATATTCGTAATATGGCTAGGACTACATTACCTGCCTTCCTGATCTGTTTGGTGGTTTTTACTCTCCTCGGAATGGGGGAAAGCTCCGGTGAAACTCAAACTGCAACTGCTCCAGTTATTTCTGCATTGAGATCCGAGTTTAGAATTTCCTGGGTGCTCTTGATTCCTCCTTTTATTACGTTTTTATTAATCTATTTCAGAATGTCCGCAATCCCCTCCATCTTTATTGGGATCGTGAGCGGAGGCATCTGCGCATTATTTACTCAGGAAAATCTTTACTCTGGATCGGATCATTTTCAAGAGTCTGCCTCTCTTGCATTCAAGTCATTAGTAACTGCTGCCGCGGAAGGAACTAAGGTGAAGACCGGACAACCATTAGTGGATGAATTGTTATCCAGAGGAGGAATGGCTTCCATGCTTTCCACGGTTTGGCTCATCCTTTCTGCCATGTTTTATGCAGGTATTATGGAAGGTGGGGGAATGACCCAGACTCTTGCCGAGTCGGTTTTAAAATGGGTAAAGGGAAGGGGATCCCTATTTAGCGCGACCGTATTTACTTGCATCGGTACAAATCTATTTTGTGCGGATCAATATCTGGCAATTGTTGTTCCCGGGAAAATGTTTAACGAAGCATATTCGCGAAAGGGAATAGATCCTAGAAATCTTTCGCGTTGTTTGGAAGATTCGGGGACCATGACTTCTCCTTTAGTTCCTTGGAATTCCTGTGGATCCTTTATGGCAGCTGCCTTAGGAGTTCCTACACTTGTGTATCTTCCCTATGCCTTCTTAAATTTGCTTTCTCCTCTCTTCTCCTTGATTACCGGATGGACCGGTTGGGGATTTGCAGGAACATATAACAAGAATACCGAAGCTAAAAAAATCTAAGTCGTTCTTGTTTTGGCTTGGAAGAAGAAGCTTTATTCTATAACATTTGGTCGATTTTCTTTCAGTCAAAAAAAGCTTGTATCCGTTTTGCAATTTGCGAAGATAGAAAAAAGTGAGCAAAAGCTCACATTTTGAAGAAGGGGTTCAATCTCCCTTCCGCGCCTGAGATACTTCAGAAAAGAGGAGTTCCGATGCCGAGATTCCAATGGAAAGAACGAATGATTCCCCTGATTGGCCTTCTGGTCACGGGAGTTTTCATAGGGGGACTTGCTTCTTCCTGTGGTAGTAGTAAAGAAGAGGCTAGCACAGAAGGCTTTGCCCACGTGGTCATGATCGACAATGCATTCTCTCCACCAATGCAGAGAATCCCGATTGGGGGCCAGATTGAATTTGTAAATTCAGGCGCGAATCCTCATAACGCAATCTCCGTGGACAAGTCTTGGTCGACGGAAAAGAACTTTGGAAATTTGGTCATGCCAAGAGGTTCCAAAGTAAAAGTAAGTTATCCTAAAGAAGGAGTGTTTCCTTATTACTGCAGCTTCCATGCTTCCCCTGATGGAAAGAATGGAATGGTCGGTGATATCGTTGTAGGGAATGCGCAATACAATCCTGCGGCAAGGGCCGGAAAGGCATGGAAGGTCGCGGAGAAATTCTCGGGAACCACTCGCAAGGTTCCGCAAGTATATCCTACGATACAAAACGCAGTGGATGCTGCTTCTCCTGGAGATCTAGTTCTCGTGGATGAAGGAGTGTATTACGAAGAAGTCGTAGTTACTACTCCTTCTCTCGTGATCCGAGGCACTGACAGAAATAAGGTCATCTTGGACGGTCAATTCCAAAGAGGGAATGGTGTTATTGTAGTTGGTGCGGATGGAGTTGCGATCGAGAATATGACCGCTCGAAATTCCACATTGAACGGATTCTTTTGGACAGGTGTCAAAGGATATCGAGGCTCTTATTTAACTGCGTATAATAACGGAGATTATGGGATCTACGCGTTCGACTCTGTGAATGGAGTATTAGAACATTCTTATGCATCCGGTTCTCCCGACGCAGGGATCTATGTGGGACAATGTTATCCTTGTAAGGCCATCCTATACGATGTGATCTCCGAGAACAGTGCTCTAGGATATTCAGGAACGAACGCTGGTGGGGAATTATACATTATCAGCTCTATTTGGAGAAATAATATCGTAGGTCTCGGACCGAATTCCTTAGATAGAGAGCTTCTTCCTCCAGAAAGAGAAACGACCATTATAGGTAACCTGATCTATGATAATAATAACTTAAAGGCGCCGATCAAACCGTTAGAATATCCTTCTTACGGGATCGGTGTGCTGATCGCCGGTGGATTGCGGAATGTAATCAAGAACAACCTAGTGGTCGGACATGAGAATTATGGGATCGCTCTTTTGCCGAACCTGGATGAGAACTTCTGGTTTTCTCATCAAAACGTAATTGAGAACAATACGGTTTATTCTTCTGGGATCGCGGACTTGAATCTTTCGGGACCTATTAGCATAGGGAATTGTTTCTCTAACAATAAGTTCCAAACTTCTATTCCTCCTTTATTAGAAAAAACGAATTCATGTGCCGGGGGAATACGCCTTCCTGTGGGAGGGGAACTATTCACTGCCTTCAATGCTCTTTCTTTGATGGTAGATGCGACCCGTGGAAATTATCCAAGCGGCGATTGGAAGAAGCAACCGATTCCAGGTCCGCAAGAGAATCTTCCTGGTGGTGTAGGAGCTCCTATCAAACCTGCACTTCATGCGTTTGAGGACTTTGGATTGGATCTGGAGAAGGTTACACTTCCACCGGAAGCAGCTAAGATCCTGGCAGAAAGAAAACAGAAATTCGGAGACGTATTGGGAGGATTTTCCAGCCCAAGGCCTTTGGACTTGCAAAGTTTGATCTTCCGTTGGTTCGGATATCTTCTTCCTATGCTTTTGTATGTTTGTTTAACAAGCTTAAGCATTTACGATCTGGTTTCCAAGTCGGAAGTAAATCCTGGCAAATACGCTTGGTTAGTCTTCGTATCCTTGGTGCCTTATCTGGGAGGAGGAGCATACCTCTTAACCGGAAAATCCGCATATCCTAAGTATCTGAGGTTGACTCTGGTGCTTGCAGGTTTTGGTGCATCACTCGCATTTCTGATCTTCCTCGGATTCTCCATTGTGGGGAATGTGGGAGAAGGTTGATCAGTATATTAGAATTTTTGAAATTATTAAGGAGTTTATTATGAATACTCAAATTCTCGAACCGGGCTTTTTTACTCTTCTGTTCAATTTTTATGGATACTATATCTTCTATATATTATTCGCACTTTGGGCTCCTCTCGCTCTTATCGATCTGTCTAAGAGAGAGGATGTTACCGTTAAGCAGGGAAGTCTTTGGACTGCAGCAATTGTTCTCGTTCCTTTGATCGGAGCCGGAGCTTATCATATTGCAGGTGGGTCCAAAATCCCGGCTTGGGCAAAGAATGTTTTGGTATATGGTGGAATCGGGCTTTTGGTTTTAACGGTCCTGATCTCAACCATCGCTAGATTCTAAATTAGGATTTTAGAATGAATCGGAAGGATTTCCTTCGTTGGTTAGGAATTGGTGGGGCAGGGATTGCGGCTGGAACAGGTATAGCCGGGATTACTGCTCGCAAAAAGGACGATCCAATCTGTAGAACGGTAGGAACTCCTACCGGCCAAAATCCGAATCCTTCCATACGGTTGCCCGGAGCTATAGGAGGGAACTCTTATGGTAGTATGGTGCATCCGCCTATGTTTACGAATGCGGACTTCCTTTCTAGAATGGAGCTGCATTCGAGCCTTCCTCAGGCACCATCAGGAAGTTCTTTTCGATCGGAAATCAATATCGTTGAAATGCCATTGACTGTCGCACATGAGACTGTGGTGAATGCATGGACTTTCGATGGGATCGTTCCCGGAAGGGTTTTGAGAGCCAGAGAAGGACAGAATATGGAGGTCCTATTTAGGAATCATTCCAATCATCCACACTCGATCCATTTTCATGGGACTCATGATCCTCAACAGGATGGTTGGGAACCGATCGCATCCGGTTCGGAAAGATTGTATAAGATCAAAGCGGGACCGATTGGATTCCACCCATATCATTGTCATGTTCCTCCTTTGGCGAGTCATATGTCGAAGGGATTGTATGGTGGATTTATTGTAGATCCACCAGGAGGTCGTCCTCCTGCCCTAGAGTTTATGCTCATACTAGCCGGATGGGACCTGCAAGAGTCCGGAAGAAATGATATATACGCATGGAATGGAATTGCAGGATTCTATGATCGTTTTCCAATTAAAGTGCCCGTGGGAAAGAAGGTTCGTCTATATATCGCGAATATGACCGAATACGATCCGTTAGCTTCCTTTCATTTGCATTCTCAAACCTTTGACGTATATAGAACTGGAACTCGATTGGTCCCTGACGAGCACACGGACGTAATTACCTTAGGGCAGACAGAAAGGGCGATCGTAGAATTTACTTTAACGAAACGGGGAAGGTACATGTTCCATCCTCACCAGACTCACATGGCAGACAGGGGTGCAATGGGCTGGATCGTAGCGGTTTAAGGAAATATGAATCATAAAAAAATAATATTATATTTACTCGTATTAGCTGTCGGGCTGGGAATAGGATTTGGCATCCAGAAATTCTTTAAGAAAACGGAATATGCCTTGGAATATCCAGTCCAAGAATGGAAGACCGCTCTCTTAAAAGACACCGAAGGAAAGGATGTTAGACCTTCGGAGTTGAACGGAAATCTCTTCGTGGTTTATTTCGGATTTTCCCATTGTCCGGACATGTGTCCTATGGCTCTTAATGATATAGAGAATGCCTTTCGGATCTTAGGAGAAGATTCCAAAAATGTAACTCCGATCTTTATCACAGTGGACCCGGAAAGAGATACTCCAGAAGTACTTCGAAATTATATTTCTAGATTTCCCGGAAAAGAGCTTGTTGCATTGACTGGAGGAAAAGCGAACCTCGAAGAGTTGCAGAAAGGATTCGGCGTCTATTCTCAAAAGGTCCAAAATCCTGCACAAGCAGGAGGATACGGAGTAGACCATTCTCTTTTTATTTATCTCGTGAATAAGTCTGGAATGATCTTGAGAGCATATCCAACCGGGATCAAAGGACAGGAGCTGGCAGAAGAGATTCGTAAACTTCTTTGAAGAAGTTTTTGTTAGAACTGTTTATTTCTTATCGTAAAAGGCAAAGAAGACCGCAAGAAGAATGAGCACAAAACTGACTGCATGATTCCATTTGATCTTTTCTTTCAAGACTAAGAAGGCGAAACCTATAAATACGGTAATCGTCACAACTTCTTGCAGAATCTTTAATTGAAAGCCGCTCAATTCATCTTCTGCATAGCCAATCCTATTTGCAGGAACCATTAAGCAATATTCAAAGAATGCGATCCCCCAAGAGACCAATATGGTTTTCCATAAAGGAAAGTCCTTGAAGAATTTCAAGTGGCCATACCAGGCAAAGGTCATAAACAGATTGGAAAGAGTGAGAAGTGCTAATGTCCTCATACAACCAGAGAATAAACTGGCTGTGATTCGGGCAAAAAAAAACCGGAGCTGGCTCCGGCTAAATTTGGTAAGGATCTAACTGAAAAACTTTTAGGAAGTTCGAACTTCTATTTTTTTGCTCAAAGGCTTTTTGCGGGGAAGTTTGAGCTGGAGCACTCCATTCTTCAAAACGGCAGTGATCTTGTCCTCTTCTACCGGTTCGGATAGAATGAAGCTCCTTCTATAATCACCTGTTCCGTATTCGGAATAGCGAAGTTCTCCCTGTGTTTGCGTTGCAGAAGTTTTAGCGGAGATTCTGAGTTCATCCTTCTCTAAGGAGATCTCGAGATCTGCTTCTTTCACACCGGGAAGATCTAAGAGAAGCACATGCTCTTCTTCGTTCGAATAAAGATCTGTCGCAGGAGTATAAACAGGCCTTTGGGTCGTCTTGGTCTCTTGTTCGCCGGACTTTTCTGATTTCAATAATTCTAATACGCTCATCTTGTTCTCCTTCTTAAGCTTTAGCTTCGATGCGGATCTTTCTAGGTTTCTCGCTTTCCAAGACTGGAAGGACGAGTGTTAAGATACCTTCGTTTACGGTTGCTTGCACTTTCTCGGAATCGACTGCCACAGGAAGTTCGAGTTGTCTCTTAAAGCTTCCGCGTGCTCTTTCGATCCGTCTTGGTTTTGCTTGGCCCTCGTCCTTCCATTCACCCGAGATGGTGAGAAGATTGTGGGCAACGGTAATCTCCAGATCCTCCGGAGAAAGACCCGGAACTTCGGCAGTCACTGTGATTTTGTCCTGATCAGAATACACATTCAGGGCAGGGGAAGTGCGTGCGCCTTCCCAAACTGGTTCGAAAAGATTATGGAATCGGTTTTGAATTCTTCTTACTTCGCTAAAAAAATCCTGTTGTCTCATTTAGCAGCCTCCAGCGCATTTTAGCACTTATATATATAGAGTGCTAAAATGATAAAAAGTTTCAATTATTTTTCATAATAATTAGCACTTTTTTATCAAGAGTGCTAATTATTGAAATGTAGGAACTCCTACTAAAATTCCTCCCCCAGAAACTGATTTGCTGAAAGTCGGGTTCTGTGAAATTTTGCCTTTCCTGGACAAACCCCCGCACCGGCCCCCACCCACGAAGGGCGGGGACCAAAATTTCCCCTTTAAAGATTTGCTAACTTATCCAAAGTCCCAAAGATTACCCGATTCCTTCTGGAGGAAGTTTTGGAAGCAGATCTGATCTCGAATCACACTAGAATTCTTTTGATCCGCTGCTCGGATGAGCCCGGTTTAATTCATAGAATCACGGGCTTCTTGGCAAAGATCGGAGCGAATATTATAGGAAACCAGGAATTCGTAGAGCCATTGCAAAGAGTGTTCTTTATGAGAACAGAGTATTCCATCCAAAAAGAGGAAGAGGACAAAACCATCCTGTCGGAGTTACTACAAATCCTTCCCAAAGACGCAGAGCTAAAATTATCCACCTCCAGAAAAGCCCGGGTCGTGCTCCTCGCCACTAAGGAGCCGCATTGCCTGGGGGATATTTTGCTTCGTTGGAGATACGGAGAGCTGCCCATGGATCTTCTGGGAGTGATCTCTAATCATGAGACTCTGGGAGATCTGGCCAGAGACTTTAAGGTCCCCTTTGTTTTTATTCCAAGCGACGGAATGACACGAGAAGAGCACGAAACAAAAGTCCAAGAACGTCTGCAAGAGATGCAGCCGGACTGGATCGTGCTCGCAAAATATATGAGGATACTCACCCCGGAGTTCGTTCGAAATTGGGGAAATCGTATTTTAAACATTCATCATTCCTTTTTGCCAGCTTTCGTAGGAGCTAAGCCTTATGAGCAAGCATATAAGAGAGGAGTAAAGATAATAGGCGCTACTGCTCATATAGTGACGGAGAATCTGGACGAAGGGCCCATTCTTGTTCAGGATGTTTGTCATGTCGATCACGGATATTCTCCTGAAAGGCTCGTGCTTTATGGAAGAGATTTGGAGAAGGTCGTGCTTGCAAAGGCATTACGTCTTCTTTTGGAAGATAGAGTTATGATCTTTCAGAATCGGACCATCGTATTCGAATAGGAACTAGGATCGATTCGTGATTACTTTACGGTTGACCTTGATTTAACTCGATCTTACTTTATGCTTTCTTGATTTTAAGAAGTCTTTATGCCAATTCGAAAACTAGGTTTTGCTTTTTCCTTACTTGTTGCCTTGCTGCCTCTTGTTCTTTCCTTTTACGGTTTCTTGCCTCCTTCGGTCGGGGGGATGTTCTTCATTTTTCTATGCGCAGCGGGGCTTTGGATCTTTGAGATCATTCCGGGACATGCGACTTCCATTCTAATCATTCTGGCGGAGATCATTTTATTTTCCAACCCGGGCAAATGGGATTTCTTAAAGCAGTATCAAATTCCGAACACAAAGAGTCCTGCTCCTGCAGTCTTTCTTGCTTCTCTTGCGGATTCAGCGGTGGTTCTTTTCCTCGGAAGTTTCGCTTTGGCAAAGGCTTGCGTGAAAGTAGGAGTGGATCGCTGGCTTGCGAATCGAGTGCTTCCTTATTTTGGAACTTCTCCTAAGTTTGTACTGCTCGGTCTCATGTGCATCACAGCATCTATTTCTCTTTGGATGAGTAATACAGCTACAGCTTCTCTTATGATCGCACTTGTTTTTCCATTGCTTTCTGTTTTAAGTAAAGAAGAGAAATTTAGAAAAGCAGTCTTGATCGGGATCCCATTTGCCGCGAACTTAGGGGGAATAGGAACTCCGATCGGTTCTCCTCCGAATGTGATCGCTTTCGCAAATTTAAAGAACCAAGGATACGGAGATTTTATTTCCTTTGGAAGTTGGATGCTTGTAGCAATTCCTCTCTTGCTCATTCTAATGATTGCTGCTTGGTTTTGGTTGCTTCGAGCTTTTCCTGCAAGTCCTGGATTACAACTTTCCCTTAGATACGAAACTTTATCGGGCGAGGGATCGCAAAAGAGACTGAGATTTGTATTGTTCGGCTTTTTTCTAACAGTGATCTTCTGGCTCACTGAATCTTTGCACGGGATACCTGCAGGAGTAGTCGCGTTATTTCCTCTTCTTCTTTTTACATCCGCAGGTATATTAGAATCGAGTGATTTACGTTCCTTAGAATGGGATGTGCTTATTTTGGTTGCAGGTGGAATCGCCTTAGGAACCGGAATTGAGAAGAGTGGTGCGGGCGCTTGGTTCGGAGAATTGATCGGCAGTAAGACTGGTCCGAACGAAAGCCTGTGGGTGCTCGGGATCTTCTTCTCTATCGGATTATTTCTTTCTACATTTTTGTCCAATACTGCTACCGCAAATTTACTGGTTCCATTGGCTCTTCCTGTGGCGACTCTACTCATGCCTGGGAATGAATCGTATGCGATCCAATTGGTTTTAGGATCTGCGTTAGGCGCTTCTTTGGCAATGTCTTTGCCGGTGTCCACTCCTCCGAACGCTGTCGCTTATGCGGTAGGAGGCTTTGAGATCAAGGATATGGCTAAAGTAGGGGTAAAGATTGGGATCTTAGGTCTCGTCCTTGTTCTCTTGGGATTCTTGGTCTTTCAATAATTTCAGCACAAAAATCATCTCGAATGCTGTGTTTTCTTCCTTCTTCTCATCGAAGAATTAGGAACAGGCATTTATCAATAACGAAGCGGTCGCGTATTCTATTTTCTCCCATTTATATGGGCTGAAAGTTTCCTATCTTTCTTATTATTTATTTCCCAAATCAAAACGCATCTGAAAACTGTCTGGAAAGATGCGATCTCTTCTAAAGGATTTCCGTACGGCAATGCGGAGCCTTCCTCATTTTCTGATCCTTTTCATTATCTCATGTTCTAGCTTTTCGGAGAGAACTTCTTCGGGAGAAGGGCAGCCTTCTTCTTCTGTAGTTTCCGAACTTGTGGATCAGATAGAATCCAAGATCGAAAAATTATTAACAAAAGAAGAAGATCCAGAGCTAGTCAAGGTCCTCATGGGTGGGGACGTGATGTTTAATTGGGGAATCCGGGATACGATCAAGTCCAAAGGAGAATTGGCTCCCGTAAAAGGTCTCAAAGATCTTTTCACTACTGCGGATCTTAAGGTCTTGAATCTAGAAACTCCAGTTGTATCCGAAAAGAATTGGGATACCGGAAAAGCTTATGTATTCCAGGCAAGGGAAGCTGACCTAGAGTCCATGAGTTTCTTAGGAGTAGATCTTGTTTCTCTTGGAAACAATCATGCTATGGATCATGGACCTGAAGGCCTGGAAGAAACTCTGAAGTTCCTTTCGGATCGAAAGATCTCTTATATTGGTGCCGGAAAAAATTTAGAGTCCGCTTTCAGACCTTGGATCTGGGAAGGAAAAGATACCAATCTAAGGATCTACTCTGCGACTAATGTTGCAGAAGGAAGGTCCCACTACGCAAGCACTAGTCCAGGCGTTATGCCCTTGGATGCAGAGCAATTGGTAAAAAAGCTTCAGACAGAAAATCTAACTTTAAATTCCATAAAGAACGGATCCAAGCTTCCTAAAAAAAATTCGAACGGAAAAAAGTCCAAGGCTCCTTCTTCTCAAAATCAATTCAGGATACTTTCGCTGCATTGGGGGGTGGAATATTCTCCCTTTCCTACTTTAGATCAAAGAAAGATCGCGAAAACCTTTGCGGATAGTGGGGTGAATATTATCATAGGACATCATCCTCATATTCCGCAAGGGATTGAAAGGATCGGGAATAGTTTGATTTTCTATTCTTTGGGAAATTTGATTTTCGGAAGCAGGAATGCTTACTTAAATCATAATATAATCGTAATTCTCCATATTAAGAAAAGCAAATTGATCAAGGCAGAACTCGTGCCTATTTTCGGAAAATTCCAAAATGAGGATCACTTGGTCAGACCTTTGGAAGGAAAAGAAGCTGAGAATTTTTTAAACGAGATTGCTGTGCTGTCCCAAGATCTAGGAACTAAGATCCGTATCGAAGGAGGTAGGGGTTGGATCGATCTGGACTAAGCGGATTTGGTCCAGTTCTCTATTTTCAATCCGGGTATTTTGCCGAAATGTTTTTCGTTATTCGTCACTAGGGAATAATTTAAATAAAGCGCCGTGCATCCGATCAATAGATCAAAGTCCTCGATCGTATTTCCTTTTTTTTGCTGAGTCGCCTTTAGTTCTCCAAAAGTTTCCATAATCCCTGAATTCAATTCTATCACCGGAAATAGCTCGGCGATCCTTCGGACTGTTGCCAGGTTCCTTTCTTTATAAGAGGATTTTTGGGCGCCAAAGATCAGTTCTCCGTACGTGATCACAGAAACGGACTTAATCGAGTTCTTTCTTTCCAGAAAATTTTGGCGAACAATCGGATCGTTCTTTAGGCTATAGATGAGAATATCCGTATCAATCAAATAGCTCATCCGTTTTGCTCCCTGAGGTATTCTTGGTGCGAGAAGATCGGATCTCTTTGACGATCTTTTCGGGAGTTCTATCGTCTATCCAGGAGCCGGATAGCTCTAAGAATCCAAGTGTCTTTTGTTCGGATCCTTTTGTATCATGAGCGAGGTAGTTCTCTATGAGAAGTACCACTTCTTGGCTGATTGATCTATGTTCCAATTCGGCTCTCCTTTTCAATGCTTCGTAGAGTCTGTCATCTATATCCCGGACTTGTAAGTTTGCCATGCTCCGAACCTCGGATCCAAGCTACTCAAATTTCATGAATTCTCAAGCAGTTTTCATGAATCCTATCTCTTCCTTCCGGAAAGTTGATTTCTCCCGCATTTCGATATTAACCAAAGTGTTTGGATCCAATTGAAAATAAGAAATAAACCGGAATGCAGGAATATCTATTCCGATTACGCGTTAAAGCCATTTCGGAGGATAAGGCATGCAAAAGGTAGATTTGCATTCGGCTTGACCCCCTCACCAAGTCCTCGAAAATAGGACAAAATCCTTATTCTTCTGCTCGTCACGCATGTAGACGGGCATTTTCCCATAGGAGAAACTTTTGAGAAACTACGAGATTACCACAATCACGCGTTCTACCGCGAAGGAAGTGGCTAAAACTGAGGTCCTTGAGATCTTCAAAAAGCATTCCATCAACGTAACCGCTGAGGAAGATTGGGGCCAAAAGAAACTTTGGCATCCGATCAAGCACCAGGACTACGGCATTTTTACTCACTTCAAAGTGAATGCCGATCAATCTGCCTTAGAAAAGGTAGAGCGGGACTTTGGATTAAACCAAAACTTACTCCGCTCGATGATCGTCCGCCTCAATGGCTAACGATATCAATCGGGTGACCCTAGTAGGGCGCCTGACCCGCGATCCGGAATTTAAAACGGTGAACGGAACTTCCCTAGTGAACTTTTCCATTGCGAATGGTCGCACCTATGTGGCCGGCGGGGACAAGAAAGAGGAAACTCATTTCTTCGACTGCGAAGCTTGGGGAAAGGGAGCTGATATCATCCAACAATACTGCAAGAAGGGCAAACAACTCGTTATCGAGGGACGCTTAAAGCAGGATACTTGGGAAACCATGGAAGGCAAAAAAGCCTCCCGCATTCGGATCGTCGTGGAGAATTTCCAGATGATCGGAGCAAGGGAGAATGGAAGCGGAGAATACGGTTCTTCCGCAAACAGCGGATCTTCTTCTTACTCATCTGCGCAAGATGACATGGGAAGTTCCGGAACAGACGACGATATACCTTTTTAACGAGGACACGAACAATGTCAGAAAACGAAGTACAAGAAGAAACTAAGCAAGAGACAGCTGCTACTGAAGGCATGTCTTTAGAGCAAGACGGAGGACGTCCGCCTAAGAAGCAGAACAAATACAAAAAGAAAGTTTGTCGCTTCACCGCAGACCCTGAGCTTGCAAAACAAATCAATTATAAGAATATCGAACTTTTGGAAAGATTCATTACCAATCGCGGTAAGATCATTCCTCGTAGAATCACTGGCACTTCTGCTAAGTACCAAAGAATTCTCGCAAGAGAAATCCGTAAGGCACGTAGCATCGGCCTTCTACCGTTCAAGGTAAACTGAGGAGGAAACGAATGAGAGTAATTTTACAAAAAGACGTTTCTAACCTAGGTGACGCTGGCGATATCAAAGAAGTCGCAGACGGTTTTGCTCGTAATTACCTTTTCCCTCAGAGACTCGCGGTTCGCGCTTCTGAAGGAAAGACTAAGATGGCTCTTCACCAGAAGAAATTAGCCGATCTGAAAAAAGACAAACGCAAGAAAACTATGGAATCTGTTTCTTCCGGACTAAACGGTAAGGAATTTGAGATTTCTGTGAAAACCGGTGGAGGAGACAAACTCTTCGGAGCGGTTACTCCTGCTGACGTTGCGGCTCTTTTAAAGAACGGTGGTTTCGAAGTAGACAAGCGTAAGATCGAGTTCGCTGAACCGATCCGTAACTTGGGTTCTTACAAACTGAAAGTTCGTTTGGCAGAAGGAATTCTTCCAACCATTACGATTCACGTTAAAAAAGAAGAAGGCGCTTCTACCGAAGCTTAATCGTAAAAATTAATGCAAGCCGACTCCTTGTTTGAATTGGATTCCGAGAAGTCTTTTCTCGGATCTCTCCTTCTCAAGGGGGCGGACAATCTGATAGACATTCCTCTGGTCCCAGAGGATTTCTATCAGGATACAAATCGCCGCATCTATAAGGCGATCTTGGATCTGGTAGACAAGAAAGTTGCCGTAGATCCAGTTTCCGTTCTAAACTTCCTAAAAGAAAATTCTCTCCTAAAAGATCCTGAAAGGGAATACGAATATATCTATTCCTTGTATAAGGATTCGGTAGTTTCACATCCTCTCGTGTATTATGCAGAAAGGATCAAGCGCCTTTCCGAGAGAAGAAGATATTCAAAATTATTAATGAATGCTCTGGATCTGATCCAGAAAGAGCCGGGTGAGAACGAGTCGGTCTTCAATCAGATCGAGCAAAGTCTGACCGAAGTCTCCAGATCCGCAGACGTAAAAGGGCTCATGCCCGTTTCTCAGGACAAGACTGCTCTTTCCGAGTATATCAAAGAGATCATGGAGAGCAGGGGCCAGGTTAAGGGGCTTCGCACCAATTTCACTCAGTTCGATGAGATGACTTCCGGTCTGAAAGAATACGAAATGATGGTGCTCGCGGCAAGACCCGGAAACGGTAAGACCACTCTAGCGCTGAATATCGCCTCGAATGTCGCACTTATACATAACCGTCCAGTGGTCATCTTCTCCTTAGAGATGAGCCGAATGGAGCTTCTTCTTAAATTGGTTTGTTCTTATGCTCAGGTCGAGTCGAACAAACTCAAGCGTTCCGAGGTCACTAAGTCGGATGCGCCAAAGCTTATCGAAGCAATTATCAAAGTAACTTCTTCTCCGATCTATATAGACGACTCGGGAGTTCTGAGTGTGGACGATTTCAAGGGAAGGATCCGCAAACTTCTTACCAACGAGACCTTAGGACTGATCATCGTGGATTATCTCCAGCTTATGAGCGATCCTAAGAGCCGTGATGGGGGAAGACAGCAAGAGGTTTCCTCGATTTCCAGAGCTCTCAAGCAGATGGCAAAGGAAGCTAGATGTCCCGTGATCGCTCTTTCCCAGATGAACCGATCCATCGAACAGAGATCTAAGGACCAGAGACCTCAGCTCGCAGACTTAAGAGAGTCGGGTGCGATCGAGCAGGATGCGGATATTGTAACATTCATTTATCGCGGAGAGAAGGGAAAGGACGAAGAGGAAGATCCTAGGATGAAGGGAATGGCGGAGATCATCATCGCCAAGAACCGATCGGGACCTACGGGTTCTTTTCCACTTGCCTTCCGACCTGAACTTTCCAGATTTGATAACGTGTAGCTCCACGGACGGGTTTTGCTCGTCTACACGAAACTTCGGAGCAAGCTTTTATATTATAAATTAAGGAACTGGAATTTCTTTGGAAGATTGGATTTTAGAAGGTTATAGAGCTAGAGCCTGGGCGGGAGAAACTACCGAGGCCCAAGAAGGAAAGACACTTACCCTATTCGGTTGGTCTTTCCGTTTTAGAGATCAGGGTGGAGTGATCTTTGTGGATCTAAGAGATCGCACCGGCATCTTGCAAGTCGTACTTCGCAAAGAAATATTGGAAGAAGATTTCACTGCCGCGGAAAAGATCCGCTCCGAGTATGTAATCGCAGTCCAAGGAAAGCTCAAGAAAAGGGATGCGGAAAGCATAAACCCTAAGATGAAGACCGGGACCATCGAGCTCGTCGTCGAAAAACTTGTTATCCTGAACCAAGCTAAGACTCCTCCTTTCTCCTTGGATGAATTCGAAGAGATCTCCGAAGAGAACCGCTTGAAATACAGATATCTGGATTTCAGAAGGGATGAGCTTAAGAACAGAATGCTGAAACGACATGAGTTCGTATTCGCAATTCGTAATTATCTGAATTCACGTAAGTTCGTTGAGATTGAAACCCCTATCTTGAACAAGTCCACTCCGGAAGGAGCAAGAGATTTCTTGGTTCCTTCCCGTCTGAACCCGAATTCGTTCTATGCTCTTCCTCAGTCGCCACAGATATTTAAGCAAATTCTAATGGTCGGGGGAATGGAGAGATATTTCCAGATCGTGAAATGCTTCCGGGACGAGGATCTAAGGGCCGATAGGCAGCCTGAGTTTACTCAGCTGGATATGGAGTTCTCCTTCGTTTCTCAAGAAGAGATCCTGACCGAGATCGAAGGCCTATTCTCCAAAGTCATGAAGGATGTCTTCGAACTGGAATTGAAGGCTCCTTTTTCCAGAATGCCATACAGACAAGCGATGGAAGAATACGGTTCAGATAAACCGGACCTTCGTTTCGGAATGAAACTCGTGGATGTTTCTGAGATCGTGAAAAATAGCGATTTCCAAGTGTTCACTGTGGCGGTCGGAACTCACGGAGTCGTTAAGGCGGTCTGCGTTCCGGGTGGATCCGTAATCTCCAGAAAGGAGATCGAGGATTTAACTGCTTGGCTTGCGAGAGATTACAAGGCAAAAGGCCTCGCTTACATGAAGCATGGTCCGGAAGGCTTGGAATCCACGATTACAAAAAGATTTACTCCGGAGACTCTCAAAAAGATTTCCGAGGCGGTTGGCTCTAAAGAAGGGGATATGATCTTTTTCGGAGCGGACGAGAGACAAATCGTAAATCATTCTTTGGGAGCACTTCGCTTAAAGTTGTCGGAAAGATTTGACAAACCTGCAGAAGGAAGCTTTCATATTTCCTGGATCGTGGACTTCCCGATGTTCGAGTGGAACAAGGATAACAATCGCTGGGATTCCTTGCATCACCCGTTTACCTCTCCGAATGACGAGAGTCTAGAGATTTTCTCTTCTGAGGAAAGACTCCAGAAAGAAGCGGGCAGGGCGTTAGCCAAGGCCTACGATCTGGTTCTAAATGGTGTGGAAATCGGTGGAGGTTCCATTCGTATCCACTCCAAAGAAGTGCAGAACCGAGTCTTCTCCACTTTGGGCATAGGCTCCGAAGAGGCTAAGGAAAAGTTCGGCTTCCTTTTGGAAGCACTGGAGTTTGGAGCTCCTCCTCATGGAGGAATTGCTTTCGGTATAGATAGGATTCTAATGCTGATGACCGGCGGAAAATCCATCCGAGACGTGATCGCATTTCCGAAGACGCAAAAAGGTGTTTGTTTGATGAGCGAATGCCCGTCGGAAGTGGAAGAGAAGCAGCTCCAAGAGTTGAAGCTCAGATTAATAAAGGTTTAATCGTATCAGGAAAGAACAATTTACTTTCGAAAGCCAGGACCTGTATCGTAAGATCTGTGGGATCAACGATACAGGGGTAAGAAACCTGGAAAAACAATTGGAGATCGACCTAATCCCTCGCGGGAACGGATTCCAGGTGGAAGGAATTCCTACAAAGGTCGATTTCGCATTGGATTTTTTCCGCCTTCTGGAAACGAATTATAGGGAAAGACCCGACCGTGATTTTACGGATCAATTCGATTTCAGTTATCTTCTCAAGCAAGCCACAAGAGAAAGAAAGAAGGAAGAGCGCCGTTCCGAAGACGAGCCCTTCAAGCCTACGGAAAAGATCCTTACTACGTACAAAGGCAAACATCTCTATCCTAGGACAAAGAACCAGGATAAGTACATTCAATCTTTCTTAAATAACCTAATTACCTTCGGGATCGGTCCTGCGGGAACAGGAAAGACATTCCTATCTGTGGCAATGGCCTGTAGATTCTTGCAAAATGGGATTGTGGATAAGATCGTTCTGACAAGACCAGCGGTAGAAGCTGGAGAGAATCTTGGCTTCTTGCCGGGAGATCTGAATCAGAAAGTGGATCCTTATCTTCGCCCTGTATACGATGCTTTGAACGAATGCATCGGCTTTGAAAAGACCCAGGAATATATTGCACTTACCAAAATTGAGATCGCTCCTGTCGCTTTCATGAGGGGAAGGACACTTTCCAAGAGTTTTATCATCTTGGATGAGGCCCAGAACTGTACTCTTTCTCAGTTAAAGATGATCATGACCAGGCTGGGGAGAAATTCCAGGATGTGTATTTCTGGGGACGTTACTCAAATCGACCTAGAACACGGTAGATCCGGTTTCGATCGTGTGGTAAGCTTATTCAGAAGTACCGAAAGCATTGGCCAGGTATTTTTCGGAAAAGAAGATATCACGAGACATCCTTTAGTGGAAACTATCGTGAGGAAGTTCGAGGAATTGTAATGTTTCCCCTGGGATCGTTTTTAGAAAGAGGAATGGCTTGGATCACGGATACTCTTACCAAGATCCGTCCCATCTCTTTCGTTCGAAAATTCCAGGTCATATTGACTGCGATCACTTTGATCTTTGTGACCTGGATGCTTGCGATCCCATTCTTCGGTCAGGACAAAATAGATCTCTCTCCTGACGGGCCTTATTCTGAGGGAAAGACAGCACTCGATAAGGTTGTCTCTACGAAAGACATTGTCTATGAAGATGAGGAGAAGACCAAGGCAAAGAAGCTAAAGGCCTATCAATCCTCACCCAATTTTTTTGATCGCGATTTCAGAATCCTAACCGAAACCATTCGACCCGCTATCCAAGAAGATATGGAAAAGTATAGAGAGCCGAAGGCTTCCGGAGAAAAGACCTCTGCAGAGCTATTGGCCGTTATCCCTAGATGGAAGAATAGATCCAAGGAAGATTTGGATCTTCTGCTTAAGACTCCCGGAAAGTCCAGAGTCAAGGATCTTGTTCAACAATATAGTAATTTAATTTTTTCTAATTTTTGCATCTTACGGGACGCGCCTGCGGATTATAACTCTATCCGTGCCGCGGAGGCGAAGGTTCGGAATTCGGGAGCGAGCGGGAATAAGGAACAGATCTCTTCTTTAGAAGGAATACAGGTCATTCCTCGCATGTATTTATACCGGGATAATTATACTATAGAGTCATTGAATAAGTTGGCTGCGGAGAAATTGCAATCCACTGATCCTCAATTGCTTGCAGTCATTCAGAAATTATCTCTCACATACGTGTATTCCAATCCTGGCTGCACTTATAATGCCGAAGAGACCAAGAACCAAAAGCAAGCAGTGATGGACAGGACCGAGCCTGTGAATAGCAGGATCAATGCTGGAGAAGTGATTGTAAAGGCGGGAGAGATCATCACTCCTGAAGTGTATCAGAAATTGCAGATCGTGAACAAATACGCGACTCGTGCGAATATCACTTCTATCATTTCTGTTCTTTTGATTCAGTCAATTTTTGTAATTATCGTTTACGCGTTTTTGAAAAAGTACAATCCGAAAAGATTGAATGATGTTTCGAGTAACGTGATTGTTTTTACGCTTATCTGGTCTCTCGTGCTCTGGACCTATTTGGCATCTAAGGCATTCTTCAGTTTTGAGAATAGCTACGATTCGGTCTTTTATTTCGCTTTGGTCATTCCGACCGGAATGGTTTGTTTAATTCTTTCGATGATCTATGACGAGCAATTGTCTATTGCGATCGGATTCTTTCTTTCCTTCTTTGTGTTTGCGGCGTCCAGATACAATCCGACTTCCTTTATTCTTGCGTTCGTGATGACGGTCGTAGCCGCTACTTACGGAAGAAAGATGAGAAAGAGGATCGATTTTATCAAGGCGGGCTTCTATATGGCGCTTGTTCAGATACTTATTTCCTCTTCGGGATATTTATTTGATTCTCGCAACTATTGGGTGGCCGCGCCTTCCGGTTCTCATTTGAGGGATCTCTGGGAATCGAATATATTCAAATTGTATTTATTATGTTTAGTGAATGGATTTGTCTGCTCTACCTTGACTCAGCTACTTTTGCCGATCTATGAGTATGTCTTCAATATTCCAACCCGGTTTAAGCTCATGGAACTTGCAGACACAGGCCATCCTCTCTTGCAGGACCTTCTGACCAAGGCTCCTTCTACGTATACTCATACGTTCTTGGTGGCGGCGATGTCGGAGAGGGCCGCTCAGAATCTGGAACTTGACTGGCTATTGACCCGAGTCGGAGTGTATTTTCACGATATCGGAAAGATCCCGAACGCAGGCTTCTTCGTAGAGAATCAACACTTGATTCCTAAGAAGGAAAATATCGATAAGAATAATCCTGCCAAAGCTGCGAAGATCGTTATCGATCATGTCTTGGATGGAATAGAGATGGCGAAGAAGGCTAGACTTCCTAGAGAAGTAATCGATTTTATTCCGGAACATCATGGCACTTCTACCATGGCTTTCTTTTATCATAAGGCATTGGCTGAACTTTCTCCCGCTCAGAAGAAGAAACTGAGAAAGCAGGATTTTCAGTATCCCGGTCCGAAGCCTCAGAGAAAAGAAACCGCGATTGTGATGATCGCGGATAGCTTAGAGGCCGCTAGCCGCTCCTTGGAAGAAGTGACTCCGGAGTCCTTGGATGCACTTATTACGAAAATCGTAAATAGTAAGCTTGCTGAGAATCAGCTGGATGAATGCGGACTAACCTTGGGAGATCTGGAAGTTGTAAAATCTTCTTTCAAAGAAGTGCTTCTTTCTAGTCTGCACTCGAGACCGAAATATCCTAAGCCTGAAGAAACGAAAGCATTGGAAGAAAAGAATAAGAATATACTCGGCAGACATGCCGTGAAAGGTTCTTAAACTTGTTCGAATTTTCCTCGGACATCGAAGAAGAATTGCCTTCTTGGTTGTCCGAAGCGGAGCTTCTTCCCCGCTGGAATGTATTAACTCAATTTGCTTTTCCTAATATTCAAACTCATATTTCCCTTCTACTTGTGGACGATTCTTCTATCAAGGAGATCAATCGGGTGCGAAGAAATAAAGACTATTCGACTGATGTACTTTCTTTTCCTTTGAGTTTCGATCTGGAACCTTGGGACCTTCCCCCCAAAAAGAAAATTCAGAATAGCCCTCTCTTAAGTCTAGGGGAGATCGTGATCTCTTGGGATACTTGTAAGGCACAAGCGAAGTCCATAGGTCATAGCGAAGAGGATGAATTCTTTCGTTTGTTCGTGCATGGATTTTTGCATTTGATCGGATACGATCATGAAAGGGGAGAAGAAGACGAGGCTCTGATGAAGGAGAAAGAGGATCTATGTCTGGATCTGGTTCTGGGGCCTTAAAGAAAACCAAGGGAATCGTTATGGAGAGTCGTATTCTTCCGGAGGGAGACGCTTTCTTAAGACTTCTTCCCGAAGAAGGAGAAGTCGGCAGCTTTAGGATCAAAGGCATCAAGAAAAGTAAGACGAGACCGATCGCGGCTGTGGAGCCAGGCTCTTTAACTATATTAGATTATTATTATACTCAAGGAAGAGAGACTTTTAACGTAAAGGAGATCGGTCTTATCCAGAGATTCGATAAGGCTAAGTCCGGATATTCGGGGACGGTTTTGGTTTCGTATCTTGTGGAACTTGTCTCTTCCTTTTTGACGGAAGGAGGTTCCCATCCTCAGGAATATAAACTTCTTCTGGGCGCTCTCAAGGAATTGGACGAGGACGGCTATCGTCCCGTATTCTTGCCCTTCTTTAAATTGAAACTGTTGTATGTAGGAGGATTTCTCTCCAAGGAATTGGAATGTGCGAGTTGCGGTAAAACCCTCTCCGAAATGCAATCCTGTAGCCTGGAAGAAACTCATTTTGAAATCGTCTGCGGGGACTGCGGAACTCCCAGACCGGACAAGCATGGGCTCGTCCTATTCATCCAAGATTGTCTGGCATTGAGATACAGGGACCTGAAAGACAAAAAGATTTCCCTTGAACTCCTGAAGGAGGCGGATAGTCTCAGCAACCGGGCCTTAAAACCCTTAATGGGAAAACGTTTGAAATCGGAACCTATGTTATACGAATCCTTGGGGGAAAGCCTTGGATAAATTCTTCAAGACCTGCTTCTTATTGATCTATATTTTCGGGCTCGTCTTTCTTATCGTACTCGATCAAAGATGGGGCAAGAAGGACGCAGTCCCACGTCCCAGTTTTGGAGAAGAGGGAAGGCATTGCCAATCTCTTGAATGTATCCTGAGGGAGAAAAATCTGGTCCTTGGAGCCTTGGACAGAAGCTGGAATCAAATCCGCGACAAGCGACTTTTCCCGGATTGGGAATCCAACTCCTCTAAAAAATAGGATCACTCATCATCGAATGAAAGAAACGGATACTCTCAAAAATTTAGTCTTAGAAGCTCTGAAAGAAGGAGTCAAGGCTTACTGCGAAAAAGAAGCTCCTCATTTAAATCCGTCAGAACTTAAAGTGCGGATAGAATATTCCAGAGAGGAATCTTTCGGAGACTATTCGACTTCCTTTGCCTTGGAGAATGCAAAGCAACTTGGAAAGAAGCCTTTGGATTCTGCGGCTCTTCTTGTAGGATTTCTCCAAACCAGAACTGATTTTTTTGAGAAGGTAGATTTCACTCCTCCTGGCTTCGTGAACTTTCGGATCGCTCCCTCATTTTTAATCAGCTATTTAGAATCCACAGTCCAGAAGAAAGATACTTTTCCTAAATTAGAAAATCCTAAAAAGGTAAATCTGGAATTCGTAAGTGCGAATCCTACCGGGCCCTTGAATATAGTTTCGGCAAGGGCAGCTGCAACAGGTGATGCGTTTGCAAACTTGCTTCGTGCAGTAGGGAATCAGTTAGATAAGGAATTTTACGTAAACGATTATGGAAACCAGGTATTCTTGCTTGGGGTTTCCACCTTGGTCCGGATCCGAGAAATTCTAGGCGAATCTTCTTCTGTGCAAGAAAATGCAGAGGATGGAAGAAGCATAGAGGATCTCTTGGCTCATAATGCGATCCCTGCAGAAGGATACCGTGGCGACTATTTGAAAGTGATCGCAAAGGATCTATTAGAAAATTCGAATACTTCTTCAGAGATCAAGGCTCACTTAGAAAAGAAGGAATATTTACTACTCGCAGAGAAATGCTCTCGTTGGACTGTCGAGTCCAATCTTATCTGGCAGAGAAAGGATCTGGATCTTTTCGGTGTGGAATTCGATCGCTTCTTCTCCGAAGCTTCTCTTCATTCTGCCGGAAAGGTATTGGGAGTTCTAGAAAATCTAAAGAAATCCGGTAAGGTCTTTGAAGAAGAAGGCAAGCAGGTATTTCGCTCTACCGATTACGGAGACGATAAGGATAGAGTAGTCGTAAGAGATGACGGACGTCCTACATATCTTCTCGCAGACATAGCCTATCATAGCGATAAGATCCAAAGAGGTTACCAAAAGATCATCGATATCTGGGGACCGGATCATCATGGATATATTGCAAGACTTGCGGGTGCCGTGCAGGCTCTAGGGTATCCTAAAGAGAATTTCCAGGTTGTGATCGCTCAGCAAGTGAACCTTCTTATGGGCGGCCAAAAGGTGAAGATGAGCAAGCGAGCAGGCGAGTTCCAAACCATGGAAGATCTTCTTGGTTACTTAGGAAAACACGCGAAAGATGTGGCACGTTACTTTTTTGTAATGCGTTCTTTGGATTCTCCTCTGGACTTCGATCTGGATCTCGCAAAGGATGAGTCGGATAAGAATCCTGTCTTTTACTTACAATATGCTCACGCAAGGGTATCTTCCATCTTTAGAGAAGTAGGAACTGATTCTGATCGCCAAGCTCTCGAAGAGTTGGAGATGACGGATGAAAGAAAGAGACTTCTATTCTGGATCTCCCGTTTTCCGGAAGAGGTCTTGGATGCTGCCCTTACTCTAGAACCGCATCGGATTGCAAATTATCTACAAAACCTCGCAAGAGCCTTCACACAATTTTATATCGCGAAGAACAACAGATTGAAGGATTCGGATGAAAGAACAAGACTCGGTCTTGCTCGGATCTGCCAGTCCACTCAGATTGTTCTGGCACAAGGTTTGGGGTTACTCGGGGTTTCTGCGCCCGAAAGATTGGAGAAAGATCTTTGAATCCACGCTTTATCATCGTTTCCACCGGATCCGAACTTACCGCAGGCAGAAGCCAGGATACGAATTCTTCGTGGCTTGCAAATGAACTCTTCGGTTTGGGATATTCGGTGGAGAAGTTCGTGGTCCTTCCGGATAATCCGGAGCTGATCGCCAAGGAGTTGTCTGAGATTTCTGTAGTAACTTCGACGGAGAGACCGGTCCTTATCCTCATGACCGGCGGTTTAGGCCCCACGGAAGATGATTACACTCTCCAAGTGGTCTGTGAATTGACGGGTTCTACACCTGTTTTGAACGAAAAGGCACATGATAGGCTGCAAGCATTGTATCGCCTCCGGGGAAGAAATTTCCAAGAGGCACTGACGACTGCGCTTCGCCAGGTTTCTATCCCTTCAAAGTCGACTGTCTTGAATAACTCGGTAGGAATTGCACCCGGGTTTTGGTCGGAACTTCGTCCAGGAGCCTATCTTGCATGCATGCCAGGAGTTCCAAAGGAAATGACAGCCATGTTCCAAGAGGAACTCGTGCCTTTGATCAGAACTCATTTTCAATCGGCAAAACTATATTCGGATTTTCTGTTTATCTGGGGCTTAAGTGAATCACTCTTTCAGCAAGAGTTTATAGAAAAGTTAGACTTCTTCAAAGAAGGAAAGGCCGTCTGGGGAGTTGCTGCGAAACGAGGATATATTCGGGTTACTTACCAATCCGAAAATCAGGAGACAGTAGCTAAGCTCATTCAACTCAGTAAGGAAAAATACGGAGATCTTTGTACTGGAGATTTGTTCGAGGAACTTCCGGAACTTTTGATTCAAAAGAAACTGACTGTGGGAACCGCGGAGAGCTGCACAGGTGGACTCGCAGCAAAATTATTCACAGATAGAGCCGGATCTTCCGAGTATTTTTTAGGCTCTATTGTTAGCTATGCAAACTCGATTAAAGAAGCGATTCTTCATGTTAAGAAGGAAACTTTAGAGGCCCATGGAGCCGTGAGCGAAGAAACTGCTAGGGAGATGGCAGACAACGCTGTGACAATATTAAGCACGGATCTTTCTATCAGCATTACTGGGATTGCAGGTCCTGGCGGTGGGACTCCTACTAAAAAAGTGGGAACAGTATTCATTGGAACTCATATCAAGGGAAAAGGTACCGAGGTGAAGGAATACTTCTTTCCTTTTAAAAGGGAATTATTTCGGGACGTAGTCGCTGCGACTTCTCTCTTTGCATTATACAATCGCTTAAGGAAATTATAATGATTGCTCGGATCTTGGGATTAAGTATCGTCTTCTTCTTTTTATTCTATTATTTTTTAGGAAACCCTTACGACCCTGCAAGAACGGTACAAAAGACTTGGTCTTGGAATAAGGAATCTAAGATAGGAAATTTTCCAGACCCTCGAAGTGATTTTGATCCGGAGAAAAAATTAAACGGATACAAAACAAAGACTGATTATATCAGGATCCCAGGTGGTGAATCTATTGTTTCAGATGATGCGAATCGCATCGAATTTCCTCTTACTTCTAAAGGATATCTTCTGTATAAGAAAATAGGGAACTCTGTAGAATTCTTTTCGGAAGTGGGGGAACTGCTTTGGACAAAGGAATACAAGAGTTATCCAAAGATCCATCAAGATGGGAATATCGTGCTCTTTCTTGCTGGAGACAATAACCAAGTCTTAGTCTCGGATATCAACGGTAACTCTGTAGGTGCGAAGAAGTTGGATGGAAGATTTCTGACCGATATCGCATTTTCTCCCAACGGAATTTCAAATGGAGAAACAGCGGTATTATTCTCCGGAGGAGAGTTATTCCTTCTGAACGGAAAGGGAGAAAAACTTTTCGAAACCAAAATGGGAGAGAAGGAGCCTGTATTTGCAAAAAGCCTAACGGTTTCTCCTGACGGAACAAAGATCGGAGTTCATTTCTTAAAAGGAAACCGTGATTTCATTCGAGTCTATGATAGCAAGGGCGCCGAATTAGAAGAATGGAATTTAGGAAGAGTGCTTCCTCACAAGACCTATATGGCAATCTCCAACGAGGGAGAAGTTCTCGCTGGATTTCATGATAAGTTAGTTTTATATTCCAAAACCGGAAAGGTGCTTTTCGAAAAGAATCGGAGCAAATCCCAAGCAGTTTATCAGACAGTTTTTCATTCAGGGACTTGGTTCGCTGGAGATTGGGAAGGAAATCTTTTCTTTTTGGACTCTAAGGGAAATGTCTTGAGAGAAGAGAAGGTGAGAACTTCAGAGAAACCGTTTCGATTCTTCTCGAATGGAAGAATGGGAGAGGCTTTCTTTGAAGGTGGAAAGGATATTGTTTTGTATCGGGAGTTGGAGAGAGGAAAGTAAGACTCATCGAATCATTCCTAAAATTATCCAGAATGGGATACATTTCTATTCTCGATTTCTCGGAGGAAAGTGAAAGAGAGGTTAGTCGTTGTTACGGATCATCCTTTATGGGATGAGAATGTCCGAAGATGGAATAACTTTTCTATTTTGGGTTTCAAACAGTTTAAAAAAAACGTAAAATGTCTTAAATTGTCAAATTTGCTCGAATTTTGTTGCCGCAAAAGAAATATGGCCGAAGATCCGAGCGAGTGTCTATATCTATTAATAATATAGGCATTGTCCGGGACTGCTGCATGAATCTTTAACTGCAAAGTTGGATTCGAGATCTCTTTCTTTAGGGACAGTTTTACAATTTGTTATGATTTTTCTGCGCGTAGCGATCTTCTGCCTTCTTTACTTCCTTTTTCTTGGTTGTAAGACGAATACAGACGCTACCAATAGCGCGATCTTCTCTGCGCTTAGTGAGCTTTTTGCTTCCACTTTTCATTCTAATACACTCTCTGTCGGAAGATCTGTAAATTTAAATGGGTCCTCTTCGCCGGTTGCCTTAGGGACGGTAGTGGATCCTAGTAGCCAAGGAACCGCGGTAGGAATCGCACTCCAAGGTTCCTCATTTCCTGTCATGCTCGTCATCTATGATACTAGTGGAAATCCTTCCGCAGTTGATGTAAATGGGGATGGGGCTGCAGATTACTTTTTCTGTTTTAGACAGAATACTACAACTTTAAGAACCGGTTTGAATTGTTCAGGAAATTCGGTTCTTATCTTTCCGGGACAAGGCTATGATACGAATAGCGATGGAGTTCCCGATAATTCGATTTTATCTTCGATTGCAGCGGATGTGACTTCTCCTAGTAGTGTTATTTCTCCGAGTCCAGGGATCTTTGGTGGCGAAAAGACAGTAACTGTAATTTGTTCAGATAATGTTGCTCCAGGCGATATTATATATACTCTAGATGGGGCTACGCCAAGTTTTAGCCCTCTGTCGGGTAAAGTATATAATCCACAAGGAACTTCTTTCACGATTGGAGCAGCTGGTGACGGCTCTTATACAGTAAAATATTTTTGCAGGGACCTCGCAGGAAATATCGAATCAGCTCATACTGCGGTATATCAGGTGAATCATAATGTCCCTAATATTACTTTTGTAAGCGCTTTATCTTCTACATCTGTAAGTGTAAATTCAGGAACCATTAATACAGCTAGTCTCTCTTGGCAAACAAATCAAGGTGGCACGTATACTGTGCGACAAAACGCTAGCGGATGTTCAGACGGAACGATCATTGACAGTGGTTCCGCGACCGCAAATACAACAATTGCAACTTCGATTAACGCCAGTCAATTGTCCGTCGGATTAAATTCTATTTATATCTGCGTAGCTGCCGGATTTACCGGTTGGATCTCCTTCAACTTAAGTAGGGATGATACAGCACCATCATTGAATGTCAGTCCAGGGGCAGGTATATACGGTACTTCTCCGCAAAATATTGCTTTGAGTTGCATCGATACAAGTAGTTGTTTGATCGCGTATACTGTTGATGGAAGTTCTCCAGTCATTGATCCGATAACGGGAACAGTGACAAATGGAACAGCGTATTCTTCGGTGCCTGTCGCTATTACTGGAGGAACGACTGTCATAAAATACGTTGGTCGGGATGGGGCCGGAAATCTCTCCTCAGTGAATAGTGCGACGTACGATATTAACTCTTCCGTGCCGACTATTACAGTAAATTCTGTTACTCCTGTGTCTCAATCGATTAACGCGTTGGTTACTTCGACTGTATCTATTACTTGGCAAACTAGTATGTCAGGAACCTATCAAGTTCTTATCGGAGGAACCAACTGTACTTCCGGAACTCAAGCCAGTGGAACAAATGTTGGAGGTACTGCAACTGCAGGGACGCCAATTACCTCTACGCTTAACAATTCTAATTTTGCGAATAACTCTAATACGGTTCGGATTTGTGTAGCTAATGCTAGCTTAGATCCTCAATACGGCAATACTAGCATCACCGTTATAAAAGATGGCATTGCTCCTACAGTTCAATCTTCAACTCCGGCAAATAACTCGCTCAATGTAAACCCTGGAACGGCACGAGTTACCATCGTCTTCAGCGAAGCGATGGATACTAGTCTTATCCCGAGTTCATATGCTAGTTCTTGTTCTTCATCTGTTCCTGTGAACTCGGTTTATTTTGAAGCCGATATTTATGATGGATCTTCCTTAAATTGCGCTGATGTAACGGCAAATTTCACATGGCTTACTGGTGGAACTAGTTTGCAGATTGATATGTCTTGGCTTGCTTTTCCGGAGAATACGAAAGTCCAAGTTTCAATTCCGACCTTTGCTTTAACTGATGTGGCAGGAAATTCGATTTCCTCTGCCGTTCAAATTGGATTTACTACAGCGTCTGCTCAAAAGAAATTTCAGATTTTGCAATCAGGCCAAGCGGCTTGTTGGGATGTAAATGGCAATCCAATCATGTGCGGGACTGGCTCCGGCCAAGGCCAAGATGGTAGTTTGCAATACGGAACCGCAAGAAGTTACCAAGTTGTTACTACTTCGAGTGATTCCATTACAAAAGACCTAGTTACCGGCCTAGTTTGGAAAACTTGTGCTATGGACTGGGAGGTCCAAAGTGGGGTTTGCACCAAACAAGCGTCTCCCGTTGGGCCTTGGGATTATTATGTAGATAATAGTAGCAGTCCATCTGTGCCATCGAGTTTGAACGCCTGTGCCTCCTTGAATTCTGCTTCTTACGGTGGGATTAATACTTGGAGACTTCCTAGCCTAAATGAAATGGCAACGATTACGAAGTATGGGTCCGGCTCGAGTCCCGCTTTGGATACTTCTGCGTTCAAAAATCCAACGAGCGGGCAAAGTTCAAGCTATTGGGTGAATTACTGGACAGGTACCAGTAATTTTGGAAATCCATTCTACTCTTGGGTAACAAGTTTGAGTGATGGATCACTAACGCTAGTTACTAAACCGAATTCGAATCAAGTTTTTTGCGTATCTGCAGCGAATTCGACCGCTACATCTAGTAGTTATACTGTGAATTCCTCAAATGGGATAGTGACCGATAACGGCACTGGTCTGATCTGGGAATTGTGTACGGCAGGACTTTCCGGCTCATCTTGTTCGACTGGCACCGCAACTACATACACTTGGCCAAATGCGTTATCTCGATGCAACTCTCTCAGTACAGCAGGTAAAACATGGAGATTGCCGAACGTAAACGAATTGAGATCTATTATAGATTATTCAAAGAATAATCCGGCGATCGCAACGGCTTCTTTTCCGGGAACGGTTTCTTCTTATTATTGGACATCAACTTCTTATGCACAGTCTCCTTCGAATGCTTGGTATGTTTACTTTGCTAATGGACAATTGAATCCATTTACTTCGAAAGGAACTAGCTACTATGTTAGGTGTGTGACTAATTAGATCTTAAAGATAAGGAGTCTTTTCTTACGTTTTATTGTTCCTTAATGAATACTAGATATGTCTTGTTATGATGCGTCATGCTTTACTTACTTTGCTTCTCTCGCAGCCAATGATTAAAATATGTTGCCAAAAAGGGAATTTGATTTGCGCATTTAGGCAGTGATTTTGAAAGTCTTCGACAAGAGGGGCAAAATTATTCCATTATATAAGTGAAATACATCTTCTTACTGAGCAAATTTGCCGAATCTTGCATTTTAGAATCAATTGTGCAATTTGGCGAAATGTAATCAATGCAAAGAGAGTAAGATGTAGAGAGTGATGGTGCAAACGAATGAGACCTCGCTTCTTTTGTGAAAAAAGTAGGATGATCTCAAATATTTAGCGCTGGTGATGACTTAATCGTATCGCTCTTGGGATAAACGAAAAGGAAATATTATGCAAGGAAAATGGAAGGAGGGAATTCCTTTAAAGTGATGTCGGCCCTTAAGCGAATCAGAAGCGCAATAAGAATGATTCCTAATACACGTGTGCCTTCCCGCTATTTGTATTTTGCAGTCATTTGTTTCTTCTCATTTCATTCACCTTCCATAAATAGCCAGTCTGTCGCTAAGGCTCAGGGAACTAAGACAAAGATCCCTTTAAATTTAGATCGAGCGATCTTGATTGGAACAACGAATAACGTATTATTGCGAACTATTGAATCGAAGAAGGAAATTACGAAATTAGTAATTACCGAAAAATGGAGGGAGTTCCTTCCTAAAGTAGGAGTTCAATACATGGGACTTCGAAATACAAATGTCGGCTCGATAGATAATTTATATAACGATGTGCGTTTAACAGTCCAGCAGCTAGTCTTTGACGGCGGGGAAGCAAGTCTTCAGGTAGAAATTGCTCGATTGGGCGAAGCTTTGAACGAGCAAGATTTTAAAGTAGGTGCTGTAAAGCTCAAGCTTGATATCCAAAAGGCGTATTTAAAGACGCTCTCTGCAAAGGGGAAGATTCTTTTAGGACAGAAAGTCGTAGAGAAAATGAATGAATCGCTTAGGAAAGCCAAGGCAGAATTTGGCCAGGGTTTGATCTCGCGTATCCAGTATTCCGAAGTAACAAATAAAGTTAAGCAGTCTCAATTGACTCTTCTGAAATATAAGAACGAATATAATCAGACTGCATTAGAGCTAAAGCAAGTATTGTCTCTTGATTTCCATGTGGAGCTAGATCTAGAAGAGAATCTTTTCACTGATTTTGTATTGAGCATTCCTCAGATCGATTCGGAAGAGGCGGTAATACGCGCGATGAATACCCGAGAGGATCTTAAAAAGTCCCAACTAGTCATTAAGAGATTAAAAAATGAAAAGAAGATCGCTGATAACTACTGGGTGCCTAAGGTTTATTTGGGTGGTTATGCAGGTAAGAACGGGAATGATTTCCCCTTAAAGCACGATATATACGGACTCAATTTTAATTTTGTTCTCCCGCTTGGCAGCACTGTCGTTCAATCCAACGGAAATTTAGGGGTTCAGAAAGATGGAACAGGTATCCAAACCTATCCTGGTTTTGGTAACCAAACTGTCGGTCCAGGTATTAACGGTTATGAATCTAGTAGGATCCAATTCTTCGATAATCTCTCTTATTCCAGAAAAATTATGGAAGGAGAGGTTCAATTATCAGAAGCACTGATGAACTATAAGAATCTTGAAAATCAGATCGGAATAGAAGTTCAGAAGAGCGTAGATCGAGTCAACGAATCCTGGGAAATGATGAAGATTTCTAACTCAGGCGTTATCCTAAACTGGGAAACCTTAAGGGTGGGTAACGTTAAATTAGGGGCAGGACAATTTAGAAAGGAAGATGTCTTAAGCTCCGAATTGGAATTCTTAAAATCCCAGCAGGAACTAACTGATTCTTTAGCAAACTATATGATCAGTTTATATGAAATGTCTTTCGCAGCGAATATTGATCTAAGCGTTAAGAAACTTATTCAGTATGAAAAAGGCAAAGGGAATTCAGTGATCGCGGCTTTACTTTTCGATCGGGATCCCAGAAAGGCGATCGGAGTGGATGCTCCGGGAGAATAAGGGATATTCTTGGAAATTCCTAATTGAAGTATTATTGGATCGGTATGGAAGAAATATGTTTAGTTCACTGAAACAACGAAAAGTTACGTTATTTTTGGTTTTAACCTTTGCTACAGCGTTGGTCGGACAGTGTCAGAATTTATCCAAGAGTCTTTTAAAGTTAGATCCTTTCATTGGAGAAGCTGAACCACCTAAAGTCCTCTTCAGTAATCCTGTAACAGGAACTCAAAATCTTCCGACGAATCAAACGTTTTCTATCGGCTTTAGTAGAGCGATGAATGTTAATAGCTGTCAGACAGCATTTACCATGTCTCCAGCTACCTCAGGATTTTTTGGAAATACAGACGGAATTATCCTTACCTTTTCTCCTTCTGCGGCCTTGAACAACGGTACATATACTTTTACACTTACTAAAGCTTGTGAGGACACAAATGGAATGGATATAGCCAATCCATTTAGTGCATCTGTTACTATTGGAGGTTCCGGCGGGACTTTGGGAACGAATCCTAGTGTGGCGAACATGTACGTATATGCCGGAACGACCTCTGCATGTAATACTGGAAACGCATCTCTTACCGATTTCTTGAATCAATCGGTCGTGAATGCTTGCCAAGGAAATCCGAATCAGAATCAGATTGTTCTTAATTTTTCTAGGCCGATGGATCCTAATACGACCCTTTCTGCGATATCGATTAGCCCAAATGTTTCGGGTAGCTATGTTTGGACTTCGAATGCGATACTAACGTTCACACCTGATAATGCGCTCACGTTTAATCAACGCTATACGGTAACCGTTGGCGGGTCAGCTACCGATTCGGGCGGTATTTTGATGAAACAAACCTATCAGTCTAGTTTCTTAGTTGGTTCTGGAAATGCTTCTCCAACTGCCTCTTCGGTTACTGTGCTATCAGGTTCTTTAGCCGGTTGTCAGGCGGGAATCGGAAGTGCTTCAAATATTCTAACTGGGAATATAACGAATGCATGCTTAGGGAACCCGACATCGAATTCGGTCGTATTCAATTTTAGTCTTCCGATGGATACGCAGAGCGCTCAAAACGCGATCTCTTTCTCTCCGTCGATCTCTGGAAGTTTCGCTTGGTCCAATGGAAATCAAACTTTGACTTTCACTTCCGACGCAACACTCGGATTCGGAACAAGGTATACTGTTGTTATTGGGACTTCTGCGTTGAGTGCAAGTCTGGTGCCGTTTGCTCAAGCATTGAGTGCCTCATTTGTCGCGGGAGCGATCAATCCTTCTCCTTCCGTTCAGGCGGTAGGATTGGTGAGTCAACCTGGATGCTCTCAATCTTTTCCGGGATCGGGTAGTTCAACCGGAGGGAATTGGCTACTCGGATTCTGCTGGTGGGATTATTCTCAGCAGGTTCTTTCTCCGAGTGCATATCAATTCCGAGGCGGTGATAACGGCAATAACGACTCGGCTTCCTGCGCAAATCAAACGACGGACGATTTTAGGATTATCTTTAATAATTATATGGATCCTGGTACTACTATCAACGCTATTACAGTAAGTAGAATTACCGGAACCTCAACCGTTATCAGATTATCTACATGGACTTGGAGGGATTGCCAAGCGGCGTATCCTTTCGGATGTCGTGTTTTGGATCTAGAGTTTTCTGAAATTGAATCAAGCTGTGGTGGAAGCAGTTCATTCGGCGCTTCCGGAGATTATAATATGAGCCGTGCGGGATTTGATTTTACGACGACCATCCCTTATACGCCTATCGCAGTAGATCCGAATGGTCCTGTTTATACAATCCAGGTCTCGAATTCTGCCACTGATATTTTCGGACGATCAATGACGGCGCCATTCTCATTCTCGTTCGTAAGCCAGTAGGGTTATCGTTTCTCTTTATTATATATCGATAAGGAATATATCAATGAAATTGAAGTTATTCGTAGTTATGTGCGTTTTGCTCATCGTAGGTTGTGATTATTTTAATACTGGAACGGTCCGGGTTGCGACGAAGAGAGAATCGGTTAAATCTGTCTATCTGCTGGGTTATATCGAGAACCGGGATACACATTTCGATCCGTTCAATACCAAAAATCTGACCAGTATGCTAAAATTCGAATTACTGGACGCAGGGTATGGGATCTTATTAATAGACGATTACGTTAAATCTGGGGATGATTCGAATTCAAAAAAGGAATCGACTAGCGCAAACGATGCCAGTAAGGCGCTGCTTGCAGGTGATGCCAATGCTCTCAAAGGTGGTGATTTCGGTTCTCGGATCTTGAAAGAATCGGAGATCAAATCTTTTCAAGGGGTTGCGAATTTCGATTATTTGATCCAAGGAGCTATTGCGATGGGTGATAATCGGAAGCTTTTGGACAAAACGGAGAGTGGAATCGTCTTTTTGGAGATTTTTGATAAGTCGGGAAAGATCGTAACAAGCATTAATTATACGATCGAAGGCAAAGTCTTGACGGAGCCTGAAATGTTAAAGGCGATCTGTTCTAAGATCATAGATAAAATTGATAAAAGGGAAGAAAAAAAGCCTTGGTGGAAAATCCTATAAAGTTCTCGTTTCGCTCCGGTGTTAGGCAGATTTCAATCTGCGCAGCTATATTACTTTTTCTTGTTTCGTTTTCTAATTGCGGCTCGGACGAAAAAGTTTTAGAAGAAAAATACAATAAGGCTCAACGTTTTTTCTGGATGAATAAACGAGCAGATGCAACTAAGCTGCTTAAAGAGATCTATGATGAGAAACCTGGTTATAGAGATGTAATCTTTATTTTGGGAAAAGCATACTATTACGATCTTAAATTCCCGGATGCAATCCGCCTATTTCAAGAAGCCTGGGATAAGGATCCGGATAATATTTCTGCTCTTTTGTGGATCATTAAGACTCAATTCGCTGCAGGAATTCGAGACAAGGCTTTTTTGGAGAATATCCAAACCTACGCTAAACACGATCCAGCAAATATCGAACTTTTGTTTATTAATGGAAGGATATTAGAGGAAGCCGGAAAAACCGATCAGGCAATTCAAAGTTATAACCAAGTCATTATGCAAACATTACCTCTTGCTCTTTCGCATAAGAGATTAGCTGAGATATATAAAAAGGCAAATATTCCTCAAAAAGCCTCTTTTCATGAGAGGAAATTTGAAAACCTTACTGCCAAAGAATAATAATAACCGAATATAATTCAAAACGGATTCTCTATGTCAAAAATATGGTCTTTACTATTCGGTAAACGCGGAAGAGTGATACTGTTCGTAATCAGTATCTATTTGGTTCTTTATATTTTCTATTCTAGATATTCCAAAACCAATCCAAACTCATTCGCTTCGAAAACAGGATCCGTTCTCTTTAAACCTCTCCAATTTGGAAAAAAAGATAGGGAGCTTGGTCAGGAAGAAATCTCCGAGTTGAAAGCGATATCCGTATCGGCGAAGCAGATCGAGTCCAAACTGATCTCTCCTAATATCGACGTTTCTGGCTTGGTCGATTTCACCGATAAAGTCGATCTCTATTCTAAGATTGGCGGAAGATTAGAAAAGATCTTCGTAAGAGAAGGCGAGGATGTCTCAAACGGTCAAAAGCTTTTCCAAGTCGAAACTCTCCAAATGGAGTTGGAGTTAATGAAGCAACAGGCGACCCTTGAATCTTCCAGATCCCAGGTCCGATTAGCTAGAGAAAAATATGAAAAGGCTAAAATGGGTGTGTTTGCCAAATTACAGGAGATGGAAAAAAGCAAGGTCGTCTTTGAAAAGGCTAAGGAAGAGTTAGAGAAGACTAAGAACACTTTTTTCGGCATCGAAGAGGTTTATAAGGTTGGTGGCTTAAGCAAGGAAGAATTCGAAACGGCGAAGCTGAATCTAACTGCCAAAGAATCCAATTTTAGTATCGCGAAGCGTGATTTGGAAATCCATAGCATCGGCTTTAGGGATGAGGATATTGTTCGTAACGGGTTTTCGATACCGAAATCGAGTGAAGAGAGACTTAGTCTTTTAAAGGAAATCAATACTGAGATTGAAAAGGCAGAGCTTGCAGTTGCTGAAGGAGTAATGCATTCTCACGAAGCTCAGGTTAATTCTACTAAAACAATGCTTAAAGAAGCAATTGTATATTCTCCGATCAAGGGGGTTATCGCGAAGAGATATAAGAATGAGGGAGAACTACTCTCCAGCTCAGCTTCAAGTCAGCCTGCGTTAACAGTCGTAAATATAGATAAAGTGTATGCTGTATTTAATATTACAGAAACTGAATCTACTATCCTTAAAAAAGGGATGAGGGTCGAATTTACCGCAGATGTATTTCCTGATAGTAGATTTTCAGGGAAAGTAGTTATGGTGAGTCCCCTTGTTGACCAAAAGGCTCATACGGTAGAAGTAAGAGCAATCGTCGATAATTTAGGCAAGAAATTGAAGCCAGGTATGTTCATTAGAGCGAATATCGTTTTAGGCAGTCCGACTGCTACTATCTTAGTTCCGTTAACCGCTCTTGTGTCGGACGAATCCGGTAAGACTTCTGTCTTTTTGGTTAAAGATGGCCGTTGTTTTGCAGTGAATGTTCAAGCTGGCAAGAAGCACGGAGACGAAGTGGAAATTACAAGCGGACTGCAGAATAATGATTTGATCCTGCTAGATAAACTCTCCCAGCTAAGGGATGGAATGCCCGTAAATCCCACAATCCTCCGTTGATGGAAAGTATCCTAAAATTCTGCGTTCGTAAGCCTGTTACCGTTTCGATGGTATGGGCAGCGTTCATCTTATTCGGTTTATTGGCATTAGGTAAGTTGAAGATCAACTTAATGCCAGAATTAGAATTTCCGAAAATCACGATCGTTACGTATTACCCGAATTCTTCTGCTGAGGAAGTAGAGAATCTGATCACGAAACCCATTTCGGATTCCTTAGGCACGATCGGAGGAGTAGAGTCTGTTAGTTCTGAATCGATGGAAGGAATGTCGGTTGTCACTGTGCAATTCTCCAATCATACTTCTATTGATTACGCTATTATAGATGTACGGGAAAAGATCGATTTAGTTCGGGATGGTCTTCCTCAAGACGCGAGTAAGCCGATGGTAACTCGGTTCGATCCTTCCCAAGCTCCTTTTGAGGAAATTGTGATCTTTCCGAAAGAGGGAATCAAAGAGAAGGATCTGAGGAATTTTCTTTCGGATAACGTAAAGGTCTATTTTGAGCGGATCGAGGGTCTGGCTGCAGTTCAATTTTCTGGCGGTTATAAGAAGGAAGTCTCGATTGAGATCGATTCCGAGAAGATGAACGCCTATAATATTTCTTTATTTGATATTCGTAAGTCTATTTCACTTGCAAATGTTAGTTATCCTGCGGGTACATTGCCAGTCGGTGATAAGGACTATCTTGTTCGTGCAGTCGGTGAATTTAAATCAATCGAAAGCCTGGGCGAAGCAATCGTTGGGAATAACACGCAAGGGGTTCCAATCCGTCTATCCTCATTTAGTAATATTCGGGAAGGATATAAGGAAAGAACGGGTATTGCAAGGTATAACGGTAGAGATTGCGTAATCGCTTATCTTTATAAGGAGTCCGGAAAGAATTCAGTTGAGATATCCGAAAGAGTTCGTAATGAACTTGGGGTCATAAATAAAAAATTCGCGAGAGAGATCTCTGCAGAGATTGTTTACGACGAATCGAAATTTATCAGCGAATCAATCTCGGGTGTAACCGGTTCTTTAATCTCCGGTATGATCTTGGCTTTCTTGGTATTAGTATTTCTATTAAGAAATCTTAAAAGTCCGATCATCCTTTTGACTGTTATTCCGGCGAGCTTATTCTCAACTCTATTGCTATTCTATATTTTCGGGATTTCTTTGAATATGATGTCCTTGGGAGGAATGGCCTTAGGGATAGGGATGTTATTCGATACGAGTAACGTCGTTTTTTCAGCAATAGAACGAAATTTGACAAGGGGCGCCGCCGTCAAGGACGCTGCAGTCCGTGGTACATTGGAAGTCACAGGCTCAGTTGTTTCTGCGACGTTAACCACTGTTATCGTATTTTTACCCATTATTTTCTTTAAAAGTATTATTGGGATTGTCTTCGGTGAAATGGCGCTGGCTATTACGATCGCTCTTTTTATGAGCCTTTTTGCATCCATTACACTCATCCCAATGTTAACCTCAGTTCTTTATGCGATCCCGATGGAGCCTAAATTCCTAAGAGAATCAGTATTTAAACGTTCTGAGGAATTTCATAGAGAGGTCCTGACGAAGTATGAGGGAAGGCTTTCTCGTTATTTAGAAAATCCTAAACCTTTGTTTTCGATCATAGGCCTATTGTTTGTTTTTTCTTGTCTTTTTGTTTTTCTTTTGCCGATGGAGTTTATTCCAAGAGTAGATACGGGAGAGTTCTCGATCATTGTGAAAACGAGGAATGGCTCCTCCTTGGAGACTACCTCGGAGGTTGTTCGGTCTGTCGAAGCTACTCTTTTGAAAGAAGGGGATGTCCGAAGCGTTATATCCCGAGTCGGATTTGAAGAAGATCAGATCGCAAGCCGTCGTAAGGGAAATTGGGGTACAAACCGAGCTATCGTCCGAGTAGTATTGAAGGATAACGCTAGACTTTCTTCTGCAGGCTTTATTTCCAAGATTCGTAAGAATCTTAAATTCGCAGACGAAGTGGAGATCCATTTCGAGAATAGCGGTGATGTTCTATCTTCTGTGGTTTCTCCCGATTCGAATGGCTTAAGTTTGGAAATCCAAGGCGAGGATCTTGCGACATTAAGCGATATCGGGCGGAATTTGAAAGAAAGACTTTCTAAGGTTCCGGGGATCAGGGACGCGAGAGTTAGCATGGAGGATAAATCCGCTGAATTCTCCCTTAGTTTTGATCCTGTTAAATCGAGTATATTCAATCTTTCTAATGATTATCTTTCTAATTATCTCCGTATGGCAAATTACGGGTCCGTTATCACCAAGGTAAAACTTGCTAGTAAGAATTGCGATGTACGCTTATTCTTTCAGAAACAGGATGTGAATTCCTTAGAAAAGATTATGGGGATGAGTGTTCAATCCCCCCAAGGAAATCTGATCCAGTTGTCGCAAATTGGTCGTGTAGACAGATTGGATTCTCCTTTGTCCATTATTAGATCGGGGAATTCGAGGGTGAATCTTGTTACTGCGGATGTAGATTTCGGCGAATCCAATGATCCGTATGGTACAGTCAAAGATACGATCGCTAAATTGCAATTACCGGAAGGATATCGGATTAGATTTTCAGGTGAGCAAGAGAATATAGATAAGTCATTTGGAGATCTCACTTTCGGATTTGTTTTGGCGATCTTACTGATCTATATGCTCTTAGCTAGTCAGTTCGAGTCCTTATTATATTCGCTTATCATGATATGTGTAATCCCGGTGATGTTTATCGGGATCTTTCCTGCCCTTTTTCTTTTTGGGAAGAGCTTGAACGTAAGCTCTTTTATGGGGATTGTATTGTTACTCGGAGTGGTCGTGGATAACGCGGCATTGTACTACGAATATGTTCATTTGCTGAGTAAGGAGAATATTCCCCTTAAGAAGGTAATCACAGACAGCGGCAAGATCGTGCTAAGGCCTATCCTGATGAACAATGCGACTACGATCCTTGGCTTGTTCCCGATCATGCTTGAATTGCAAAAAGGGACCGAATTTCAATCGCCTATGGCGATTGTGGTGATCGTGGGGTTGTTCACTTCCTTCTTCTTTAGTTTGTATTTGATTCCGGTCTTATTCTTTTATCTATTACGGAACCGCCGGAGTTAGGCATGTTCTCAGAGGGCTCTCATTTTTTTAGCGAACGCCCGCTGACGATCTCCATGATCTTAGGAGGTTTGCTTCTTTTTGGGATTTTGGCCTTTTTGAAAGTCCCAGTTACCCTTTTTCCTTCAGCAAGTTATCCAGGGCTTTCTGTGTCTGTTGAGTATCCGGGCGCCGATGTGCATCTCGTAGAAGAGACTCTAACGATCCCGATCGAGGAAATGGTATCGAGTGTTGGCGGAATAGAAGAGATGCGTTCTTTTGCCGAGAGGGGAAGAACTGAGATCAATTTGGAATTCCAGAAAGGTGTTAATCTAGATCTGAAGAGCTTGGAAATACGGGAAAGGATTGATGCTGTTGCCGGAAATTTTCCGAGAGAGGTCCATAAGCCGTTGATCTTTCAGTATGATCCAGACCAGAAACCGATCCTGATCATATCGATTGAGAGCAAGAAGTTCGATTTTATTACTCTTAGAAGCATTGCCGATCATGAAGTGAAGAGTTATTTGGAAAATATAGAGGGAGTGAGTAAGGTCGCTGCCTCGGGTGGTAAGGTTCGCGAAGTGCTGGTCGCATGCGATCTTCAGAAATTGAGAGCACACGGAGTAGATCTTCAGGAAATTCAAAGAGTAATCCAGGCAAACAACCAGTCGGCATCCATCGGTTCGGTTCAGAAGGAAGGACTTAAATATAATCTTTTTCTTTCAGGTAAGTATAGATCGATACGAGAGATCCAGAGACAGCCCATTTTTTCAAAGGAGCAGAATCGGATCTTTTATTTAGAGGATGTTGCAGATGTTTCTTTTTCTTTTCAGGACGAAGCAAGTGCATCGAGGCTCAGCGGGAAGGAGATCGTCAGTATCTTTGTATATAAATCCTCGGTTGGAAATATATTAGATATTGCAAAAGCAGTTCAGGGCAAGCTTGAAGGATTAAAGATCCCGGATGTAGATTTTCGGATCGTTTATGATCAGTCCGATTCGATCCGAAAGACGTATTCGAACGTGGCAGTTTGCTTTTTAGCAGGTGTGATCCTTATGTTTGTTCTAATGCAGAAGTTCGAAAAGAACGCTTTTACGGATACGAGGCTTACGATCCTTTTGCAATTCCCGCTGAATTTTTTCATTATCCAGTTTCTTCTTTTTCTTTTGAAAGTGGAATTCGACTTGATCATCGCAGGCGCGGAGATTGTCGGTTTTGGGGTATGGCTATTTATTTATAAGTTCCTATGTGAGAGAAAGGATCCAGGAGTTGGAATATTCAAATTCAGGAATACTCTAGGAGAGTTGATCAGCTTTGTAATCGTTGTTTTAGCACTTTGTCTTCCGTTGTATTATTTGGATAGAGATACTGGGCAGTCTACTCTTCGGTTAGGCGTATTTTTATCCTTATTTGTTTCGCTTTCTTATGTTCTATTTATTCCGTTGCATGCCTCGATCAAAATGGTACGAGAACGGTATTTTAGATCCTATCATTCTGTTCCTGTTGCGAATACTGTTCAAGATAAACCGAGCCGTTTGATCCGTCCAGGAAACAGACTGTTTGCGATTCTCTATATTGCGATTCTTTTGTTCGGAGTCTTTAGACTAGTTCAGGCAAATAAGGAACTGTTCTATTCTGCAGAGAGTAAAAGGATTATAGGTTATGTGGAATTGCCTGCGGGATTTAATTTTCCTCAGACGAATTCAATTACCAAGAATATAGAGGCTAAGATCGCAGGAACGGAAGGGGTTGCCGATGTTACTTCAAAGGTGGAGCCTGGCCATTCTTTGCTAGTAATCAATGTGGATGAATCCAAGTCGAAGCCTGATGATCTGATCCAGGATCTTAGAAAGAATATAGGAAATGTTGATCCGGCATTCTGCTATTTTTCGAGAGAGTCGGAGGGTTCGAGATATAAAGAAATTAGAATGGATGCATTGGGAGATGATTACGATAAACTGGACTCGCTGACAAAGGATCTAGCGAATCGGGCCTCGGATCTACTTGGCACGAGTGATACAGTCCTGAATTATAAATCCCCTAGAGATGAATTGGAACTTTCCTTAAATAATAATAAGGCATCCGGATCGTCTTTGAACCATTCGGAAATCGCTAATTTTTTGAAAACAGCCATTCAAGGTTCTGTTGTATCTAAGTATGTGGAAGAGAATAGAGAATTGGATATTAAGATCAGAGCGAAGGAAGAATTCCGAAACTCGGTCACTAGCGTAGAAAGGTTCGTAGTTAAGAATCAAGTTGGTAAATACGTTCCTATTCCGGAGGTTTCTTCGAAGACTGAAACGAAGTCACCGGCAAGGATCTCTCGTAAGAACAAGAAGAGAGTTCTTTCTTTTTCTTTGAGAGCTTCGGAAGACTCGTATCGCGCATTGCAAGCGAAGGTCTTGGATGAGTTGAATCAAGGCCTTCCCGAAAATTATCATGTGGAATTGGGCAGAAGTGTTGAGAAGGCGATAGAGGCTGAGAATCGTCTTTATATTGTTATCGCTTTTTCTTTTCTTCTCATCTATATGGTTTTTGCTTCTTATTTCGAATCATTAACGAGACCTTTCGAGGTGATCGCTACTATTCTATTCGTATTCTTTCTAAATCTGATTTGCAGTAGTCTCCTTTTTGGGAAGATCTCATTGCCTGTTTATTTGGGTTTGCTTTTGACGATTGCACTTGTTTCCTTTCAGATCCTTTGTTTAGGAAAGATACTGAAGGATACAGGGTCGGGTTTCAAGAGAGAGATCTATCTTGTTCTCTGTGCTTTGTTTTTATTTCAGATCCTATTTTCGAGAGAAGGGGGACGGTTCCTAATGGAATTAGAGACTACTTTATTGCTTGGGATCGGACTTTCTTTGGCGTTTACTCCATCGATCTTTTTCCGTTTCGAAGAATTCTTTCGGAGAGGGCAGAGCTTAGAACTCAGACCTTTGCCGATCCAGAACCAGGAGCCGGTTTTTTTCGAGGAAGTTAAACCTCCGATAAAAAAGGCAAAGAAAGCGAAGAAAAAATAAACGAGATCATTCAATATCTTTATAAGGAATATTATGGGATTCTTAAATACATTCTTTAGTAAAATAAAGACACTCGAGCGAAAAGAAATCGCAGAAGGGATCCGGTCCTTTCTTTTTCCATTCCGTTGGAAAAATTATGCGATCGTGTCCGTGTTACTGCTCGTGTTTCTTATTATTTGTCTGCGGATCTATAATGCTCCTAAGTGTGTATACCGGGATTGCAAGAATGGGTTGTCCAAGCTGGAATATAGCGACGGTGGAATGTATGAAGGCGTACTGCAGGATTCTAAGCCAAATGGAAAGGGAGTCTTCTGGAATGAGAAGGGAGACTATTACGCTGGAGAATGGTTACAAGGCTTGAAGCATGGAATGGGTACGTATCGGTATCCTAACGGTTCCTCGTATGAGGGTAGATTTGTGATGAACCGTAAAGAAGGTAATGGAACTTTTACATGGGCGGACGGGACCTCTCTGAAAGGACTTTGGGTTGCCGATCGGCCAGAGGGAAATGGGAGTTTAACGTTGCCAGACGGGACAGTGCTTGGTGGCGAATATAGAGAAGGTCGTATCTTTAATGGGAAGGGGATCTTTGTCTATCCGGATGCTTCGAGGTATATTGGTGGATGGAAAGATGGTCGGAAGCACGGGAAAGGAATATTGATGGGACCTTTAGGCACTATTATTTTCGAAGGGGATTGGGTGGACGGAGAGAGAAAGTATCCGGGACCGGTAGCTCCTTCTGAAACGGAAGAAAATAACGAGCCTCATCCTCATAAACAAGAGAAACATTCTAAAAAAGGTAAGAAGAAATGAACGGAATAAAAGATAGAATCATCGCTTTATTAAAAGATAATATTTATACCAGGGCTTTCTTTCGGAATTTAAACTATCAGCTGCATCCGGAAGAGATAGCAAAAATGAGTCCTCAAGCCTTCTTGAAGGATAGTGTCCGTATTTTCTTACTCTTTTTAGTTACCTATGTTGTTTGTAATTTTTTGCTCTCATTTATCCATTTGGATTTCTTGAACCGTTATGCGGCGAGGATGTTGGAGCTGTATACTCAGAAGAGGATCAGTTGGTCTCTTTATTTGATGAATACATTTCCATATAGCATTCTGTTTTTGGCGGGATTTAGCGTAATCTTTCAAGTTTATGTGGCGATCGTAAGCTTTGCATCCTTGTGGGTTTTGGGAGAATCGGACAGGTCCTTTGCTAGAATGTTAGGGATCGCATTTTCTACCGGGGTTTATGTGTTGTTGTCCTTTTTTCCCATTTTGGTTTTGTATAGTATAGCGCCACGTTCTATCCAACATGATGTATTTCAAATGACGTTCTATCTAGGATTGAATGCCGCCTTTTTTATTATTGGATCTGCGGCTCAAAGTGTATTCTATATTCGGATGAGCCGGACTCTATTTAGTCAGACTACTGGTAGAGCGATCCTGACCTGGCTTGGACCATTCTTGTTCTTTGTGATCGTATTCTTTGCGAGCGTGTGATCGATCTTAGGGATCGTTTTGGAGTTAAAGGATTTGGTATAGAATGGGCCCCAGGAAAGGGGCCCGAAGGGTGTTTTAGTTTACTTGGACAATGATTGCTGGATCAGCTGGAGGTGCTCCTGCAAAGTAGAGAGTATATGTTCCAGGTATGACGGCAGTGAAAGTATTCGTTGAAGAACCATTTAACCCATTTCCGCCCCCTCCAGAAAAGTGAGCTGCATCATCTCCATCCGGGGAATTGTTCGTATTGATTGGGCATGTGCCTACGTATGTATCGTAAGTCATCGTGTCTGCTCCTGGGATTGTGATGGTTACTTGATCACCAGCACCGACAACGATCATAACTGCACCTACGGAAAGCGCGTTGCTAACTCGGCTAAAAGGCACTGTGTTAATATTTCCACTTGTGATTGTTTTCTTTGTAACGTAATGAGCTACGCCGTTGAATGTGACCTTGCAATCCAGGATTTCCTGGAAGCTTTGGTAAGTGAGAAAACTAGATGTCGTATCGTCACTGCTGTCATGGCAGGACGAAAGTGAAGCGAGAAGAAGAATTGTAGCTGGGATTGATTTCCAAATTTTCATATATGAATAAAAAACTCCTTATTTATAAACCACGGCAACATCGTTAGGCCGTATTGTCGAGAAAAATCATCTTAAGCATTCCTTTTGTATCTTATTTGGGATAATTTGGTTCTTTTTCGCGTTTTTTCTTTTGTGTTTATTATTGCAAAAATATGTTTCGAGAGAATGTTACGTTCAGGGAATTTTTACTCTTTCTCCGGTCCTGTCTGCGTATAGGTCTTAGGGGATATGTTTTTATATGTCAGGTATTGGTACGATTTTTACAGTCCGTTATTCGCTTTTTACCAATCTAGCCATTGTCTTTTTTAGTTTGTCCTTCTTCTCTTGTTCTCCGAATCGCCAGAACTATAGTCTTTTATCCGCCTTAGAACAGATGATCGTGGGATTGATTGGAGGCTCCGGTGGTGGAGGTGGAATCATCACTCCTCCCGGTAACGGACTTGGTTCTTTTACTCCAGGTGAATCTATCAACTTGAATAATAGTTCAGGACCAACTGTGAACGGAGTGATCATTGATCCGAGTGGTAGTGGAAAAGCATTAGGTATTTCTACTCAAGGGAATGGTGTCCCGAACCTGATCTTTCTTTATCCGAATAATTCTAGCAGTCCGAATGCTGTTGATATAAACGGGGATGGTGCGCCAGATTATTATCTATGCTATCTGTCTAACGGTTCCGTGAATTTAACTACCGGTAGTAATTGTTCCGGTAATACAGTTACTATCTATCCCAATCAGGGTTTTGATATTAATGGAGATGGTGTTGTGGATAATCCGATGATCGCGCGTTTGGCGGCGGATGTAATTTCACCGAGTAGTTCGATCTCTCCTAATCCTGGATCCTATGGAGGAGTGCAAATAGCGACTATCGTGTGTGCCGATAACGTTGCTCCTGGGAATATCGCTTATACGATCGATGGTAGTACTCCTGCTTATTCTCCTCAAAACGGCACGATCACGAATCCTCCGAAAACGACTGTGACAATCGGAGGGAATGGAGATGGCACTTATGCAATCAAGTATAGATGCAGGGATTTGGCCGGAAATATCGAGAATGTGAATACTGCTTCTTATGTGATCAATCATAATATCCCGAATGTGAGTATCGTGACACCAGCTTCTTCTTTCTATTTGAGTTCTACCTCCGGGGCTGTTCAAACTGCAAGCTATGTTTGGAAGTCTACGCAAGTAGGGAGTTATAGTATTCGTCAGAATGCCACCGGTTGCACGGATGGAAATGTGATCGAGAGCGGTATGACCGGAGCAAATCAAAATAATACATCCTTTATTTCGGCTAACCAGTTGTCGGTTGGCCCGAATTCGATCTTTATTTGTGTAAATTCTGGTCTTGTTGGTCAGATCTCCTTTACCATTACTAGAGATGATACTAAACCAGTTATCGCTGCGAGTCCAGGGGCAGGGGGTTACGGCTATGACGGCGTTACTCCAGTATCTATTCAGTTAGCTTATGCAGATAATATTAATGTAAGTAGCGGTTACCAGATGGCTTATACTACTGATGGTAGCACACCAGCCATTAATTCTTTAACTGGGGCGATCACGAATGGGAATTCATTTCCGCCTCCGGCTGCTAGCACGATCGATCTGATCTCGAATACGAATCTGCAATTCATCGCAAGAGACCCGGCGGGGAATCTTTCTTTAGTAGGTTCTGCGGCCTATGTGATCGATTCTTCTCGTCCTACGATCCAAGTGAATGGTTATACTCCTTCGAATCAGGTCATAGACGGTTCGACGGCGTTTGGGATCAATTGGCAATTCTCCGGTACAGGGGCTTCGTATAAGGTACTGTTAGGTGGAAATCGCTGTACTGCATCTACTGTGAGTTCTATTGTGAATGGTGTGACAGTCACCAAGAATGTTTATTCTGGTCCTAGCGGGGCGCGGTATTCGAATACTGTGGATTGCGAATGCAATAATGGTTCTACTCCTACTGGAACGAGCACATTTATTAGTGGGAATGTGGTGACTGGGACTGCTAGCAATTCAGATATCAAAGTAAACACAGCAGTTAATACCAGCCTTGCGAATTTGAATTTTACTGCCGGCAAGAATTCACTGATTATCTGTGTTGGGAATCAGGCAAATCAACCGGAATACGGAATGCAGACAGGAAGTCAGACGATCAATGTTTGGAAGGATACCCAGGCACCGCTTCTTGTTTCAGCGACTCCTTCGGGAGGGGCAACGGATGTGAACCCGAATCCGGGTAAACTGACTTTGGTGTTTAGTGAGCCTTTGGATCCGACTTCAACTCCTAATTTGACTGTGCAAGTGTTTCAATACGGTTCGTGGGCGACGATTGATACGAGTAAGGCAAAATTTCAGTTCTTAGCTAGTTCGAATCAGCCGGATACTTTGGTTATATGGCTGCCTTCTATTTTCTTTCCGGAAAACGCATTGATCCAATGGTCCATCGCTGCCGGCACCTTGAAGGATGCGGCGAGTTTGGCTCTGGCAAGCACGATCACTCAGAGCTTTCTTACTACTACCTACGAAGTTGCAAATACCTATGCGCCTCCGATCTTACGGACGGGAACAGGGGAGGATTTAACATTCGGGGATGCTAAGGCGCAGAACCTGAGTAATACTGTTCCTGGAGGGCTCTGGAGCAATAGTTATCCAACTGATCTTGTAGTCTTTGATTATAATACTAAGCTTGTTTGGAAGAAGGATGAAGAGAATCTGAAGACTGATTTCTTCTCTGCAATCAATGGCTGTGCGAATCTAAATATTGCAAATAGCGGTGCTGGTTATGCAACTCTTACTAACTGGAGATTGCCAAGCGCTCAGGAGTTAGCTACTTTATCTATTTATGATGGAAGCAGTCCATCGATCGCTTCGGCTTCGGTATTCGGAAGTTTGAATGCGGCTCCTTACTGGACTTCTACTTTGTTTACCCCGACAGTTACTAATGCTTGGTACGTCGATTTTCAATATCCGGATCTTTATTTTGGTCCTGTCACTGCCTCGAATTGGGTTCGCTGTGTGTCCGGTGTTCCTGGCTCTAATCCTTTGGTTCCATGATGAATAGGTATTGCTTGAGATGATGAATCAGATTATTCGTTTTAGTTCTCTTGTTCGCGTCGCTACGATCCTATGCATGCTTGGGTTCAGTGGGATTGGAAAGGAGGTCTCTGCTCAGACAGCCAGATTCTCTGTGAACACAAATAGCGCTAGTGTGATCAACGATAATGTAACGAAGCTTTATTGGCAGCGTTGTATCTACCCCTATTCTTATTCTACGACTGCGAGTCCAGCAGGATGTCAGAAGAATAGTTCATTTCTTGGTGGAGTGGGTATGAAATGGACGAACGCGAAGACCTATTGTTCTCAGTACGGGACTAGCTGGAGAATACCTACTATTCAAGAGTTGAAGTCGATCATAGATAGGTCGGCTTATGCCCCCGCGTTAAACGGTATCTTTGATCCTGGACAGGCGTCGTCTGGGAATGGGGTCCCGGACTTTTTTTGGTCTTCTACTCCATATGCTCAGAATACGGGGAATATATGGACCGTGAATTTTTATTACGGGTATAGTTTTTATACGGCTGGAGCCAATAATACATATTATCTGCGGTGCGTGTCGGAAACCTCTCCTTAGGTGTTAGGTGTAGAAAGCGAATGTTCTTATTCTTAAGCGTAATATTGTTTTTAGTTCGGAATTCTAGTTTGATCGATTGGGAAAGGTTATGACAGATCGGAAGTCTCATTTTATAGTTTATTTTATTGAGAGGAGAGCCTTATTTATTAAGAAACTCTTATATATCCTTTCTAAGCCGATCTCGTATTTGCTTTTGGGTTTGTTATTCTTTTTACAGGGTGGTCTTTTTTCCCAATCAGTGACCGTTCCGCAACTAGATCCGCAAACATATAATTGGCAGCAATGGCAGGGTCAATTGCAAGGGACTTTTTCCGTAGCGAATAACTCGGGTAGTTCAACCACCTGGGATGCGCTTATACTTCAAAGTTATTCTGTCATTCAAGCGGAATGGGAGGCCCAGATCCAGACTCAGATTAGCAGTATGGTAAATGGGATCAATACACAGGATAGTTTTCAGAGTGTTCAGGATTATCGTAGTTATGTGTATGACTCTTTGGAAAGTCAGGCTTCCGGTTTACTTGCTCAGTGGCAGAAAGATGCAGAACTGTCGATCGAGACCCAGCGAGACGCATTTATAGACGCGTACTATAGCGGCAATTTGGCAAATGTCACTAATTTGAAGAACCAATTCGATTCGGAATTCAATTCGCTTATCAACGGGGGAAATCCGACCATCAGCGGGGTGCAGAGCGGGGATACTAGTCTGCTAGCCAATTCTCAACAGACTTTGAATAGTATGGAGCAGCAGTGGTATAGCCAGTTCAATGCGAATATTGCAAATGGTCTTTGGAATTATCAGCAGGCAGTGCAGAATCTTTCTACAAATTATCAGACTCTGATCGCACAGATCAATCAGACCGAGTCCCAGTACCAAGCATATATGCAGCAGATCCAGTCGTATGAGTCGAGTGTGAAGGATCAGATCAACCAGACGATTGCAGGATACCAACAGTATTTGAATGGGAATGATCTCTTGTGGAATTCAGTGACTGCGATTAAGGATACTAATTCTGGGAATGTGATCTCGGCTACTTGTCCGACGGGAGACAATTGTACGGATTATACATACGATGTTAGTTCCAGCCAATTTGTATTCAGCTGCCCGTCCGGGGATTCCTGCGTCCAATTAAAGTATGATACTACGAATAACACTTACGTAAATGCAAGTTGTCCTGCTAGTGCGACGAACGGTTGTACGGATATTGCAACAATCCATACTTCTTTGAATGCGGATGGAAAAGCTTTTCAGACCTTGATCAATAATATTGAGACTGCTATTACCCAGGGAAAGACCGGACTTGCCATTTTTGATAAGACCACATCTCAGATGTTGTCTTATCCGCAGAGTTGTTTGAATACAGGAGCGATTTGTAGTCAGGGCATCTATGATTCTACTCTGGGTAAGTTTTCTACATCTGCTTGTCAGTCGGGGGATACTTGTTTTCAAGCGATCGTAGATTCTACGAATCCTTCGTCTCTTACCGGTCAGTATTATGCTAACACCTGTTCGGCTAGTGATCCGAATTGTGTGGCCTGTCCTACAAGCGGGGCAAATCAGGACACTTGTCAGATCCAATCTATGGAGATCTCTTTGGTGTATGCTGCTACTGCAATTTCGAATTTTCTACAGCAAGAGATAGCGAATGCGCAAGGGCAGGTGGCTTTGTACCAGGCGGGTGGTAGTTTGTCCGAATCGATTCCGGACGGAGCTTCTTATATTCCCACTCCGCATTCTAACACGCAAGCGAATGTGCTTTCGATCACTACTCATGATTTTCTAAATGGAAGCGTAGCGAGTGGGGGAGCAGTCGGACTTGCCTGGAATATTGTGGAAAAACTACGAGGGCATGAAACGGATGCAGAGTTCGAGAACTATTTAACGAATGCGTATTCTGCTAGCCTTGCGGCAGGAGGGAGTGCTGCTTGTCCGAATCAAGCTGCGTTAAGTGTTTTTAATGACGATTCTCATTCAAATGATACCAATCCTGCTTGTTTGGCGCAATGGTTTGCTGGCTTTGGTCCAGGGTCCTTAGTCACTGGGCTTGGGACTATGGATCTAACCGCATTCCAGGATACTAACTATGTGGGTAACAGCGTTGGAGGAGGAAATAACTGGCTAGCGGATCCGGCATACTGTCATGACTGGGCTGGTTGCGGGGTACAGGATCTGTTCGGGAATGATATTGTTGCTGTCTCTTATGGGGCCAATCAAAAGTTCTCGGCTGATACAAACGCAATTAATCAAGCATTTGGTAGCAATTTCTATGATTATATAGAAGTGCAGAGGGGAGGCGCGTTTGGAATCCCATTGCTATGGAATACTACCTTAACAGAAGATGCGATCAGTATTACTCTGAATTATACTGTGTCTAATTTTAATTCGGGCGCAAATGCCACTACTTGGCAGAATATGGTGACCCAACTCCAGAGTTTTGCGTACAACTGGAACCAAAACGTGTTGCCGAGTATTTTGAATTGGACCGGTCAGGTAAGTACTTTTGATGCACAGTATGCGGCTTGGCAACAGACAGAACAAGGACTCCTTTCTCAGGCTCAATCGGACTATAGCACAGCATTGCAAGGTTTGCAGACGAGTGAATCGAATTGGCTGACCCAAATGAAAGACCTGCAATCGAAGGCAAATACCTCGTTTGCTGCGGCTAATAATAAACTAAGAGACGGGCAGAGCCAGGCCGACGCAAATCTTTTGGCCCAAGAATTGTTTCAGAGCTTGAAATTGGGATCCGGGGATGATATTTCCCAGAATCCAAGCGGTGCGGCGAATTCTTCCGCTTCTGTTTTTAGTAATGTATCTTCGATCTTACAAGGGATTGATCCGGGCAGCCAGTATAGTAATTTGAATTTCAATATACTCGGCAATTTTGCGGGTTCTTTTTCTCAAGCGGTTTCCGGAATCTCGAACATGACTCTGCTTTCCTCCACTAATAATGCTCTTTTAAACAACCGTATGAGCTATATGGAGCAGATGGCGAGTAGTCTTGCGCAGCAGAGAACGTTTACTCAAAACGGAGAATCGCAGCTATTGCAGGATAATCGAGTGTCTAGCTGGTTGGACCCAAGTGATGGAAAATCATATATCATAGATAAGGATGGAAACTTTGTTTGCGATCCGGCGCAGACGGATTCTTGCCAACATGAGACTGTAGACACGTTCATCACTGCCCATTGCGGTTCCGATATGAACGGATGCAACCGGTATACTACATTAAAATATAGTAATGTATCTGTAGACGATGATGGCACCATCGAATTGGATGAAATGACATACACTGGGGAAGCGGTTGGCCAAGGGGATAATGCGAGTAATTATCATTTTACCCAAGTGGCACAGCATATCTCTATTGCACCTCCTCCTGTTTTCTCTTTCGGTTCCGGAGGAGGTGTAGGTAATCTTTTCGATACAAGCGAGGCAGAATCAGATCGCATTTCCTCTGTAATTGGATCTAGCTTTAAGCATTTGACGAATTTCTTTGCGAATTCGGATGTTTCGAACGCAGTGCTTTCTAGTTTAGCCGGTTATGATGCTACAAATGCCTTTTATGAGGCGAAGGCGTCGGCGAGTGCCGGTCACCAGGCGCAAGTGGCAGGAATGATCGCGAGCTATATCGAAGCAGTTTTGCTTGGGACTACATCTACAGGTCATTGGGTTGCCAATCAGATTACAGGGCTAGTCCAGTCCGCGTGTGCAACTGTGATTAGCGCTCATTATCATCTTTCTCCTGAGGCGACCTCTTTTTGGGCGGGACTTTTAGCTACAGAGGTTACTCACGGTAAGATTACTCACGCAGAATTTAAGCAACAGCTGCTTTCCTTTGAAAGGAACGTGGTATTCAATGCGATGGCAGAGGCATTGGATCCAAACGGAAGTCCGGGAGAACAGGGTTTACTTGCATCTCTATTACAAAATTATTATAATAATAAAGAAGCTAAGATCCAAGCCCGTCGTCAGAGAATGGAAGAACTCCAAGAAGTAATCCAGCTTGCGGCCGGTATTGCGTTCGCTATCTGTACAGCGGGAACGGGCAGTGGAGTTGTGGCTGCGGAATTAGCTGCAGATGCTGCTGCGACTGCGGCAAATGCAACGGAAGCAGTTGAGGCTGTTGAGGCGGTAGAAGCCGTCGAGGCAGTAGAAGGAGCGGGTCAGGCTATGGAGGCCGGTAATGCCGCGACCACTGCGAACGAGGCGAACGCAGTAAATGACGTGAATACTGCAAATGAAGTAAATGCAGCGAATGAGGCGAATACTGCGAACGATGCAAATATGGCGAATAACGCTAATAATGCAAATTCAGCCAACGCGAGTTGGGCGAAACAAGTATTCTTTAAGGCCGGGCCGATCACTATCACTAATGGACAAGCGATTGCAGGAACGGTCCTTACGATCGGCAATACTATTATAGGCGGAGAGTTGGACGGGGCGAATGGAGCAGTCGCGGGCTTTCTGAATGGAATTATTAGTACAGCTACGCTGGGTGGAACTGCAATGGAGGCCAAAGAGGGAGAGACATTCTTACAAGTAGCTTCTCGAGCAGCTAGAGAGGAAATGGGCTCTGTTCTGACAGGTAATGTTACTTATTCTCGTCATGAGAGACAGGATGTACTCTTAGGAACCGAAGGACAGGCAGGAGGTTGGGGAGGAGGGATTAGCTTTGCCACCCCGGGAGAATCCGTAGTGCCTGGGAATATAGGATTTTCTTACGACCCAAACCATCCAGGGCTGAATGTAAATGCAAATGTAAACTTTGACGGTGGTTACATTGGAACTACCTATAATACCCATAGCGGAGACTACAGTGGGACATTGGGAGCAGACATTATTGGGACTGGGAAGGGAGATTTGTACCATGCGGGGTTAAACCTAACGCTTAATAAGGACGGCAGTTATGATGCTGGTGTATATGGTAATTATGGTGACGAGAAAATGCCTCCGAACTTGCGAGGAAGTGGAGCGACTCTCAGTTATTCTAGTGCGGATAAGAGCTTAAGCTTAAGCGGACAGTATGATGGTGCGACAGTCGCATCGATAGGATATAGTACAAGTACGCATAGATTCGGAAAACTACAAGGGAACGCCAATTTTCAAAATGAACTCAACCTAAGCATGATACAGAAACATGCGAATGGGAATTATAAGGCGTCTGGTGAAAGGAGCGCGGAAGCAGTCGGTAAGGCGATGGTGGATGCGAAGGTGATCACAGAAGAACAGCGTAAGGAGATGCTGGAGAACGGAGGTCCGCAGAACATCCTGAATCACTATGAGAGAAATAAAGAGGCAATTTTATCCGGACAGAATGCAAACAAATTCAAAGAAGCCTTACAGAGACAAGCGGCTGCATTAGGAGCAGAAGAGTTCAAGTTTGTAGAGAATTCGCCAGAGACGCCAACAGATAAATTCTTAGCGCGTCTAGTAGGAGATCTCAAAAGAACGTTCGGTTTCGAAGACACAGGGCTGATGTCGATCAAAGACGGAGTGTGGACAGTGTCGGTGTGCTTCACAGCAGGAACACCGGTGTGGACGAAAGACGGCCTCAAATCCATAGAAACAATCCAAATCGGCGAAGTCGTACACTCCTGGGATGAGAAGACGGGAAGCTTCGTAGAGAAAAAGGTCACAGAGCAATTCGTCCATGAAGTACCACAGCTATTCGATCTAGAACTAGACGGAGAAGAAGTGATCCATACGACTTGGAACCACCCGATCTGGGTAGTAGGGAAGAAAGCTTGGGTGAAGGTAATGGACCTTCAGGTTGGGGATCTCGTACTATTACATGATGGCAGCACGGTCCCGGTGACAGGAGTGCACTACTATAATGTAGAGACGACGAAGGTATACAATATAGAGGTAGAGGACACACATGCGTATCTAGTGGGAGAACATGGAGTTGTTGTGCATAATTACAGCGATGGCATTGAGAAAGTCGCTTCTGCCGCTCGAGCTGAATTGGATGAGTTACGCAGTATTAACAGAAAATACTTTAATTCCGATGCAATGGTAGAAAGTAGCCCATTAGCAGATAAACTAAATGAGTTAGAAAATAAGCTGATTTATTTTAGAAAAACGGGAGATACTCTCGAGGCTGAGAAAAATGTTTTAGTGGCTAAGAATAGATCAGCGGAAAGGACGATCGATTCTGCTAAAACAAATAATAAGTTTTTCTTGGATATAATTCGAAGCTCGAAGAGCGATGATTTACCTGGAATCAAAGGAATTCGCGAGAAGCTCAAAGGAGTAAATGGTCCGGAAGGTTTTACTAGAGACCAATTAAAAGCGATCGACACTTGGTCTAAAGGAGATCTTTCTAATAATGCGTTAGTCCAAGCTGGCTTTGATCAAGGACCGAAAATAGGCTTTGGTGCAGATTCAAATTATTCGTCGTCAGTTGGAACTCGTAAGAATATGGAATCTGCTGGTAACCAGGGGTTAGCCTTGGAAGCGGCTCGGCATGTATTCAGTTCAGATCAAGTAAGTAACGCGAAGAAAACCCAGTTAGAAACAAGTCCTTTGATCACGAAAAAGAACAATGAGATGGAAGAGACTGGTAAGAAACTACTAGCGGATATCAATATAGCTAGAGAAGAAGCGGTTAGTATTGTAAAAGAAGATCTTTATTCTAACAAATCGTTCACGGAATATTTATCTAGCAAAAACCTAATTGTCAATGAGTCAGTCCATAAACAGCAAGACCTGTCATATGAATCGGATACAGGTAGGAAATTAAGCCAAGAAAATAAGAATGTTTACGAAGGAATAAAGGATACTTTATCTGCCGTTGATCGTAGATACCTTGAATATTTCGTATCGTTCCGTGAGAAAATCGCTTCTTTAGAGGAAACACGGACTAAGATTGCCGAAACAAATGCAAAAACGGATAAGGCATATCAAGAAGCTAAAGGCGAGTATGGGACATCTAAAGAAAAATTGGAATCCTTATTAGCAGATAGGAAGGACGCAATCAAGAAGGCAGGTTTAGATTCTCTTAAAGAGATTCTACCTTTAGTCGAAAAACTTAATGAGCAAATAGCCAAGGAAGAAGGCAAACTTAATTCATCAAAAGATAAGATGGAGAAAAGGTTTATAAAGCTTCGTGAAGCGGTTCCTTCGAAATTAGCCTATGGCGCAGAGATTCATGAAAGGGCAATAGCGTCTGCTCAAACGGACGAGAGATTTAAAAATAATGAAGCTGAAATCAAAAAATTGGAAGCATCGAAAGATAGTCTTTTGGTTGCAGCAACCAATTTTGGTAAACATGAAATTGATGAAAAAATTGCACAGCTAAGGAAACAAAATAAAGAGATTGTCAAAGGCTTTGAATTAGAACACGAGAAAGCGATATCTAAATTTAAAAATGAGTTAGCAAGCGGTGGTCTGAAGCGTATAGACGAACTTGTACGGATTGATCTGAATAGACTAAAAGCGAAAGCAGTCGCGAATTCTTATGATAAGTCTACAGGTAAGTTTACAGGAATATTTGAGAAACTAAATAATACTGTTCACGTTGAAGAATTAAGTAAGGTTGATGCAGGTAATAATCTTAAGACCGGTGATACGAAGAAGAATTACGCCCCTAGTAAGGAGTTGGTAAAACAACTTGGTGGAGAAGTGGCGACCGATTATTCGGAAGCGGTGGCGGCTAATAATGCGAATCGGAATAAGTCGAAAGTGAAACCGTTGGAAAGCGGCGAGATTTCCCGCTTAGCCGAACGTGCGCATAAGACACCTGCTGAAATATTTGCTGGCTTAGGTTTTACTGAGCCGTTTGACCATACCAATCCAAAGCATGTACTAGCGCTGGTTACTGAGATGGTAAAAGGCGACAACGCAAATCAGCGACAATTTGGACCATTGTCAACTCAGTTGGGATCAGTTTTTGATATGATCGCGACTCAGACGGGAGGCGACCCTAGTAAATTCAAACCGGATCCGAGTATCGAGAATGATCCAGCTAGATTAGCTATTTTTAACGCAGTAAAAGAATGGTTGTATTCGGGTAAGGGTCCGACTGAAATGGGGAACGCGACAGCAGCTGCATTGTGTCGGGTATTCCACAATTACGTTCAAGGTTTAGTAAGTGGGCGAATTCCGATGCATGTTTCATTGGCAGAATTCATGACCCATAAGATACGAGTTGGTGGTGTGTCGATAGGAAAGGTGAATAAGGCACCTGTTTTTGATGAGGGTTTCACGAACGGTTATTCAGAGCACGTTACTGTAGCAGGAACAAAAGGGAATGATTTTGAGAGATTCACATTTGATGACGCAGGTAAACCTGTCGGGATTACAGCAGCAATGCCACCTATAAAAGTGCAAGAATATATCAAAGATCTTCCAGTTGGATCTGTTGTACAAATTCATACCGATACAAACGAAACTGCAGGAGCGAACCACTATTGCTTTATTGTAAAAGATACAGACGGACAGTGGATATATATTAATAATAATGCGAAGGCCGGAAGTGGGTCAAGTAGTGGTGAATTGTATTTTGGTGGACCTATTAACTCGCCCGTCCTATGGAATAAATTGAAAGTGTTTGGATTATTTTATGACAAGAAAAAATAGCGTTGTAATTTTTGCGTTACTTCTTTCTCTCTTGGCTTCTTGCAAGAAGAAGGAGGTCAAGGATATATATGCACTTCCACCCGACTGGTCTGGATCTTTGGATGCGAAGTTGTTTGATTTTGATGTGGACCACGTGCCGAAGAATTTTTCTTTCGGGAATCGTAATCCAATCCCAATATTGGATATTGAGACATCAAATGCGCACTGCGGGCGATTTGATTTCCAAAATACAACTGTAACAGTCCATCCTACAAAAACTAAAAAGTATGTTACTCTGAAGTTTTTCTATTTAGGGAAGAATCGCTTTGTAGCAATTAATTCAGAAAATCGAGGTTTTTTCGTTATCTATAAGCATTCAAAGGGGTTTTTCGAAAATTTTCAATTTTTCTTCTATCCACTCTCTTTATTAGATGAAGTCAAAGAGGGGACTGAGGAAATTTTTATAGCAAGTTCATCTTCCGAGACAAAAGTAGAGACCCTCGATGAATGTGAGAAAGGCATACTTGAGCAGCAAGAGATTGATAAGCGAATCGATGAAGAATTCAAACAAGTTAGCCCAGATCTAGCACCACCCTGAAAGTTAGCTTTTTGAATTAATTTGGCTAAGACGGTGAATTGCTTTAGCTGACCATTAAAAGGTAAAAGACCCGCTAAAATAGAGCGGGTCTTTTTGCAAAAGACTTACAGCGAGAAAAGATTCTTTCGTAAAAGCAAAGTTGAAGAAATGCTTCTGAAGCTGCTAACTGCAGATAGAAGTGTATTATGGACAAGAAGGAAGTAACTCAACTTTCGAATAAGATTATAAAGCTCTACGAGAAATTGGGAAAAGATACCGCGCTTGGAAAGAATTCATATATACTACAAGCAAATCGAGAACTCGGAAAGCTACTCAACCAAGTAGAGAAAGGCTTAAATTCCGCTGAGAGAACTAAAGGTAGCTGGATAAAAGTTCTCTCAACCCAACTCAAGAAGAAACTCAAACGTGGATTCTCAGAACGAATGCTGTTCTATGCTAAGAGATTCTATGAAGTATATGGAGAATCCAAACTAAACCAGGACCTAAATTGGAGCTATTACCGAATACTTTCTGGAATAGAAGATGCTAAACTCCGCAAAACATTAGAAACAGAAACAATCCAAAACAATTGGACTTTAGAAGAACTAGTTCTTCGATTAAGGGAATCGGGAGAACTATATCAAGGCAGAACGCCTAGATGGGATCGCCCAACAGGAAAGCTAAATCATTATAAAATCGTAAAGACTACATCGGGAAAGCTGAGTCTTGACTTAGGGTTTTATTGCTATTTGAGCTTAGGAAACAAAACTAAATTTAAAGAGAATACTTTAGTGGAAGCTTCTGAGAAGAACAGCAAAACCGTCTTTACCAAGATAGATTCCGAGAAAGCCAGCCTGTATATCTATTCCGGCGAAGTAGAGAGAGTTGTAGATGGAGATACGATCATCATACAACTGAACCTTGGTTTTGATCTAACCTCGAGACAGAGAATCCGACTGCACAAGGTCTGGGCAGCAGAGCTTGGTACCAAGGACGGGGAGAGCTTATTCCATTTATTAGAAAAGAAACTTCCGAAAGGAAGGAGTGTAATAGTGAAGAGCAAAGGTAAGGATATCTACGGTAGATATGTAGGTGATATCCTCTATTCTCCGAACAAGGCAGATGATCTTGGGACTATTATGAAGTTTGGTATTTTTCTAAACCAGGAACTTGGTAGTTCAGTTGAGGAAGAGGAATGAATATTCCTAAAAAGATTATGAAAGCTATTTGACGTATATCATTAAAACATCAGAATTTAGTAAGAGGCTCGTTCAATCTACGGATTTGTTCGGGCCTTTCGTAGTAATGGGGTCAACTGCACAATTGTGCAGTGAAGGTTTAAGCTCTTTAACAACGATTTACTAACTAAGAGGGATTGAGGTTAGAGAAGAAATAAGTTCTGTTTTACAAATCGCGCCAGGGATACGCAGGGCTTTAGTCCCAAGCTTGGCAAGAAAGCATGCTTTGCTTTAAATAAAGAGTAGCGTAGGGATGAGCGAATAGCGAACCCGTAGTAGCCCGGTCCTTGCGCAAGCGAGGAGGCGCCCATAAGTATCAAAAGAAGTTTCGGCTTCGAAGACACAGGATTGATGTCGATCAAGGACGGAGTGTGGACGGTGTCGGTGTGCTTCACAGCAGGAACACCAGTGTGGACGAGAGACGGACTGAAGCCAATCGAAACTATCCAAATCGGCGAAGTCGTGCACTCCTGGGATGAGAAGACGGGAAGCTTCGTAGAGAAAAAGGTCACAGAGCAATTCGTCCATGAAGTACCACAGCTATTCGATCTGGAGCTAGACGGAGAAGAAGTGATCCATACGACTTGGAACCACCCGTTCTGGGTAGTAGGAAAGAAAGCCTGGGTGAAGGTAATGGACCTTCAGGTAGGGGATCTCGTACTGTTACATGATGGCAGCACGGTCCCGGTCACAGGAGTCCACTACTATAATATAGAGACGACGAAGGTATACAATATAGAAGTAGAGGACACACATGCGTATCTGGTTGGAGAGCATGGAGTTGTAGTGCATAATTATGCGCAAGATGTGGGTGGAATTGTTGGAGCAGTTAGATCGGCAGTAGAAGAATTAAAAAGCGGTTTATCCGATAAAGAATCACTACAGCACGATCCGGAATACGTTGGCAAGGTAACGGAGACAATCAAACGCCTAAGCGCTTATGAATCTGAGAGTAGACACTTAGATGCAGAGAGAAACGATCTTCAAAAAGAGCAAAATAAGGCTAAGCTGAAGGTAGATTTAGCTAAGAATAATAATAATATTTTCCTTCGTGCGATTCGCAGTTCGGAGGCAGATCATATTCCGGGAATCAAAGAGATCCGCAATGCATTAAAAGGTTCGAATGGTGGTGAAGGCTTCAATAAGGAGCAGATGCAAGCGATAGACAAGTTTGTAAACGGTGGTTTGACGAACGATGCGCTTGTAAGATCAGGTTTCCGTCAGGGTCAGGTAGGTTTTCAGGAAGGTTTTAGCGGAAATCGTATAGCCCAGGAGAGATGGAAGGGCTTTGTATTAGAGTCAGCGTATAACGTTAAGGGTTCAGGCGAAGTAGCGGGTGCACAGCGAGCAATATCTGAGACGTCGGCACGTATAGAAGAGAGAAGTCAGAAGATCTCAGCGAACGAGTCAGCGGTTTCTAAGGAGATCGCGAGATCTAAAGAAGAAATGCAGACTTATTTGGCTGGGTCTAAAACTGCGATTGAAAGTCCTGAAGGACGCAATCGCCACGTAGAAGATCCGAAGGTTAAGGATGGCGTTAGTGTAGCTGCTAAAGAACCAAGAGAGAATGATCCTGAGCAGGATAGAAAGAATGATGCTAAGGAGAGGACCAAGCAGAACGTAGAAGCAGCTGGTTATGAGGCTACTAAGCATAAAGAAGAGGAAGAGGAAAGAGTTGGAGATACAGCAGAGATAACGAATGGCAGTTTATTCCCTTCACTGCAGAATAAATCTTCCAAAACCAATGATCACGGTGATGGGAAGCCGGTTGGACAACTTTCGGTCAAATATGCGGATAAAAATAACAAAGGTGGCTTAGTGGAACTCCGTGAAAAATCGCCCGATGCTAAGCAAATCTTACATCCGACTGAAATTAGTGTCTTAAATAAAGCGAATGAAGTGAAATATAAAGACACTTCGTTCCAGAGAAATAGTAAAGGCATGCTTGAGAATGGCAACGGTACGAAGATAGCCTTCAAAGATAACGGTTTAATAGAGATCAAGCATTCTAACGGTGACGTTGATGCTTATGATGGTAAAGGTAATAAAGTAGATGCGGCCCTCCTAAAGAAGAATCGCTATGATGTTGATAAGGCATTGATCGAAAAGAGAACGGATGGTAAGGTTACAGAGGTAAATACCCCCAAAGGAAAAGTGAAGTATACGACTATAGATTCATCAGGCGGTAACTTTGTTAAGATCATTGCAGAGCGTGATGGAAAAACTGAAACTATGATTTATCAAGAGAAGGATCCGAACGGTAGTGATCCGGACAAACGTTTTGAATTGACTAAGCCTCAAGAGCCTAACGAGAAATTATTAATTTCTGAAACAGGAACTTCTGCCCCATTCAAAGGGGAGACCATTTACGTAAATGATGTTCAACATGGCGGAGCTGGAACCGATACTTATCCGGCAGACCATATTGAAAGATTTATCTCTTATTTAAAGGGAGAAGACGGTGGTCGCTCTGTACTGTTGCACGAAAATGAACATACTGGTACAGACTTATCTGGTGGAAAAACCGCCCAGAATCGAGATTTAGTCGCAGTAGAAACGATGACGTTCGAAGGAATTGATGCGAATCGTTTGAAATTTACTAGCGAAGACGGTAACCTAGAAATTTATTATCATCATACTTCGGGCATAGCAGTTGGCTTGATGCGTGGGGATGTATTAAATCCAGGCGACTACACAGGTCGAATGGGTACTAATGGACACAGTGAAAACCCTCATTTACACTTGGCTGTTTATGACAAAGTTGCAAAGAGATGGTTAACCACACAAGAGGTTCAAAAGCGATACTTTAATGCTAAGGATTTAGTCGTAATAGATACTACTCGTGACAAGCGATTGGGTGAAAACTATGAATCAGAAAATAAAGAAAGGTTAAAGGATGCCCGAATAAGGCTAAGTGAACAGAAAGCTATTGTAGAAAGAGAAAAGTTAAAGCAGGAACAGCAAAAAGAATCAGAAAAAATCCAGCAAAAGCAGATCGAAGAATTGGAAAAATTGCAAAAAGATATATTTAGCGACAAAAATTGGAAAAGAAAATGATAAAGTTACACTGGGTTATTGCAAATCAAGCGGTTTTTGGGTTAGGACTATTTGTATATAGCATTATTCCTTTATTAGCCGAGAATCAGAAAACAGGATTGATCGATTCTTACGTATCTTCGGATTCATGTGGTATTTATGCGGAACGAAAACTTATACAGGAACCTTTGAAAGTCGTTAACTTTGGCGAAAAGGTTTTTGTAGATTCGGAAGATAAAGGCCTAATAGACGCTCCGTGGAAGCATAAATCGAAATGGTTTGACGGTAAACCTTGGGTTCAGTTAAAAGATCCTAACCTGCCGTCAGGATGGATGCTTTGGAGTTGTTTAAGCTTTGGTGAAGACGGAAAAAGTCGAATTAAAAAGTCGTTAGAGGATAGTAAATTAGATCCTTGTCTGAATAATCTAAAACTCAGGGGGATTTGGAAATCGAATTCTGGTTACGCTATGTCTATTTGTATCAATTCAAATGGATTAATGTATTTTGGAGAAGAGGTCGGTTATAGTTTCAATCGTATTTCAGGAAAAAATCCAATTCGTGTTAATGCTACGGATTTAGAAATGAGGTCCATCACAGCTGATTTTATTTTTCGTTTTCTGTCTGATCGAAAGCTAGTATTAACCTGCACTAGCTCTGTCGGAAATTGTGGAATTATCTCGCCGTTTAAAAAAGAAAAGGAAGTTGAATTCGAAAAAGTTAACGAGGAAACGGTTGCTCCCGACGGATTGAGAGGGCGATGGACTCGTTCAAAAGCTATTTCATCGGAGACAGCAGGAAGCGTTTTTAGCTTGGATCTTTGTAAGATGCCGATTGAGCTTAAAGAGATAGTAAGTTATAATCTCGAACAGAGTAAAAGTTTCTCTAACTTTAATTTGGAAACGTCGGGTAAATCCAAGCTCTCACTATATTTCTTTGATGATAAGAGCACGCGCAGGCTCAAGATATATGAATTCCGATTTAGGTCAGATACGAAAATAATGCGAGAAGGGAACCGTGGTGATGATTTTACCTTCCAGAAATGTGATTAAACAGGTCGATATGCTTGGAGTCTCTGAAGAAGGCAAACCTCCTCTTTCTCCTCCGGTTTGCAAACAGAATTTGGGAACAATTGAATATTGGACAGAGGTATTACAAAACACAAAAGGCAAGAAACTCGACCTATTGTATGAGCGTCACCTACGCGATTGCGTACTTTGCAGTCAAATCGTCCATTACTACTTAGAAGATAATTGGTCCCGCTCCATTAAAGATCCGGATAAACTGCTTCTTGGGAAAACTGATAACCGAGATTATCTTAGTAACGAAGAGAATTCATTTTTCTTTCGAATATTAAAAGGTGCTATTGAACGTAAGGATTTGATTCAACTTGCCTTCTATTCGCTTGCTGCACTGCCAATTCTCCAATTGGTTTATTACGTATTTCAGAATTTCATATCTAAAGAATAGAAATTCGCCTTCTGTTTCACTCTTAAAATTTCATTATAATATACCGATAAGACCAATGATAGACGTGTATTATGGACAAGAAGGATGTAACTCAACTTTCGAATAAGATCATAAAGCTCTACGAGAAATTGGGAAAAGATACGGCACTTGGAAAGAATTCATATATACTACAAGCAAATCGAGAACTTGGAAAGCTACTCAACCAAGTAGAGAAAGGCTTAAATCCCGCTGAGAGAACGAAAGGTAGCTGGATAAAAGTTCTCTCAACCCAACTCAAGAAGAAACTCAAACGTGGATTCTCTGAGCGAATGCTGTTCTATGCTAAGAGATTCTACGAAGTATATGGGGAATCCAAACTAAACCAGGACCTAAATTGGAGCTATTACAGGATACTCTCAGGAATAGAAGATGCTAAACTCCGTAAAACATTAGAAACAGAAACGATCCAAAACAATTGGACTTTAGAAGAACTAGTTCTTCGACTAAGGGAATCGGGGGAATTATATCAAGGCAGAACGCCTAGATGGGATCGCCCAACAGGGAAGTTAAATCACTATAAGATCGTGAAAACAACCTCTGGACAACTGAGTCTTGACTTAGGGTTCTATTGCTATTTGAGTTTAGGAAACAAAACTAAATTTAAAGAGAATACTTTAGTGGAAGCTTCTGAGAAGAACAGCAAAACCGTCTTTACCAAGATAGATTCCGAGAAAGCCAGCCTGTATATCTATTCCGGTGAAGTAGAGAGAGTTGTAGATGGAGATACTATCATCATACAACTGAACCTTGGTTTTAATCTAACCTCGAGACAGAGAATCCGACTACATAAAGTATGGGCAGCAGAGCTTGGTACGAAAGAAGGGGAGAGCTTGTTCCATTTGTTAGAAAAGAAACTTCCAAAAGGCCGGAGTGTAATAGTGAAGAGTAAAGGTAAGGATATCTACGGTAGATATGTAGGGGATGTTCTCTATTCTCCGAATAAAGGAGATGGTATATTATCTATATTAGAGAAGGGTATCTTTCTAAACCAGGAACTTGGTAGTTCAGTTGAGGAAGAGGAATAAATATTCCTAAAAAGATTATGAAAGCAATTTGACATATATCCTTAAAACATCATAATTTAGTAAGAGGCTCGTTCAATCTACGGATTGGTTCGGGCCTTTCGTAGTAATAGGGTCAACTGCACAATTGTGCAGTGAAGGTTTAAGTTCTTTAACAACGATTTACTAACTAAGAGAGATCCGGGTTAGATAAAAAACAGATGCTCATTTAACAAATCGCGCCAGGGATACGCAGGGCTTTAGTCCCGAGCTTTTTAAGTAAGGGGTTTTGTTTGAATAAAGAGTAGCGTAGGGATGAGCGAATAGCGAACCCGTAGTAGCCCGGTCCTTGCGTAAGTAAGGAGGCGCCCATAAGTATCAAAAGAACGTTCGGTTTCGAAGACACAGGACTGATGTCGATCAAGGACGGAGTGTGGACAGTGTCGGTGTGCTTCACAGCAGGAACACCGGTGTGGACGAAAGAGGGCTTAAGGCCAATTGAATCCGTACAAATCGGCGAAGTAGTACACTCCTGGGATGAGAAGACGGGAAGCTTCGTAGAAAAGAAAGTCACAGAGCAATTCGTCCATGAAGTACCACAGCTATTCGATCTGGAGCTAGACGGAGAAGAAGTGATCCATACGACTTGGAACCACCCGTTCTGGGTAGTAGGAAAGAAAGCCTGGGTGAAGGTAATGGACCTTCAGGTAGGGGATCTCGTACTGTTACATGATGGCAGCACGGTCCCGGTCACAGGAGTCCACTACTATAATATAGAGACGACGAAGGTATACAATATAGAAGTAGAGGACACACATGCGTATCTGGTTGGAGAGCATGGAGTTGTAGTGCATAATTATATTGTGGATCGAACTGCTGAATTACTTCCATCGAAAGATATAAGCGGTTTAACAACTGCGAATAATGATCCAAAGTTTGATAAATTTACAATGGATGGTCGAACCTACGATAAGGTAGTAGATGGCAAGGGTCACGTGACGTATGAGACTCGCCTAACTAATGGAGATAAAGTGGTACTCCAAGTAACTCCAGAAGGAATGATCAAACGAACCACAATAGGTCACCAAGAGCCTAAACTTTGGGGTTTATATAAGAGCACACCAACACCAGAAGTGGATCATTTAGCGGCAAACGGAGCAGTAATTCCTCCTAGAATGGTCACACTCATCACTGATAGATTCAATGATATGGTGAAATCGGGAACGGACCTCGCCGAATATACAAAGAATGGCAAGGGGGCACCGCTGGATGCGTTGCCTGAAAGACGAGTTAAAGAGTTAACAGATCCGACTAATAAGAAGCTAACCTCGATCAAGGTTGATGGTCTTGCTTACGATCGCGTCTTGGCAGATAACAAAGTGACCTATGAACGGAACGTGAATGGTCGTAAGGAAAGTATCTCAATCACATCAGACGGCTTATTACGAAAAACTGTGGTGACCTCGGGAGGAGAAACACTTCCTGAGAAATTACTGAAGCCGAATGGTCGTGATGAAGTTACACCTGAAGGAAGAGAGAAGATTGCTGATGCAGGTAAGAAAGGCCCAGAGCTTTCGCTTGTGGGTAATTCTAAGAAGGCAGCGGAAACTTTATCCGAAAAGTCAATTAAAGAGCTAAGTGATCCCAAAAATACAAAGTATGACAACGTTAAAATTGACGGTTTAACTTACAAAAGAACTTTCAAGGATGATGGCAGCGGCGTAGTATTCGAAAGAACGGGCCTGAATGGTGGTAAGGAGACCGTAACTATCACAGAAAACGGTTTACTTAGAAAAGTTGGAGACGACGGTAAGGTAACATTACTAAGACCTAATGGCCAGGATCCGGTTACACCAGAACAATTAAGAGATATTAAATTCGAGCAGTCTAAGGGATTTGAAGCTGCTACAAGAGTAAAAGGATCTGAGAAAACTATCTTAGATACAATCCCAGCACAAGAAGTCAGTTCTTTGAATAATATTCAAGATAGAAAGACAGATGTAGTCAAATTTAACAAAGATACTTATGTTAAGACCTTAATCGATGACGGTAAGAATGGGCAGGTGGTTTTCCAGAAAGTCGGAAGCACTTCCGAGTCGGATCGTTTAACAGTTACTTCAGACGGATATTATGAGAAGAAAGGACCGGATGGTCTACCTCAGATCTTTAAACCGAATGGGGAAAGAGCCAATACTCAGGAAGTTTTGAACGCTCGTACTGCCAAGGCGAAAGGGTTCGAACTTTCCTCACTGGCTGATAGTAAGACAAAGAAATTGCCGGATACAATACCTTCGGATAAGGTCGATGCATTTAATGGTTCGGACAAGAAATACGACACTTTAAAATTAGACAACAAGCTGTATACTAAGGTAGCGGATGGGAATAATGTCCGGTTCGAGTCGACTGGTATAAATGGAGAGAAAGAGTCTGTCCGTTTGACTAAGCTTGGCTTAATTGAACGCACAAATGCGAACGGAACCAAAGATCTGCTGCGTCCGAATGGAGAACGGGTTTCAGAGAGTGAAAGGCTTGCTATAGCCGATAAAAACCCGTCAGCAGTTGATGTGGCTTCTTTTGCAAAGGATTTCTCGGAACCGTTTGCGGCAAAAGAGACAGCAGAGCTTAACAATCCGAACTCCAAGAAGAATGAGGTGATTCGACTTGGTAGCGAGGCATATTATAAATCTGTGGATCCAGAAGGAAGGGTGAGTTTCGAAAGAACTCTCGAGAATGGCTCTAAAGAGAAGGTAGCCGTTCGCAGTGAAGGTCTTATTGAAAAAACTTCTCTTAGAGATGTTGGTCCATTTGGAATCTTTGGTAAGACAGAAGAGACTATCTTCTTGAAACCAAATGGAGAGCGGGTTTCTCCAGAGCGTCGTTTAGAGATTGCAGACGGAAACAAGGAAGCAGTTGATATTGCTAAATTCAGTAAGAAAGCTGAAGAACCTTTATCTCAAAAGGATATGGCTGATCTAAACAACCCGAACAGTGATAAAAATAGTGTTCTTCGGATCGGTAAAAATGCTTACTATAAAGCGGTAGATGAGAATGGTAAGGTTGTCTACGAGCGAATCAAGGCAAACGGAGATAAGGAACATTTAGTCGTCAGAGGTGAAGGAGTCTTCGAACTTACTACACCAACGGAGTCCGGTTTATTTGGTTGGAATAAGAGCGAAAAGGTTACCTACCTAACTCCAGATGGTTCAGAGGTATCGTCTCAGAGAAGATTGGCCCTTGCGGATGGAAATAAATCCGCTTTAGAAGTTTCTAAATTAACGAAGGATTCACAAGGGCCATTGAGTGGCAAAACGGTATCCGAGTTAAATGATCCTGCAAATCACAATACAGACGCGATTCGCATTGGAGATCATGCATACTACAAAACCTTTGACGAGAGCGGTAAGGTTGTATTTGAACGCATTCTTGATAACGGTTCCAAAGAAAGTCTGGCTATTCGCGGGGAAGGTCTCTTAGAGCTTACTTCGCAAGATGGCAAATCTGCATATTTGAAGCCTGATGGTGTAACTAAAGTAAGTGCGGAAGATCGAGAACGAATTGCGGATAACAATAAGTCGGCTTTCGATTTAGGAAAAGCGACTGAAAAATCTGATCTATCATCAAATGCGATCGAAGCTATGCGATACGGAAGTAAGGATCCGAAGTATGATGTCATAAAAGTGGGAGAGCACTCTTACTATAAGACAGTGGAGAAAGATGGAAGCATCGTGTATGAGAGAACCAATTCTCATGGCGTAAAGGAAAGGCTTTCTATGGAGAATTTTGGTCATTTCGAAAAGACTGTTCTTGAGCCTGGAAAGGATGCTGTAGTATCACTCATTACGCCTAAAGGTGAAGAGATTAGTCCTGATTATCCTAAGATGAAAGAAGCAATGGCTAACGAATGGATACGGAAGGCAAAAGCTAGCAATATAATGACGGATACGATCTCTAAGCTTTGGAGTGAAAATAACTCTGAATCTGCTCTAAGAGAAAGAAGACTAGCTCAAAATGATATTACTTCTATGAAAATTATGGAAAGGCAACTTTTCAATCTAAAGCAGAGGATTAACGAGATTACAGAGGCTAGCAAAAGGCCAGATGAAAATGGAAAAGTTCTTACTGCGCGGGAAAGGGATAATTTGTTGGCGGAGCCTTTCAAAGAACAATCGAAACTAATTAAAGAAGTCGATAAGCTTTACGAATCTACTAAAATTTCCTATACTAAGTTAGGTTACGAATCCAGAGATAAGGATGGTAGATATACTGGAGATTTTGCTAAGTTTAACAAGGAGCCGAAAGAATTTGGAAGTTCTGGACAAGATACTGATCTTCTAATGCGCGATGTAAGCATGAAGGCGCAGGCGGTTTTAGGCTTCAAGGCTGGCGAGCCATGGTATAGGGCAAAGATGAAGGAAATCCATGAAATAGTCCGAGATCTTGCAAATAATCGGAACACTTCTCGACAAAGCCAAATTCCTAAAGAGGAATGGATTAAAATTGCTACTCGTGCTTTAGCAGACATTTCTCAAACTCCTGGTGAGTCGAGAGAGGAATTCATGGAACGTTTGAATAGTGTTGAGGCTGGTGCCCAAGATAGGGTTGGTGGAACGGCCATTCAATTAACTGTAGCAATTGAATTGTTACAAAAAGCGTATCGTAATGGTGATTTAAAACCTATGATTCCGCATGATGCTCCAGATCGGGCACAAAGATTGGAGAATTATAAAAAGTTTGAAGAATTTATTCGATTTGGATGGAGTCCGGAATTAGGTAGTAGTGCGGCAGCCGAAATTTGTCGAACTTACGCGAATTACCTCCAAGCAGTTGATGGGAAAGTTACCAAAGCTAGCTTTGTTGAATGGTATACGTATAAGGGTATTAGTGGAGACTTAGGTTTTAGCCAAGGTGCCCCGGTAGTTGATTTGGGCCATACTCCCGGATATTCAAAATCTTGGGGTATGGAGACTGAAGGCTCGAATGACTTTGGAGGGGTTCGTTTAGATGTTAATTCAGGCGAACTGAGAGGAATTGTAAATCCAATACCATTAGATAGCTTGCAAGATAAATTGCGTGAATTTCCAGTTGGTAAGACTATACAGGTTTACGATGATACGAATGGAAATCCCGGAGCGAATCACTTCTGCCTCTGGCTGAAAACGGACTATGGTTGGGTTAATTACAATCATACTGGTGGTGCTTCTGGTGGGGCAAAATATAAGGAAATTATTCCGTTCAATTCTCGGACGAAAGTATATAAAATTTATTATTGAGGTTATGTAAGTTGAAGCTATTTAAGAATTTAGTTTTGAGTCTCGCTTTTTTATCATTTTCTTTCTCGTGCCAAGATGGGTGTAATTCGGAGAAAAGCAGTCAAGAAGTAGAGAACGGTGTAGGTGTTCTTAATGCGGAAACAAAAAAATCTGAATCAAAAGAGCCTCAAATACTAAATTTCAAAGATCCCTCTATAAAAGGTGTATACGATATTTCTTTTTCGGAAACTTGGGCCCCAAAATTAAGGAGTGAAAGTAAAGGAGCGATTTGTGCAGAGATTGACCCCAGTGGCGGTAAACTGAAAATCAAATTTGAAAATCAGGACACAATTTACTTTTTAAACTTAAAGCCTATTGACGAAACTTCTTTTCAGGTCGTTTTTGAAAATCAGGAAATCTTTAAAGGAATCTTTATCCTAGAGCGTAACATTCTAAAAGGGATTCATGTGAAATTTTTTTCACCAAGCGAAAAGATAAATCCTTTAATTAGGTATGATCAAGGTAACTCAACGGGTTCAAAATTCGAAAAACCATATCCGTTACATGTTAAGAGTATAGATACCGTAATCGACTGTGAAATGGAACGCGCTATTGCTGGTTGCTGGGAAAGTGATGAAAGGAATCGCCCTTGGAAAGACTGCCGCCCTCCTGGCTACAATAATCTGAAAAGATAATTTGAGTGCCCTAATTCAAAGACTGTCATATATTAAATGTCATTCTTCCAAGAATAAATATGGCATTATCCCTCCAAGAAGCTTACGCTTTGTAATCTTGGAGGGATGAGAAGGAAAATAGTATTCATTTCCTTTTTCGATAAGTCAAGTTATTCAGGTTTATAATGATACAAATGGCTATGGGCAGGTTCCTGATATGCATAGGTGATGAGGGTAGGGATGCCCACTCCAAATCATTATTGCGAATAGCAAAAGACTCCTGTCGGATGGATTAATTTAAACCATACTGGCGGTCGATCTGGCAGAGCAGACTACGGAGCCAAGATACCGTTCGATAGTTCAACGCAGGTATTTAAAATTTATTTTAACCCAATTGAAGCGAGGAAAAAGAAATGAAATATTTTCTCTTAGTGTCGGTAGTAATATGCATTCTATTTTGCAGAGATAGTGAGTCGGGTGAAAAGAAAAATGTAGGGGTTGATGGTAAGGCGCCTGTAAGTGTGGAAAAAAATTCGCCACCTATATTGCTAAATCCTGCAGATCCTTCAATAAAAGGGATATATAGTTTTACTCAATCGAAATTTCTAAGTAAAAAGTTAGGAGTAAATAATATTAGTTCTTGTGTTGAAGTTAACTCTATTGAAAAAATTATTAAGATGAAAGATCTCGAATCTAATCGGATACTTACGCTTCAATACGCTATAAATGGAAATAATTCGTTTGCTTTGGCTTATCTTGGAGAAACTATATTAAAAGGGTTTTTCTTTAATGAAAGGAGTTACGTAAACGCGTGGCCACGAGATGTCTTGATTAAATTTTTTTTTCCAGATGATGAACTTGATTCAACGGCCGATTACGTTGGGAGAGAAGATCGCCCATACGGTACGAAAAAACAAGCATCGTTTTACGTGAAGAAAATAGAAACAATTGAAGATTGTGAAATGGAAAGAGAAATTTCTGATTGTACACAATCTGGAAATTCCAGAGACCGCAAGTGGCCGGACTGTAAACCTCCCGGCTACAAAAATTTACGATAGTAAAATCATTTATTCGAGTTAAGTTTTCAGAAATAAATATCTGGTTTAGATAAGAAGGCAACATTGCTCAAAAGGCTTGAGAGATGTTGCCTTTTGCTTCTCCACTTGAAAATCCGTTTAATAGCAAGAAAATTGATTTTAAAGTCGAGTATATAATCTCAATATGTATTTTCTAAAGAGATTTTTCTCGTTTCAAATTGCAAGTGAGAAGTTCGATCCGGCTACAAGAAAGAAGAGGCCATCAATGTATGACGAAGTCTCGGCTCGGAAATTAAAATAAATCTCTGCATTAGGAAATCGAATATTCTATGAAACAATCAAACCCCATTTTAATTGCTTTGGTATTGGTTCTTTTGGGAGCAACTCTATATCTTGGTAACCTCATACTTACAATTTCTCAGATAAAAGATACAATCGAATATGTTTCTAAAGAATCAAACACTTCATTGGTATCTGGAGAGAAGCTGTCCTACTTAATTCTAAAGCGTTCTAAGGGGATTTTTGGTGGCTATTTTTATTATTTTGGAGCGAAGAAGGGAAAGGACGTCTTACCTTTTATGCAGATATATGCGCCCATCTTGGATTCAGATAGGGACAAGTTTGATAAGATAGAAGGCTTAGAAGAATGTGGAACTGATTCTTACGTTCTTATTTTAAGTGTTAATAATACACTAAAATATCTTCACTTTACTCCGTTTGATGCAAAAGTGAATGAGGTGGATGAAAAAAAGGTAAAGGCTTGTCGGCGAGGGCGTTAATAGTTAGAAAATTACTCTTGCATAATATCCTTTTTTCGTTAAAAACTCCTCCGTTTTCTGAGGAGTTTTTTATTTTAGCCTCTCCTTAATGGTCGTTTCCGGCAAAGAATGCTTTTTGATATGGACAAGAAGGATCTAACTCAACTTTCGAATAAGATTATAAAGCTCTACGAGAAGCTGGGAAAAGACACAGCGCTTGGAAAGAATTCATATATATTACAAGCTAATCGAGAACTTGGAAAGCTACTCAACCAAGTAGAGAAAGGCTTAAATCCAGTTGAGAGAACTAAAGGTAGCTGGATAAAAGTTCTCTCAATCCAACTCAAGAAGAAACTCAAACGTGGCTTCTCAGAACGAATGCTTTTCTATGCTAAGAGATTCTACGAAGTATATGGAGAATCCAAACTAAACCAGGACCTAAATTGGAGCTATTACCGAATACTTTCTGGAATAGAAGATGCTAAACTCCGCAAAACATTAGAAACAGAAACAATCCAAAACAATTGGACTTTAGAAGAACTAGTTCTTCGACTAAGGGAATCGGGAGAACTGTATCAAGGTAGAACGCCTAGATGGGATCGCCCAACAGGGAAGTTAAATCATTACAAGATCGTGAAAACAACCTCTGGACAACTGAGTCTTGACTTAGGGTTCTATTGCTATTTGAGTTTAGGAAACAAAACTAAATTTAAAGAGAATACTTTAGTGGAAGCTTCTGAGAAGAACAGCAAAACCGTCTTTACCAAGATAGATTCCGAGAAAGCCAGCCTGTATATCTATTCCGGTGAAGTAGAGAGAGTTGTAGATGGAGATACTATCATCATACAACTGAACCTTGGTTTTAATCTAACCTCGAGACAGAGAATCCGACTACATAAAGTATGGGCAGCAGAGCTTGGTACGAAAGAAGGGGAGAGCTTGTTCCATTTGTTAGAAAAGAAACTTCCGAAAGGTAGGAGTGTAATAGTGAAGAGCAAAGGTAAAGATATCTACGGTAGATACGTAGGGGATGTTCTTTATTCTCCGAACAAGGCAGATGATCTTGGGACAATTATGAAGTTTGGTATCTTTCTAAACCAGGAACTTGGAAGTTCAGTCGAGGAAGAGGAATGAATATATTTAAAGTGCTTATAATATATAGCTTAGGCGTTGTTGCGTTTCCTGCTTTTTCTCAGGTTGAGCAGTCAGTAGATTGTTTTTCTCAGGAGAGCAACACTCCCTTACGAAACCTTAGTAAGCAAGATGCTCCAAAGATTTCAGGTAGTTTTTACACAGCAGGTCATGGTAAACCAGCATTTGGATTAACTTGGGCGAGTTCATATTGGCCTGATCGTCCCGGGTTTAACGTGAATAAGACCGCTCCTGCAAAGAGTGGGCCAAAATACGATGAATGGGCTGAAGATACTTGTCGTTTTAACGCTTATAAAGCCCAAGATTTGTTGTCGGGGACAATGTGGTGTGCGGGTGGGTCTGGCAAAGGTATAGGTGAAGTTCTAATGGGCTATATTGATCTTAAGAAGGATCATTTTTACATTTTGCCCGGCGTTCAAGATCGAAGGGAGAAATTTGAAGCATATTCGCGCCCCTCAGAGATTATTATTCATTACTTACTACCGACGAAAATCGGAATCTCGCAGAATGGTGCCGCAATTTTAAGCTCGGCTTATTATTTTAGCAGTCAATCAATAAAGCTTAGTTCTGAGCCTGGTTATCAGGAGATTAAAATAGATAGATATAAGGAGCTATTGAGAGATGCAGATAAGGATAAGTCATCGAAGTTTGGACAAAATTTTGCATTAGTTGCGATTGAAATTGTATCTGTGATTGAAGGAAAAAAAGTAAAGGACCATGCCTGCATTGCTGAGATTGGTAATTTGGAGCCAGAGGGATCTTATAAAAGCTTTGTAATGAAGGAATGAATATTCCAGAAATTGCTTCGAAAGCAATTTGACATATATCCTTAAAACATCCTAATTTAGTAAGAGGCTCGTTCAATCTACGGATTTGTTCGGGCCTTTCGTAGTAATGGGGTCAACTGCACAATTGTGCAGTGAAGTGTTAAGCTCTTTAACAACGATTTTCTAACTAAGAGGGATTGAGGTTAGAGAAGAAATAAGTTCTCTTTTACAAATCGCGCCAGGGATACGGCGGGCTTTAGTCCCAAGCTTTTTAAGTAAGGGGTTTTGTTTGAATAAAGAGTAGCGTAGGGATGAGCGAATAGCGAACCCGAAGTAGCCCGGTCCTTGCGCAAGCGAGGAGGCGCCCATAAGTATCAAAAGAAGCTTCGGCTTCGAAGACACAGGCCTGATGTCGATCAAAGACGGAGTGTGGACAGTGTCGGTGTGCTTCACAGCAGGAACACCGGTCTGGACGAAAGACGGCCTCAAATCCATAGAAACCATCCAGATTGGAGAGATCGTACGCTCGTGGGACGAGAAGACAGGAAGCTTCGTAGAGAAGAAAGTCACAGAGCAGTTCGTCCATGAAGTACCACAGCTATTCGATCTAGAACTAGACGGAGAAGAAGTGATCCATACGACCTGGAACCACCCGATCTGGGTAGTAGGGAAGAAAGCCTGGGTGAAGGTGATGGATCTCCAAATAGGGGATCTCGTACTACTACATGATGGCAGCACGGTCCCGGTGACAGGAGTGCACTACTACAATGTAGAGACGACGAAGGTATACAATATAGAAGTAGAGGACACACATGCGTATCTGGTGGGAGAGCATGGAGTTGTAGTGCATAATTATGCGCAAGATGTGGGTGGAATTGTTGGAGCAGTTAGATCGGCAGTAGAAGAATTAAGAAGTGGTTTATCCGATAAAGAATCACTACAACACGATCCGGAATACGTTGGCAAGGTAACGGAGACAATCAAACGCCTAAGCGCTTATGAATCTGAGAGTAGACACTTAGATACAGAGAGAAACGAGCTTCAAAAAGAGCAAAATAAGGCTAAACTGAAGGTCGATTTAGCTAAGAATAATAATAATATGTTCCTTCGTGCGATTCGTAGTTCGGAGGCAGATCATATCCCAGGAATCAAAGAGATTCGTGCTGCATTAAAAGGTTCGAATGGTGGTGAAGGTTTCAATAGGGATCAGATGCAAGCGATAGACAAGTTTGTAAACGGTGGTTTGACGAACGATGCGCTTGTAAGATCCGGTTTCCGTCAGGGTCAGGTAGGTTTTCAGGAAGGTTTTAGCGGCAATCGTATAGCCCAGGAGAGATGGAAGGGCTTTGTATTAGAGTCAGCGTATAACGTTAAGGGTTCAGGCGAAGTAGCGGGTGCACAGCGAGCAATATCTGAGACGTCGGCACGTATAGAAGAGAGAAGTCAGAAGATCTCAGCGAACGAGTCAGCGGTTTCTAAGGAGATCGCGAGATCTAAAGAAGAAATGCAGACTTATTTGGCTGGGTCTAAAACTGCGATTGAAAGTCCTGAAGGACGCAATCGCCACGTAGAAGATCCGAAGGTTAAGGATGGCGTTAGTGTAGCTGCTAAAGAACCAAGAGAGAATGATCCTGAGCAGGATAGAAAGAATGATGCTAAGGAGAGGACCAAGCAGAACGTAGAAGCAGCTGGTTATGAGGCTACTAAGCATAAAGAAGAGGAAGAGGAAAGCAATTTCAATAAGAGTGAAAGTGATAAGCAACGCGAAGCGCCAGAGTTTGTAGATCATAACGGCAAGGTTGACTTTGATAAAATGATTAGCGGGTTGTCAAATATTAAGACTCGAACATTTGATGAAGATCATTCGGACGCGATTGGAGGGGACACGAAGGTAAAGAGCTTTGTCCCTGATTATATGATTGATAGTAAGACTGGGAAACCTATTAAGACAAAAGTTGTTACTGCAGACGAAATGGCAGCAAGAACAGTCGATAAGATGAGTTTAAAGGATTTCTTGGAATATGCTAAGAAGAATCCTGGGTCTGTTAAAGTAGAACGTGATGATTTCATGGGAGACGAAATCCCAGCGAGAATCGAGATAAATCACCTGACGCACGAAGTTGGAATTGCATCCATTAAATTAACGAAAGAAGAGAAAGCATATTTGCATTCTGTGGATGATATTCCGTTCACAAAAGGAGGCGGTGGATCAATTACCTCTGAATTTCAAAAGAAACGTCTGTTAACCGGCGGTGCAGATCATAAAGGAACGGATCGTTCCGGTGATGTATTTGTCAATCCATATGACCTTGATTTCAAGGTCATTGAGAAATCGATTACTAGCGGTAGAAGTCTCTACGTAGATATAGACGTCGTTCAAAAAGATAATACCACTGTGACTAAACAGCATAACGTCGGAATGGTTCAAGGTAAGCGCACCGATAATGGCTCCTATACCTTCATGAAAATCACGACAGAAACGAACCCCGTTACTAAGGTTAGTGTAATCAAATTAAAGGAAATTACTCAGGCAGACTTAGATCGCCACAATCAAATCAATGAGAATGACAAACTCACCTTTGAATTGCTTACGGAAGAAGCAAAACAAGGAGGTATTCACTCAAACGGTAATTCAGTTACTTCATCTGCGGTTATTAATGGACAAGAGTATTTCTTTACGGCTAAGCATATTTATGATAAAATCGATTATTCAAAATATAAAGACGGAAAGATTAGAAAGGGCGAGAATATTGGTCCAGTCGGGTCAACAGGTTATTCTACTGGACCCCATGGTCACTTTGAGATATATACGATGAAAAAGCCGGACACCACAAACCCGTTCCTTTATCACTACGATCCAGAAACAGGAAGGTATTATCTTCACCAGACTTATTTTAATCGAAGAGTCCTTGGTAAAAAATAGAATGAATTTATTTAGGAGATATGGATGATTCGGGTTAGTTATTCATTAGTTTTAGGGGTGTGTTTATTGATTATGGTAACTGCAAAATTGGACGCAAAAGGGCCGACCAAAAAAGGATACGATCTTATTTTTTCCAAATCTATCAGGATAGAGGATAATGTCTTTCTATATAAAAAAGACTCATTTTCTGATTTTATAAATTTGAAATTTGCTGATATAGAAAAAGAGATTAAGGAAAACTTTCTTCCAGTAGTTCACACTATGAGGAAAGATTTCGTTAGCGAAAATTATAAAGGTATTTATGCTCTTTTTTTGGATTGGGATTTTGAGCAAATAATCAGTGAAAATTACGCTAAGCGAAATGGGAATGTATCTAAAAAGGATATTTATGCCGCCTGGGCGCAGGATGTAAAAAATTGCAGTGAGAAGTCGTTTGTCAAATTCTGTAAGATGTTTCAGAATAGGCAAAAATTTTTAGATGGTAAAGTGGACATTCTAATCATTCCAAATTATATTAAGGATGGTGAAGGTCATATTATACCGGAATTCATGCTATATTTTTTTGACCGAGATTCGCTTAATTCTTACGCAAGTTACACTGAAATGTACAAAATAAATGGAAAATATACCTTTACGTTAACAAATGAAGCGAGGCTTAAGATGGATCAGTATTTTGATTCAATTTTGTGGGATGAGCGTTACAACCCATAATTAAACTCAATCTTGGTAATTGAAAGTGTCTCCAGGAAAAGTGAAGTATAGCACAGCTAATTATAAGAAATTCGCGGTGGAAAGTCGGTTTCTTTCAGATGCAAATTCTCCCTCGTTACCGGTATGCAGACAAAATCTTGGTGAAGTTTCTTATTGGTCAGGCGTATTACAGAGCGCAAATGGCAAGAAACTTGACCTATTGCACGAGCGTCATCTACGAGAATGTGTGCTTTGCAGCCAAATTGTACATTACTACTTAGAAGAGAATTGGTCCCGCTCTATTAAGGATCCGGATAAATTGCTTCTCGGAAAGACTGATAACCGAGATTTTCTTAGTAACGAAGAGAATGCCTTATTCTTTCGCACGCTCAAAGGGGCTATTAGGCGTAAAGGCTTGATTCAACTCGCATTCTATTCATTGGCTGCATTGCCAATTCTCCAATTGGTTTATTACGTACTTCAGAATTTCATATCTAAAGATTAGAAATATTCACCTTCTTTTTATGCTCTGAAAATTTCACCCCAATGCGCCGATGAGACATTGTAGAAGTGCATTATGGACAAGAAGGATCTAGCCCAACTTTCGAGTAAAATAATAAAGCTTTATGAGAAATTGGGAAAGGATACCGCACTTGGAAAGAATTCATATATTTTACAAGCTAACCGAGAGCTTGGAAAGCTTCTCAATCAAGTAGAGAAAGGCCTTAATACCGCTGAAAAGACTAAAGGTAGCTGGATAAAAGTTCTCTCAATCCAACTCAAAAAGAAGCTCAAACATGGCTTCTCGGAACGAATGCTGTTCTATGCAAAAAGATTCTATGAAGTATATGGAGAATCTAAGCTAAACTTTAATCAAACCTCATAGATAGAAAGAGACTTGTATCCCTTATTCGTCTGCTTGTCTAACAGCGCGATGATCTCGGTCCTTCTGTCTTTTTCAATATTAAAGATCAATTGATCGGAGATCTCTCTGCAAATATAAAGACCTCGCCCGTGAGAATCTGCAAGCCCCGAAGGAAGCCCTGTAGGACCTTCGACAGTGATATGTCTGTCCAATCGTTTCAAGATCTCTTTCTTATTCAAAGAACCGAAATGATCTCTGACTACTATGATATACGAATTCTCCGCGATCCCGTAACCTATTTCAAAATAATCGGTATCTGCAAGTTGTATATGTTCCAATGGAACGAGCAAGTCCCTAGATGGTAGTTCGTATTGGTATTTAGAATTTCCCTTAGAATCTCTAGGCGCACGTATCATTGCATTCGAAGTGAGTTCTTCTAAAATCTGATGCACTGCATTTGGAGCACCTTTCTCGATTAGAAAGGCTCCGATCCGATTGCAGAAATGATTTCTTTCTTTGTCCGAGCTGATCTTGCGAAAGACAACTCCGTTTTCGGGAGGCACAGAAAAGCCTTCTCCGCTTTCTTCCGTGAGTTGAAAGCCAGAGCTGAAGTATTTTTCTACACCGAAGATATCCTTTAAGAGGAGCTTCTTCACCATCACAGTGATCAAATTGATATCTAAGAATGAATACTTAGGAATAATATTCCAGATATCATGTTGATAAGCGAAGTTGATATAGTCGTTGATATTATACGCGGTCATCAAGGAATACTGGACCTGAGGATGTTCCTTCTGAATGGTCTTGATCAGGTCCAAGCCGGATTTACCAGGCATTCGAATATCAGTGATCACTAGATCAATATGTTCTGTGTCTAGGATTTTGACCGCTTCATCGTAATTTTCAGCATCAAAGACTTGGTATTGCTGCACCAATATATCTTTGACCGCCTCCCGAATGGAGTGAATATCTTCTACGACTAAGATCCTATGCTTGGACAAGTTAGGCCCCTTTGGGTTGGACTAAAGGCAGAGAGATCTTGAATCTGGTCTTGCGATCGAAGGAACGCACAGTCAATTCTCCGCTATGCTCTCTCACGATTGAGTGACAGATGGAAAGGCCGAGACCAGTTCCCACTCCCGATTTGTTTTTTGAGAAGAAGGGGGAGAAGATCTTATCCAACATATCTTCCGGGATCCCGCCCGCAGTATCTTCTACAATGATATGCATCATATTACGAGTGCGTCTCACTTCTACTCTGATCTTTCCTTCTCCGTAATCGTATGCCTGCAGAGAATTCTTGAAAAGATTTATGAATAATCTCTCCATTTTAACTGGATTGAATTGGAAAGTCATTCCGGGTTCGCTCAGGATCTCCCATTCTGTGTTCTTTGAAAGAACCGGATACACCCAAGTTACGGAGTCTTTTGCTTTCATTATAGTTTCATGAATGTCTGCAGTGGTAGTGACTAGTTTATCAGGCTTAGCAAAACTGATCACGTCTAGAACGATCATGGCCGCTCGGGTTAGATCTTCTTTGATCATCTCCAATCGTTTCTTGAAGAATTCAGGATCCATACTGGATAGATTGTTCATTAGGTTTTGCAGGGTAAGGCTCATCCCTGTCAGTGGATTGTTCAATTCGTGAGCGACTCCCGAGATGAAAATCCCGAGGGAAGCAAGGTTACGAATGCGAAGGTTCTCTTCTTCTTTTTCCTTAAGCCTAGTAATATTGCTGATCTTTTCCACTACGGAAACCACGCTTCCGTCTTTTCGGATCGGAAAGAAATCAAGATATAAAGTTTCCTTTTGATCGTTTGCTACGTGAAAGATCTCTCTTCCGATCTCTCCCTTTCCTTCGAACTGCGCGTCGAAGTCCGCCTCATTTTCATGGTGGTCCTTCATTGGACAGTATGGACAGATAGCGGTCCGGTTGTATAAGACCTCGTAGCATTTTCTCCCAAGAACGGAAGGAAATTCAGGTTCCTCAGAGAACTCCAAAGTGGCTCGATTGACACGTCGGACCCGGAAGCCCGGGTCGATCAAAACCAGGGGCTCCGTAATACCGTCGAGAATGGCCTGGAGTTCCTCCGCTCTCTCGTGGAGGTTTTCCATTAGGGATGACATCCGAATCAATATTCTAGGGATTCTTTATAACTTTGCAGTAATTTTTTTTGGTTTTTGGAGGAATGTTGGGCCTGCATTTCTTGGAGCCTGAGAACATGAACGAAAAAATCCTCAATTAGTTTTAAGTAAAATTCCTTCTTAAATTCGGATCTGTCCCGATTCACTCCCTCATCTGGGAGATAGTTGAGAGGATATTCTGCCTCCTTTCCATTCCGATCCGCATAGATCAAAAGGTCGTCCACGTTATTGTCGAGAGGAGTATTGTCGGTCATTCGGATGAGTATGGTATCTTCTGCAGAATAATTGGCGGTCTTAATCTCAGAGATCACCTTAGACAGAGTGGATCCGTTGAATTCCAGAAGAATGGACTTCTCCTCCGCCTTCTCTATTCCCCCCGGAGTGGAAGATTGGGTCACGGAAAACTTAGTGATCTTGACTCCCTTTCGATTCGGAAATGTTCCCACCCAGGTTACAAGAGTTCCGATGGGAAGGGCCTCCATTCTTTCGAATTTCAAAAGCTCTCTGGCTACGCCCAGGCTCTCATAGGCCTTTAAGATCCTTTGGTTCAGTATTTGGGTAGAAGAGCTTTGCGTCTTTGCAGCTTCTTTGTCTTGGGAGAAGATTGGAAAGGAAAAGAAGATGAGAAGAGTTAAGACAGCCCGAAAGACTGTCTTAACGTGCTTGTGAACAGAAAAATTAAGGCTTAGGTTGGCCTGCGGGAGAAGTTGCTGGAGCGGCTGCAGGCGCTGTATTTGCCGGTGGGGCATTTGTCCCTCCTTGGGGTTCCTGTGCTCCTTCTACTGCCGGAGGCGGAAGAATTTCCGGAGCTGGGGCAGTATTGTATCCGCTAGTCTTAGCAAAAAGGAAAGAAAGAATCAAGGAAAGCGCCAAAAAAAGAAGCCCAGCTACTCGGGTTGCCTTGGTCAAAACGTCCGCAGTAGAAGAACCGAAAACGGATTGGCTTGCACCTCCGCCCAAGACTCCTCCCATTCCGCCTTTTCCGGTTTGGATCATGACGAGAAGGATCAGAAAAAGGCTAACGAAAACGAAAAGAACTAGAATGGTTCCGGTGATAAATCCCATGAGGTCGATTCCTAAGTAAAAAAACTTCTGTATAAGCGGAAAGATCCCGCCGTTCGTCCAAATTATGGCTTGGGCCTAGGCTGACAAGCGGTTTCGGAAACTGAAAAGTCCGCTCTAAAAGTAGAGCTTGGATATTGCTGCGAACTTTGTAGGATCTACTACTTAGAATAGAGCGAGAAAGCTGTCCAGCTTCTGGCTTGCTCCACCTACCAATCCTCCGTCTATATCGGGTTGGCCTAGGAGTTCCTTCACGTTATCAGCCTTGACCGAACCTCCATACAGAATCGGAGTCGTATCTGCGATTGATTTTCCGTTTTGAAAGAGACCAGATATCTCTTTTCGGATAAATGCATGCGCCTCTTGCGCTTGGGCAGGGCTTGCTACCTTTCCGGTTCCAATGGCCCAAACTGGCTCATAGGCAACCCAGATTCTCGGGAATATATCGCTTGGGATAGAACCCAATCCTTCTTGGATCTGCTTACTCAATACTTCGAAAGTCTTGCCTGCTTCTCTTTCTTCTAAGGTTTCTCCCACACAATAGATTGCGGTAAAACCGTTCTTAGCAAGATAAGAGATCTTTTGATTACAGAATACGCTAGTCTCTTTCAGGAATTGTCTTCTTTCTGAGTGACCGACTAGAGCAAAACCGATCCCAAGTTCGGACAATTGGTCCGGACCAGTTTCGCCGGTCATTGCAGTCAGTGGGGAAGGGTATATATTCTGAGCTCCGACGGAAACTGGAGAATTCTCCAGGATCCGCGCGACAGAAGCTAAATGAATGGAGGAAGGAAATACTACGGCCTTTTTATCTCCGAGGCGAGAAGGCAATTTCTCTTTTAAGCCAGTGGCAAGAGCCAAGGCTTCCTTCTCGGAAAGATTCATTTTCCAGTTACCTGCTATGATCTTAGGGCGCATATAATTTCCTTCCAACTTATTTTCAGATTATCTTTCTTCGGATTTTAGAAGAGCCACAACTCCAGGAAGTTTTTTGCCTTCCAAGAATTCCAGGGAGGCTCCTCCTCCAGTAGAAACGTGTGTGATCTTATCTTCTACCTTGGCTTTGTTGATCGCCGCGATGGAATCTCCTCCACCAACGACAGTCTTTGCCTTGGACTTAGCGACTGCCTTTGCAATTGCCATGGTGCCTGGTGCGAATTTATCGAACTCGAAAACTCCCATAGGACCGTTCCAAACGATGGTAGCCGCATTCTTAATTACTTTTTCGTAATTTGAAATGGTCTTAGGACCGATATCCATTCCCATCCAGCCGTCCAAGATTCCCATCTTGTCTACCGTCTTGGTCTTGGCATTCGCATCGAATTTGTCTGCGATGACATGATCCACTGGCAGTTGGAAATCCACTCCGGCCACTCCCGCTTTTTCTATGAGCTGAAAAGCTTCTACTTCGAAGTCTTTCTCAACCAAGGAATTTCCTACGGGAATCGCTCTGGATTTTAAGAATGTATAGGCCATTCCTCCGCCGATCAAAATATGATCCACCTTCTCGATAAGGTTTTTGATCACACTGATCTTAGAAGAAACCTTGGAGCCTCCGATGATCGCTACGAAAGGTTTCGCAGGGCGAGAAAGAAGACCCGATAATTCAGTGATCTCCTTATACATCAATAGACCCGCAAAAGAAGGAAGAAGATGGGCAATCCCTTCGGTGGAAGAATGAGCCCTATGAGCCGCTCCAAATGCGTCGTTTACATACACATCTGCGAGGGCTGCGAGGCTCTTGGAAAAACCTGGATCATTCTCTTCTTCTTCTTTATGAAAACGTAAATTTTCCAAGAGAAGGATTTCTCCGTCTTTTAGTGACTTGGAAAGTTTTACGGCGTTTTCACCGATTACGTCTTTGGAGAAGGAGACTTGGGTCTTGACCATCTCTTTGAACACATCGAATACCGGTTGCATGGAATACAGAGGATCAGGTTTTCCTTTCGGACGGCCCAAATGGCTTGCGATCACCAAACGGGCTCCCTTCTTGATCAGTAATTCGATGGTAGGAAGAGTCTTTTCAATTCTGGTCTTGTCCGTGACCTTTCCATTCTCTAGTGGAACGTTAAAGTCGACTCGTAGAAAAACTCGTTTTCCTTGGAGGTCCTCGTTTTCGAGTCTAGGTAATTGCATCGATTATCCTTTTTTTGCCATGTAACGAATGAGATCTAACACTCTGTTAGAGTATCCCATTTCGTTGTCATACCAGGAAACCAATTTGAAGAATCTGGAGTTCAGCTCGATACAAGCATCCGCATCGAAGATAGAAGAAAGAGTAGAGCTCAAGAAGTCGTTGGAAACAACCATCTCATCTGTGTAACCGAGGATGCCTTTCATTGCACCTTCAGAAGCTTCTTTCATTTTTGCAGAAATTTCTTTGAGGCTGGTTTCTTTGGTAGTTTTTACTGTTAGATCCACGACGGAAACGTCAGGAACAGGAACTCGGAAAGACATACCAGTCAGTTTTCCATTTACTTCTGGAATGCAAAGACCGACCGCTTTAGCCGCTCCTGTAGAAGCAGGAATGATGTTTTGCATTGCTCCTCTTCCTCCTCTCCAATCCTTTTTAGAAGGACCGTCAACAGTAGGTTGAGTGGAAGTTGTAGCGTGAATAGTGGTCATAAGACCTTCTTCAATTCCGAAATTGTCCAGAACCACTTTAGTGATTGGAGCAAGACAGTTTGTAGTGCAAGAAGCGTTGGATACAACGTGATCTTTGGCAGCATCGTACTTCTCGTTATTGACTCCCATCACGAAGGTAGGAATGTCTTTGTCTTTTGCAGGAGCAGAGATCACTACTTTTTTCGCTCCGGCTTTCAGGTGTTTTTCTGCTCCGACTCTGTCAGTGAATAGTCCGGTAGATTCTACCACGAAGTCTACTTTGAGATCTTTCCATGGGAGCTTTTCAGGGTCTCTTTCGGAAACGCAGAGTACTTTCTTACCGTCTACGATGAGTTCTTTTTCAGTATGTTCTACGGTTCCGTTAAAACGTCCGTGAGTAGAATCGTATTTTAAAAGATAGCCCAAATTATCTGGGGTTACGAGGTCATTGATTGCTACGATCTCAATATTTGGATCTTTAATTCCGGAGCGAAATACCAGGCGGCCGATTCGTCCGAATCCGTTGATAGCGATTCTTGTCGTCATGTTCTTCCCTTTTTTCCTTAGGTTCTGTATGAGGATGGGGGCTGAAAGCCCGTAAATACATGTTTTTCCGGGAAAACCATCCTGAAAATCCGTTTTTTGCAGAATTTCATGGTTAAGATAACAGAGGATAAAAGAAGAACTTGCTCCTAACTAAAGAGCAAGAGCCGTTTTGAGCGGATTACAGAACCTTGCCTAAGATCTTTTCAAAGGGAAGTTGCCCAAAGTCTCTAGAGTCTAAGCAATCGTCTCGGTTGTCACAGAGAAGAAAATACTTTCGATCTTCTACAAGAACTGTAGATAGGTTGTCCCGATTGGAATGAGTGCTGGGAAGTGGGTCTCTTGCATCCTTGTATTGCAATTGGAAGGGAAGTTTTTCTTCTCTCTCGGAGACACCATTACGAAACAATACCTTGTCTTTCAGAGAGATTTGGTCTCCTGATTTTCCCACGATCCGTACGAGAACCACCTTGTCTTTTTGAGTGGGATGTTCTGCGAGCACTACATCTCCCAAAAACAGAGAAGAATCTCGAACCCATCTGCTGATATAAATTCTTTTTCCTTTGGGGAAGGTTGGGGACATTTCTTCCGTTTCAGGAACAAAAGGAAAGAAAATCCAGACCCTTAAAATGAAAGCAAATGTGAATCCAATTGTTAAAGAAATAGAAAGAATCTGAGCAAACTTCTTTTTATCGAACTTTTTGTCCTTCTCTCCGAATTCTCTTTTTAGCGGGAACATTTTTACTAAGCTAAGTTTCCCGTAGAAAAGGTCAAAATAGATTTTATCAAAAAAGACCTAAGGATTTGAATCCTTTCCTCATTTTAAGAATAGCTCCCACGCTAAAATAGAAGTTCTTTAACTAACTCGCTTGAGGAAACCTTCTGTTCGATTTCCATTTTCTGGAATTTAGACTTGTTCCTCTTCCTTGAAAGAGTAGGATGGAAACATCGGGGGAATCTATGCAGGAAGTCCATATTGCGGGAAACGTTCTCGAATATCTGGGAAAAAGACCTTTGATTGATGAGAGTGTTTTTTTAGCTCCAGGCTCTTTGGTGGTAGGAGATGTTACTATCGGAAAGGATTCTTCCATTTGGTTCCAAACCCTGGTGAGAGGGGATGTAAATTATATTCGGATCGGAGACGGTGTGAATATCCAGGATATGACCGTTATCCATGTTTCCAAAAACACTCATCCTGTAGAGATCGGAAATCATGTTTCTGTTGGTCACAGAGCGATTCTGCATGGATGCAAACTGAAGGACAAGGCATTCGTGGGAATGGGAGCCATCGTCATGGACGGGGTAGAATTAGGAGAATATTCTTTCGTAGCCGCCGGAGCGATGGTAACCCCGGGAAAGATTATCCCTCCCGGTGTAATGGTCATGGGTTCTCCCGGAAAAATTGTTAGAGATATCACAGAGCAAGAAAGACAGATGATAGACAGGACTGCTGCAAATTACGTGATGTACAAGAACAACTACTTAGAAGATCCTTCCTACAGGATCAGTTCTGTTTAAGAAAATATAATTCAGAATAATATAATAAACTCAGGACTAATTCATTCGTGAGAGAGACAATACAGGGAGTATATTTAAGAGGAACTGGAGTGATCGGATGGCCTTTGGCGTCCCTTTTATTGCTGCTCCAGAATAAATTCGGAGGCTTTCAGGTTTTTATAGAACCGTATCGGTTGCAAAAAGCCGAAATTCCTCAGATCCTATCTCTCTTAGAGAAAGGAGGAAAGATCGTAGACGATGGAGCAAACGGAGTTCGTAACTTCTTTCCGGAATGGATCTCTAAAGAGGATGCAATGGCCCAATGTTCGGTGCTTTGTGATTCTTCTCCTCCCGGTATTGCAGATAAAAGAAAATCGGAATATGACGATCCGATCTATGAAAAAATCAGGATCTTTATCGCCCAAGGAAGTGAACATTCTTTCGGACCTCAGTTCTTGTATCCGGATAGCATTTCTATTTTGGAAAAGGAACTTCCTAGATTCATCCATGTGTCCACTTGCAATACACATACTCTTGCAGGGATCTTGCGTCCCTTCTACGAACATTCCCCCAAGGAACTTACTTCTCTTTTAGAAGAGGCTGACTTTTTCGTGATCCGAAGGGATGCCGATATGGCAAAGAATGATCCTCACGTGACTGGACCACTTTTGGTTTTGCCCGAATCAGAGACCGGAACTCACCATGGACGTCTTCTGAACGAGGTGTACAAGGAACTTGGGTTTCAGATCCGACTGGGATCTTCTTCCATAACGATTAATTCTCCGTACATGCATTTGATCCGATTTCATTTGCGTTTGAAGAAGGAGATCAAAAAGGAATGGTTGGTCTCCAAGATCGAAAACGATCCTTTTTTAAGTACCACTGAGCTTGTTTCTACGAACTCCATCTTTTCTTCGGGCAGGGATAGAGGATTGTACGGTAGGATCTTTTCTCATGCTGTCTTTCCTCTCTCGGCTTTGGAAGTTTTGGGCCGAGAAGTTCGAGGTTACGCAGCCACTCCTGGAGATTCCAATGTGCATATTTCTACGATTTATGCAGTTTATCGTGGGCTCGGAATTTCCTGGGGACCAGAAACAGAAGCCTTTCTCTCCGGAATTGTCTTGAAAGAAGTTTAGGCCTCCTTAGAAATATCTCACCCTTAAATATCTTTTTTCATTGATCACATTTGATATATTGAAAAATATGTTTAATATAGTAGCGAATAGGCTAAGGCCCAGCTGGAAAGGTAGGAATTCCCAATGAAAGCAAATAATATCTTAGAGACAATCGGTAATACTCCGCATGTGAAGATCAACCGACTGTTTGGACCTAAGTATACCGTATATGCCAAATTAGAGCGCAGTAATCCCGGCGGATCCATCAAGGATCGTATCGCTCTTTCTATGATCGAAGACGCTGAGAAGAGCGGAAAACTCACGAAAGACACTGTTATCATCGAGCCAACTTCCGGAAACACCGGTATCGGTCTGGCCCTAGTCGCAGCAGTAAAAGGATACAGACTTATCCTGGTTATGCCTGAGTCTATGAGCGTGGAAAGACGTAGGATCATGGCTGCTTACGGCGCGGAATTCGATCTAACTCCTCGTGAGAAAGGAATGCCAGGCGCAATTGAAAGAGCAAAGCAACTAGTTGCTGAAAATCCTAAGGCTTGGATGCCTCAACAGTTCGAGAACGAAGCAAACATCAAAGTTCACGTAGAGACTACTGCTGCGGAGATCTTGAAAGACTTCCCGAACGGAGTGGATGTTTTGATTACCGGAGTAGGTACTGGAGGACATATCACAGGTGTTGCGAAAGTCCTAAAGGAAAAATTCCCTAAGACTAAGGTGTACGCTGTTGAGCCAGAAGCTTCTCCAGTGATCTCTGGAGGAAAGCCAGGACCGCACCCAATCCAAGGAATTGGAGCAGGATTCATTCCTAAAAACTTGCATACTGATCTATTAGATGGAGTTATTCAAGTTTCTAAAGACGAAGCATTCAGCTATGCTCTTCGCGCTGCTAAAGAAGAAGGTATCTTCTTAGGAGTTTCTTCCGGAGCCGCTCTTGCTGCTGTTGCGAAAAAACTTCCTGAGATCCCTGAAGGTTCTACTGTTCTTACCTTCAACTATGATACCGGAGAAAGATATCTATCCATCGAAGGACTTTTCCCAGTTCCTTCTAACGGCTAAGACATTCTTTAGGTTATTCCTAAGCGAGAAATCCCGGCAAATTCGCCGGGATTTTTTGTTTTAGGCCTCTCTCTTTGAGAAAATCCAAGAGTCGAATGCTTATATAAGATGATGGCCTCTCGCTTCCTTAGAGCAGAGATTGCTCTTTTTATACTATTCATACAATGCGTTCCTTCTCATTCGAATGAGGATGCAAAGCTTCTGTCCATATTCTTGGGAGAAGATCCTGGAACCGGGATCTTCTTTGATGATTTTTCTTATTCGGATACTACAAGCGCTAATTCGCAAAATTCTTGGACTTTTCGAAATGATAGCGGAGGACCTGGGCCAAGTGGAGCATCTTGGAGCGAGTCTCAAATGTCCTTCGGTTTAGAAGGAAGTGATACCTACTTAAGATTGAGCGCGACTACACAAGGAAGCGTATCCAATACGATCCAATCCGAAATTGCCACTGGACCTAGAAAATTCTTTAGAGGAACGTACGCGGCACGCATTAGATTCTTTGATTCTGCAACAAGCGGGGTCACTTATGATAAGGTAAACCAAACCTTTTTCTTGATCACTCCTCTTGTATACGGAGGAGATCCTATGTACAGCGAATGTGATTTCGAATATCTGGGACAGGGAGGTTGGGGAGAATCAAGCTCTACTTTATTCTTAACAACATGGGGAACGTACAATCCGAATACAAACTTTTATGATGATATTTCGACTCCGGATACGGAAAGCTTGGACGGCTGGCATATTCTTGTTCTGCAAGTAAGTGATTCTTATACGAAATACTATGTGGATGGAATCTTAAAAATAAAACATACAGGTCATGTGGTTCCCGACAACCCGATGAGGATCAGTTTCAATCTCTGGTTCCTAAGCGACTCTGGAGATTTGGATACGAGCCAGACTTCTCTCAGAGAATACGAGGAGAGAGTGGATTGGGTATATTATGAGAAGAACCGGATCATTGCCCCGGACCAAATCGCTAGCAAGATAGATTCTTTGAGAAGCCAAGGGCTAAATCATTCCGACACTGTCCGAGAATAGTAAGCTCTATTCCATTTTTCTAATTTTATCCCGCTTCCTTTTGGTTTGCTATAAAAGTATTCGAGTAAAATACTTGCAAAGATCCTTCCACCAATCATTCGTGCGTGAGAATGAATACATTCCGATCATTCGGAAAAAGGAAAAAGTATACAAATGTTCAACCGCTTGAAAGTTTTGGAACAAATTAATCAGCTGGATCCTGAGAAGGATTTTCAGAAGATCGTATTCCTTGCGGGGAGTTATGATTTCCCTCAGGATGTAGAGATCTCTCTTGCGATCTCTTTCTTTAGGACATTTGCAGTTCCTTCCATCTCCAAGATCTTAAATACCACAAAGCAATTCGAAAATGCTGGGCAAAAGAGATATGATGATACTGCTCTGATACTCGCAGAGCTTATCGAGAACGGACTCGAAAGCGATCGAGGAAAGCAAGCGATCCGTAGATTGAACCAGATCCATAAGCAATATAATATTCGAAACGAAGACTTTCTATATACTCTTACGACTTTTGTTTTCGAACCTTCTCGTTGGAATGAAAGATTCGGTTGGAGAAAAAGCACGGAGAAGGAGAGGCTCGCGAATTTCTATCTTTGGAAGAAGATCGGAAAGATGATGGGGATCAAAGACATTCCGGAGACCTACGAAGAATTGGAGAAGTTCAATCGAAGCTACGAAAATGAAAATTTCAAATGCACTCTGGATACAGAACAGGTGGCCATGGCAACGATGAGGATTGCATCCGGCAGGATTCCTAAGATTCCAGGTTTGGAATACTTAGTTTATCATGCTGTGTTCTCTTTGATGGATAAACAACTTAGAAATGCAGTTGGATTTCCTGATCCGAATCCATTCGTAGCGGGACTCGCTTATTCTGTATTGAAACTTAGGGCCTTTGTTCTTCGTTATTTTTGGCCTCCTAGAAGGACTCCATATTACGTGACCAAGAGAGAGAATCCAACCTATCCGAATGGATATTTGATCGAAGAATTGGGTCCTCATTAAGAGTAGAAACCTGAGGCAAGTCCATTCGCTTCGATCTGACAAGTTAAGGATCTAAAAATGGCTTGCCTTGGAGTCCTCGACCCTTAGACAGGATGGAGCGTGAATCCTAAGATCCAGGGCCAAAGCCGAAGAGGGCAAAAATTCTTCATTTTTATTATACCGGCGCTGGCCTTATTCTCCTATATCCTCGCAGACAAAATCTTAGTTCTTGATTCCGTTCGGACCACTCTGGCCTCGTACCGTCCGTACGATGCGGCCTTTTCTTCTCTGATCCAGAATGAAGACTTAACCGAATTAGAATATATTAAATCTAAAAAGATATTCTTAGCTGCAGGTACTTCTCGCACTATGAACTTCAGCGGGTATCCTAATTTAGGATACACTCTCAAGGATCCGTTTTTAACTCCTGAAGGAAGAGAAACTCTAAAAGATTGGGAAGGAATCAGCATCGGAATGCAAGGGGCGAGCATGAGCTTGATCTATGTTCGTCTTCTGCAAGCAATTGAGAAAGGATGGAAACCTGATCTTGTTCTTGTAGAAGTCACTAGGGATAGTTTTTCCGATCGCAGAAAATTTAAAGAATTCTTAAAGCAAAATGTGATCCCTCTCGAATACGGCTTTTCTCATTGGAGAGAGTTGGGTTGGGAGAATGTCTGGGACATTACCTATCCTAGGATCTTTCTCGCATACAAATACAGATTCTCTCCTAAGAACTTGGTAACTTATATCAAGGGAGACGACCTTGGCTGGGGCGCTCTTGTAATGGAAGAAATGGAGAGAGGTTCTATGGGAGGAACAAAGCATTCCTTCTCCAAGAAACATAGAGAAGAAATAGAAAATCATAAATTCGAAGATCATAATAATCCGGACGCAAGTTTAGGAGAAATCTATAGCAACCAATTCGTAAAGAGAAGAGAACTTGCTGAAGAGGAACAGGCGGGCCAGCCTTTCCGAGTAGACCAAAGTGAATACGAAGCTTTAGTAAAGATCATTCGACTCTTGCAGGATAAAAAGATCCCGGCTTTATATTGGAGTGCAAAACTTCATACGATCTTGCAGGGCTTTGCAAATGACGAAGCGAGTCAAAGAGAAGTTCAAACAAAGATCATAGATACGATCCTTAGGTCCGGAGAAACGTATCTGGATGCAAATCAGTTCCCTATGAAATGCAATTATTATCAGGATGCAAACCATCTTTCCGAGCGTTGCTATACCGAATTGGCCTCTTTCTTGCTCAGGGGCAAATAGGAAGGAATTCAGACAGATTTTATGTTATTTAATAGTCTCGCCTTTCTCATCTTCTTTTCCGTAGTCTATTGCGTTTACTGGGCATTGAATCATCGCTTCAGAAGGGATTTTCTGATCCTGGCTTCCTTCGTATTCTATGGATACTGGAGTTTACTCTTTCTTTTTCATTTTGTTTTGATCGTAGTGTTGAATTACGCCTTCTATTATTTTTTTGAAAGGCAGGGTGATAAGAAAAGGCTCGCTTGGATCTTGCTTTTAAACCTGATCAACCTTTTCGTATTTAAATATTATCCTTTCTTTAAGCAGATCCTAGGGGATCTCGGAATAAATTCTACAGGCCTACCGGAAACGAATCTATGGGTTCTGCCTTTAGCGATCAGCTTCTATACATTCCAAATGATCTCTTTTCAAATGGATGTGCATAGAGGAGATTTTCAATACAAGGTTTCCCTTAGAGATTTCCTACTTTTCATTCTATTCTTTCCTCAATTGATCGCGGGACCGATTCTAAGGGCTAAGGATTTTCTGACCAGGATACATGTTCCTAAGAATCCCAGAATGCCTTTCGCGATCATAGGCTCTTGGTGGATTGTCATCGGACTTATCAAGAAGGTCTTGATCGCCGATCAGATCTCTCCTTGGATCGATACAGTTTATTCTTCTCCAGGAAGCTTTACTGCGGAAGCTCATTGGTGGTCTTTTTACGGATTTGCGATCCAGATCTATTGTGATTTCTCCGGTTATACGGATATTGCCAGAGGATGTTCCCTTCTATTAGGATATAAGTTACCTCCGAATTTCTTGGGACCTTATTTCTCCTCATCTATGAGAGAGTTCTGGAGACGCTGGCATATTTCTCTTTCTACTTGGTTGAGAGATTATCTTTATATTCCTTTGGGCGGAAACCGAGGGGGAGCAACTCGTACGAATATCAATCTATTCACTACCATGCTTCTCGGAGGATTATGGCATGGAGCGAATTATACTTTCGTAATATGGGGAGCCTGGCACGGGGCATTGCTCGGGATCGAAAGATGGATCAATTCCAAGTTGTCCTTTTTCAAAAAGACACCTAAGTTTATCTCCGCTTTAGTCGTATTTCATTTGGTTTGTATCGGATGGGTTTTCTTTCGAGCAGATTCTCTTGTTCATGCGTTTGCATTCTTGCAAGGACTCGTAAATATTTCAGGTGAAAAACTAAAGCTTCCTTGGGGAACGAATTGGATTCTGATTGCTTTTGTCTTATTGCATTGGGTAGAATTCGGTGGGATCAAACTGAAATCTAAAAGAGTGAAATTAATCGCTCTCTATGCCTTGCCGATCGCAAGTATTTTGGCAGGTTTCTGGATTGCAGGCTCGGTTTCTGGAGAGAGATCCTTTATCTATTTCCAATTCTAATTTGCATGTCTGTCCTTCTGATCGTAGAGTCTCCCACGAAAGTCAAAACGATCTCTTCGTATCTCGGAAAGGAATTCAAAGTTCTCGCGACCTTCGGGCATGTGTTCGATCTTCCTTCCGACAGACTTGGAATAGAGATAGAGAATGATTTTTCTCCCGAATATGTAATTCTCAAAGGAAAGAAGCAAATTCTCTCCGCAATCCTGAAAGAAGCCAAGGCTTCTTCTCAAATACTGATCGCTACTGACCCGGATAGAGAAGGGGAGTTTATAGGTTCTATACTCGCAGAGAAGATCGGTAAGAAGAAAAATATTTCTCGCATTCGCTTTCAAGAGATCAGCAAAGAAACGATCTTAAGCGCAGTATCCAATCCGGGACCGATTGATCCTGATTTAGTAGATTCTCAAAAGGCAAGAAGGATCCTAGATCGGCTTATCGGTTATAAGGTAAGTCCTTTTCTATGGAGAGCGATCGGCGATGGACTTTCTGCGGGTAGAGTGCAGTCAGTTGCTTTAAAATGGATTTCTGAGAGAGAAGAAGAGATTCGCATCTTTGTTCCGGAAACTTCCTGGTTAGTCGCGGCCACTGTCCCCTTCGGTTCGGGCGAAAAAGAAAAGATCCTATTCTATCCGGACCTAGATGCATTTACTTCGGAAGAAGCCGCATCTGATTTTCTGAAATCCATATTAAATAAAACGGATCGTCTCAAGGTCCTGACCAGAAAAGAGAAGGATGGACAAACTCTTCCTCCTTCTCCATTCACCACTGCATCCTTGCAACAGGAAGCGTTTCGTAGCCTGAAGCTTCCTGCCGCAAAGACGATGAGATTAGCACAGGAATTGTACGAAGGAGTGGATCTCGGAAAAGGAAAGACCCAAGGACTCATCACATACATGAGAACAGACTCTGTCCGAATCTCATCTCAGGCATTGGGGTCCATACGAAAGAAGGTAGCTTCTTTATTTGGAGAAGATTCGTTGTCCGAGACCACAAGCTCGTACCGGGTCAAGAAGAGCAAGGGCAAGGCTCAGGATGCTCATGAGGCAATTCGACCAGTAGATCCTTTCTTGGATCCGGATTCGCTTCACAGGTTGGGAGAAAGAGCATTAAGTAAGGATGCAAAAAAACTCTATGAGCTAATATGGAAACGATCCATTGCCTCTCAGATGAAATCGGAAAGATGGAAGAGATTGGAATTCACTGCAGAGGCTGGCGGTCTTGTTTGGAAGGGAGAAGGTACATTCACACTGGATCCAGGATATAAGATCTTGTACGGAGGAAATCCGGAAAAGTTTCCTTTCTGGAAAAAGGAAGATCTACTTTCTCCTTCTTCTTGGGACTTAGTTCAAAAAACCACGGAACCTCCACCCAGATATACGGAGGCGAGCCTAATCGCCAAACTGGAAAAAGAAGGAATCGGAAGACCATCTACATTTGCGGCTATATTAGAAACTCTTTATAAACGAAAATATGCACGCTCCGAAAAAGGAAAATTATTCGCGGAAATCTTAGGAGAGAAAGTAAACTCCTTCCTACAAGCTGCCTTTTCCGAGCTATTCAGAGAAAAATTCACTTCTGAAATGGAAGGAAAACTGGATTCAATCGCGCAAGGAGAAGAATCTAGATCGAAAGTACTTTCCGAATTCTATTCTTTTCTAGATTCCAGTCTGAAGAAAACCGATATCAAAAAGATCAATTCGGAGTTGAGACAGAAACCAAAGGTCGCTAGATATGGGATCTGTCCGGTATGCAAGCAAGGAGAAAGAGTCAGAAAAAAATCCTCTAAGAAAAAAGAATATTATATCTGCTCTAGATTCCCCGAATGTGATTATGCGGAGTATGTTTCTTAAGAAGTTAAGAAAGAGAATTATCTTCTCTCGTTGATCGCCATCCAAGTACCGTTCTTATTTTCCACCACGACTTTTCTGTCATAAAGCTGAGTGAGTTTCTCAGAGGTGAATGCATCCAGGATATTTCCTGAGAACAGGATCTTTCCGGATTTCAAAAGAGCAGCATGCTCGTAGAAAGGAGGGATCTCGTCTATTCTGTGAGTGATATAGATAGAAGTAAAGTTGCGGTTTTTCTTATATTCATCCAAGAAGTCTATGAAGTCCTCTCTCGCAGTCAGATCCAAACCGGAGCAGGGCTCATCCAGGATCACAAATTCTGGAGAAGTGCACATTGCTCTTAGGAAGAGTACCTTCTTCTTTTCTCCAGAAGAAAGAGTGCGAAACAATTGGTTTCTTTTGGCTCCGAATCCGTTTTCTTCTAAGATTCGTTCTGCTTCTTTTTCTTCCCAAGGATCGGATTCTCTATAGAAGCCGATGGTATGAAAAAAGCCGGTAAGTAGTACGTCGTGGACTGTAAGCCCTTTTTGCAGAGCGCTTTCCTGCTGAGAAGAATCCAGAATACCGATCTTATAGCGAAGTACTTGGAGAGGAGTTTCTCCAAAGGTCTCGCCGAATAGATTGATCCTGCCGGCAGTTGGCCATACGGAACCGTAGATCAGATTGACCAGAGTAGTCTTTCCTGCTCCATTTCTGCCAAGAAGAACCCAATGCTCTCCGGAGCTGATCTGCAAGTCGACCCCATCCAAGATCGGAGTTCCAGATCTATAGAATTTGATCCCATGCAGGCTTAATAAAGGAGCGGTCTGTTCAGTTTTCTTCATTTGCTATCTCGTAAGCCTTGGCCAGTTTTTCGCAAGTCTCCTCAAACTTGGCCTTATCGTCCAATTGGAATTTTTTCAAAATGCTGGAATCGACGGCATAATAGCTGATCTTCTTCTCCAGATAGTCGCACATCATATTGGCGAGATATACTGAATCGACTAAATCCACATAAATGGTGTTAGACGCCATGAAGGCTCTATGATGGAATTCGATCATGTGGACCAGATCCGGAGGAAAATCCCATTTCCTAGCAAGCATAGCACCTAAAGTAGGATGAGAGATCCCGGTTGAGATCTCTTCGAGTATAGTCGAATTGGAGAGATCCCTATGTTTTTGGTAAGACGCTAAGCGTTTGAACAAAGTAGGTTCCAAGGAAAGTAAAATGAATTTTCCCAAATCATGCAGAAGAGCACCGACTGCAGCGATATCCGAAAGCTTGCCTAGTCCGGCTCTTTGAGAGACCTGTCTTGCGAAGAAGCTTGCGAGATTCGAGTGATTCCAAACTTCCTGCAATTTGGAATACCTTCCTTCCATGATCTTTCTTACTCCGGAAACGTAGAGAAGGTTTCGAACGTTTTTCAGTCCTACGACCTTAACAGCTTGGACGATGGTATTCACCTTATTCCTACTGGCGAATCCCGCGGAGTTGGATAGTTTTAAAAGATCCGCACTCATAGCGGGATTCTTTTCTATCTCATTCGCAATGACGCCAAGATCAGAGTCCGGATTGTTGCAAAGATTAATGATTCTAGTCAATGTGTTTGGAAGAGGAGGAAGTCCTTCGACCTCCGCGAAGATCTTATCCTTGAGTTTGGTGGCAACATCCAATGGAACGATCTGCTTAGGTATCACTAGAGTAGCTCTTGTGATCTTTCCATCTGTTTCAATCTTGAATTTGTCGGAACCGATCCCTGAGTTTTTCAGAAGGAGTTGAATGAGTACAAGGCCAAGGCCCGCGCTTTCCTGACTATCCGCCATGGAGAGAAATGCATCCGATAGATCGTTGAACTTACTCGCCGATTCGAGCCTTGCTTTGATCCTTTCCAATTCTTGGGGAAGAAGAGCAGCATCATTCTCTATTAGAAAGATCAGATTCTGATTCATGATCTTGGCTCGGAGTCGCACTGCCAAATTGGAACCTTTCAGTACCTTCTCCTGTTCATCCCATTTATGAATGATCTCTTCTAAGAACCGTTTCATTCCCTTGTTATAGTGAGAAGATTCGTTGATATTGAGTCCTTCTGTAAGAAAGAAGATCCTCTTTGCATTCGCCTTATTGGCATTCATCAGGAGTTCTTTTAGGATAGTCGAGACGACTTCTGTCAAAAAGAGTCGATCAAGGTTCCCTAAAATTTGTAGGAGGAGTAGGTAGATCTGCTGATGATCTTCATCAGAAATAAATCTATATTCTAGATCTATTTCTTTACCGGCGACTAGAGTCTCAGTGAGTTCCGTTGCATTTAGCATTGCCTCAAATTTAGGTAAAAAGCCCGCTGTCGCAAGAAAAAAATACGAGCGGATTCTATGTTTCCGAACCCGATTTGTCCGGGGGAAATTTAAAATCAATATGGGGAGCGGGAAATATGGAGTCGGATCCGAAAAATACGCAAAAGGATTTAGAGGGAAGGGAGGATCTTCAGGACGAACTGAAATTCTTCTTAGAAACTAGATTGGATGGTCTACTGGATGAGGCGGAGAAGTTCAGACGCATCAAGAGCTCTGTTCGGAAAAAACAGGCTCGGTTTCTCCGAAAGGAATCCGAACCGGATAAAAACCAGGGATTTCTTCCTTTTCTTTACTCTTTACCCAAGCCTTTGGAGGGGAATTCCCCCGAGCCAGAGTCTAAAGTATCAGGAGACGAGCCGTGAACTTCCTCCTGGATTTGGATCTAGATTATTTTCTCATTAGGTAAATTAAGATGGACATTTCGATGAAACGATTCATGGTAGAGACGAATGGATAATAACTTCTTCTACGAAGAGGGCCCAGAGGAACCGGGAAGCCGGGATATCTTAGATATCATGGATTCCTACCGGTACATGAATTCTTCCTATTTTTTCGACTTCTTGTCGGATGGAAGATGGGATCATGGAAAGGGTTGGGTCGAGAAAAACATCGACCGAGGCCTCTGGACCACGAGATTCGTTCCCGGTAGCATAGACAAGTATCGCAGGCCGCAGTCGGGACAAACTCCTTAGAAATAAAAAAGGACTCTTTTGGAGTCCTTTTTTTGTGCCTTCGCCTTGGGTTTCCTGGCTTAGTTGACTAGCTTCAACCCGTTGATGTCTATGATTTTACGATAGACTAGTTTGTTCTTTTCCTTTTGAGGATTGAAGATCAGAACCACAACCTTATTGAAGGTGAAATATCCTGGGCGATACTCAGTATAATGGTGAGAGAAGATCGTAGTCTTATACTTAGCGTTGTAGATGGTATACGTGTGCTTGCTTAAGCTATCATGCTTTTGTTTTTGCAAATCTTCTGCATTCTGAGGAACGAAGTTACTGATGAGAACCTTGTCCTTGTTCGGACCTTCTTCTCCATAAAGAACGATAGGAAGAGCATCTTTCGGATTATTTGTTAGAAAATGAACGAGTTCGTCCAGATTCGGGTTCGGCATTTTGATCCTTTCCCCTCTGGCGATCTTGTCGTCGTAATCCTTCTTAACGTCTCCGAATCTTTTTTCTCCCCATACTGCCTTATTGTCCAGTTTCACCGGAACTAGGTTATGGAAGTTGATCACCTTAGTGCTTTCTTCCACATCGTACTGTCTCCATTTAGGGAAGGGGACCAGTTCTCTGCGATCATCCACTTTAGAAAGTGGAGTTTCGTTCACTGCAAGTATATAGATCGCAAAATTAGCAGGGTCAAAGTCTCTGTTCTCGAGTTCGACCATTACGTCCATGAACTCTCCCTTACCGTTGTCCGCATGCCTGCGGAAGAAGGAGACGTCTTTTACCAGGAGCCTATCGTCGTAATACGCGAGAGGATAGTATTCTACTCCGCCAGAACCGGACTTTGTATCCTTCTCGGCGTTGTTTTGGCCGGAAGCAGCGCTTCCCAAAAGTAAGAATAATAGGATAAAAGTGTATTTAGCGACGGACTTCATGCGTGTAATAATCCCAGTACGGTTCTTCCTATTGAATATCGACAAATCCACCCCGAAACTTAGATAAGCATTTCGTTTTTTATCGAAAAAAGGCGGATTTACGTCTCTCTCCCGAGGAGAGCATCGATTTTATAGTAGAAGGGATTTTTCGTCCAGCGGGATTATTTGAAGAAGAGCCCGATTCCCAGGAAAGGAAATTAGGCTTTTTTGATATGGTTCTTCTCGTCTACCAGAACCACCTGAGGTTTGTAACCCTTGGGCAGATCCTTTTCTTCGAGAGATCCGTAGGAGATGATGATTACCTTGTCTCCCTTCATTCCTAAACGAGCCGCAGCTCCATTCAGGCAGATCTCTCCGGAACCTCTCTTTCCTTCGATCAGATAGGTTTCGAATCTGGCGCCATTGTTTACGTTCACCACGGATACTTTTTCATACGGGAACATTCCCGCGGCATCTACTAAGTCCATATCTACGGTCAGGCTGCCTTCGTAATTTAAGTCGGCATCCGTAACGGTGGCTCTATGGATCTTGCCTTTGCAAACAGTGATCTGCATTCTAATAATCCTGGTTACTCGCTAAAAAGTACCTTAAATATTTTGCCCGATATATTCAAAAGCGTTTTTCTCTTAAAGAAGTGGATTTTAGTATTAATGGTTTCTTTACTAAACTTAATCTCGGAGAAAAGAGGAGTAATCACGTAATTCTCATAGAGATTTGGATACACACGATTCTCGTCGTAAACGCTTCCCTTGAAATTCTCTAGGACTTTGCGAAGGATACGTTTTTCCTGACGATTCAGATCGATCTCGTCCTCGTGGCTCGTTCCCACCCAGGTCAAAAGATAACCGGATATACCGGTATCCGTCAATTTCGGGGTCACATCAATTAGACGGTTTTCTTTTAGATGAAGCAACGCTTGATTCAATTCCATCGGATAGGGGGAATCTTCTAAGTGGATGTATTTCTGCTCGGTAATCACTTTGGCGTATTTTTGGAAGAATACTCCGTCCGAGAGATAAATGAGTTTTGCTAATTCCTGACGGTTTCGCCCTCTCGGAGATCTTTGCAGTATAAAGGAGATGACTTCGAGCAGCTTTTCCATAGATAATCACACTAGTGAAGGTTTTTTCCCTACAGAGTCCGGTTCCGTACGACAGATATGTCCTCTTCCAAGAGGGAGCAAGAGCTGCGCGGAAGGAATCGATCCTATTTTTGGAACACCCTCTTACGATAACCGGGGGGATCAATTATAATATCGGAAACCTACTCCGAAATCAAGATTTCCTTTCCGAGAGCGGGATCTCTCTCCATTATATAAAGAGAGGAGGAGATTACACCGCTCACGAACCCGGACAGATCGTAACCTATATACATTTGGACTTAAAAAAAAGGGAATTAGCAATTTCAGATTTTCTAAATTTCATTTTGGACGCGGTTATCGATTCGGTAAAAGAAGTCTGGGATCTGGATTTGGTCAAAAATCCGGATGCTCCAGGTTTGTATTTGGCTCAGGATCCCAAACGAAAGATACTCTCCATGGGCGTATTATTCAAATCCTGGTTCACTAGTTACGGGATTGCTCTGAATGTTTCGAATGATTTCTCCGCTTTCCAATGCATTCATCCTTGCGGCCAGGACTGGAGGTCTATGATCTCGATCTCTCAATTGGGACTTCCTTCGGACCCTGGCACTAAGAAAAAATGGATCCAAAACTTTCAGGCCAAATTTCTGAAAAATTTGCAAGCTATCTCCGTTTAATCCCCATTCTTGTCTGATTTTCTCCTTTAGAGAATCGACTAAATCGGCCGATTTTCAAAGGAAGAGAGGTTCTCAGGTGCAGATTTTCAAACATATTCTATTCTTTCTCTTAGCACTCATAATTTGTGAAGGGATCGCGATCGGAGCCTCGGCCTGGTCGTATCTGGAATCTTCTCTCGCTTCGTTTGAACAGATCCGGAATCTGTCGGATGAAAGAGCAAGGGATACGATAGGTGCCATTTCTAAATCCAGTGAAGGAAAACTAAACCAGGAGAAGTTGGAAGATCTCAATTTCGCATTCTCTCGTTTGGTAAAAGTAACTTCTGGGGATAAGGAAGGATTTATCATTTCAGAGATCAGTATGGTCACCGATTCCGGAGTCGTGCTCGCTTCGTCTAACGAGGATTATGTGTCCGAACCTAGAAGCAAAAGAAAGCCAGAGTCCAAATTTCTTTCTCTCAGTTATACTTCTGCGCATCGCTTGAGAAAGTGGCAGATCAGCACTCCTATTCTTCTGGAATCTAAGAAAACTTTCGAGAACAATAAGCTGATGACTTTGGTGGCTCCTTATTTTCCTGAGATACTCACTCCAGAAGTCTTATTGTCGATGGCGGTTTATCATCCTGAGAAATTCGAGAGAGTCGCTTCTCTTCATATGAGATATGAAAGAGGGAATTTTGCTCATTTCGTAAGGATCCAAACCGAGCTCTTCTGGTGGACACTTCAGAACAATGCAATCATCGCATTTATCTGTTCTTTGATCATAGGATTCGCTCATATACTCATCAAGAGTGTTAGAACATCCTTTACGAGAGAAGGGGAATATATTGCGAGTCCTTCCGATCCTCCTCTATGGGAGAAGGTTGATTTTGCACAGACTCAGGGGCATATTCGCTGGAAGGAAACAAGTAGTCATTCTCCTTCTTCTCCTCCTCCAATACGCGAAGAGAGATATGTTCCAAGCCGCTCAGATGTTTTGGAAAAACCTATGCCAATCGCAACTCATGTGGGAGCTCCTACAGCTTCCAAAGAGAAAGCGGAAATTTTAGACGCTATTTATCTAGGATAATCTTCTTTGGAAATTCGCACCACAAAAAAGGGAAAGATCTTAAAAGTTGTTCCGAAAGGGATCTTGGATTCTTATTCGGCATTCGACTTAGTTCGTTTCATCAAATCCAGATGGGAAGAAGGTGATAGACTTGTCCTAGTCGTTTCTTCTTCTATAGAATATTTGGAAGAGGATGGTATTTCCTCCTTATTAGAACTCAAAAGCTTTTTCGAGAAACACGGAGGAAGCATTGCATTCAGTGATTGGAATGAAGAAAGTTCCTTGGTCTTGGGACTCTTTGGTCTAAAGCAAGCTTCTAATTTCTTTGTTCATGAGAAAGAGGCAGAGATTTGGTTATCTTCCTTAAAGATAGAAGATAGAAGAACAAAGCCGGAGCCCGGATATGATTCTATTTCTTCTCTACGCCAAACTCGTCCTGTGCAATTTTATTCTTCCGGAAAGCAAAGCCAATCCGCTCCTTTGGAATTCATTCCAGAATTGAGCACTGTTCCGATCCAAGGAGGAGAGCTTGTAAAAGAGAATCCATCTCCTTCTTCCATTGCAAAGAACTTGGATCATTCAGTAGAACAGGCGAGAGCAGCTGCCCAGGAAAGGATCTTGTACTGCGAGTCTTGCAGGTCTCGCTTGCGTATCAAAAGTCTAGGCCGTCATCAATGTCCGAATTGCGGAATTCAGTTTGACGTGAGTAGGACCGGCGGAGTTCGATACTTAGAGAAACTACTCGATTAGTTTTCTTCCGGTCGAACCGGATACGAAGGATTTACTTGTCCCAGGCCGCTAAAAGAAGTTTCGCTCTTTCCTTTTATACTCTCATCTCAAGGATCCTGGGTCTATTCCGAGATCATTTCATGGCTGTCTCCTTCGGGACTGGAATGGTTGCCTCTGCCTTCTCAGTAGCGTATAGATTGCCGAATATGTTCCGTAACCTTCTTGCAGAAGGTACTCTCTCTCAGTCGTTCATGCCTCTCTATTCCGATGCAGGAAAAGAAGGAGAAGAAGCCGCTAGGAGAATGAGCGGTGCCGTCTTAAGTTTTCTCTTTGTTATTCTTCTTTGTTTCGTAGTTCTTGTGTTCACTGTTTCTCCCTTCGCTTTGCCCTTGCTTGTGGGAGGGAGTCCTGAATATTCTGGCCTTGTAGTTGAGCTCACCTATATTCTATTTTTCTTAATCGTTACTGCGAGTCTTTCTTCCATTTACATGGCTATCTCGAATGTGAAGAACCGTTTCTTTGTTCCTTCGCTTTCTCCTATTATATTAAATTTAAGTTATCTTGTGATCTTTCTGGGAGTTTTCCCTTTTGTAGAATGGGAACTTTTGACAAAGGTGCAAGTGCTTTGCTTTGCGATTGTGACTGGTGGTGTGATACAACTACTGGTCCAGGCTTGGTACGTTTCTAAGAATGGAGAGGGTCCGATCTTTTCCTGGAATTATAAGCATCCGGCAATCCAAAAGATATTCAAGCTTATGCTTCCTGCTGCGATCGGAGGTGGCTTTTATCAACTTGGGCTTTTGGTCGATATTTTTCTAGCGAACTGGGTGCAGAACCATAACCCTGGTTTGGGCGCTGTTGTCAGTTTGGATTATTCTCAAAGACTGGTTCAATTGCCTACTGGTATCATAGGTGTTGCTCTTGCGACTACCACCTTGCCTGCGTTACTCTCCGCTTTGAAACAGGATAGGCATGCCGAGGTTCCTCATGAGATGCTGGGAGTCCTGGGTTTTGCTTCCTTCTTAACTGCGCCTGCTGCCTTGGGAATGGGAATACTTGCCGGTCCTATTTTGGACTCTATTTATTTTGGAGGAAGATGGGATCATGTCGCTACGAATACAGCGATACTTCCTTTGGTCTTTTATTCCGTTGCGGTCCCTTTCTATAGCATGAACAAGGTTTTGATCTCTACCTTTTATGCCTTCCAAGACACGAAAACTCCTTTGAAGGTCCAAGCATTTACCTTTGCCTTAAATCTGATCTTAAATTTTTCCTTGGTCTTTTCTTTGAAGCATTCTGCGATCGCTCTTGCGTCTGCCGTTTCTACCATCATCACCTGGACTGTGCTTTCGCGCAGTCTCGCCAAGCATGGTGTTCATTTTCCTTGGAAAGGTTTTCTGAAGAAGGCTAGTCTTCTATTGCTTCCTCTATTGTTTATGGGGATCTTTTTGTTTTTCTATAAAACTTGGGTGCATTCCCCTCTTGTTTCCAATCTGCTTTCGAAGGGACTCAGTTACGCGAATTCTTCTCGCATTTCCCTTTTTATTGCGGTTGTTCCCGCCATGGGAATTTTCTTCGGCTCTAGTCTTTCTTTAGGACTCGAAGAGATAAGATTAATCACTGGAAAAATCTTTCGTAAAAGATAGCATTGTCCGAATTTCCGGATATGAAGATTCGTGTGCGGGTCAAACCGAATTCCAAGAAGCCATATATAGAGAAGGGCGAGGATGGGATTTGGGTCGTCGCTGTTAGGGAACCCGCCACGGAGGGAAAAGCAAACAATGCAATCATCAAAGCGGTTGCAGAAGAGTTAGGCTTGGCCCAATCCAAGGTGCAATTGGTGAAAGGAATGAAAAGCAAAGAGAAGGTTTTGGAGATCCATGAGTAGGAGATCCTACAAATCCTATTTTTCTAGGAGAGCATTGCTTTGCTCTTGTATTGGGCTTTCTCTTTTCTTTGCGGAGCCGGCATTCTCCCAATCGACTGACTACTTCTCGGAACTTACTTCCGAAAGAAAGCCTATCTTAGGAAGCGATAAAGAAGACAAATATATATTTAGATTTCCTCCATTTGCAAAAGTGGAGAGCTGGGGACCCCATTTCTCGGTGGATGCCTTGGTCTTATTTTCTTATACCAATTATCCTAGATTCAAGGAAGTGGATTTCTTTCCCCTCTTCAATTATCTTTGGGCAAAGGAGAATTCTTCCTACAGATCTTATTTCTTTCCTTTGTATTATTCGGATCGGATTGAAACCTCTAAAGGCATCTCTGGCTCGAACTTTTCTCTATTGCATTACAATAAGTTTGAGACCGCTCCGAATTATTCCTCCGAGCTTTGGAGATTCCCTTCTTTTCTGCCTTTAGCAGGAAGCGAAGTAAAGAAGGACGGAGATAAGGTCAGCGTTTTTAGATACGCGCTTCCTCTCTTGTTCTTTCGAAATAAAACTCCGGAAGAAGAAAGGACTCATCTCGTTATTTTTCATTGGGGAAAAGATAAAGACTCATCTTTCGGAGCTGTGCTTCCTCTTTTTTATTGGGGCTCCGGTGCGGATCGTTCTCATTTTACTCTTTTTCCTTTAGTATATTATGATTCTGTAAATTCGGGAAAAGAAGGCTCCTTTTTGACTCCTTTGTTTGGTCGTACTTGGAAGGATAGTACGGTCGGAGAGAATTCGGACTCGGATAGATTTTCTTATATTTTACCTTTCTTTCGTTCCAGTTTTGTGAGAAACGGAGAGACATTGAATTCTCAAACGTATGTTCCGATTCTTTTTAATCGAAAATACGGAAAGGATTTCGGAACGAAGACTAGTTTTCTTTTATTCAGCGGTTGGAGTTCGGGCGAGAAAGGGGATTATACAGGTTCGTATGTATTTCCCTTCCTATTTCATGAAAAAGGAAAGTATTTTCATTTGGTTCCGATGTATTTCAATTTCGGGACTGAAAAATTCGGACTCTTACCCATTCCGTTCTATTCAGAGAACAATGCGACTCAGGCTAGGTTTTATATTCTAAATTCTTATTATTCCAAGAACTGGAAGTCCGAGACTCGATTTGTATTCTTTCCTTTCTTGTACTATAAGTCGGACGACTATTTCAGTTTTCTTCCTTTTCTAGTGAAAGGCAATAGGAAAGGAGACGAGTATACTTTTATTCCACCTTTGCTTACTTATTTAGATCAGGAAACTACTTGGATCTTCAATACGTATGTAAAGAAGGACAAGGCATCGGGTCAGTATAGCAATGTGACTGTTTTTCCATTTTGGTTCTATTCCAATGACGGAAAGAATAAGAGTCATACCCTTTTTCCGATTTATCAGGTCAATCAGTCTGAAAATTCCAGCGAGATCATTACCCCTCTTTATTATAAGAAGGAGACTCCTAAGGAATATTATTCTCTCGTCGGTCCTGTGGAGACCTACGAGTCGGATGCAGAGTCCAGGCTGCGGATCTATCCTCTCTTCTTTTCTGCAAAAACCAAAGATGATTCATTTTGGAATGTAATGGGATTGGCAGGGAGAGGCTTTGATCAAAACGGGGATCCTAAATATACGTACGCATTCCCATTTTACTTCTATAAAAAGAATAGTTATCGGTTAGCTATTCCTTTCTTTTTCAGACTCGGATATGACGAGGATCATTATACTCATTTCGGGATCTTTCATTACTGGAATCGCTCGCCTGAAAAGGATAATACTTGGATCTGGCCTCTATTATGGTTTTCGAATGTAGATAAGGTTCGAAAAGAAGACTTCAGCGTTTGGTTTCCTTTGTATTGGAATTGGAATACTCCTAGAAGCAAGGGAGATATCATGATTCCGTTCTATCTGAACTATGAAGAGGCAGATAAATCATTGCAGTTAGTTCTTGCTTACTCTTCTTCTAAGACTTTGGGAGCCTTTAACGGGTCCGGTGCCTTGGGAGTAGGGGCGACCGAAAAAGATTATTATCTAGATACGGATCTATCACTTTTTTATAATTTGTTCAGCCTTTCTACCAGGACTTCTGTGGACAAACAAAGTCTTCAGTTTTGGAAGGAGAAACATCCACAAGAAGCAATCGCTCAGCCCGAGTCTAAACCGGCTTCCCCTCCGGAAGAAACTGAAAAAGAAGGGATCAATAAATACAATCGTCTCACGAGAGACAAAGTGAGATCCTTCTGGGGAATTTCTGCCTTGTTCGGAATATTCAGCTATGAAGAAGGGGATGATAGACGACATTTCCGTCTTTTGCCTTTAAGCTGGTTTTCCTGGTCCAAGAAAACAGAAGATAAGGTCTATGCGGCTCCCTTCTTCTTTTCGAGTAAGATCGGAGATGAATCTTATTTCGTGATCTTTCCTTTTTATGGACGCCAGGATCAGGCTCAGAATTTCCAAGAATCCTATCTTCTGTTCGGCTTCTTGAGAGGAAAAAAGGGAGAAACAAGAGATTACTCCGTCTTGTGGCCTTTAACTCGTTTTTATTATTCTCCGGAGTCGTGGGGAATTCGAATCTTTCCTTTGTTTGCTCATGATCAATCCAAGGATGTTTCTAGGACGATTTCTCCTTTATATTATAGAAAGAGAATATCCGAAGGCGACACGATGAGTCGTTCTTTTCATACGATATTGCTTCCTCTGTATCATTCCGGTTCGGATCTAGTCTATTCTAAAGATGCAGTCTACGAGGAAAGTTATGATACTCTTTTGCCCTTCTATTGGAGATCCGGGTCTAGGACTCAGTTAGGTTCTTCTGAAAAAAGAGAAACTACTACCTATACCTTGCTTTCTAAATATTCCAATAGCAAAGAGGCAAACGGGACTACGTTTACTAGCTTCTTCTCTCCTTTGTATTTTTTTCAAACTCATAAATTCGGGAACCAAAGCGATGCAGAGGCTACTAAAATTGATTTCTTGCTGATCCCGGGAATGTACTGGGAAAGAAATCAAACGGAAAGCATCTTCTTTCTGCTTGGATTTTATAGAGAAAGCACTCCGACGTCTACGGAGACTAGTTTTCTGGGTTTGATTACTTCTTCCGAATCCAAGGAAAAAGAAAAGACGGAGAGTTCTTTTAGGATCGCCCCTTTTTATTCCAATACTGAATCCTTAAATTCGAACGGAACTAAGAGCAAGACAGTTTGGGGAATTCCTTTTTATTACGATAGGACCGAGAGTTCTGCCGGAAATTGGGGATCGAATAGCATAAATCCTTTCGGTGTATTTAATTCATACGGATCAAAGGATACAAGATCCGAATCTTCTTTTTGGTTCTTGCCGATTCCGTTCTTGTACACCGAAAGTAATGTCTACAGTAGTGGAATTACAGACCAAGAGGTTAGTTTCTTAAAGTTGATCAACTATAAGAAAACAGAGGATCTGAAATCCGCAAAATCGAGTAAAACGGAAGTATCCGCTCTATTCCTGTTCTCTACCAGATCGGAATCTTATGAAGACCAAAAGGGTAAGAACGACGAGTTCGAGTCTTATCTATTTCCTTTGTACTGGTTCAACCGTGAAATAAGAGCGGACTCTAAGAGAACACATTTGAATTTTCTAATATTCTTCGACTATGCGAAGGATGCTTCTAAGAAAGAATCCAGATTGATCCTAGGGCCGTATTATAATGTCTCGAGCGCGAATTCGGAGAACTATGGACTACTTCCTTTGGGAATATTTTCCCAGGATCAGGAAAGCAAGTTTTGGTTCCTTCTAGGTGCCTACGGCTATAAGGAGAAGGGAACGGATCGCTGGGGCTTTGCCGGGATATTCGATACTAATTATGAAGAGGCTTGGAAGAGAAGAAATCTGAATTTCTTTCTTGGACTCATCCACACTGAGTTAGAAGAGCAAAGAACGAGAGTCGCCATCTTGGGAGGAATTCTAGGCGGATACGAGAGTAGGCCGAATTATTCTGACACGAATCTGCTTTGGCTTAGATGGAGATCTTCTCCGGATGATACTCTTGCGAATTTCTTGCCTGTATACTATTATCATTCTGATTCTGCAGGAACTTCCACATTGGTGCCTCCTGTATTAGGTTACTTCTCTTCGGAGAAAGATGGACGTTTCGATATGCTGGGACTAGGTCTTCTGTATTATCGCAATCAGAAGATCTCTCAGGAAGAAGATCTGATGCTTGTCGGGCCGGGACTGTTCTATTATAGACAGTATCCGAATACGAACGGCTTGAATGCGATGGGTATATTGGCATTGCCTGGTCTAGGCGGGCTTCTATGGGATTGGGAATACGAGACTAGAACGAAATATAGTAGATACTCTATTCTAAATTTCTTATATACTAGGACAGTAACTAAGGAAGGAAGCGAATTTAGTCGGATTTTCGGATTCAAATTATAGGAAGATAAAAGAAAAGCCGGAGTCTTTCAACCCCGGCTTCTCAAGCTTTCCGAAAGGAAGAGCGAGCATTACATCATGCCGCCCATTCCTCCCATACCGCCCATTCCACCCATAGGAGGCATTCCGCCACCGTCTTTTTCAGGTTTGTCGGTGATTGTAACTTCTGTAGTTAACAACATTGATCCGATAGAAGCAGCATTTTGGAGTGCAGAACGAACTACTTTTGCAGGGTCAACGACTCCAGCTTGCAGTAGGTCTTCCCAAACCATAGTAAGAGCATTGAAACCTTCGTTTCCTTTTTTACCTTTTGCTTGCTCTACGATTACGGATCCTTCCAGACCTGCGTTAGAAGTGATCATACGGATCGGTTCTTCTAATGCACGGAAGATGATTTTTGCTCCAGTAGCTTCGTCGCCTTCTAATTTAAGACCAGCAACTGCTTCTTGAGATTTTAGAAGAGTTAATCCACCACCAGGAACGATTCCTTCTTCTACTGCAGCGCGAGTAGCTGAAAGTGCATCTTCCACACGGTGTTTTTTCTCTTTCATTTCTACTTCTGTAGCTGCACCAACATGGATCACTGCAACACCACCAGCAAGTTTAGCTAGGCGTTCTTGAAGTTTTTCACGATCGTACTCGGAAGTAATATCTTCGATCTGCTTTTTGATCTGACCTACACGGCCTTGGATATCTTTAGAAGCACCTTGTCCTTCGATGATGGTGGTGTTTTCTTTATCCACGGTGACTTTTTTAGCGCGACCAAGTTGTTGAACGGTTGCGTTTTCCAATTTCATTCCGAGGTCTTCGGAAATCACTTGTCCACCGGTAAGGATCGCGATATCTTCCAACATCGCTTTACGGCGATCGCCGAATCCAGGAGCCTTAACAGCAACGCAAGAGATAGTCTTACGAAGAGTGTTTACTACGATTGTAGCAAGCGCTTCTCCTTCTACTTCTTCTGCGATAATGACCAGAGGTCTTCCTGCTTGAGCAACTTTTTCCAATACAGGAAGAAGGTCTCTCATGGAAGAAATCTTTTTGTCGTAGATCAGAATATAAGGATCGCTTAAAGTAGCGATCATAGCTTCCGGGTCAGTCACCATATAAGGAGAAACGTATCCACGGTCGAATTGCATACCTTCTACCACGTCTAAAGTGGTTTCGATAGATTTTGCTTCTTCTACAGTGATGACTCCGTCTTTTCCGACTTTGTCCATAGCATCTGCGATCAGATTTCCTATATCCTTGTCGTTGTTTGCGGAGATAGTCGCAACGTTCGCGATATCTTTTTTGTTTTCGATCTTAACGGAACGTTTCTTAATGCTTTCTACTGCAGCGCTGACTGCTTTATCGATTCCGTGCTTAAGAGCCATCGGATTTGCGCCTGCGGTAACGTTCTTCAATCCTTCGTTGATGATAGATTGAGCAAGAATGGTTGCAGTAGTTGTTCCATCACCTGCGACATCATTTGTCTTAGTGGAAACTTCCTTAACCATTTGAGCTCCCATGTTTTCGATGGAATCTTCTAATTCGATTTCTTTAGCTACAGTAACTCCGTCCTTGGTGATAGTAGGGGAACCGAATTTTTTATCGATTACTACGTTTCTTCCCTTAGGACCTAAGGTTACTTTTACAGCGTTAGCGAGTTTGTTGACGCCTTCTAAGAGTTTGCGTCTCGCTGTTTCATCATATTCAATAACTTTTGCCATTATACTTTCCTCGGCCGATTACTTTTTCACGATGGCAAGAATATCGCTTTCGCGGATGATTAAGTATTCTTTGCCGTCTGACTTGATCTCAGTTCCGGAATATTTGCCGTAGAGAACGACGTCACCGGGTTTCACTTCTAGAGGGACTAGCTTTCCGTCTTCGTAACGTCCGCTACCAACCTCTACAACTTTTCCCTCTTGCGGTTTTTCTTTCGCAGTGTCGGGAACAAAGATGCTGCCGATTTTTTCTTCGGCTTCTTGTTTAGGCTCAACCAGAACACGGTCGCCCAGTGGTTTAATCGCCATGACTTTCTCCTATTCGAGTCTTTAGCACTTGTAATATATGAGTGCTGGATCGTAAGTTCCAGAAAAAACGAGAGAGGCGTAGGTGGTCAAGCACTTTCAGTCAGAGAGTGCTAAAATACTTCTTAGAATCCGATTTGGACTGCGAATTTTTCATTTCCCGATTTTTGGAAGAAGAAGTCTAACCCTTCTACAATGATCTTACAGGATATTAAGGAATCCTTTTCCTTAGCTTGTCCTTCTTCGACTTCTCCAGATCATATTCTTATTTAGGGCAGTCTTTTGTTTTCGGAAAAGAATTTAATTCGAGTCAGGGAAGGAAATAAGAAACCGGTTTTGGAAGAAGGGGAGTACATCCTCTACTGGATCCGTGCGAACCGACGACTGGCCTGGAATCACTGCCTGGATTATTCTATCCATCTTTCTCAGAAATTCAAGAAGCCTTTGATTATCTTGGAATCCATAATGATGGATTTCGAATGGAGCTCGCCTAGGCTTCATACATTTCTGTTGGAAGGCTTATGCGATACGATAGAAGAAGCTGAAAAATCGGGATTTGCATTCTGGCCATTCGTAGAGACCCCGGATAAAAGATTGAAAGATCATATCCCTTCCATTTTGGAAAGAGCAGCCTTGGTGGTAACGGATGATTTTCCATGCTTCTTTTTGCCGGAACATGCGGAGAAGCTTGCTGAAGATCTAAAATGCAAACTTCTACTGGTGGATTCTAATTCAATCACTCCGTTAGCTTCTTACGAGCAGACTTTTTATTATTCAAGAGTAATAAGACCTCGATTGCATGATCGATTCGCAGAGAGTTATGTTCTTCATTCCGATCCAAAACCTAAATCAAAAGGATTGCCTGATCCCAGAAATATCTCAAAGCCCGATTTTCTTTTTTCTGGAAGGAAGGAGGAAATCCCAGAGTATATTCAAAAAATGAAATGTAAATACCCGGATGTGCTTCCCTTTCCTGGGAGAATCGGCGGACGAAAAGAAGGACTGAGGCTCTTAAAACAATTTGTAAAGACTAGTCTTTCTCATTACTCAAAAGAAAGAAGTGAGCCGCGGCCACCTGATACAATGAAGGCTTCTTCTTTATCTCCCTATCTACATTTTGGAATGATCTCTGTAGAAGAGATCGTTACCGCAGTACTCGACTCGGATCCTAAGGTGGAATGGTCTCCAGATTTTCTGAACCATTCTTATCGAGGAAAGAACGAAGGTTTCTTTCATCCGGACCCGAATGTGAATTCTTTCTTAGATGAATTGCTTACTTGGAGAGAGCTTGGCTATCTTCTATTTTATAGGTCGCCTAGTTTTCGAAAGGATCTTTCTATTCTTCCGGATTGGGCAAAACAATCCTTACTTCTCCACAGTTCGGACAAAAGAGAATACTTGTATACTAAGGAAGAATTGGAGAATGCGAATACTCATGATCCAATTTGGAATGCAGCTCAGAAAGAATTGGTGCTTACAGGTTCCATGCAGAATTATCTACGAATGCTTTGGGGAAAAAAGGTAATCGAATGGACCAGTTCTCCAGAAGAGGCTTTTGCTATATTAGAAGATTTGAATCATAAATATGCGTATGATGGAAGGGATCCGAATTCTTATACGGGGATCCTTTGGTGTTTTGGGGCTTTTGACCGACCTTGGTTTCCCGAAAGAGCAGTCCTCGGAAATATAAGATACATGTCTTCGGAATCAACTGCTAAGAAATTCAAATTAAAACCGTATCTGGAATATATCAAAGGATTAGAAGAAGGATCCGAGCCGGGGCTTTTTGCATAACAGTCGTTATTGAAATCGAAAGAGAAAAGGTTGCGGATTCCGTTCCGTATTGTATGATGTAATCCCGGAGGACGAATATGACTGAAAATAAACAATACAACACTCTCAGCGAATTCTGGCCGTTCTATTTAAGAGAGCATTCCAATAAGATGAACCGAGTTCTACATTTTATAGGAACTTCCTGCGCTCTGTTTTTCATTGTTTCCGCAATCTATTTCTTAAACGTTTGGTATCTGCTTGCTGCATTGTTCAGCGGATATTTCTTCGCTTGGATCGGACATTTCTTCTTAGAGAAGAATCGCCCTGCTACTTTTATCTACCCTGTGAAGTCTTTTATCAGCGACTGGAGAATGTATTTTTGTACGATCACCGGCCAATTAGGCAAGGAGTTACAGAAAGCCGGAGTAAAATGATTTTCTAATATTCCGTTTGTGTAATTATAAGAAGGACCGGAACTTTTTAGAACCGGTCCTTCTTTATTCCATTAGGCTCCTACGGCCACCACAGTTACCGGTTTTTCTTTTCCTTTTACTTGCACCGGAGGTAAGGTCTCTCCTCTAAAATTTGCGCCTGCAAGTTTCCAGGTATCTTCCGAAACGAGAAGCTCCTTGCCGAAGTTCTTGGTCAAAGATTCAATCCTGGAAGCAGTATTGACTGCGTCTCCGATCACTGTGAATTCTGCTCGTCTGCTTGTTTCTATATTTCCGGAGAATACTTCACCGGTATGGATCCCGATGCCAATTTTTACGGCTTCGAGGCCTTTTTCTTCTCTCTTCTGATTGAATTCTCCCAACCTCTCCAGCATTCTCTGTCCGCATTGCAAGGCCCGGATCGCATCGGAGGCGGGATCAGCAGAAGGATAAGGAGTTCCAAATGTCGCCATCACTGCATCTCCTATATACTTGTCCAAAGTGCCCCCGAATTCAAATACGCAATCAGTTAATGTTTCTCTAATGGAGGAAAGGAACTGACTTAACTCTAACGGATCCATGTGCTCGGAGAGTGCGGTAAAATTTCGAATATCCGTGAATAAGATCGTGGCAGTCTGTCTTCTTCCTTCCAATACATCCGGATTAGACATCATTTCTTCCACAACACCTGGAGAAAAATATCTGGAAAGAAGGGAACGTTGCGCTTCTCCTTCTCCTATGCGTCGGATCATGATCAGGGTCCTTAAAATACCGAAACATAAAAATCCTGCAAAGACCAGATATGCCATCGGTCTATCTACCATTGCGTCTCCGAATAATACCTTAGGACCGTTGATATATTCCGGCCAATGGTATGTGAATTCGATCTGTCCGTTTTGGATCGCATATAATAGGATTCCGTAATATACCCCGAAATACAGAATCACACTTAAAAGCACGAGGCGCAGCCTAAACTGGATGAGAGAGGCGGCCAAAGGAAACAGATAGAAATTCAGGATAGGATTCTTAATAAAGAAACCGTAATTGTTCGGGCTTGCAGTATGGGTATAAAAGAGAAGCACTCCCGTGATAATCGCAAAGTCGGAAACAAGAGCTATATAAGTGAATACGCTCACTGCCCATTTTGGACAGGTTCGAATTACGATCGAATGTCCTATAGTGACTAAGGTGAATATGCCGATCCCGATCAAATTAGCAGTATTACTACCCGAATGAAGGTTGGCTAGGATCTGAGAAAGAAAAAAGATCAGCAGCAGATATCGGAATACGTTAGAAACGTAAGCGCCCATTAACTCTTCTTTTTCGAGGACTGTCCGAACGGATTCGTCCATCTTATCTCGGTTGGTTGTATCGAAAATTTTACAAAGAAACTTAGGGAGATATTCTCGAATAGGCATAGGGTCTCAAAATACTCCTTTCCATTTTTGGTTCAATCGTTTCTTATAGATCGAACGAAAGAAGAAAAGAAAAGCAGGCGAATAAAATCAAAGAAAGGTCCGTATCTTGGGAACTTCTTCCCTAGTTCGGAGATCGAATGATTCCCGCTGCTAGACTAGGATGGAACATGAAGAATCGAGTGGCAATCGTTGCCGGTGGTACCGGACTCGTGGGCGGAGAATTGGTTCGAGAATTATTGATCGATCCGGACTGGGACAAGGTATATCTTTTGGCCCGCAAGCCTGTGGAATGGACTCATGCTAAATTAGAATTGATCCTGACCGATTGGGATCACTTGGGCAATTTTCCGAAAAATATTACGGATGCTTTTTGCACCTTGGGGACTACGATCTCTAAGGCGGGTTCGAAAGAGAATTTTAAGAAAGTGGATCTGGACTATGTTGTTTCCTTTGCTAAGGCCGCTAAAGAAGCGGGCTCTAAATCTTTCTTTTTAGTCACTGCATTGGGATCCGATCCGAATTCATTCGTATTTTATAATAAATTAAAAGGAGAAGCGGAAGTAGAAGTATCTAAAATAGATTTTGATACGATTGGGATCTTTCGTCCTTCGCTTTTAGACGGAGAAAGAAAAGAATTCAGATTGGGAGAAAAGATAGGGCAGGCAATTGCTATTGTTCTGAATTCTATCTTGCTCGGGCCAATGAGAAAATACAGATCCATCCATGCAAAGACGGTGGCCAAGGCAATGTTGAACCTGGCTTGGTCCTCCAAGAAGGGAAAATTCAAAATAGAATCGGACCAGATCCAAAGGCTTGGAACAGGTTCGGCTCGCTCAAACTTACAGAATATTCTCTAGTATCTTAGGATCAATTTGATTCCACGATCTTCTTTACGATCTCCGAAGCCTTTTGATTCTCCGGTTCGAGTTCCAGTCCTAACTTCGCAAAATGAGCTGCCTTTTCGGGACGGCCTAGCCTGAAATTCAAGTCTGCAATATGAACTAGATTGGCGGGAATCCCTGGATTGCGAAGTTGTATTCTCTCTGCGAGTTCCAAAGATTTAGTGAAATTTCCAATTTTCTTAAAACAGAAGGAGGCGATATAGATCATATCCGTATCGCCCGGATTTTCTTCTACATAGGTTTCTAAATGACGGCATGCCTTTTGGTAATCCGTATTTCTATAATGCAATCGGATCAGATCCCTTTTCAAGACTTGGTTTTCAGGAGAAAGTTCCAATGCCTCTTCGATGACTTGAATTGCGTTCGAGAGCTTTTTATTCTTCAGAAATTCCTTTGCTTTCACACTTAGATTCTGAACGTCTTTACTCACCTTGGATCTTTTGATCTCCTTTCCTGGATCGTATTCGATCCTTAAAAGAGAGAGGTCATCGGTGATCTTTCCTTTTCTCTCTAATGTGTCTAGAACTGACTGCAAGTCTCCGTTAGAAGATTCGACCGCTTTGAGAAAAAGGGATTCATCTTCATTGATCACTCTTTCTCCATTCGCGACTTGTAATTCCAGATCGTCTCTTCCGTCAGAACCTACGATAAGAATATCATCAGGCTCCAGATGGAATGTCTTAACTGTTAAGCTTTCTTCTATACCCGGAGTTCCCAGTTTTCTGTATTGAAGACTTTCCTCTAAGAAGGAAGCCTTGCCATCTCTATAAAGAACAGACCAAGGATGTTCCGCATTAATATAATATAATAGACCTGCCTGTTCATCCAAGACTCCCAATACCATGGAGACTAACATACTTCCGTCAAAACCCTGAAAGAGCTTATTCAATTCAGTGAATGCATTTTTGATCCATTTCTCAGCATATAGGGAATAGGTGCTTTCGTTCGTTAGAGTTCTTTGCAGGATGGAATGGAATGCGGCTCCTAATACGAGGATTCCTCCCGCTCCCTGAAGCGATTTGCCCATGGCATCCGCATTTAAGAATACAGTGTATTCTTTCCCTCTGAGTAGGATTTCTTGGGCGATACAGATATCACCTCCGATCTCGCTCGCCTTTCCTTTAAATACAAAATTCTTCTTTTGGCGAATGAGGAAATCCACTTTTACTTTCTTGCCGCTTGTGCGATTGATCCCAAGAGGTTTAATCAAGAGAGAAGTGAGAAAGTAATCTCCGTCTTGTTGGTTTTTCAGTTCTTCTACAGTGCGCAGAGTTTCTCTGAGCTCCGAAGTTTTTTCTTCGACCAAGAATTGCAGATGTTCTCTGATCCTTCCTATTTCTCCGGTAGCCTTTGCAAAATCTCGCGCAAACCCTAAAAACTCTTTATCTATAGAAACTAAAGGAAGTTTGCCAGGTCCTCCCGCTGCCAGATCATTTGCGGATTTACTGATCTGTTCCAGAGTCGTAGAGATGGATTGGAAATATAAAATGATCAGAGTGGTTGCTGCAAAGAATGTAAGGCCGATGAAAGCAACAATCTCTAGAGCGGATTTAGGTCCCAAACTTACATAGACCGCCAATACTGTCAGAGAGAGGAGCACGAGAGATAATAAGAATCCGAACTTTCCCTTCAGGCCTAAAAAGCCTGATTTGGTATTAACATTATATGCTCTACCTAATAAGATCTTTTTTAAAAGAACTCTTTTGGGTCCAGTAATGTAATCCGTAATGATATAAGAAAAACCGCAATATACGAATGCTGCAGCAAGCCAGCCTAAAAAGATATACCATAATTCTTTAATATCATATCCTAAGACCAGATACGCGATCACGTCAGTAATAAATACGAAAGAAGCATATCCGAGCGAAGATAGCATGTTATGAGTCGGTAGCCGGATTAAATCGGAGAGAACAGTATCCAGATCTTGGGAGGGAGCATGACGCAAAGAATAGTTCGGATGCAAAGCTTTGTTCACTCTCTTAATATGACTTTCCAATCCTGAAAGACCTAAAGGAGCAAATAGTCCATACTGGGTCCCATGTACCAGGGTCACGAGAAGTGTCGCGCCTAGAAAGGTTAGGACTACCGGATAGTGAGTCTGCAGGGAGAACATAGGGATGGTTGCAGAACCGAAAAAGAATGCATAAACGGCTCCGAACCAAGCACCCGTAAGAGAAAAAGAAACAATAGAGAATGTGTAGGAGATCCTACGATGAATTGCCTCGAATAGGCGGTAAAAATACCTCTGGGTCATTTCGTATTACCTAAGGTGATCCCGATGAAACGCATACGAAAATTGGACGACGTAAAGATCGAAATCACAAGTTCACTTGGAAAGTTATTTTTTACATAACCTTTCCAATGGAAAACGAAAATCTTTTTATTTTAAAAACTTTTGTAGTCTAAGCGAATCTTAAACTTGCAATTCATCGGATTAAAATGATGAACGATCGTTTACGTATGGATCTATTTGAGATCGAATTATTTTTGCTTTTCAAATTATTCATAATAAATTAGCTTCTCATACGATTTTAGATAGGAAGACAAAATGGACATTCGCGGTAAAAGGATAGTGATCACTGGAGCAGCCTCCGGAATAGGGAAGGAGACTTTACTTAAGTTTCTTCAATATGAGGGAGTTCAAATATTAGCTGTGGACCTAGATCCTTCTCGCTTAGATGTGAAAGACAAGAGAGTAACTAAATTCAAATGCGATGTGTCTGCTTCCGCAAATGTGGATAAGATCTTTAAAGAGGCTGAAAAAGTCTTGGGAGGGATTGATATCTTCTACGCGAATGCTGGATTTGCCTATTATGAAGAGATCAAAAAGCCGGATTGGAAGAGGATGGAGAAGATCTTTCAGACCAATGTGTTCTCTGCAATCTATGGATTGCAAAAGGTACAAGCAGAATACAAGAACCCGGTTTATTATATTATCACTGCTTCTGCTATGAGTTTTCTTTCTATTCCCGGGTATGCGTTGTATTCTGCAACTAAGGCAGCGGTTCATTCCTTTGCAGAAGCTTTTCAATTCGAATTGAAAAAGCCACATAGGCTTATGATCGTTTATCCGATCGCCACGCGCACGAATTTCTTTGATGCGGCCGGAAAGAAGGTCCCTGTTCCATTTCCATCTCAAACCCCTGCACAAGTCGCTTCTGCAGTCATTCGAGGGATAGAATGGAACAAGAAAAAGGTATTACCTTCTAAGATATTTTCCCTAATGATGTTTGTTGATAGATTTTTAATATATCCGTTAAGAATCTATCAGATCATAGAAAATTGGAAAAGAAAGAAGGCCTTAAGCTAAGACCTTCGTTTTCTTATTTTCTATTCGGATCTTATTATATTCCAATAATGCGGAGCTATCTAGGTTATAAGCCCTAACTAGGTCCGCTCTCTTTTCTCTTGCGGTCCCATCTAACTTTTTGAGGCCTCTTTCCAAAACAACACCGATGATCACTCTGGTCGCAGATTCCACGAGTTCGAAAGCTACCTCATCCTTATTTTCTCCGTTCTCTAAGGACAGATAGAGTTCATGAGATCTTTCTAATTTTTCCCGATTTTCCGACAGTTCTTTGCTCGGGGAGAAGGAATTCATTTCTTCATCCAGGTATTGACGTAATATTCCTTTGGCGCTTAGGCCGGTAACGATTCCTCCGATTGCCGCCACCACTTGCAATTGAGTAGTTCCCTCGTAGATATTTGTGATCCTGACATCTCTGTAGATCCTGGAAATATCATAGTCGTAGGTGTAGCCGGCGCCTCCATGGATTTGCAATGAGTCGAAAGCGATCCTATTTGCTTGTTCCGTAATATAGTATTTGGAAAGAGGAGTAAATAGGTTGGCGAGCTTTTCCCATTTTTTAATGCTCTCCTCTTTCTTGATCTCTCTTTCGTCCATTCCCTGTTCTTTCCATCTCTCGGATTTCCAATGGTATAGATCTATGGACCTGGAAGCCTCTTGTAGGATTGCACGCATCGCAATGATCTCTCTGTCCATGAGTTCCAGCATCTTACGGACAGCGGGGATATTTTGGATCTTCTTGCCGAACTGTTCTCTTTCTTCGGCGTACTTTTTAGCCTCTCCATAAGCAGCCATTCCTATTCCCATTGCTTGCCCTGCGATGGACAATCTGGCTCCGTTCATCATTGCCATAGAGTATTTTACTAATCCGTAACCTTCTTCTCCTACGAGGATGCCTGGAGTATCTTCGTATACAACCTCGCAGGTAGGAGAGCAGTGGAGTCCCATTTTCTTTTCGATTCCTGCGATATAGACATCTTCGCTTTTGACTAAGAAGAAGGAAAGACCTCTTGCTCCACTCGTAGGACTTCCTGTTCTTGCTAACGTGAGAATGATAGAAGGTTTATCAGCAAAGCCGCAACCGTGAGTGATGAATCTTTTTGCGCCAGTGATTCTCCATACTCCGTCTTCTCCTTTGATCGCTCTTGTTTGTAGATTGGGAAGATCGGATCCGTAATTCGGTTCGGTCAATGCCATGGCGCCACAAAGTTCTCCGGCAGCCATTTTGGGTACGTAAGTCTCTACCATTTCTTCTGAGCCGAATCTTTCTATTGTTTCCGCAAGATTCATACAACCCAACGCGATCGCGAGTGAGCCGTCGGCTCTAGAAAAGATTTCCATAAGCATTGCTTGCACGGAACAAGGAAGTCCTAATCCGCCGTGTTTGCGACCGATGGAATAGGGAAGGATCCCTGCTTCCTTCACTTTATTTACCGCGTTTATCATGACCTGCGGGAATTCTACTTTTCCTTCTTTGTATTTTAAACCCTCTATGTCCATTTTCTGAACGATTGGAGATATCTCTATTCCTGCGAGTTCTCCTGCAGATTCTAAAACGGATTTATAGAATTCTAATGCTTCTTCTTTACTGGCGGGAGCCATCGAAAATTCTTCTTTTCCGGTCTTATCGTATTCTTGTTTGTCCAGAAATCCTAGTTCGAAGGCGTTTACTATCTCTTCCCAGTCTATTAAGAATTCGAAATGTTGTACTAGGTCTTCATTTTGGAGGAAATAATTATTCTCTATCATGAGTCAGCTCCGTATTAATTGAACTTTTGTTCATACATGTTTGGCTTCTAATGGAAGCCTTAATTTCGATTGGAAAGGAAGGAAAGGGAAAAATCCGAAATCTTATCGTTTTTTGTTTATGAATATTTTAGAGAGGAGATGTATCGAGACTAGATAATAAAGAGAAAGTTTTTACAGGTGGAAAGAAATAAAAAAAGCCGCCGGTTTCCCGACGGCTTTTAAGCTAATCAGAAAAAAAGAAGGATTACTTCTTCTCTCCAGAGATAGCAGCTTTCAGAGCTTCTTCAGCAGCGGTTGCTAATTTTTGCAATTCAGCAGGGTTTGCGTGAAGAATCGGAGAAAGTCCTGGGGTGCCTGGAGGGCCAAGAACTCCTACAGTAGCTACGAAAGAACCTTTAACTTCTCCTACTTTGTAAGTAGTGAAAGTGATTCTGTAAAGACCGCGAACTAAAAGTTTTTTAGTGTCGATGTTTTTCAGTTCATCTAAGCTCTTAGGAATGTTCGGGATTTGGATACGAGTTAAAGAGTTGTACTTAGCGTGACGCTCTTCATTGTAAGTATCGTCTCCATCATCATTGTCTCCAAGATTTTGAAGAGCTTTTCCTTTAGCAGCGCCTTCGATTTGGTTAGGCATAATAGCTGCTAAACGCTCAATGCGGATCCATGTATCAAACCAGTTTGGCATGCTTTTTTCTTCTGGAGTGGCTGCTTTGAAAGCATCACTTACGAAGTCGCCGCTTCCTGGCTCACCAATTTCTCCGGTAGGGGAAATTAAGCGAACGCCTAGTTCAACGATAGCTGCTGGAACCCAAAGATAAAGGAAATATGATTTCTTTCCATTAACGACTGCGTCAGCGGCTTGTCCTGGTTTGATGTATCCCCAATAATTCACAGTTTCGGAATAAGGTGCGAAAAGCTTCTTAGTTCCTACGCCGGGAATTTCATGCTCTCCAACTACAAAGTTACTTTGTAAGCCGGGGAGTCCACCGATACAAGCAGCAAAGCTGACCAATATAGCGGTAGAGATTATAAGGATCGAAGATTTTTTCATTCGAGAGATCTCCTTGGTATGGATTGCTCAAGATAGAGAAGAGATTCCTTTTTGTAAATCTAATTAATAAATTTTTGTTTCCATGATTCTTTTGCGGTGCAAAAATTATCACCTTCAGACGAATTTGCGATCTTGGTTTTTACTTTGGTGATGGAAATATTTTTCGCGAAGAGAGGAATCGAATTACCATTGCTTCTCTTAGCAATCAGTATTCAGGGTTCATAAAACTAGTTCTATTGGAATGAATGAGAATCGGAAGAAGGATTGAATTTTCCATAACGAATCTTTTGAGAAAATGTTCGTTATGGAAATGAGATTAACTTTTAAAAAGCCAGGACCAAAACCACTCCCAAAGATCCATGAGCCAGGCAAAGATTCTACCTAGGATACCTGTATGAGAATATCTTCTTAAAAGTTTTTGGGCTCTTTCCTGTTCTTCAGCAGTGAAGGGGAGACGCACGTTGTTCTCTTCTGCTTCGATCAAGATCCTTTCTTTTTTACTTCTAACGTCGACTATGCGAACATCGACATATTCCCAACCTAAAAGCTTTACACATTCCAGCCTTCTCTCGCCGGAGACTAATTTATTATCCAAGTCTATAATGATAGGATGTAAAAGCCCTAGATTCTGGATGGAAGTTTTGAGACCGTGGAGGTCGCCAAGTTCTTTGCGAATGCGATTCTTGACCTTAATATCGGAGACCCGAATTTTCATCTAAGAAATGCTTTTTTCACCGTATAAATCCTACAAACCAATTTCGGAAGTTTTGACTAAAATTCCCTTACAAGCTCACTTTTAGCCCGATGATTCCGGACCGGATTCACTTGACAGTGACGACTTGGCTAGGTTTTTAGTTTTAAGCGACAAAGTTTCGCCCATAGAATTCAACAGTATAGGAATTGAACCTAAATGTCCCTGCAAGACTTTATCTTTACCTCGGAATCCGTATCAGAAGGACATCCGGACAAGGTTTGCGATCAAATATCGGATGCGATTTTAGACGCATATTTAGCTCAGGATCCTAAATCCAGGGTGGCCTGCGAAACTTTAGTGACTACCAACTTGGTAGTAGTTGCCGGAGAGGTAACCAGCAAGGGAAAAATAGACGCAGTAGAGATCGCAAGAAACGTTATCAAAGATATTGGATACAACGATGTATCTTTAGGCTTCGATGCAGAATTTGCGGTGGTTTCTTCTCATATTCATGCACAAAGTCCTGATATTTCCCAAGGAGTTACCGAAGGAGAAGGTCTTTTTAAAGAGCAAGGAGCTGGAGACCAAGGTTTGATGTTCGGTTTCGCGATCGATGAAACTCCTGAACTTATGCCAATGCCTATCTATTACTCTCACGAGTTAGTAAGACATTTATCCGGACTTCGCCATGATGGAAAATTGAAATGGCTTCGTCCTGATGCTAAATCCCAGGTAACCGTTGAATACAAGAACGGAAAACCTTCTCGTGTGGACACCGTTGTGATTTCTACACAACACGCTCCGGAAGTTTCTCACAAACAGATCGAAGAATCTGTCATTGAAGAATGTATCAAAAAGGTGATCCCTGCAAACTTCTTAAAGGATACGAAATACTTTATTAATCCAACCGGCCAATTCATCATCGGTGGGCCTCACGGAGATACTGGTCTTACCGGACGTAAGATCATCGTGGATACGTATGGTGGATACGGACGTCACGGAGGAGGAGCCTTCTCCGGTAAGGATCCTTCCAAAGTGGACCGTTCTGCGGCATATATGGGAAGATATATCGCTAAAAATATTGTCGCGGCAGGACTTGCATCTCAGTGTGAAGTGCAGTTAGCGTATGCGATCGGTGTTGCGGAACCTGTTTCGGTTCACGTAGATACTTTCGGAACAGGCAAGCTTTCCGAAGAAGAAATCGTTAAGAGAATCAAAGCAAACTTCAAACTAACTCCAAGAGGGATCACTGAATCCTTACTATTGTTAGAGAAGGGAAGAAAATACAGAGAAACCGCTGCTTACGGGCATTTCGGTAGATCTGGAGAGACCTTCACCTGGGAAAGAACCGATAAAGCGGGAGCATTGAAAGGCTAATGGGAGCAGTTTCCACATCCACAGCGGACCAAAAAGCGACTCGAGACGGATACGGAGACGCCTTACACGAATTAGGCGCTTCTCGCCAAGACGTAGTCGTTCTAGATGCCGATCTTTCCGGTTCGACCAAGACGAATAAATTCGCGAAGGCATTTCCGGATCGATTCTTTAACGTGGGTGTGGCTGAGCAAAACCTGGTAGGTCATGCGGCCGGCCTGGCCTTGTCCGGTTTTGTTCCATTCGCTTCTTCCTTTGCCATGTTCCTTTCGGGAAGGGCTTGGGAAGTGGTGCGCAATAGTATCGTTTATCCATTCTTAAATGTGAAGCTTGTGGCCTCTCACGGCGGGATTACCGTTGGAGAGGATGGAGCTTCTCACCAATGTATTGAGGATTTTGCTACAATGAGAGCCATCCCAGAGATGGTAGTGATCTGCCCGGCAGATTATAATGAAACGAAGCAAGTCATTCATGCAATTGCAGATTATAAGGGACCAGTCTACGTGAGAGTGGGCCGCCCGAATGTTCCTGTAATAGAAAGAGAAAATTATAAATTCCAAATCGGAAAGGCAGAAGTCTTAAGAGAAGGAAAGGATGTTCTTATTATTGCAAACGGGGTTCTGGTAAACGAGGCGATGATCGCCGTCAAAGAACTCGAGGCAGAAGGAGTCCAAGCCACTCTTTTGAATATGGCGACGATCAAGCCGATCGACAAAGAAGCCATTTTGAAATACGCGAAACTCTGCGGAGCAGTAGTCACTTGCGAAGAGCACAATGTAGTCGGCGGTTTGGGTTCTGCAGTGAGTGAATTTCTTTCCGAAGAATATCCTGTCCGAGTTTTGAAACTTGGGATGAAGGACACTTTCGGTAAATCAGGGACTTGGTCCGGACTATTGGATTATTTCGGCCTCAGATCCAAAAACATAGTGGAATTGGCTAAAAAAGCAGTCCAATCCAAATAATAAAAAGAGGCGATCGAAGGATCGCCAGTCTTTCGGTTCTACAGTTATGCCTGGTTCACCTACAGTAGAAGAAACGACCACCGAAGATCCGGTCTATACCGGAGGGCCTTGGAGGGTCGTTCTCTGGGATGACAATGAGCATACGTACGAGTATGTGATCACCATGCTCATGGATGTATGCAAGATGACTCCGGAGCAAGCCTTCGGTCATGCGGTAGAAGTTGATGCGCAAAAGAAGACCGTAGTGTTCGCAGGTGAGTTAGAACACGCGGAACATATCCAAGACCTGATCTTAAATTACGGACCCGATCCCCTGCTTCCTGCCTCCAAGGGTTCTATGAGTGCTACTTTAGAAAGCTAAGACTCGATAGTTCCTACACAATGTGGGAACTAGTTTTTGGTGGTTGTCAAAAAAAGGATTCTGTGATAGTTGGGGAAGGGTTTGCCCACGGGCCACTCCCCCCTCCCAAGTGCAGGGTGGGGGCGCGCTTTGCTTAAATTACGTGGGAACTGTTTTTTCGAATCTCAGTTCAAGATTTAAGATTTTGCTTCGCTTTGCTCGAATGCGTGGGAACGGAAGTTCCGTTCCCTGATCGAGTTTTCTTTAGAACTTCTTCTTAATTAAGATCTTTCTTTCGATCTCGAAGATCTTCTCCGGAAGTTTTTCTTTTCCAAGCTTCTTCTTATCGTTCTCTTTCAAGAAAAGATCTGCGCCGAATTTTTCATACGCATCGTTTGCCTTGATATTCTTGAGACCGATGAATTGGATATGGACCTCTCCGGCTGGAATGCCGAATTCAGTTCCTCTATCTTTCACGGATAGAACTCTGGAAATTGCAGTCACAGTGTCTCCGCTGAAAGAAGGTTGAGTATGATATCCTTCGGTGAATCCAAGATCCCAAAGAACATTCTCAGTGGTATCTCGGGAAGCGAGACCACAAAGCCATGCGAATACGAGTCCTCCATATACTACAGGCTCTCCTCCCATCGGTCCGGAAATTCCAGCAGAGTATAGTTTATCGTAATGAAGAGGGTGAGTGTTTCCTACTCTGTATGTCCAAGGAAAATGTTCGTCTGTGATTGTTCTTCCATTTTGATGGATATAAATCTGTCCTGGCTCGAAACTTTCAAAGTAAGTGTCCGCCCAAGTCGCAGTCTCAAATCCTTTCGGAAGTTTTAACTCAGGAAGATCTATACTAGGACTATCTGTCTCAGGAAAGAAAGCTTCTTTCACAACTGGCTTAGGAGTTCCTTTCGGTTTTCCATTGGAATGATAGATCATGATCTTTCTTTCGTATTGAAGAACTAACTCTCTGTTTTGGTTCAGGCAAAGAGTTCTAACATGAACGATACCAGGCTTATCAGCACCTTTATCGTCTATTTTGAGGATTTTGGTTTTAGCCGAAAGAGTATCTCCCGGATAAACAGGTTTTAAGAATTGAACGTCGTAGTATCCGAGGTTTGCCAGTGCTTTTTCGGAATCGTTCTGGACTCCTAAGGAAAGAGCCACGTTAAACACCATTAATGGGGAAACTAATAAGTCCTTAAACCCGTGAGCTTGTGCATAGGGAGAGGAAAGATAAAGAGGATTCGCTTCCATGAATGTAGTTGCGAATTCTTGTGCAAAGGAACGATCGATTGTGAGTTCTCTAGGATGCTCGAAGATTGCTCCTTCGGTAAATTCTTCCAGATATCTGCCGTAAATGCCCCGTTTCACTTTTCCGGTGTCCACTGGAGTTTTCGGACCCAATTCCGCAAAGGGGGAAGTAGGGATTTTTGACATAGAGATCCTGCCTCTTCTTTAAGTTTCTTCCAGGATTTCGGGCTGCTTTTGTCGGAAAAGGCTTTTTCGACTAGCGAGATCCGAAATACAGATCCAATTGGCGCCTGGAACCGAACCTGAATTCGGATAGAAGGTGTTCCTGCTTTTGAAGATCCGGATTCGTATCTTTTTCCCCAAACATATGGTTCCAGGTATTTATGTAAACTACAGGGACCGAGTTCTTATTCTCGAGACTGTGAGAAGCAAGGACGCTATCCTTATGTTCTACCGGATCCTGATAGAAGTTTTGGCTTCCTGAATACACATTTTTCAAATCCAATTGAAAGGTCCTTCCATCTGGCTCCAAACGGATTGTGAAAGACTCTATATCATAATTCCTTCCGTACTTGATCCTTCTATAGATCCTATAAAAGAAATCCTTCCAAGAATTCGGATGGATCTCGTCTTCGAAAACCAGACTGACTTCCCATTCCGAACCGGATGGAGTGATATCATTCTTACAATAAACAGCGATTAAACTATTTCCCGATTTGATATCTATCTCTGGTTGGGCCAAGAGAAGAAGATCCGTTTTCGGGCAGATAGAATCCGGAGGCTTGAACTCGGGTAGTGGTGGAGATTGGCAGCCTACGATCATGGCTAAGCAAAGAAGAAGTAAATACGCTTTCATAAGAACGAAACCAAGCCCGAATTCGAATGAGTTTTTCAATCTTGTCAAGATGGAAAATAGATGCTTTCCATCTAAGTAATTGGAAGCATGTAAACCATGAACTCTTCTTTATTCCGCGACTTCCCGAATCTTGCACTTTCTTCTCAAAGGGAATTGGTCAGAGAGAAGATCAAGCAAGCCCGACAAACATTGACCGATGTCTTGGCAAAAACTGATCTGAATTATGAGTCTGTAATACGACCCTTGAACGATGTAATGGAAGAATTGCAGGAAGAGTTTACCGTTCTTTCTCATCTAAACAGCGTGAAGAATAGCGAAGAAACCCAAGCAAATTATACGGAGATCCTTCCTGAGGTGACCGAGTTTTATACGGAGCTCAGTCAGAATGAGGAACTCTATCGAGCGTATTCCACCATTTATGAAAAAGAGAAGAAGAGCTTAGATCGTCCCAAAGCGAAAGTCTTAGAGGACGCTATCTTGCAATTTAAGCTTGGCGGGGTGGGACTTCCTACAAAGGAGAAGGATCGTATCCAAGAGATCCATCTTCGGCTTTCCGATCTGCAAAATCAATTCTCTCAAAATCTTTTGGATGCTACCAATTCTTTCGAGTTAAAGATAGAATCCGAAGAGGATGTAAAGGAACTTCCTGAATCGGATAAGGCATTGTACAGAAATGAAGATGGAACCTATACATTCACTCTTCAATTTCCTAGTTATAGCGCTTATATGACTTATGGGACCAATCGTTCTAAGAGAGAGGAATTGTATAAGGCTTACGTTACCAGAGCTCCTCAAAATGGAAAAGTGCTCGAAGAGATCTTAAGTCTAAGAGACGAATCCGCAAAGATCTTAGGATACCAAAATTTTGCAGAGTCTTCCTTGGCTACTAAGGTGGCGGACTCTCCTACGCAGGTCCTTTCTTTCTTAGAAAAGATAGGACAAATGGCAAAGCCGGTAGCTCAGAAAGAATTTACCCAATTGCAAGATTTTGCCAAAGGACTCGGAATCTCCGATTTGCAGGCATACGATTCTTCCTATGTATCCGAGAAATTAAAGAAATCCTTATATGATTTTGATGAGGAAGAGACGAGACCTTATTTCGAAAAGAACACCGTGGTAAAGGGAGCATTCTCTTTTATCGAAAAATTGCTTGGTTTGAAATTTGAGAAGGCAAGCGCTCCTATCTGGGATCCTAAAACGGAAGTATTTCATGTAAAGAACGGAAACGATATCGTGGCTCGTCTCTACTTGGATTTAGAAGCCCGTAAGGACAAGCAAGGCGGAGCCTGGATGAATCATTGGGAAACCAGAAACAAGATTGCTGATAAGATTATTCTTCCTTCTGCATTTGTAGTCTGCAATTTTCCTCCTTCTAAGGAAGGAGCTCCTTCTTTGCTGAAACATTCGGATGTAGTTACATTCTTCCATGAGATGGGACATGCTCTTCACCATTTGTGCGCAAAGATTGACGAGCCTCCTGTCAGTGGGATCAACGGTGTGGAATGGGATGCTGTGGAATTTCCTTCTCAGTTCTTAGAAAATTTTGCCTACGAGCCGGAAGTATTGAGTTTCTTTGCGTACCATCATGAAACTGGAAAGCCTATGCCGACTGAGCTTGCACAAAAGCTCAAGGACACTAAAAACTTTTTGGCCGGGATGGGAGTGGTACGGCAGTTAGAGTTCGGTATCTTTGATATCAGGATCCATTTGCAAAAACATTCCGAGTCTGAAGTCCAAAATATTTTGGATCAGGTTCGAAATGAAGTGAGTGTGATGATCCCACCGGGCTATAATAGATTCCAAAATGGGTTCGGTCATATTTTCTCAGGCGGATATGCCGCAGGCTATTACAGTTATAAGTGGGCCGAGTTACTCGCAGCAGATGCATTCTTTGCATTCCGTTCCAAGGGAATTTTTGACGAGGCTCTTGCTTTTAAATATAGAACAGAAGTCTTGGAGAAGGGCGGCTCCGAAAATGCAATGGTTCTATTCAAAAAGTTCTTAGGAAGAGACCCAGAACCGGATGCTTTATTAAAATTATATGATTTAGTGGCCTAAGCGAAATATAGGCCATTTATCTTGAAAAAGAAAAAATCTTAAGAGAGCTTTTTTCGGAAATTCTGCAGAAGTTGTTCTGTGCCAGAGAGAAGCAATTCTATCTGGTCCGAATCAATATTATAGACCACGTTCGTCTTGAGAGAGTCCTTAAAAGAATTCGCATCGATGGCTTTCTGGTCGTAGCTATCCTTTAAAAAATTGTACCATCCAGCAAGAATCACTTTTAGATGAGGAAGTTCTTTGATTGGGACGGAAATGACTTTCTCTGTTTCCATAAAGACACCAGCAAGTTAATTTCCGAACCGAACCAGTCAACCAGATTTTTAGAAACCTCGTTTTCAGGAACATTTTCCTTACTAAGAAACGCGGCGCACAAAAATTCAGGTGATCTAAAGAGTTTAGAATTGTTTTCGAATTCTTTTTAAGGCCTTCATAACGGTAGATTTTGCCTTATCTACTTTTGCAGCCTTCGGATCGGCTAACATCATTTCCAGATATGGTTTCAAACCGAGAAGTTCGTCTAGCGGATTTGGACTGATCCAGTCTCCAATATGATCGTTGATGATCGAAAAGGTAGCGAATGCTGAGCAGTCTGCCGCAGTGAATTCTTTTCCGGCGATATAAGGAGAGAATTTTACGATCCTCGAGAGAGCCTTTACTCCTTTCTGCATGGATTTTTTTGCAGACTCTATCGTTTCAGGAGTGAGTTCGATGCCTTCTACGATCTTAGTATAGATCCTGCGAGCAGGGATATCAATATAGCCTTCGATCATTGAGATAATGGAACGGACATGAGCGGCTTCGAAAGGATCTTTAGGAATGAGGCGTTTGGTGTCCGGATATGCCTCATCTAAAAATTCCAAGATAGCTTGGGATTCGAAGAGAAACTTTCCATCCACTTCCAAATAGGGAATCTTACCCATCGGACTTTTCTGTAAAAATTCTTCTTCTTGAGAGAATCCGGTACGCACATCCTCGAATTCCAGTCCCTTTTCCAAGAGTGCCAATTTGACTTTATTAGTATAATTACTGATCGGATAACCGTATAGTTTCATCATGAGAGTTCAAGATGATACGCATTCGATTCGAGAGGTAAAGCGTTTTTCGAAATTGTAGGACTTCCTACATCTTCTTGCGATTCGTTTCTCATTTTCTTCTTTCCTAAGTATAAAACCAAATCTAATATTGGCATCGAAAGAAAGAGCAGGTCTCTTTCTAAAGGGAATAGTAAGTATCATGAAAAAAACCGCTTTGATTACCGGCGCAACTGTCGGGATCGGATATGAGATCGCAAAACTCGCTGCTAAGGACGGATACGATCTGATCTTAGTCGCAAGAAATACTAAGACGCTAAATTCGGTGAAAAAGGAAATGGAAAGTTTGGGAGCGAGCGTAGAAATTCTCTCCGCAGATCTTGCCGATCCTAAGTCTCCTAAGAAGATCTATGATTTCGCTAAAAAGAAAAAAGCTCTCGTGGATCTGTTAGTCAACAACGCAGGTTTTGGCACGAACGGAAAATTTCACGCACTGGATCTGAAAGAAGAATTAGATCTCATCCAAGTCAATGTAACCTCTCTTGTGGAGCTCACTCATTTGTTCTTGAAAGAGATGAGAGAAAGACATTCCGGCAAGATCCTAAATGTCGCTTCTACCGCAGCGTTTCAGCCTGGGCCGATGATGACGAATTATTATGCATCGAAGGCATACGTTCTATTCTTCTCAGAAGGACTCGCTGAAGAAGTTCGAAAAGACGGCATCACGGTTACCTGCCTTTGTCCCGGGCCGACCAAAACCGAATTCTTTAAGAGAGCGGAGATGGATAAGTCTGCCATCCTAAATAGTGGTCTTGTTCCTAAGGCGGAGGCTTCCTTCGTAGCTAAGATCGGATACGATGGAGTGAAATCAGGCAAAGCTGTCGTTGTCTCCGGAATCGCGAACAAGGTTATGGCTCAGTCAGTGAGAATCACTCCTCGTTTTATCGTAAGAAAACTAGCTAAGTTTTTGAACACAGTGGACCAGCACTGAGGATCCAACATGGAAGAAACGATTTTAGATAAGGCGGTTCCTTTCTTTCTGGGATTTGTCCTTTTAGAATCTCTTTGGGGAAGAAGAAAAGAAGTCTATCGTTGGAACGATTCGATCACCGATCTGGCTACAGGTATCTTGTATTCTATTAGCGGTGTGCTGATCACGATCGTGTCCCTGTATGTATATGAGAAAATTAGAATATTCTTCTCATTGCAATCGGTGTTTCATTTGTCCGATTTTCCGAGTGCTTCTCCGTTCGGAAAGAATGAGAATGGTTGGTTTTTCAGAGCGGATGCTTTTCTTGCCTGGACCTTTGTTTTAGTTGCGGTGGATTTTATCTACTATTGGTTCCATAGGGCGACTCATGAAGTCCATTTTCTTTGGGCCTGCCATGTCACTCATCATTCGAGTGAGGAATTCAACCTGACTGTTGCTATGCGTCAGTCCATGGTGCAAAGAGCATTCGAGTATGCGTTCAACCTTCCTTTGGCATTACTAGGAGTGCCTTGGTGGATGTTCTTTTTTTGTCATGGGATTTTGAAGATCTATCAGTTTTGGGTACATACCCGATTGATCGGTAAACTTGGCTGGATGGAAAAAGTTCTTCTGACTCCTTCTCATCATAGAGTTCATCATGGAAGAGATCCTGAGTATCTGGATAAGAACCATGGAGGCATTTTTATTCTCTGGGATAAATGGTTTGGCACGTATGCTGAGGAGAAGAAGGAACCGATCTACGGTCTGACAGAGCCTCTTCCTACTTTTAATCCTGTGTGGGCGAATTTTCATGTCTACATTTCTCTTTGGGGTTTGGTAAAGGAAACTCCTGGTTGGAAGGATAAGTTCCTTCTTCTGATCAAGAAGCCAGACTGGAGACCGGATTCTTTGGGAGGAGAGAAGAGGATTTCGGAAATCGATCGATCTAAGTATAGAAAGTTCGATCCGGTAATCTCTGCCTCGGCCAAATGGTATGGGATCCTACAGTTTTTACTTTTAGCAGCTTCTTCTGTTTATTTATTAAAACTTGTTAAATTAGGAAAAGTGCAAACACCGGCGTTTCTTGGATTCGGACTTTGGTTCCTTCTCGCTCTTCTTTCTTTAGGTCTTTTATGGGATGGAAGAAAGAATGTCTGGAAATGGGAAGTGCTGAAGTTCGCAGCATTAGGTGGCATTCTTTTCCTGCAATTTGCTTCATAAGGAAGATAGAGATTGAGCGAAACTGAAAAGCTTGTTTTTGAGGTAAGGCCGATCACGATTCGCCCTTTGATCTATCTGGTCTCCGTGATCATCCCGCTTAGGATCCTGGAGTTAGAATTCGTTCAAAAGGGTTTGGAAGGAATATCTTGGTTTTCTAATGTACTTTCTCATTTGAAAAGCCAGGAATATAGACTCCTCTCGGTCTTTTTATGCGTAATGGCTTTTTTGTATTCCGTGCAGAAAGGAAGAGTGATCGTGGATGAAAAAGGAATCGAGCTAAAGATACTTCCTCGTTTTTTCGGATCTATTCGAACTGCATGGAAGCTCTCTTGGCCGGAGATTTCTTCCTATTATACCTTTCATTTTAATAGAACTGCGATCTTTCTGCTAAAGGATCAGAAAGGTAGACAGTTTAGAATAGGAGAAAGACTTTTCTTAAGAGATACCAAGAGATTGGGTTTGGAATTCGAAGAATTAAAGAAAAGATTCGGACAATCTCAGATCCAAAAATCTTCCTTCGAAGCGGATCCTCAGTATTTCCTGACTAGCCTTTTGTATGTTCTAATTGCAGTTTGGCTTCTTTCCGTTTCTTTCTAAACGAGCTGTTTCTTCTTAGTTAGTATATAAAACTAATATTTGCCTCCTCTTTTCCCGTAAGCGTCTTGCTCTACGCGGTCGGTTTTTGCATTCTTGCAATGGAATCCAACCGTTGAATCGGAAAATAGAAGCCTAGGAGGCGATCTTGAACTCAGCATTTCAATTTGATCTACCGGAAGAATTACAACAGCTTAGAGACTTGGTGAGGGACGTGGTCCGAAAAGAAGTGGTCCCGAATCGTATGCATTACGATGAAAACAACGAATATCCTAAGGCTATTTTACAAAAATTTAAAGAAGCTGGTCTTTACCAAGCCTTGTTCGACGAGGAGCATGGCGGTTTAGGTTATGGAATGATGGGAGGGATCGTTCTCGCAGAAGAGATCTCTTGGGGATGCTTGGGTGTGAACACAGCGTTTACTTCTACAAAGCTTGGAGCTCTTCCGATCGATGTAGGAGGGACCAAGGAACAGAAAGACAAATGGCTTCCTCTTCTTGCCACAGGAGAGAAGACAGCAGCATTCGGATTGTCAGAGCCGGGGGCCGGTTCAGATGTTCCTGCTATGGCAACCGTTGCGGCAAAGAAGGGAGATCGTTACGTTCTGAACGGGACCAAGCAGTGGATCAGTAGTGCGGGCCAAGCGGATATCTACACAGTATTCGCGATGACTGACAAGGATAGGGGCCCTAGAGGGATCTCTTGCTTTATTATCGAAAAAGGGACCAAGGGATTCTCTTTCGGAAAGAAAGAAGATAAACTTGGAATTCGTTGCTCCGAAACAAGACAGCTCATCATGGAAGATTGTGAAGTGCCGGCAGAGAATTTGATCGGAGGAAAGGAGAATATGGGTTTTCTTCATGCTTTCAAGACTCTTATTCTTTCTCGTCCTGCGGTTGCTGCAGGAGCAGTCGGGCTTATGCAAGGAGCGTTTGACGCTGCGATCGAATATGCAAGAGAGAGAGAACAATTCGGTGTTACGATTTCTTCCTTCCAAGCGATCCAACACATGCTTGCTGATATGGCGATCAAAATAGAAGGTTCTAGACTTCTCACCTACAAAGCGGGAGTATATGCAGAGTCCTTTCACAAGGATGCTGCAAAGTTCTCCGCAATGGCAAAATGCTATGCATCGGATTCGTCCGTTCAAGTAGCCTCGGATGCAGTGCAAATTTTCGGCGGATATGGTTATACAAAGGAATATCCGGTCGAAAAATTTTATAGAGATGCTAAGATTTTACAGATCTATGAAGGAACGAGCCAGATTCAAAGAAACGAGATTGCAGCGGGGCTTATCAAGGACGCTGCTTCGAAAGTTAAGAAATCTTAAATCTGTCTTTCCTTTTCGGAGAGAGAATTTTGACTTGCGTGCTGCGTAAGGCCCAGTCAAAGTTTTCCCTCCGGTTTCCTACAAAGTGAAAAAGATTTTTTACAGATCCCAGGATTCTCTTCTTCGAGTCTTTTTCCGACTCGCAGTCCTAGCTCTTTTATTCCTTCATAATTTTCCGATCTTTTCCTTCGATCCGAGTTCTCTTGAGGAGGAAGGGACTTCTATGGTCCCATTTGCAGAGGTCTGGGTGGACGAAAAAGGTGGGACTTCCTACGCAGAAATGAGGAAGCAGAAATTTTATCCTCTCACTAGTTCTTCTCTCGGATATTCCCCCAAAGTGCATTGGTTTAGAATACCTGTCGAAAATCTTTCCTCGGAAATTGTGGATTGGATCTTGGAGATCCATTATAGCCAGTTGGACCAGGCCGAACTATTTTTAGCGTCTCATGGAGATAAGGTACTATTTCGGGGAGGGGACCGGATCCCGTTCGGGGAAAGACCGATCCAATATAGGTTTCCTAGTTTTCCTTTGGAACTGAAATCAGGAGAAAAGGACACAGTCTATCTGAAAATAGAGACCAAGAGTTCCGTAAACTTTACGGTTTTCGCATATAGGTCCGAGGATTTTTTCTCTAAGATCAGCAACGAGCAGATCCTTCTTGGGATCTATTTTGGCTCTCTGATGGTAATGGCTCTCTACAATCTATTTCTATTTCTTTCCACGAGAGAAAGGACCTATCTATCATTCTTTCTTTATGTGAGCTCGGGCATTTTAGTGCAATGGGCGTTGAACGGTTACGCATTTCAGTTCTTCTGGCCGAATTCTGTGAGTTGGGCGAGTCATATAGTGACCTCTTTAAGTTTCCTTGTGGCGGGGACCACTGCGGATTTTGTTCGAACCTATTTCGACGCAGGTAGGAATTATTCCGGATCGGATCGGGTATTAAAAGTAATATCAAGTTTATCTTATATACTTACGATCATTGGATATTTTATTCCGTTCGGTCTCACCTTGGCCGTTTATATTTTCTTCTCTACGATTACATTCGGTGCGATTTTGTATTTAGGATTCCAAGGTTTTGCTCGCAATCTTCGTCCGGCATTATTCTTTCTAGGAGCTTGGATTGCTCTAGTATTAGGCGCTCTTCTGTTTGTTTTACGGTTCTCCGGTTGGATTTCTCATAATGTGACGATCGCTTACTGGGGAGTGGAAATAGGAACTTCTTTGCATATTCTTCTTTTGGCACTTGCACTTGCCGATCGAGTCAATGATCTATCAAAGGATCTTTCTTCTAAGGTAGAAGATCTGAATGAGGCAAAGCATGCAATCGAGCAGTCCGAGTTGAGGTTTAGGAATTTGTTCGAAGGCGCAGAGGAACTTCTTCTTACATTGGACCAAGATGGAAAGATCAAGGATGCGAACCGCACTCTTTCCCGTCTCACAGGCTATCGTCCTAAAGAAGTAGAGGAGAAGAATTTTCTAGATCTAATCTATTCTTTCGAAGGTCAAGAGGATTCGATCGTTCTTCTTCTTGCAGAAGAAAAACTCCAAGAACATTTAAAGACGAGAAAGACCGTAGAGTTTCATTCAGAATTCAAACAGAAATATGTAATGGAACCAAAGCCTGTAAAGATTCGTCTTCAATCTTTCGAAAGCGAGTCGGGTAGAATGGTGCTCGGCAAGGTCTCCGAGATCTCGGAGGATATTCTGTCTCGCTTTCTGGTTTCAGAAAGTATGCATTTTACTGTGAACAATTATCTTAGGAATGCTGATATCTTGAGTAGGCAATTGACTTCTAATTTGAGTCAATTTACCGGCTCCGAAGTAATCACTGCGATTCGGACTTGTGTAAGAGAGGTCCTGATCAATGCGATTGAACATGGAAATCTAGGAATCAGCTTCGATGAGAAGACAGAGTCCATGAAGACCGGCAATTATATGGAGTTCATTCAGAAAAGACAGAGAGAAGCTTTTTACGGAGCTCGCAGTATGACTGTGGCGTATTCTTTGAACGCAAAGAGGATCGGTTTTGAGATAGAGGACCAGGGAGACGGTTTCGATTTTAAGAAGGTACTGAACCTGGACGGAGACAAGCTGAACGAGGAAAGTTATACTCACGGTCGTGGGATTATGATGACCCGCAAAGTCTTTGATGTTGTGAAATTCAATGATAAGGGAAATAAGGTACTTCTGATTAAATACTTACAGAAGCCTCTGAAATACAAGAGAGAGCCAAATTTCTTAGATATAGATTGAACGAACGTTTAAATAAGCCTTTCTTAGAATGATCTTTATTGATCAAATCCTTCTCCTTTCTTCTTCTTTTCTGGTTGATTTCAAATTTTTAGAAAATAAAAAATTGGCATGTTAAAGCTCGCGTATGTGAGTAAAAGATAGGATGGTACTTATGAAAAGAGGAGTGTGCGTATTGTTGGCGCTTCTTCTTCTCCCAGCTAAGATGTTTGCATGGGATCTGGAGAAGGACAAAAACGGCATCACGGTTCATACTAGATCGGTCGAGGGCTCGGAGCTAAAGGAGTTTCGAGGTAAGACGAAACTGAAAACGAATCTGAACACCATAGTCGCTTTGATGGAAGATAATCCAAATTACACTACTTGGTTGAAAGATTGCAAAAAATCGGAAGCGGTTCGGGTCTTAAATTCCAAAGAGAAATACATTTATATCTTAAACGGCGTTCCTTGGCCTTTGGATGATCGTGATTTTGTAATACATTCCACTCTAATACAAGACAAGAATACCGGTGCAGTTACTTATCAGATGAAGCCTGTGGCGAATATAGTACCGGATAAGAAAGGATTGGTTCGAGGAACGATCAAAGGATATTGGAAATTTGTTCCCGTAAGCGATGGAGTAGAAGTCACCTATCAGGTTCACAGTGAACCGGGTGGTAGCATTCCTACGTCGATAGCGAATATTGTAGTGGTGGATATTCCTTATGAAACATTAAAGAAAATGAAAGAGAAGGTCGAGGATCCAAAATATAAAAATGCACCCAAGCATCCTGACCTGATCGATGCGCCAGCCTCAAAGTAAATTATATTTATAATTTATAATTTACTCCGAAAAACAGTCCGCCATAGGCGGACTGCATATCTAATTTTCGAGAGTATTGGTTTGTAAGAAGAATATTGCTCTGGTTATTCGAATCGGTGAGTGGAGTGACTCTTCCGTCTTGTCTCACATAAAAACTAGAAGTGGATCCGTTAAATGACCCATCGAAGGAAGTAATATTGATCCAGGATAAAAATGCTCCGAAGCTTAAGGTCACATTCTCATTGACTTGAGTATTGAGGGCTCCTTCTAAACGGAATTCCAATCCGTTCCCTCTCATGTCTCCGTTTTGCTGGTAATAGCTTTTGCCGTCGGTAGCATACCCACTCGTCAACCAGGCCGCTCTTGCGTAACCTAGTCCGAGTCCTGTTTCCCACCGGAAGTATCGATTTAATCTTCCTTCCTGCCAAACCATTCCTAAAAAATAAACACTATCCATCTGGAAATTCAGTTTCGTATAGAATGGTTCCGAGGTGATATTCGTGATGCCAAAATTATCGAATGTCCTTGTGCCCGCGATGAATCCTACTTTGAATCCTTCTCCGAATCTGGTTCTAGCGATGAATTCGCCTTGGGTCATACCTCGAGTATTGTGGACCTTTGTTTGGCTCGGGATCCTCGGATCTAGATTGGAAGTAAATCCATCCAAGTTCTGATCGAATCGATTGGGGCCTCGAAAACCGAAACCGAATCTCGCTCCGAATTCCCATCTATCAGAATTCTCTTGGACTTTGCTTTGTGGGAGTTCCTTCAATTTAGGATGGGTCGTCTTTTCTTCTTCTGCTCTTAAAGAAGACGAACAAATTATAAGGCTGAGGAACGCTAAAAAACCTAGGTAAAAACGATGGCTTTTACGAGAGTAGCTGATTTTAAAAATGAGTGGTTTTGGGATTCGATGCATGAAAACTGTGTAGGAACCCGGCAAGCTTAGGTTTTTCGGGGCATTAAATTCTAAAAGCCTTATTTGTAAGGACATATTGACCAGAGATGCTAACTACTAAACTTTTTCCGTTCTTGGATCTGGATCTTCTTAAACCCTATTTCTATTTCCTACTCTTCATTGGGTTGTACCTCACATTTCGTTTAAAGTTCCCTCAAGTAAGGTTTTTATTTTTAGCAATAAAGATTTTTTCGGGAAACATGGACTACAAGGGTTCCCGAGGACGTTTAGTACATTCTCAAGCCTTCTATGCAGGGACAGCTTCCTCCTTATTGCCTGGTGCGGTGCTTGGTTCCGCATTGGCCTTGGTCCTTGCCGGACCCGGAGTGCTTCTTTGGATATGGCTTTCCAGTTTTCTAATCATGCCTCTTCGCTTCGTTTCTTCTACTCTTGCCATTCGTTTTAGGATCAAGTTGGAGAGCGGACGTTATCTTTCCGGACCTATGTATTTCATTGAGAAGGCGTTGAGAGCAAGATGGTTGGCTATCGCTTTCTCATTGGCATGTCTTCTTACTGTTCTTTCTATGGGCGGATCTATTCCAATCCTCGGGGCAACTTTCCTGGCTCATAACGGCTTGGACATCCAAGGCATGACTGTGCCTGTCCTAGTTTCTATCGTTGTTGTCTTTGTGGTCTTAGGCGGGATCAGAAGGATAGGAAAGGTCGCTTCTTATTTGGCTCCTATCGGGTTAATTCTGTTTTTCTTAAGTTACGTACTTCTCTTCAGAGATCATCTTACGAATTTCTATTCTTTCTTAGAGGTAGTTTTCAAGGAAGCAGGGCAGCCTCTTTCTCTTTTGTTCGGAGGAGGATTTTCTTTAGCTAGAATATTCAGCACAGGAACAGGGATGTTCTTTCTTTCTACAGAAACCGGGATCGGAAAAAGCGCGGGAGTAGCAGGAGTAGTCCGTACGGATTCGGCTGCAAAGCAAGGGATCGTGAGTATGCTTGCAACCTTCTTCGAAGGATTTGTGATCTCTACCTTAGTGATCTATGCGTTATTCTCCTTTGGTGTGAAGGACTTGGAGACTGTTCGTAATTTTTTAAGAATTCTGATCCAAGGTCCTACAGATCCGGCTAGACTTGGCTTTATCGCCTCGTTCTTAGTCTTCGCAATTGTGGGGATTGGCGGTTGGTTTTATACAGGCGAACAAAACGCGAGATACATTTTCGGAGAAAAGTTTGCGAACGCGTATAGAATTCTATTCATCGCTTCCTTACTAGGATCTGCATACGCTTATGTAAAATATGGAGAAGAAGTATTACTTCAGATCTTCGGAGTGGGCTATAGCCTGGCCTTGATCACTGCGGTTCCTGTGTTGATTAGCTTGGTCCTATTGGTAAAAGTGGCCCAAGCAGAATTGCGCAAGTTCTTAGAAGGTGGAGCGCATTACGAAATCTTTAAGGACTTCTATCTTCTTCTTCTTTCGATCCTGCCAAAGAACCTGGTTTCTTTGCTTTTCGGGATCCTGGCTTCTTTACGTCTTCCCCGCTTTATCATGATCCCGATCTTGAAGGCTTTCGCAAAGGCATACAAGATCAATGTGAATGAAGCAGCCTTAGAGATCCAGGAATACAATTCTTTGAATCAATTCTTCACAAGAGCATTGAAGGCGGGAGCTCGAATCATAGACTCCGGAGAGAATGCTGCCGTATCTCCTGTAGATGCGAAGATTACCGGTTATGGAGATATTAACGATCAAGTAATCTTGCAGGCAAAAGGCGTGGATTATAATCTGAAGGAACTTTTGGGTGGGGAAAAATATCTCTCCAAATTCCAAAACGGAAAGTACATCACTTTCTATCTTTCTCCTCAGGATTATCATAGGATTCATTCTCCTGCTTATGGAAGAATATTAGGATATTATTATGAACCTGGAAAATTGTTCCCCGTGAACGAACTTGCTGTGTTCGGGATCAGAGGACTATTTCCTAAGAACGAAAGGTTGATCACATTCCTTCAGACCGAATATGGCCTCGTAGCCGTAATTAAAGTCGGAGCTTCAAATGTGGGAAGGATCAGGGTCACTTACGACAAAAAGATCATCACCAACACTTTGATCCGAACGACTAAGGAAGAAGATTATAAGGATGTTTCCATCATGATCGAGAAGGGAGCCGAACTCGGAAGATTCGAAATGGGCTCCACTGTGATCTTGATCTTGGAAAGAGATACATTCGATTTTGCTGATCTGCACTTGAATGAAAAGATCACGTACGGAACTCCTATTGGAACCTTCCGCAAGCAGATCCTGAAGCTGCCTAGATAAGTATGACTCTGAGTTTAAAAGCAACTACTCCGGAAGTAATCAGTTTCGACGAAGAAACTTTGAAAATAGAGTGGAAGGACGGAGTGATTTCCGAATTTGCTCTTTCAGAATTGAGAAGAAGATGCCCTTGTGTCGTCTGCAGAGGAGGGCATGGTGGAAAGGTGGGAGCGACTACCGGGAATATCAAGGATGCCAAACTCCTCTCTTTTTCTAAGGTGGGAAGATACGCAGTCAATCTAGTCTGGGGTGACTATCATAATACTGGAATATACAGCTTTGATTCTCTTAGGCTATACGCTCAAGGAGAAGAAGGAGATCTGGGAATTCCTTAATTTAGTATTTTAGAATTCTTTAAATTTACTATGAAGAAACTCGGCCCGAAAGGATCTAAACTTTTAAAATCGATCCATATTATTTTTGTAAGTATTTGGGTAGGAGGGGTAGCTAGTTGGCTACCTCTTTTATTCGGTTCTCATGTTACCGAAATGGGATCAACCTACTTAACCTATCTCAGCATGAGGGCGATCGCTTGGAATGTGATCGGATGGGGAGGAATGGGCAGCCTTTTCACAGGGATCTTGAACGGGATATTTACTCCTTGGGAAATCTGGAAATATAAATGGGTTACCGTAAAGTTTCTGATTGTTTCCCTTCAAATCTTATTCGGGATATTCTTTATCGAAAAGAGACTCTTGGAAAATATTTCGATTATAGAAACCGAAGCTAGCTCGGCAGTTTCCAATCCAGTTTTCTTAGAAAACCATTTTTGGATGCAATGGGGGATAGCTGCACAATGCTGCGTATTCTCCCTTGTGATCTTTATTTCCGTTTGGAAGCCATGGGGAAAGAATTCTAAACTAGATCCAAAGTCGGCTTAGTTCTTTACAAAAAAAGAAATCCTGAATATGTATCGTCCGTGATGCGGAATACATCCGGTCTTTGAATAAGGTAAAGGCATTAGCTTCTTGTATAGGAAAATCTCATATCTTCTAATTGTATTCTTATCCGTTTCCATCTCTGCGGAAGAAAATAAAAAACATTACTCAGCACTTAATTTGATTATTCCATTCGATTGGTTTCAAATAGAACCTTTTGCGGGAGGAATATTCGCTGCGAAAGATTTTAACGATTCTGCAACCGTGCTTGTGATCCGAAAAGAATTGAATGAGACCATTGACCAGGGAGCGGCCAACAAAGAGTTTCAGGCTGGAATGATCGAAGCAGTTCGAGGCAGGAACGGAAGAGTCATAGAGGCCGAAAATTATGTTTTGGCAAATCATCCTGCATTTCGCCTTTATTACAAAGATAAAGGGAGTAATCTCCACACTCTTTATGTGACCGTTTTTAAGGAAAACGTAATGTATGGTCTGATGTTCGTCTGCTTAGGAGAAGATCCAGGCAAACGAGTCGATATTCAGAAAATGCTAAAAAGAGCCTATTTCCGTCTGGATATTTGAATTGGCTCGCTCTAAAAACCGTGTAGGAACATCCGATAGGCAGGATTATCGGTCTCCACTTCGTATGGATATCCTAAGGATGCAAGTCGCTGGTTGAATCGATTCGTATCTGAAGAAGGAACCTGCAACCCAACGAGTACTCTTCCATAATCGGCACCATGATTCCTATAATGGAATAATGTAATATTCCATTCGGAGCCAACTCCTTCTAAGAATTTCAAGAGGGCTCCCGGTCTCTCCGGGAATTCGAATCTTAGAATAATCTCATCTTGCAAGTCGGATGTTCTTCCCCCAACCATATAGCGAATATGAAGTTTGGCAGTCTCATCGGCGCTGATATCAATTACTTCGTAACCGATACCTTTTAGTTGAGTTATCACTTCTTCTTTTTCTCGATGAGCATCTGTCAGTTTTAAGCCCACAAATACATGCGCCTGTTTATCGGAAGAATATCTATAGTTGAATTCTGTAATGTTTCGATTTCCAAGTACCTGGATAAAGCGAAGATAGCTTCCTTGCTTTTCGGGAATGGTAACTCCAAGTAGAATCTCTCTGGATTCGCCTAGCTCGGCTCTTTCTGCCACATGGCGAAGTCGATCGAAATTCATATTGGCACCCGAATTGATTGCGATCAAAGCGCCTTTTCGATTTGGATTACGCATCGCATACGATTTCAGTCCGGCTAAAGAAAGAGCTCCTGCAGGTTCAGCGATCACTCTCATGTCTTCGAAAATGTCTTTTACCGCGGCGCAAATTTCGTCCGTATCGGAGACCAGGACATCGTCCAAAAGTTCTTTACAAATTTGGAATGTTTCTGCGCCTGCTTGCCTCACCGCAACCCCATCCGCAAATAATCCGACCCTGTCTAGGATGACTCTTTCGCCTGTTTCGATCGCTGCTTTCATGGAAGCGGCATCTACTGGTTCCACTCCGATCAGTTTTGTTTCGGGTCTGAGAAATTTGATATAAGACGCAACACCGGCAGCAAGACCACCACCGCCGATGGGCACAAAGATTGCTTCGATAGCTCCTGGATATTGCTGCAGGATCTCTATACCAATCGTTCCTTGCCCAGCGATCACATCAGGATCGTCATAAGGATGAATGAATACAAGACCTTCCTTCTTTTCCAAATTTCTCGCGTAGGAATAGGCTTCATCGAATGTGTCTCCGTGAAGTATGATCTCCGCTCCCCAATATTTTACTGCATCTACTTTGATGCTTGGAGTGGTGATCGGCATGACAATGACTGCGCGGATCCCGAGCTTATTAGAAGAAATCGAAACACCTTGCGCATGATTTCCTGCAGAAGCGCAGATAACGCCTTTTTTCTTTTCCGCATCTGTAAGGCGGGAGAGCCGATTGTAGGCGCCTCGGATCTTAAAGGAGAAGATGGGTTGAAGATCTTCTCTTTTAAGAAGAACAGAAGAGCCCAATCTTTGGGAAAGTCGAGTCATAGGATCGAGGGGAGTGTGGATCGCCACATCATACACCCTCGCATCTAAGATCTTACGGATATAATCGATCACTCTTTACCTACGGAAGATGATATAGGACCATCTTTCCTCAGGCTGGGAGTGGGCGATAATACAAAAGGACATTCCCTGATTTAAAAATTTTAGTCTCGAGCAATTGTAGTTTTCTAGTGCCTGCTCCGTTAAAAAGAATCAGGCCCTTGCCAAGAAGAACTGGAGCGATGATTGATCGGACTTCGTCTATAAGATTATCTTTCAATAAGCTTGCGACTAGGTCTGAACTCCCAAAGATGATCAGATCCTTTCCGGGAGAAGATTTCAATTTGCTGATCTCTTCCGGAATATTGTCCTTGATCAATCTAGTATTATTCCAGTCCGCTTTTTGCATAGACTTGGAAAATACTATTTTCGGCATGCTGTTCATCTTTTCGGCCACAGTCGGATCGTCTTGCAATGCCAATTCTGTAGGCCAATAGCTTGCCATCAGCTCGTAGGTCTTTCTGCCGAAAGCGATAGTATCTATTGAGTCGATCTGGTTGATTGCGAATTCGTTAAAATCCGCATCTACATTATGCCAATCCAACTCTCCGTTGGGACCAGCATGGTATCCATCCAGAGATTGCATCATAAAGACGATGAGTTTTCGAGCGCTCATTTAATTTCCCTCTTTCTTAATAAAAGGAAATATAATGATCCAGAAAGATCTTATATCCAATTTTCTATTGTTCATATCGTATTTCCTTACCTAAACAAATATTATCTTTTTGCTAATTGTTCTTCGAGTCGATCCAGTGTTCCTTTTAGGCCTTCGATCGCTCCGAATTTTTCTACTTTGATCTTGAATTCTTCTGCAGTGCGGAATATGGAGTGCATCGTGAGTTTCGTTTTGGAACCTTCTTCTTCGAAAGTTACAGAGACTTCGAATTGTCTTGGATCATCATTGGAACCATGAGAGTAGACTAACTTCTCGGGCCTTACTACTTCTTTGTATTCTATCAGGTTTTGATAATCTACACCGTCGGGCCCGTGCATGATAAACTTCCAAACTCCTCCGGGGCGCACGTCCATTTCATGTATCGTATTCGTAAATCCTCTCGGACCCCACCAATGGACGACTTGTTCTGGATTGGTCCACGCTTCGAATACTTTCTCACGAGGCGCGTCGAAAATCCTTGTGGTTACTAATTCTCTGTCCGCGGTGTTACTGCTTACGTTCATTTTGTCTCTACCTTGATTCTTTCTTTAAAAATTTATGATACTGCGTCTAATGCTTGATCTTCGGTTTTTTCCGAATTACTTTTTGTGTTCCTAAGCATGGCATAGACTATCACCGCCAAAAGGATGGCTATGCCTGCTGAAATTGCGGAGACCAATTGGAATGAGTCCGTGAATGCTTGTTTCGCAGGTTCCAAGATGGAGGCTCCAATATCGGCCGGCAGTTCTTTAGAGAGTGCAACTGCCGCTCCCAAGGTGCTCTTCGCTTCTTCTGCCTTTTGCGCGGAAATTCCAGTGGAGACGATATTACTCATTCTGCTGCGATAGATTGCAGTACCTAAGCTTCCTAATACTGCAATGCCTAAGACTCCTCCAAATTCAGCAGCGGTTTCCGAGATGGAAGCAGCGGCTCCCGCTTTTTCAGGAGGCGCTGAGCTCATGATGATGTCTGTTCCGAGTATTACTACCGCACAGATCCCCAAAGAGAATATTAAGGAACCTGCAACTATATATGCTAGTCCGGAATTTCCTTCTACTTGCGCATACAGTGCTAAGCCTATTCCCCCTAAGATAAATCCTCCGATCATTAAGCGGATTGGCTTTACCTTACGTACGAGAATTGGCACAGTAAGAGATCCTACAATATTTCCTGCCGCTGAAGGAAGAGTCCAGAGTCCTGCTTCCAAAGGAGAAAGACCTAATACTAACTGTAGATATTGAGCAACAAAAAGGAATGTGCCTAAAGCAACAAAGACTAACAGAGTATTTGCAATCACTGCGGCACTGAATGTAGGAAGCTTAAATAACTGCAAATCGATCAAAGGATCTGCTAAGGTCTTCTGTCTTCTGATAAAAATATATCCGACTGCAAGACCGATCAGAATCGAAAGATTTGCTACCAAGTTCCATCCACTTTCCGCTACTTGCTTCAGTCCATATATAATGGAAAGAACGGATGCAAGAGAAAGGAACGCACTGAAAAGATCTAATTTTCCTGCATTCGGGTCTTTGAATTCGGGTAATAGTTTTGGTCCTACTATGAGAAGAAGGATCATTACTGGAACGCTCATTAAGAAAACGGATCCCCACCAGAAATGCTGAAGAAGTAACCCTCCTGCCAACGGTCCGATTGCTCCTCCCAAGGAGAAACTGGTTCCCCAAACGCCGATCGCAAAGGTTCTCTCATCCGAATCTAGAAACATATTACGGATCAATGATAGAGTAGAAGGAGCCAAGGTGGCAGCTGTCACTCCTAACAATGCTCTTGTGGCGATCAGCATTTCTGCTGTCGTGGAAAATGCAGCAAATACGGATGCGATTCCGAAAGCGGTCGCTCCCATCAGAAGGAGCTTTCTGCGTCCTATCCGATCCCCTAAGGTTCCCATGGTTACCAAGAATCCGGCAACTAAGAACCCGTAGATATCCACGATCCAAAGCAATTGAGAACCACTGGGTTTTAATTCTTCCGTCAATTGAGGGACCGCCAAATATAGCACCGTCAAATCCATCGCGTAAAGAAGGCAGGGGAGCGCGATGACCGCGAGTCCGATCCATTCCTTCATCGTCGCCTTGGGCGCGGTTCCCTGAGTTACATTAGACATTTATAATGTTCCTTTATTTTTTTGTTCTGTTTCTTGTGCCTGAACTTGCTTCAGATACTCATCCAAACGATCGAAGCTTTGTTCCCAAAAATGGCGGTATCGATCCAACCATCCAGAAGCCTCTTTGAGAGGATCCGCCTTGATCTTGCAGGGTCTCCACTGGGCCTCTCTGCCTCTTTCGATCAACCCCGCCTTTTCCAAGACCTTAAGGTGTTTGGAAATTCCCGGCAGACTCATATTGAAAGGTTCAGCCAATTCTTTGACTGTGGCTTCTCCCGAAATGAGATATAGAAGGATCTCTCGTCTCGTTGGGTCGGCTAATGCGGCGAAAGTATTACTCAGGCGATCCGGTTCAATAGCATATTTAACCATTTAGTTAATTTACCTTTCGGTAAAATATGAGCTCTTGGATCGCTCGTCAAGCTGGATCTAGAAGGGTTTTGCCAAAATTAGGAAAAAATTGGAAGAAGGAGAACTCGGTAAAGCAGGTTCTGCGAAAGAGTTCCCACAGAAGAATGTGCGAAAACGGCCCCCACCCGAGTTTGGGTGGTGGAGGAGGGCCCGTGGGAAAGCGCCCCTCCCTAATATCACATTTCCCGCAAAAGGGCGAGATCTTCCTTGCTCGAACTGGGCGCCTTATCTCCTGAAATTTGGATTATTTCGCTTGTCTTTCTCTGGAGCGGGACATTATAATTTAGTAAATCCCCGGCCTCTTTTCGTCCTTTTTCGAAGCAAGAAAAAAAAGGGTCGACAAATTTCTTTTTATTATGTCTCCTAATCCAAAACTAAGAGAGAGTGCCCCAGATGGGTGAAGGATCCCTTTCCCAGGAAGAAATAGACGCCCTTTTAGCGGGTGCCAATGAAACATTCGATCCGAGCAGTGTTGCTGCCGGAGGCGGGTCCAAGGAAGCTGCCGGTTTATCGCCGATAGATAGGGACCTCTTGTCTGATTTTCTTTCCCACTGTTTTATGACTGCGGGAAATACCTTAGCAGCCATTCTCTCCAAGACTTCCAACTTCATGAATCCGACTACGGAGGCAAAATCCCGTAAGGACATCGAAGCAGAACTCAAATCAAATACTTTGATCTTATACTCTACCTATTCCGGCAATTTGAACGGAAGAGCCGTGCTTGCTATGGGCGCAGATAACGCAGCTCGTATCGCGAATATGATGATGGGTGGATTTGATTCGGGCGGCTTGGACGAAGGGCAGCTCCAAACTCTTCGAGATAGTTTAACTCCTATCATGGGAGCGTTGCAATCCCAGATCGCGGCAAAGACCGGTGGAGGAGTCAGTGGTTCTCCTGCGGAGACTAGACATGTTACTTCTCCCGCTGCGCTGGTTTTGCCCGAAGGCGATCCTCTAATTCGTACTTTTTTCAATTTAGCGATTGAAGGTCTTCCTTCTATCCGAGTGCAGTTCCTTCTTTCCTTGTCCATGGCAAACGATATCTTATCTCTTTCCAAGCGCTCCGGAGGCGGTGGTGGAGATTATGGCGGAGGCGGCTACCAAGGAGGAATGGGTGGCGGAGGCGGAATTTCTCAAGTAGGAATGAAAGGCGTTTCCTTTCCGAACCTTGCTACTGCCAGCGGTGCCCAAGGAACTCCTAACTTAAACCTTCTCATGGACGTGCAAATGTCCGTCACTGTGGAGCTCGGAAGAACTAAGATGTATATTAAAGATATCTTAGGCTTGGGAGAAGGTTCCATCATCGAGTTGGACAAATTGGCCGGTGAGCCGGTAGATCTTCTCGTTAACGGAAAATTAATTGCGAAGGGTGAGGTCGTGGTCATCGATGAAAACTTCGGTGTGCGCGTGACCGATATCGTAAGTCCTGCAGACCGGATCAAGCCGGAGTCGGGAGGCGGATGAACCGGAAGATTTTTTCGATTCCATCCTTCTCTTCTCGATTCGGCTCCCTCGCTTTGGCGATCGGAGTCTTTTGTATTTTATCGGGTTCTTTGGGGAGCTTATATTCCCAAACTGCTTCCGAAAGAGAGCAGATGGATGAGCTCTTAAAGAAAGAATTAGGAGACTCGGGAAAGAAGGCAGAGTCTCAGACTAACACGCCAGCCAAGCCTGCGGAGAAGTCTGACTCGAATTCTACGGCTCCTTCTTCTAACCCTGTAGAAGAAAGGTATAAGCCTATCTCTGAGGGCCCAAGTCTTGCCGGGATTCTTTTCCGGATCGTAATTATATTAGGAATTCTTTGTGGAGCCGCGTATTGGATCCTTAGGACTTTAGCAAAGTCGAGAGATTCTTCTCTTCCTGTGAGAGGGGAGATGAGTCTTCTCGGAAGCTTAAACCTTGGGACGAATAAGCAGCTTCAGATTGTGGAAGTCACTGGCCAAATTTTCGTCTTGGGTGTTGCAGATAATGGTATCAACTTGATCTCTGAGATCACTGATACGGAAACCAAGGCGAGACTGAAGCAAATGAAAGACGAGTTTCAACCTCCGGAAGGCGGTTTCCTCGTTACTGTTCTGGAGCAGATCAAGGATCTGAATACTCGGATCACCGGAAAGTCGGAAGATGAGGCAGAAACTCTTCGTCCTTCTCCGGGAGAAAGGAAAGAGAAACAGCGGAAGTTGAAGCAGAAGCTGGACGAGATCAAGAAGGAAAGGAATAATCTGGAGAACGGATTATTCGATATCAACTAGGGGGGAATGTGGGAGAGGATCTCGTTATACAGGCAGATAGAAAGATTTCCAAGGGAATGAGACATAAACCCGTTATGTGGAAGATACTTTCTGGGGCTCTGCTATTTGTTTTATTTATTTCTATTTTGCCTGCGGATGTTTTTGCCCAGGCAAAGGCACCTAGGATCCCTATCCCAAATTTGAATATCAATGTGAACGAGGCGAAGGGCCCGAGAGAGACGAGCCTTTCTCTCATGATCCTTTTCTTGGTCACTATTCTCTCCTTAGCTCCTGCCATTGTGATGTCTCTCACTTCCTTCACAAAGATAGTGATCGTTTTGGATTTTGTGAGAAGAGCTCTTTCTATCCAAAACCTTCCACCTAACCAGGTAATGGTGGGGCTCGCACTTTTTATGACCTTCTTCATCATGGCTCCAACCTTGAATGTTGTCTATGAGAAGGGGCTCAATCCCTATATGGAAGGGAAGATCGACACGAACGAATTCTTCGACAAGTCCATGGTGCCTATCCGAGAGTTCATGATCCGTCAGATCGGAACCACCGGAGCCAAAGACGTGGCATTGTTTTTGAAGATCGGAAAAGTCGAGAATGTGGAATCCTTTGACGATGTTCCAAGTTATGTGCTCATTCCCGCCTTTATGCTCTCTGAGATCAAGAAGGCCTTCTGGATCGGTATTATTATATTTATTCCTTTCATCGTAGTGGATTTGGTGGTTGCTTCGGCACTTCTTTCTATGGGCTTGAACATGCTGCCTCCAGTGATGGTGAGCCTTCCGTTTAAACTGATCTTATTTGTACTTGTGGATGGTTGGAACTTAATTGTCTACGAGCTCGTAAGGAGCTATAAATGACGGAAGTAGACGCAATCACTCTCATTCGGGACGCCTTGTTCGTGACCCTAAAACTTTCTGCTCCCATTCTTTTGACCGCGATGGTTGTGGGGCTTATTATAGGTATCTTGCAAACGACTACTTCTATCCAGGAACCTACGATCGCATTCGTTCCCAAGTTATTATCCATCTTCGCGGTGATCGTGATCTTTGCCGGATGGATGTTGCAGACCGCCACTGATTACACGAGGGATCTATTTCTCATGATAGAGAAATTTTAGAAAAATTGAATGGAATACTTCGTTTCTAATTTCCAAGTTTTTCTTCTGATTCTCGCAAGGATTATCGGGCTCTTGTCTGTTGCGCCCGTATTTTCCTTTGCGGCAATTTCTTTTGCGCAAAGGATCAGCTTGGGATTTTTGATCGCAGTTATTCTTTTTCCTGTTAGTGCAGGATTTGTTCCTCCCATTCCAGGGAATATGACGGATTACGGTCTCGTCGCTATAGGAGAAGTTCTCATCGGGATCTTAATGGGATTCTTAGTGAGTCTGGTCTTTGCCTCTTTTCAGATGGCAGGAGAATTTTTCAATGTGCAGTTAGGTTTCGGTTATGCGGAGATCCTAGACCCGATCTCTCAGACAAGCCTTCCTGTGATCAGTACTCTGAAGAATATGCTAGGCATGCTTCTATTCTTATCCTTAGGTGCGTATCGTTATCTTTTCGAAAGTCTTGCGTATTCTTTTGAGAAGGTCCAGATCTTAAAGTTAGTTCCTGAGATCCAAGATGGTTTATACAAGGCTATGGAAGGTGCAATCGGTGCGATGTTTCTTGTCGCGTTTAAGATCGCTCTTCCTATCTTAGGAGTGCTTCTTCTTGTCACCGTTTCCGAAGCTTTGATGGGAAAGGCTGCACCTCAGTTGAATATCTTGCAGCTCAGCTTTCCGATTAAGATTGCGATTGGTCTTGTGGTAATGATCCTAATCGTTCCATTCCTAATCACTCAGATGGATGGCGCCTTCCAACTTTCTTTCGAGAAGATGAATTTCATGCTGAAGGATTGGCCAAACTAATGGAAAGGCTAATTCTAATTTTGAAATTCTTTCTGCAAAGATTTGAATGGATCTCGGATCTTAAGACCGGGCTCTTCTTCGATCGGATTAGAGAGGCGGTATTCGAATCATCGGACCAGAATATGTCCGTTTCTTCTTCTGGCCGCCAGAGTTTCGATCCGGTTCTTGCCTCCGTTACGATCTCATCAGTTGATGGATCCGCTCCAATTCCTTTCAAGATTGATCTGCAATTATTCGCCGCAGAAGATGAGGGTAGAACTCAACCGGCGAGCGAAAGACGCAGAAGAGAAGAAAGAGAAAAAGGGAATGTCCCCAAGAGTCCTGAAGTGGCTTCTGCAATTGTGCTTCTCGCAGGTATCGTCCTTCTTTATCTCATGGGGGAATATTTCTTCATGAGATCGTATTATCTTTTGAGAAAGTATTTCTTCGGGATCCGGACCGCTACAGTAGCCACTCCAGAGACTGTAACTGAGCTTTTGAATAATGCTCTTTGGGACATCACTCTGCTACTTCTTCCTTTGATGGGAATTACTGTGGTTGCAGCAATCCTTGGGAATGTGGTGCAGATCGGATTCTTATTCGCACCGAGAGCTCTTGCTTTCAATTTCGGAAGGATACGCCCGAATTTCAAAAAGATCCTTCCGAACCGTCAGACTATGTTTAGTCTTGCTAAGTCTCTCGTAAAAGTAACCGCGATCGGTTGGGTCTCTTACTTTGTCATAGAGAAGGACTTCTTTAAGATCTTAATGCTCGGAAACATGGGCCTCGAAGAATCCATTGCTCTTGTATCTTACACTGCGTTTAAGATCTTTCTCGTAGTAGGCATTCTTCTTCTTGCGATCAGCGTGGGAGATTACTTCTTCCAAAGATACGAATACGAAGAAGCATTAAAAATGACTCCTTCCGAATCCAAACGAGAAATGAAAGAACAGGACGGGGATCCTTCTCTCCAGGCAAGAAGAAGGCAGATGGCGAGAGATACCATCAAGAAGAGTAAAATGCTCGCAGAAGTTCCTAAGGCGGACGTGGTCATTACAAACCCGACTCACTTCGCAGTGGCTCTAGAATATAAACCAACCAAGCATAGAGCTCCTGTAGTGATTGCCAAAGGCGTAGATGATTTCGCATTACGTATAATACGGGTCGCGAGAGCAAACAATGTCGCCACTATAGAAGACCGGCCAATGGCCCGCACTCTTTACGATGAAGTGGAGATAGGACAAGAAGTTCCTGCTAAGTTCTATACGGCGTTAAGCGTTATCTTTACCAAACTCGAATCATTCCGGAGAGCATTCCGAAACGCTTCTTAAGCCTAGGAGAATATTATGGATAAGAAATGGTACACACAATCCGACTTCATCCTGGGCGCGGGAGCAGTGGCAGTTGTCGCTATGCTCGTGGTTCCTCTTCCTGGATTTATTCTGGATCTTTTGATCTTATTCAGTTTAGCACTGAGCCTTCTTATCGTACTTACTTCCTTATCCATTAAGGAACCGTCCGAGTTCTCGATCTTTCCGAGCCTTCTATTGATCACTACGATCTATCGATTGGCATTGAACGTATCCACGACTAGGCAGATCCTTTCCAAAGGACCTGCAGTCAATAGTGCGATCATTGACGCCTTCGGTTCCTTTATTGTAGGAAGTGAGTCCGGTTTAAGCAAGTATGTGGTTGGATTCATCATCTTCCTCATCTTAGTGATCGTGCAAGTGCTCGTAATCACCAAAGGTGCCACCCGTATCTCGGAAGTGGCAGCAAGGTTCACCTTGGACGCTTTGCCTGGTAAGCAGATGGCCATCGATATGGAATTATCGACCGGGAATATCAACGAGGCAGAGGCAAGAAAGCGTCGCAAGAAGATTGAAGAAGAAGTGGACTTTTACGGTTCCATGGATGGAGCGAGTAAGTTCGTACAAGGGGACGTGAGAGCGGGGCTTATCATTACTGCGATCAACTTGATCGGTGGGGTGATTATAGGTGCGAGCATCAGAGGTGAGTCTTTTATATCGGCGATAGAGACGTACGGAAAATTCACCATAGGGGACGGACTGGTTTCTCAGATCCCGGCTCTTCTTACCACAGTTGCAACAGGTATTATCGTGACCCGTTCCGGATCGGAAAGTGATCTTGCGAAACAGTTCAAGACACAGCTATTCGCGAACTCCAAGGTTCTTTATGTAGTTTCTGCCTCTATGGGATTGGGTGCTTTTATTCCGGGACTTCCTTTTATTCCTATGGTCCTTCTTTCCGGCGGACTTGGTTATCTCGCTTACTCTATGGAGAAGACTGTCCAAGAACAACTAGAAGTATTGGAGAAGAAGGAGAAAGAAGCAGTCGGAGATCGCAAGCCCCGAGATTATTACGACGAGCTTAGGATCGAACCGATCGAGATCGAATTCGGTTATCATTTGGTTCCCTTGGTGGATGCTTCCCAAGGTGGGACTCTCATGGATCAGATCTCGAACTTGCGCGGCAAGTTTGCAAGAGAGAGTGGGATTGTCATTCCTCCGATCCGTATATTAGATAATTTAGAAATACCTCCGGATCAGTTCACGATCAAGATCAATGGAGTAGAAGTCGGCTCAAGCACCATTCGCCCTGAAAAACTTATGGCTATGCCTTCTGCAGAAAGCCAGGATCTTTCTTCTATCGAAGGAGAATCCTTCCAAGAGCCGGCGTATGGACGGACTGCAAAATGGATCTCTGCCGATTCCAAAGGAGACGCAGAGTCCAAGGGATTCATCGTGGTGGATGCTTCTACCGTTATTATTACTTACTTAAGAGAACTTCTCGCGACTCATGCGTCTAGTTTGCTCGGAAGAGAAGAAGTCAAAAAACTTTTGGATCATTACAGATCTCAATATCCTACACTTATTCAGGAATTGGAAGCGGACAAGCCAGGCAATTTGGGAATGCTCCAACAAGTTCTCCAGAATCTTCTGCGGGAAGGTTTGGGAATTCGCAACCTAGTTCCGATTCTCGAGACTGTGGCGAACAAGATGTCCAAGTATCCGAATCCTTATGTTCTTACGGAATTCGTAAGACAGTCGATCTCCAATACGATCGTAAAAGACTATATGGTAGATGGAAAACTCCAAGTCATCGTGGTAGAGGGCCGAGTCCTGGATCGTCTGAACAAGTCTCTTGCTCAGGATCGTTTGGAAGGAAGGGACATTTTGGTCCTTCCTCCTGATTTCCAGAGAAGGCTACTCGAGTCAGTGGCGGATATGAATCGCAAGGTCCAAGAAGGAAGAGGGTTCCCGATCTACGTGGTGAACAGAGAAGTGCGTATGCCTTTTGCATACTTCCTCGCAAAGGAATTCCCTCCGCGAAATTTCGCAGTGTTGGCATTGGAAGAAGTGCATTCTTCAGTTCCTACGGTGATCGCAGGAGAATTAAGGATCGCTCAGGCAGCAGCAGCGGCGGAACCGGTAGAAACGGTTTAGAAAAACGTTATATAATATCGAAGTGGAAAAATAGGAGGATCTCATGGATTTCGCAAAGATTAGAGGCAAGGACTTACAGGACTGTCTCATGCAGATGAAAATGAAATATGGGCCGGAAGCTCATGTTATCGAACATCGTATCCTGACCGAGGGCGGAGTCTTCGGGACCGGACTCATGGCCCGTAAAGTTGTGGAGATCCAAGTAGGAATCCCTGAGAAAGCGAGTTCTAGAGAAAAAGTGGAGAAGAAACTCCAGGATTTGAAGGAACTCCTGAAGCAGAAGTCCGCGCAAGTACCAGCGCAACGCAAGACTTTAGAAGAATTGCCAAGCTGGGAAGAAAGATCCTCTCGTCCAAGATCTTCTTCTTTGCCTAAAGAATTGATAGAATCCCAATTGGAAGAAGATGACGAAGTCGGTCTTTCTTTCGCGAGAGAATTCGAGACCAAGCCTTTGCTTCCAACTCGTAAGACTGAGCAAGATGCGAACCTTTTGAAGTTGAAAGATAAATTGATCAAAGAAGGGATGAGCGAGGGATACGTAGAAGAAGTCGTATCCGCAGTCGAGCTTAGGCTTTCTCCTTTGGATCGTTCCCGAATCGTCGCCGTTCAAGAAAAGGCGATCGAAGTCTTGGCAGAAAGAGTGCAGGCTGAGCCTGACCTGTTTAAGGGAACTAGAAGAGGACAGAGAAAAGTGATCTTCTTTGTGGGACCTACCGGAAGCGGAAAGACTACGAGCATCGCAAAACTAGCCGCTAAGTACCATCTTCACATGGGCAAGTCGGTCTCTTTGTACACTACGGACAATTATCGGATCGCTGCGATCGAGCAGTTGAAGAGATATGCGGACACAATGGAGATGCCTTTCTATGCCGTGAAGGACTTGAAACGTTTTCAAGAGACCCTAGCTCGGGACGGATCCGAATTAATCCTAATAGATACTGCGGGTTATAGCCATCGCAATGTGGATCAATTGAGTAAGATGTACGGCTACTTGTCAGCTTTTGGAGAAAAGGACAATGTTGAAAATATCCTTGTATTATCCGCCACATCTTCATATCATCACTCCCACTCGGTAATGAAAGCTTACGAACCCCTGGGTTTTCGTAGAATTTTATTAACTAAACTGGACGAGGCAGAATTTTTGGGTGGATTTCTAGAACTAGCCGATACACTTAATAAGGGTTTCACCCATTTAAGCGTCGGTCAGGAAGTTCCGTTCGATATGATCCCAGCGGAAAAGTTCAGCCTAGCGGAATGCGCGATTAATCCTGAAAAGATCATCGAGATCCATGGGGAAGTTTTCTCCGCTTAAGGATCAGGTGGCAAACCCAAGTCCCAGAAAGAGGTTAGGATGGACCAAGCGACTCAGTTGCGGAAACTTACCGAGGGTAATACGAGTTTAAAACTCGTGTCTTCAACCAAACCTATGACTAAGATTATCGCGATCGCTTCAGGAAAAGGCGGAGTGGGCAAGAGCACTATCTCCGTAAACTTAGCGATCTCTATGGCGAAGGCCGGACAAAAAGTTCTGGTCTTCGACGGAGACCTGGGCCTCGCAAACGTAAACGTGATCCTAGGGATCATCCCAAAATACAATTTATATCACGTAGTCAAGGGACATAAAAGTTTAAAGGACATTATCATCCAAGCTCCCGAGGGCGTGGACATTATCGCAGGAGCAAGCGGTTATTCCCAGCTTGCGAACCTGAACGATTCCCAAAGAAATAATTTGATCAAAGGATTCGCGGATCTGGATTCTTATGATTATATGATCATAGATACTGGAGCCGGGATCAGCTCAAACGTGATCGGACTCACTCTTCCTGCGGACGATGTGATCGTGGTTACTACTCCGGAACCGACGGCAATCACCGACTCCTACGGACTCATCAAGGCAATTGTTTCCCAAAGCAGAGACAAGAATCTGAAGATGGTTGTGAACAGAGTACGTTCTGCCATCGAAGGAAAGAAGGTCGCGGACAGAGTGATCGATATTTCAGGTCAATTCCTGGAAGTAAGAGTGGAGAATCTAGGCTTTATCTTCCAAGACGACGAAGTAGAGAAAAGTATCAGAGAGCAGAAGCCGTATATCATTCATTCTCCGAAAAGCAAGGCTTCCGCTTGTTTGAATCGCATTACATATTCCTTATTGAACCAGGAAATGGACGGAGGAGACGATTCCGGTATTACCGGCTTCTTCCGTAAGTTCTTTAATTTCGTAGACGTGCGTGAAAAACAACAGAGCGAGGAAGAGTGAACCTTCAGGTCGCTTTTCTAGGTTTATTTTCTTTTCTAGGTCTCGTTATTAGTCTAGTCTGCGGAATCATGGTCGGAAACTACTTCGGTCATGTCGCTTTAGTAACCTTTTTATCCACGGTCGGTATGGCCGGCTTCGGCTTCGGAGTTTATACTGTTTTAGAAATGAAGGTGCCTGAGTTTCTGGAATTACTCCGAAATTTTGGCGGGTCCTATTCCGCTGGTGAGGACGAGGATGGAGAGGCAGGTGGCCGCTCCTCGTACGGAGACCATTCCGATATGGAAACTTCTCCTTCTCACTTTGATTCTTCTTCCGGACCGGATGAAATGAGAGTAGCTGCTGCCGGAATCCCTCGGAAGAAGTCGGGTAATTTCGGAGACCATATCATTGTCGAAAATATCGCGATCAAAAACGAGCCTAAACTCATGGCGGAAGCGATTCGGACCATGCTCGCGAAGGATGATACGAACGTAGAGAAGTAAGAAAGATTTTTCCTCGAATTTCTCTCCTGTTTTTCTAGTTCCAACTCTGAATTTATCTCCAAACGCCGCATAAAGCCCAATGAGACAAAAAACTGCTTGATTTCCCTTTTTTGAGACAAAAAATGCTATTGCAAATCGGTTTGGTCCACGACACTCTCTAGCAGGGACCCTTCCCATTCCGGCGTTATGTCCAAACTCTTTGATAAATATAATAATACGGATGAAACGGAACTGTGGAAGTCCTATCGGGACACCAAAGACCAGAACATTCGCAGTTATCTGGTAGAAAAATACTCACCTCTAGTCAAACACGTAGCCGGGCGCATTGCAATAGGCATGCCTCAGAATGTGGAGTTTGACGATCTAGTTTCTTACGGTGTATTCGGCCTCTTGGATGCGATTGAAAAATTCGATCCAGAGAGACAGATCAAATTCAAGACTTATGCAATGACTCGTATACGAGGATCTATCTTCGACGAGTTACGCTCCATTGACTGGATCCCTCGTTCTATTCGCCAGAAAGCGAAACAGTTGGAGCAAATCATCGGCATGCTCGAGAACAAAGAAGGGGCACATGTCGAAGACGAAGCAATCGCCAAAGAAATGGGGATCTCCGTCGAGGAATTCAATAGTCTTCTTACTAAGATCAGCGGTACTTCACTCGTATCCTTGAACGATATCTGGTTCTTGGGAGATGAGAACGATGAGGTTTCTTTTATGGAAACCTTAGAATCTCCGATGAACATGAATCCGGATACGATCATAGAGAAGGAAGAGATCAAGAACGTCATTGTTGAGGCGATCAAGACACTTCCTGATAAAGAAAAGAAAGTGATCGTTCTTTATTATTACGAGGATCTAACTCTAAAAGAGATCGGCGAGGTATTGGAAGTCACCGAATCCAGGATCTCTCAACTTCACACTAGAGCTGTAGCGAGACTGCGCAGTAAACTGGGCAAAGTGAAGTCTGTTATTAGCAAAAAGTAATATTCTTTCTTCGGACAATTTAATATGAGCCTAAATTCTTTCTTAAAAGAACAGAATCAGGAACTGGACAAGCTACAGAATGAGCAGGTCGAAGTCATTGCGCCTACTCTCGAAAAATGTCTGCAGATGGCAGCGGCTCATTTAAAAAGAAAGTCTCACGAGCTGGATTATATCGTTCTCAAACGAGGAAAGAAAAAATTATTCGGCTCCGAGCCTTGGCATATTCGTGCTTCCGTTATTCCTGAAGATACGTTCTTAGATGAACTTTCCGAATTAGATAAGAAACTCACCGGAGGGACTGGCAAACTTGTTTCTAAGGATCTGAAGGAGTTCCTTCAACCTAAGGACAAGGATTCAAAAGCAGTCGTTCAGATACTCCGAAACGGTGTGTATCTTACTATCTATCCTCCTGCTGGAGAAGGAAAGACGATCGATATGGCCGAGGTCTCTCGCAGGCTTTCCGTTAGAGGTGTCTCTCCCGTAGATGAGAACCAGATTAAAAAGATCTTAAAGGATATGAAGGGGGAACCCATTTATATCTCGAATATGAAGCCTCGCCAGGGAGCGGAAGGCAAGATGATGCTCGATATCTCTCCGGATCGAATGAGGGCAAAGATTACTCTAGTACCTCCTAAGCCTGGCGGAAGAGATCTGGAAGTGAAGGACGTAGTCAATTATCTCCGAAACGCAGGCGTCAAATACGGCATCAAAGAAGAAGAGATCCAAAGAAAGCTAGAAGATGAATATTTTAATCAGCCTTTTACAGCGGCGGAAGGAGATCCTCCTCTCAACGGAAAAAATGCGCAGATCATCTATCATGTTCGTACTCAGAAGAAGGTAGTGTTCCGAGAGGACGAGTCCGGTCGCGTAGATTACAAAGATATGGACTTGATCGAGAACGTCGTAGTAGGTCAGCTCTTAGCGGAGAAGATTCCGGCAGAAAGAGGAAAATACGGACGTACTCTCTTCAATGAACTTCTTCCAGCCAAGGATGGATTAGACACAGAACTCAAGCAAGGAAAGGGAACCATTCTTTCCGAAGACAGGACTAAGCTTACCGCAGAAGTAAATGGCCAAGTGGTGTATGCGAGCGGAAGGCTTTCCGTGGAAACCACATACAGAGTTAACGGTGACGTCGGGATTAAAACTGGAAATGTTACTTTCTTAGGTTCTGTGATCATCACAGGGAACGTAGAGGACAATTACTCTGTTAAGGCTGCAGGGAATATTGAGATCTACGGCACAGTCCAAAAAGCAAATGTAGAAGCTGACGGAGATATCATCATTCGCCAGGGAGTTTCCGGAAGGGATGAGGCTCGCATTGAATCTACCGGCGGGAATGTGATCGCTAAGTTTATTCAGAATGCAACTGTAGTGACTGAAAAGGACGTTGTGGTTCAAGAAGGAATCCTCCATTGCTTCTTGAGTGCAGGCGGGAAGGTTATCTCCAATGGAAAAAGAGGTCAGATCGTAGGCGGAACCATTCGTGCAGCCGAGATGATCGCAGCCAAGGTCATAGGATCTTCTGCAAACCCTCCTACCGAATTGATTGTAGGAACAGATCCCAAAGTATTAAAGCAAATCTCGGAATACGAAGAGAAGCTGGCTGAAAACCAGGAAAAGTACGAGCAGATCTCTAAGAGCCTCAAGACACTTAAGGCGAGAAAGGAAAATGACCCGGCCTCCTTTACCCAGGATCATGAACAGCAATTGGGTAAGACTGCCAAGGCAGTCGAAAAATTGGAAACTCGTATCCGAGAATACGAGAACGAGATCCAAAACCTTAGAACTTATATGGAAGAAAGGGCCGCAAACGGCAAGATCAGTGTAGAAAAGACTCTCTTTGGAGGGGTAACACTGAAGATCCGAAATGCCGACTTCAAGACCCGCAATGAGATCAAGCATAAGACCTTTGTGGAAGAGAACGGAGCCATCCGCCAATTGCCTTACCAAGATCCTGATCCGGACAAAAAAGACTGGAGAAAAAACAGATCTAGAGGAAAATAACGGCTATGAGGCTGAATGAACCTCTTTCCGGCTACGGAGCTGCTGGCGACATACTGAGACGGACCATGGTGGAGAATCCTCACACTCTCACCAATGTGATCGCTCAGAACGAAAAGGCAGTCCGAGAGTATTCCATAGATAAGAAGTATGCGGTGCAGATGTACACCGAGACTTTTTCCTTATCTCCGGAATATAGGGAGAGACTTCGCAACTCGTATACCCAAAGGATCGGAGAAATAGAAAAGGAAATCCGTTCTTTCAAGGGCCCAAAGCCTGAGGGTGGAAAGGAGAGAATCATCTCCTACGATAAGATGGGAAGAAAAACCGAGATCAGAACTCCTTCCCGTTCAACAGTGGACTATATCGCTTAATAAAAAAAGACCTACGGACTCCGAGGGATGTTGTTGGAAATCCTCGATAAGGTAGGGAAGCGATGGAACTATTCACAGTCCTATTCTTAAATATCATCATAGCCGCAGGCTTGTACGTTGGAATTTCCGCGCAAGTCACGAAGAGGATACGCTCTCATATGATCCGAAAGATCAACGAGGAGATCCGGTCTCTTGTGGACGAGGTCCAGACGGAAACAGAGAGTCAGATCGAACTCTTGAATTCCAAGATCCAAGCGTACAAGATCCTAGTCCAACGTTCTGACCTGCTGGAAGATAAATATAAAAGTATATTACAAAAACTAGAAGAACTTCCTGAAAGGATCTACGGGGAAAGATCGGAAACGATCGAATCCAGATCTATTGGCTCCAAATCCGTTCCGTCCGGACTTGCTCCTTCTATGCCTTCTTCGGTTCAGGAAGAAATTTCTCTTCCTGAATTCGAAACGGAGGCGGAAGAAGAGAATGATTTTGTAAATAACGAGATCGAAAAAGTCCGTCTCTCTGAAGAAGAGGAATTTAAGAACGAATATCTTACTTTAATTCGTGAGAAGCAGAAAGAATTAAAATCCAATCCACCTAAAGGTCTCAATTCCGGAAGAGAAGAATTGGCCGCAAAAGCGGGTGAGGGCGTTGGAAGACTGTATAAGCAGAATGTAACGGAGTCTTCTTCCAAGAGCCAGGCTAAACCTTTCTTAGATCCGGAGAGAAAGAATACAGTATCAAGAAATACTAATGTAGAAGAAAAAGATTCTGGGACACTAGGTGTGTTGAAGAATTTCGGAAAGAAAATCAAGGATGTAATGGGATGGAAAGACGCCGAAGAATTACTCGGCCAGGTTTCTCCAACTCGAACTCCTCAACCGATGTACAATCCTAGTTCGACTTTTGATATTTCTCTAGATGGAGATCCTTTCCAAGAAAATCAGATTTCATTTCCGGAAGATATCAGTGGAGGTTCTCTAAAAGCAGAGACTTCTTATAAGCCGGAACCTTCTTCTAAAAAACCGGAACGTAAACCGAAAGTTCGAGATAATACGATTCCACCTGAGGAAAATTTCGGAAGAATTTTAGAGAAAAAAATCTCTGGCTACGCTCCTCAGAAACCGGATTCAGTAAAAATTTCTACCGAGCTTGCTCTAAAAGAGCTAGGCGAAGGTGCGAGTAAGATTGAAAAGGTAGTTTTCCTCTTGAAAAAAGGATATTCTCATGAAGAAATTTCAGAAGCCTTGGATCTCGCTACCGGAGAAGTGGATATCATAGAAAGATTCAGGTTGGAGAGGAATAGGAGGATCTGATGTCCCAATTCAGCGTCTTGAACGTAGGCTTCGGAAATATCGTCATGGTCTCTAAGATCGTGGGGATCATTCACTCAGATTCGGCTTCTGCGAAAAGGATCCGAAACGAGGCCAAGAGTAACAATAGTTTGGTAGACGCTACTCAAGGGAAAAAAACAAGATCCATCATTATTACGGATTCTAATCATCTGATCCTTTCTAATCTAAGGGTGGAAGCATTGACTCGGAGAATAGAGAGCCGAGATAATTCCATAGCCGAAGAAGAGGAAGAAAGGGACTGAAAGAGCCTAAGTTAATCGTACTCTCTTCCGTAGCCGGAGGGGGAAAATCCACCTTAATTCGAATTCTCCAAGCCAAACATCCGGATTTGGCTTTCTCTGTTTCTTGTACTACTCGTGCTCCTCGCCCGGGAGACAAAGAGGGCGTAACGTATTTTTTCTTAACGAAAGAGGAATTCGAATCCGGGATCGAAAAGGCTGAATTCCTGGAATGGGCGAGAGTCCATGATAACTACTACGGCACTCCAGCCAAATTTGTAGAGGCTTGTCTTACCTCCGGAAAGTCGGTGATTATGGATCTGGATGTGCAAGGTGCAGATCAGGTTAAGAAAAAGCTCGGCTCGAAAGTCATCACTATTTTTATCCTTCCTCCAAGTGAAGAAGAATGGGAGAAGCGTCTGCGAGGAAGAGGCACCGATTCGGAGGAGAGTATTCTGAAGAGGATCCGAAATGGTAAGGCGGAGTTGAAGAGGAAAGACGATTTCGATTTTGCTCTCGTAAACGATGAACTAGATAAGACAGTGGAGAGTCTGGAGAGGATTCTGTTTTAGCTTGGCCCCCACCCAATCGAACGACCCGGAGGGTGACTGAACAAGGTGCAGTCAATTGAGTTCGGAATGTAAGTATGGATGAGGGGAAGTGCGGGTAATTATGATGGCCCCCACCCTCATCGGGTGGTGGAGGTGGGTCCCCCGTGGGAGAGGCGAGGTTTTCCTATATCAGAAATTCAAGAATTCTGCAAAGGAAAATTTTATCTCAATTTTCTGTGGGAACTGTTGGTCTTTTGCTTGGTCGGAATTTTTTTCTGAGTCTATTTTCTCTTGCAATTCGTATTATGCGGAATAGAATTTCTGTTCTATTTTAGTGCCAGGCTTTGAGCATTCTTGCTCTTGCCTGTATATGAGAATAACTTTATATGAAAATTGCGCCTCGCTTTTCTTTTCGTTCTCGATTTAAGTTTCTTTTGCTTATTGGACTTATCTGCTTTGAGTTCAGTTGTATGTTCCTCCTTCGTCCTAAAAAGGAGTTTCAGGAGAGTGCGACTCTTATGCCTCCTGATTATACGAATTTGAACTTTTGGGCGGCTCACCCGGATAAGAAAGATTTTGCGGACGAGGTTCCTCCTTCTTCTTCCTTTAAGGATCGTCAAAAGGAAGCAAAAGCAGACACTTTCTTTATTCATCCTACTACGTTACTTGCTCGCCCAAAATATTGGAATGGAGATTTGAATGATAAATCTTTGAACGATAGAACGAATCACGGTACGATCAGAACACAAGCAAGTGCGTTCAATGATTGCTGTAGAGTCTATGCTCCGAGATATAGACAGGCTGCTCTTATAGTATTTATGGAAGATACTCCTGAAGGAAAAAAGGCACTGGATCTTGCATACGAAGATGTGAAGGCTGCCTTTCTTTATTATATGAAAACTTGGAATCAGGGGAGGCCTTTTATTATCGCGTCCCACAGCCAAGGAACTCGGCATTCTATTCGCTTGATTAAAGAGGTGATTGCATCTTCCGAGTATAAGAAAAATCTAATAGCGGCATATTCGATCGGTTTTCCATACAAGGCAGAGGAGGTTGGTCTTTCTGCTTGTAAGTCAGAGACAGAGCTTGGTTGTGTGATCAATTGGAATTCTTACGAATGGGGGAATCGACCAGAAAGACTTGTGGAGAGATACGATTCTTCTACTATTTGCGTGAATCCTCTGACTTGGAAGAACGACGAGGAATACGCTCCTAGGTCTATGAATTTGGGAAGTATTACTCATAGCTTTGATAAGATTATTATGGGCGTGGCCGATGCAAAATGTGAGAAAGGTGCATTGTGGGTGCACGAACCAGAAATGAGAGGATTTCCTTCTTTAGGAAAAGATGATAGTCTCCATTTGGTTGATTTTCACATGTTTTATGGGAATATTCGCAAGAATGCGCGGGACCGAGCCAATCAGTTTCTGGGCGGAAAGTAAGCGGAATGGAAATTTCGATGGCCCCCACCCTCATCGGGAGGGGAGGTGGGTCGCCTAGTGGGAGAAGCGAGGTTTCCCTATATCAGAATTCCTCGAGTTCTGCAAAGGAAAATTTTATCTCAATTTTTTGTGGGAACTGTTTCTCTTTTAGAAAAACTTAATTCGTGCAGTATGTTTGCTCGACTACGATAGACGGCATATCCGTTCTCTTTCCATCTAACTCCAGCTTTTTGTTTTTTAGATAGAAACCGCAGACTTCCACATAAGTTCCTACTGAGACTCGATTCATTAGGCCGTAGTCATCCGAATCTAAAACTACAGGCTTGCCTGAAAAATGCACTACGAAACGGATTGAATTTCCTTTATAAAGCACGTGAGTCACATTGCCGGCGACTCTCACTGTTTCACCGACTGCTTTGCTTGGATTATTCACTAATTCTTCGCCAGAAACATACTTCGGCTTCGGAGGCGCAGCCGGAGCGGCCTTCGATTTTTTGCTCTTCGATAACAATGCCGCATTTCCGATGAATAGGAAAGTAATAAGTAGAGTAGGAATAAGCTTTTTCTGTATCATAAAATCTTAAAGTTCTTCTGATTCGGAGCTGGATTCTGGAGCCTTAATCACATCAGAACGGGAAAGCCATTTGTTCGTGATATTTGCTCTTCTTTCTGCAGGGAATAAGGTAAGAAGATATGTTGTAATCGTTTGTCTTCCGTCCTGTTCTGCATCCTTGTCCATTTGGATGAATACATCGATGATATCTTTGTCCGGCCAGTTGGTAAGCATTTGCACAGCGTTATCGGGGGGCATATTTGCAACCTTCTCCGACATAACCTTAATCAACTTACCTCTACTGTTCCTTTCGGATTCCGCAGACTTTAATTCATTCTCTTTGGCAGTAAGGCCGCGTTTTAGCTCTTCTATCTTTTCGAGTTCAGCTTCTAAGCGTTCTTTTTCTCTTTTCAGCTCTTCTTCTTTTTGAGTAACATCATCTTTATCTTTGGCAAGTCTTTCCATTTCTTTACGAAACTCTAATTTTTCCAATTCAGAGGGAGATTCCGAGTCTGCGTTTACGAGTCCAGGTTCTTGCTTTAGGAATGGAAAGATCTCTACCGCATCGATGATCTGAAAGTAATGGAAGGCAAAGAATCCGATCAATACTAAGAATACGATGAGGAGAACTAAGTAAACTGCTCTCGCTTTGTCAGTCAAACTTGCCATTTTTTACTATACCCGAATATCCAGTCTGGAGCCTGAAATCTTCTTTTCGAGATCTCCAGCCTTATTCTCCAGATGGGAAATTTTGTCCTGAAGACTTGCCATGCTTCCTAGTAAAGGATCGGAAGAAGAAGTAGTTTTACGCACTTCTAAAAATGGAAGATCACTTTTTATAACGCTCGTAAAGCTTTCTGAGCTCAGAAAGTCCCGCATCTTCTGCGCCTGAGCGCTCGACGCTTCCCGTATCATAGGTAAATACTTTCGGATCCCGTTTAGATCTATCATCCCCATATGTTTCCTCCCTTTGTTTTCTAAAAAGATCGACTAAGAATTGCTCTTCGGCTCGAGTTCTCTCCGCCTTGTGGTATGCATGCATATAATCCTTGAGGCGATTTTCTTTTAGAAGTTCGAGCACCTTCTTCTCTTTACGCGCTTCTGAAACTTCGGATCTCTTCTTCTCGACTGGTTCATCAAAAGATCTGATCTCCGATTCCAGTTCCGTATTTCTGGTTAATAATTGGCGCATATAAGTTTGCAGATAAGAATATTCACGAAGATCTGTGGCCCCTGCTAATTCAGTAGATGAAAGAGTCCTAATTCTTTCTTCGTTACCATCGATCTCGGATTTACGGACGTTCACTTGGGCTACGAGTTCGGATAACTCTTTTAATTTCTGATCTTCTTGAATCTTCTTTAGTCTGAGCACAGGTTCGAGTCGAAAGCGGAATCGTTTCATGGATTAAAATTCCTCTTCTTCTCTTTCTTCTTTTAAGATATCTCTCAAGCCGCTTACTGTCTGTGGGAAAAGACTTCTTTCCATAAGTCTTTGTTTGAGATAAGAATCTATCTTATCTTTTTTGCGGATAGCAAGGTCCACTTTAGGATCGGATCCTCTTACATACGCGTTGAGAAGAATGAGTTCTTCTACTGAATTATAAGTGGATATGAGTTCTCGGATCATTCCTGCCCTCATGAACTGATCCTCTTCGACGATGGATTGCATGACCCGAGATAGAGAAGCAGGCACATCGATCGCAGGATAATGATTTCGTTCAGCGAGCTTTCTGGAGAGAATAATATGTCCGTCTATATAACCTCGTACAGCGTCAGCGATCGGATCTTCCATCTCATCAGTATCTGTGAGGATTGTATAAAAGCCTGTAATACTTCCCCCTGATTTGGAAGTTCCGGAACGTTCTACAAGTTTTGCTAATTTAGTAAAAACGGATGAACTAAATCCTCTGGTAATCGGTGGCTCATGATTGGATACGGAGATTTCTCTGTTTGCATGAGCGAATCGAGTCAAGGAATCCATCATCAAATTTACATGCAGGCCTTGTTCTCTAAAATATTCGGCGACTGAGGTGGCGAGTAGGGCGCAGTTCACTTGCTCCATCTTAGGGGCATCTGAAGTCGCGGCGAATACGACTGATCTAGCGAGCCCTTCTTTGCCTAAGTCTCTTTCTATGAATTCGTTTACTTCTCGTCCTCGTTCACCGACGAGTGCGATCACGTTTACATCTGCATTCGTAAATCTCGCGATCATACCGAGTAAGCTGGATTTACCCACGCCGGAACCGGAGAAGATCCCGAGTCTCTGTCCTCTTCCCACCGTTAGGATGCCATCGATTGCTCTTACTCCAGTGAGTAGGATATCCCTGATGATTGGGCGGTCGAGCGGGTTGATGCTTTCTCCTTCCGGAGATTTTTCTTCGGAAGTGATGATGAGTCCTTTCTTATCGATAGGACGTCCTACACCGTTTAATACTCTGCCAAGAAGTTCACGGCCAACAGGAACGTTTAAACTTCTTCCGGAAGAAAAGACGAATGCGTCGGGATATACACCTTCTACAGGGCCCAATGGCATTAAGGTATATACGTGATTTTCGAAGCCTACGATCTCGCATTGGAGATAGCCTTCTGTTCCGGCTTTTTGGACTTCCATGATCTCTCCGATCTTAGAATCGGGAGGTCCTTCTGAATAGATTACATTCCCGGAAACTCTTACGACTCGTCCGGACTTACGGATGGTTTCCGTTCTGTCCAAAATGAGGAAGTACTTGGAGATAACGTCTATCTTTTCGTGAAACTTCTTCTCGATCATTGCCGGACATTGAACCTATGAGCATACTCTCCCGAGGATTTTGCTCGGAGTCAAGTGATAATGAGAATATAACTGAATTATGTCTCTTTTAAGGGTAGAAGAGATGTCGAAGTTACTACAAAACTTCTGACCTTCCACTTCACATTCCCCCAAAAGAAATTTCCCCTGACCGGATCCTGCTCGTTTGCAGAGAGGATCCGGTAAGAGGGTAAGATGGGACGTAAATGGTGAATTATATCGGTTCCGCATTTCGAATCGCTTCTTCGATCTCTTTGAGCTGAGTGGAAATTCTCGCGTCGATTGCTCCCACATCTGTTTCGATAATAACCCCGCCTCGGTCGACTCGGGAGTCTTCGTAGATATTGACCTTGCGAAGAGATTCCATGAGTTTGATAAGCTCGTCTTTGTGAGCGGTAGTGATTTCCAAATCAGCAAAGTTGACACGGATATCTACACGGTCGCGATCCTTAATGCGTTTCAGGGCTTCTCTAATATTATTGAGTACGATTTCTTTTCTTTCAATGATCTCGTCTTTGATGATCTTACGAGCGATGATCAGGATCATCTCTACCATCTGTTTCTCGGAGGCTTGGATGAGTTCGGCGCGAATATCGATTGCCTTACCTACAATAGTTCCGAGTCGGTCGATGAGTCGTCTGACCTCACCTTGGCCTTTACGAAAGCCCACTTCTCGTCCTGCTTCGAATCCTTTTAGATAGGCCTCGTGTTCGATCTCCGCCGTTTTCATCTCGGCTTCTTTGATCATTCTTTCGGCTTCCATCTTGGCTCTTTCCAAGATTTGTTCCGCTTTGGCTTTGCCCGAATCTTCTTCGAGTTTGATCTTCTCTTTCGAGTCTTGGATCATTTGGAAGGCTTTCTTGCGGCCTTCCTCCTCGATCTCTTCCGACTTGCGGCGAGAGTCCTCGAGCATTGTTTTGATATTCTCTTCCGTTTCTTCTTTATAACGGTTGAGCTCGGCCTCTATTTCTTCGATAGAAGGGCCTTGGTATTGCTCGATGATATTTCCTTCTTGGTCTACCTCGAACTCTTCTGCGTCTTCGTCCCTATGGAATTTCTTATACTTGTCCGGAATCTGAAGCTCGACCTGATCTTGCATGTCGGCGATTTGGATGGGTTTAAAGACGAGTTTAGCCATAGTCTTAATTCGTTCTCCGGAACTTGATTCTTCCTGATTCTACAGATTCCTTGAAAATTTCAAGAAGTCCGTTCTGAGCGGTCTCAATTTCAGCAAGAGAGACTGGGCCCATGGAATCTTCTTCTAACCGTATGGAAGAGGCCAGATTTGGATCCAGCCTAGTAAGTAAGACCTGTTTCGTATCCGGTTCGGTACCCTTAAATGCCGTAGCGGTAACGATCGGATGGATCTCTCCCAGGAACTTGTTCAAAGCTTCCCGGCTGAGGTCCATCAGGTCTTCCATTCGGAAGAAATGCTTATTTATATTTTCGGCAAACGACTGGCTCTTTTCGCGTATTCGGGAGAATAATTTCTGAGAATCTTGGGGATCCATTCTGCCCAAAAGCTCGGCAGCTCGCTTTCCGCCCTTGTCCCTTGTAGGAACTCCAGCATCCGGGGTCTTTAGAACTTCCCGTTTGAAGCGCAGAAAACGCTCCAGGGAGTCCCTAAGTCCCAGGGAAGAAAGGTCCAGATTCTTAATAGAGAGCAAAATCTCTTCCTGGGTATCTTCCTGAAATTCTTCTAATACTCTTGCGGAAACTTCAGGGTCCGCATAGCAGAAGATGAGGGAGATCCTACTCGCATTCTCTCCTGCAACGATGCGGGAAAGTTCTTCTTTATTATAGGATTTTAATTCTTCCAGCCAATCCGGTTCGGAAACCAGGTCTTCTTTTAGGATGGTCTCCAGTTCCTGGATAAGGGCGAAAGTGTCTCTGTCGATCCCTTCTTTTGGAACCGAAGAGAGTCCGTTTAGGAAGGCTCCTAAAAGTTCTCTCTCTTGGCTTGCCTCCGGCTTTCCCGATTTGTGAAAGCTCTCTAAGAGTTTTGTAGTGTCTGTTGGACCTAAGTGGCGAAATACTTCGGGGGGAAGATGCTCCCCCAGAATTCGGAGGAGCTGTCCCGCCCGGTTTCTTTTTCCGGACAGGGTACTCATTAGGTCGCTTCCTCTTCAGAGAGCCAGGTGCGGAGAAGTTGTGCGACTTCTTCCGGTTTTTCCCTGGCGAGGTTGATTGCGTTTTCGAGAAGTTCTCTTCTGAGTTTTTCGTCCAGGGAGAGTTCGACCTCTGCGCTTCCGTCGTCCATGACTCGGAGAGCTGCTTCTCTCATCATCTGCTGCATTGCGGCGAGTTCTTCTTCGCGGAGTCTGCGGCGTCTTGCGATTTCCTTTTTGATCGCTCTGTAGATGAGGATGGTTAGGATCAAGAATAGAACGATAACCAAGGAGGCTATGACCATTTGGCGGATCGCTTTCTGTTTTCTTAATTCTTCGTCTTCTGCTGCAAACTGAGCTGAGCGATCTTTAGCAATGCTTATAACGGAAATTTGGTCTCCTCTTGCTTTATCGATCCCTACTGCTGCTTCTAAATTTTTACGAACTGTTCTGATATCATCGTCCGAAACAGGGATATAAGTTCTATCGTAACCGGTTCCGTCTTCTCTTTCTTTCTTAGTCCATTGTCCGTCTACAACCACAGAGAGGTTGATCTTCTCGATCTTCCAAGGTTGCTTTTGGACTTCGCTAACTCTTCTGTTGAATTCGAAGTTATTGATGTTCTCGGTCTTCTTATATTCTGCTTTTTGATAGTCTGTGTCTTTGTATCCAGGAGGAAGGTTAGGCTCTGTTCCTGCAGGTCCGTCTGGGGTGAAGCCTCTTCCGTTGAATTGCTCGCTCGTTTCTTTGGAAGAAACTTTTAAGCTGTATCCGTCTACAATCTTCAATTCAGAATAAGGAGTATTTGGATCGTCCGGTCTTTCGATTACTGGAGAAACTTGATTGTCTTTATAAGATTCCTTGTCCCAATTCAACATGTATTCGAAGCGGGTGATGTCCACTCTGTCTTCTCCGCCTAGATACCAGCGTAAAGTGTTGCGGACGTCGATTAATCTTTGGACCCTTTGCTCTTCTTGGATCCTCAATTTCTCTTGTACGACTCTGAGTTCTAATCTTTCTTTCTCTAAATCTTCTTCGAAGTCGGAGATGATCTTTCCGTCTGCGTCAGCAACGGATACGTTCTCAGGCTTTAATTTAGGAACGGCTCTCGAAACTAAGTTTACGATACCTTTTACTTCCTTCTTAGAAATCCCTTCGACTCCGGGAATAAAATGCAGGATAACGGAAGCCTTAACTGGAGAAGCATTCGAGTTGAATAACTCTTCTTCCGGCATAGCTAAGTTTACGTAAGCCTTGTCTACAGATCTGAGGGTCATCAAGGACTGCTCGATGGCTCCCTTTAAGGCTCTGTACTTTTTGATGTCCTTGTCGAACTGGGTCTCTGTGAATTTTTCCACATTGAAGAGTTCCCAGCCTTGGACACCTGCAGGAATTAAATTTTCCTGAGCGAGCTTGGTGATGATTTCCTGTCTTTGCTCCGGATCCACGCTGACAATGCTCGTGTCTCCCGTGTTATATGAATAACCCATGGAGTCCAACTTCTTGGTAACCTCGGCAAAATCCTTAGCCGTTAGGTTTTGGAAGAGGACGACTCGGTTCTTCTGAGAAGAAACCGTGGTTAGAAGGCCGAGAGCGATGACGACTGTGATCGCAACTCCACCTAATATGAGTTTCTTCGTAGTATCTAAGGAGCCAAAGAATTCCTTGATATTGTTCAGAATCTTTTGTAACTGCTCGGGCATTTTACTTCACCACCGGACAAGATAGGGGACATAATAGATTTTCGGAATCAAAGTACAATCCCTTTTTAAAAAAACTTTAGAATTTTTTTATTTTGGTCTAAATTTTTCTCTTATGTCTGATCGAAGCGTTGGTATCTGAAGAATATTTCTAGATGTACTTAATTGCAAAACGTATGTTTAGTGTAATTTTAGTGATCAACTAGTTGTTACTGAGAGTTGCATCCTCTTGAAAGAAGAATCTATCGTGAAACCAATCTCCGAACATGCAAATTTTATAAATCTCCAAGAAGCGGAGAAGATAGGAGAATATCTTAGAACCATGATATCTCCTTCTAAGGTGGAAAAGATAGAGGAGGTAGTCTCATATCGCACAAAGTACTTAACAATTGTGTTGGAGGATATATTCCAACCTTATAATGCAAGTGCGCCGGTTCGTACTTCCGAGTGCTTGGGCCTTTCTGAAATTCATGTAGTGGAGAATAAGAGTTTATACAAACCTAATGAAGGTATAACTAAGGGCGCTCAAAAATGGATCCAGATCCGAAAATACCAGGCACTAAATGCGGATAATACTAGTCATTGTATAAGTGGTTTGAAAGAAAAAGGTTTTAGGATCGTTGCGACTTCTCCCCATGTTAAAGAAAATTCTTATGAACTAGATACTCTTCCTTTGGATCGTCCGGCAGCGATTCTATTCGGGTCTGAAGAGCTTGGTCTTTCTAAGAAGGCTATGGAGCAAGCGGATCTCTTCTTGAAATTGCCGATGTACGGTTTTACGGAGAGTTATAATATCTCTGTGACCGTAGCGATCGTTCTTTCTCACCTTGCGTATCGCTTAAGAAAGGAAATACCAAATTGGGCTCTCAGTGAAGAGGAGAAAGTGTTCCTACGGAATACATATTATAAACGAAGTTTGCATAATGGGAATCTGGTGGAATCAGACTTGCTCCAAAGAATTCGTGGAGAGATATAAAAGTCTGCGCGTGGGAACTCTTTGGCGGGTTCGAAAGGGCCCCCACCCAAGTTCGGGTGGGGGGAGTGGCCCGTGGGTTTGCGAGATTCGCATATCATAAAATCGCTTATTGCGCGAGCGAAAAATTTAGGAGTTCCCGCAGTGTAGGAACTCTTTTCTGAATTTGTGGGAAGAATTGCTCAGCGCAAATTCGATTTGGAGAAGAAGAACTGCAATAATTTCCGCATTTGGTTCGGACCAATCCCTGCTCCTAGATATTCCCCATCTACCCAAAGCTCGAAATGAAGATGAATATTTTCGTCGTTGCCTTTGGCTTCTCCACTAAGACCTGAGTTGCCGGCTTTTCCGATCTCATCTCCCGATTTAACCTTTGTTCCTACTTTGATCCCACTTTTGATCGAAGACAAGTGATTGAAGGATGACATGATTCCGTTCCCGTGATCGATCCAGACCTGTCTTCCTCCGAAATCCTTTTCTACGAAAGTTACTCCATTCTTTTGGGCCAACGCAGAATATTTTTGAAATTCGGAAAGTGTCATGGGGGAATAATCCAGATCTGCTCGAATGATCGTGCCATCCGCAGGGGACACAAGAGAGTCCTCGAAAGTCAAACGTCTTGGAGGCCCGACCTTCTCTCGTTTATTATAAATATCTAATCCTTTATGGATGCCGTTCCTGTATTCTCTGGGCGCTCCAGGAAGCTGTACATCTTTATCGGGAATGAGTCCATCTGGAACTGGATATTGGTATCCAGTAAATCGAGCGGGAATAGAATTCAATGCGGCTCCGTTTAAAAGAACTTTGAATTCACCGATAACTATACTTCTATCTTCTTTTTTAGGAAAATATAATCTAATAATGGATGCATCGATCGGAGGAAGGGTATGAAAATTGATTAATTCTACTTTATTGTTTTTGAAAATTGTCTTCCAGTTATCTTGGTACAATACCTGGATTTCATACTCCTCGGCGGCTCTTTTTCCTCTAAAGATCGGAACTACTACTTCGACCGCATTGATTAGTCTTTTCGAGCCGAAATCTACTATGATCCATTCCGGTTTTGAATCGGCGGAAGAATACCAGTATGTTTTCTGATCCGAATCGAAAAGATTGAATGCTCCATATTCTTCATGAAAAGAAGAAGAAACCGAATACGAAAAAGGTGCAGGAGTTATCTTTCCAAAATCCAGAAAATCTATTTCGGACCCTAAGGCTCCGAAATTTTTAGGACTGGCTGATAAAGACCAAGAAAGTAAAAAGATGAAGAAGATTGATTTCTTTGCCATATTTAGGATCGGAACGCTTCTCCCGGCTTCGGTCCTTTATCATTCTTTAAAATAGCCTCGGCTTCTTCTAATTTCCAGGAATCCAAATAGCTAGCATCCTCTTGGCTTAAGTCAGGACGCAGCGCGATCGGTTTTCGGTTTTTATCCGCATATAAACCTCGTCGGCCAAAGAATCTACCGGAAGCTTCTTGAGGTTGTACGACTTTTCTTTCTTCTCCACGCATTTGGAATGCAAGTCTTGCATTTTCGGAATAGGCTTTGAATTCTTCGGGATCAACGGATATAGTATGGTCCGGACCAGGTAATTTCTTATCTAGAGTAAAATGTTTTTCTAATGCACATGCACCTAAGCTCACTGCAAGAGCTCCTGCCAAGCTTCCTCCAGTATGATCCGAGAAGCCGACAGGACCTGGAAAAATATTCTGGTAATAGTTGATTGTGCGTAGATTCGCTTTTTCTGGCGGAGTCGGGTATAGGGAAACGCAATGGAATAATAGTAAATCCTTAACTTTCTTTGATTCTAAAAATTCCAAAGCACGAACGGCTTCGAATCCTTCTGCAGCTCCGCTAGAAAGTAAGAGAGGAAGTTTTGTATCGGCACATTTATTAAGTAGCTGTTTATTTACGATATCTCCACTCGCGATTTTTAGTGCCTTCACTCCAAGGGAAACGAGAAGATCTACGCTGATTTCGTCTAACGGAGTAGAGAAGAAGAAGAGTCCTTCCGACTCGGCAGTCGTCTTGAACTCTCTGTGTAGTTTCTCGGAAAGCTCATACTGTTTGAAAATATCCACGAGCACTTTCGCTTTTGGATTGGCTGTATCTAAAAAATTGTCCGTAGAATAGCTTTGGAATTTTACCGCGTTTGCCCCGGCGTTTTTTGCCGCTTGGATGGTTCTTTTGCCCAATTCCAAATCAGCATTATGGTTTAATCCGATTTCTGCGATTAAAAAGGGGGAAGAATCAGGACCTAAATCCCATCGGTCGCCTAATCGAAAACTCTTTGAAAAAGTCATTCTTTCTCCGGAAGGAAGCTTCCTTGTGTCGTTAAAACAAAGATCGGAAGATAGGGGCAAAGACGCAATACGAGAATGTTTTTTGATTGGTATTTCAGAGATCTGAAAAAGTCAGAATAGGCTAAAAGCTCGAGCCATTTTTCAATTCGAGGATGAAACTGGACCGGAAGTTGCTATTATGAAATCAAAGACAGGTTTTCAAAATTGATTTTGATCGTACTTTACAATAAACGAATTGTAAGGTCCTGCAAGTGCTTCGTCCGTAGAATGACCCACAACATATATATTTCCAATTAAATCGATAGCTAAACCTGTAGGTCTCGTAGTTCCGCTGTCATGCAATTCTGAGCGATACAGTGACATCTCAGCGTCCAATAACTTTGTCCAAAGCTTTCTGCCTGTGGCATCATATTTGATTACGAAGGCGTCACCATAAGTAACGGTTTGACCGTCGAATGTCGAATTTTTATATGTATATAAGTTTCCGGTCATATACACATTCCCTTGAGAATCCGAAGCAATTGTGTAAGGATCATCACTGCCATCTATTAACCTTGTCCACAATACGTTACCATTCCCATCGTATTTTATAATAAAGGCCGATGGATCATTTTTTATCTGAGCGAGATTATCTAATCCATTTCCGTTAGTCTCACCGACGATATATATATATCCTTGTGAATCGCAGGTAATGCCATGGCCTGAGGTATCTGGTAGATTGTAAAATCCGTCTATATAAACGCCAGGACCTACGTTGCCTAAAAACTTTGTATATAAGGTGTTTCCATTTTTGTCATATTTCGTCAGGAATAAATTAGAAACTTTCTTCCCTTCCGACGAAATTACTTCCGTTTCTCCGGTAATATATAAATTTCCTTGGGAATCGGAGGTAATCTCCTTCCCGAATATTACAGAAGTTTTTTGGATCTGAGGATCGATTGCATGCTTTGTCCATTGGATATTTCCGTCGCCATCATACTTCGCTATAAAAGTATATACATGTTCGTAGGTATTTGCATAGGGTCCGATAGCGTATACATTTCCTTGCGGATCCGAAGTAATGCTCTCTACCCAAGTGGGTCGAGCGTTATCATTTAAATATCTTTCCCATAGCCGGTTCCCTAGACTGTCATACTTAGCTATAAAAGCGTATTTGTTTTCACCGTTAAGGGAATCTTTTATCTCGCCAGCTATATATATGTTGCCATGGATATCGGCGGTAATTTTTTTACTGATAACATGATTGGGAGTGTCTGCAACGTATATACCTATGTCATCTTCTATCATAAGTCTGCCGATCACACTATCTGAAACGTAATTCCCGAATAGTTTCGACCAAAGCTTATTTCCTGCTCCGTCATATCTTGCTATAAAAGAGACTCCTACATAAGCATCCCATGCAGATGCTTCGATCACTCCGGTTGCATATATATTTCCCTGAGAATCGGAAGTAACGTCATTTGCCACTTCACTCAGAAATCTATTTTTCTTACTATAAATTTTTCCGGAAGAATCTGTCGTTCCGGACATCTCTATCAGTCGAGACCATTGTGTTTGAGGATGACTTGGAGAAGAGGTTGCATTCGCCGGAAGAATTGTTAAACCCAATAAACTTTCTTGCATATCATTTGGGGCGGAGCATTGAAGGAGAAATACTAGAATAAAAAGTATGAAACTAACATAACTCCGTGCAGGTGAATAAAAGAATTTCATAAATCAATTAGCAAGACATAAGTTGTTAATATAACAACGTATGCCTGTCGACAAATTGCTTAAATTTTTATTAATACGGATTTATTTCGGAAAAATACGAACTAGAAAGTTTGAATTCATAACTTACTGTTTTTCATTTTCAGGAAAAATTCGATTTGAGTTCAAAAGTTCATAGCTAAGATTTAAGAAAGCCTTCGCCTTTCTTTCGTAATCATCGCAGGTGCTAGGGATCGCAGCACATTTGGTCTTGTTTGTTGTCCAAGGCATCGGAAAAACTTCTTTCAGATCTCCTTCCGTCGATCTGTATAAAGCATGCTCCTTCTCAATCCAACCGATCACACTCGAAAAAGCAAAATACGAGGCTGCTGGTTCAGGTTTGGAGGAAAAGAGATCTTTTCCGAAGGCGGAAAACTTAGCTTTCTTACCAACCAATCCCAGAATAGTCGGCAGTATATCTAGCTGAGAAGAGATCCGAGTATCCACACCCGGTTTGATATATTTGGGCGAGTAGATGAGTAGGGGAATATTTCTATCCTCAAACGGATTCAAATCTCTGTGATGAGTGTGATCCGCAACGAAAATGAAGATCGTGTTTTCGAAATAAGGAGAGGATTTTGCCTTTCGAATAAATTTACCTAACGCCTCATCCGCATAATGATAGGTATTAAAGTAATCGGCATCTTTTAGGGACTCTGGATATAGATCCTTTTGAGTCTCAGGAACCTGGTAGGGATAATGAGTCGTAAGTGTTAAGCTTACTGCGGCAAAAGGTGCTTTAGAATTTTTTAATGTGCTATTTAGTTCTTCAAGCACATCTCCATCATAAAATCCCCAGGCGCCGGCTTGGTATCGATTCGTTTTTGCGATTTCTTCTCTGCCAACAATCGTATCGAAACCCCAATGAGGAAATAGAAAACTCATATTATCGAATCCTACATCTCCTCCATGCACGAAGTAGGTAGAATATCCGAGTCCCTTTAGGATCGATCCTAATCCGCCGAAATTTCCCAATGCCTGGTGGGTTCTCACCACTGTGATTCCGGGTCGATCCGGAACCCCTGTTAATACTGACATGAGTCCGTTTACCGTCCTTCCTCCGGTTGCAAAGAAGTGAGAGAAATATCTACCTTGCTTTGCAAGTTCATTGAAGTTCGGAGCCAGTTCTTTTCCTCCTACGATCCCGTCTCCATTCGGTTTTAGGAATTTTCCAGTCCAACTTTCTAGTAAGATCAGGACTATATTAGGAGGGGCGCCTTTTCTGGTTTCATTCGTTTCTCTTAATATAGGAAAATTCGGATCGATAAATTTTGCCTCTGGGTAATCGATTTGCTTTTGCACGATCTGAATGGCTTCTTCTCTACCCATTTGCAGTTCTGGAATGATGGACTTGGACTTCAGATCCATTAGAGTTGTAAATACGCCGTTTAAAGGCAGATTGTTCAAGAATCCGTTTTCAGAATGAATTGCGTCGGTAGAACGAAGAGGCCTCGCCTGCAAACCTCCTCTGAATAATAGTAAGACTAACAGAATGGAAATCGGGATCTGTAAGAGTTCCTTCTTCTTATTCTCTTGTATGAATTCATACCCGTTATATTTTAAGAAAAGATAAATTAGTCCAGGAAGCCCGATTGCGATTCCAATCAGGCCTAAGACAACCTTTAACGTATCGTTCTTAATTCCTGCTTCGATTAAGATGAGAAGGTCCTTTCCTAAGAACACAAATCCTTCGTAGCCAAGGTGTTTGTCTGCCTCTCCGAAATAGATCGTGTCTCCGATTAAATGTCCGGTCATCCAAAGAAAGAGGGGAATAGGTAGAATTCCCCAAATATATCTGTAGGATTTCCAACGATTCGGGAAATAGAAAGAGGATAAGATCCAAGAAGGTCCGATCACAATTGCCGTTACGCATAGATCAAACCGGATTCCTATGATAAAGGAAATGATGATCTCAGATAGAGAAGAATTTCCGATCTTAGAGTAGTAGATGAATAAGAGTGCAAAACGGAAGATTGTGAGTAAGCTTAGAAAACAAAAAGAGTAGAACGCGATAATACGCAGGTTCCCTGGGATTTTTTTCATATTTTCCTCGGAATTAATTCCAGCCTAGAAATTTCGAAACGTGAAATACTAGGAAGGCGGAACAATATGCAAGAATTGTCATGTATGTAAATAAGAAAAACGGCCAGAATAGGGAATTTGTTTCTTTCTTAACTACCGCAAGTGTAGACATGCATTGGCAAGCGAATGCGAAGAAAATCAGAAGACTAAGTGCGCTTGCTATGGTCCAGATCGGTTTTCCTGTGCTCGGATCCTTATCATTTCGGAGTGCACTTCTTAAGTTTTCATCCTCGGAATCTTCTCCCTGTACTCCGTAAACAATGGAGAGAGTGGATACCATTACTTCTCTTGCTGCAAATGAAGTGATGATCCCTAATCCCATTTTCCATCCGAATCCGATCGGGGCTAACACAGGCTCCATTGCCTTTCCCATTCTTCCTGCGTATGATTCTGAGATCTGAATAGATTTGGTTTGGGCAGCAGTGAGTCCTTCAGTTTTAGATCCTTCTACTCTCGGATAGTTGGCTAAAAACCATAAGATAATGGAGATGAAGAGTATTACCTTTCCTGCATTCAAAACGAATGCTCTGATCTTCTTATATACTGTGAAGAAGAGGCTTCTCAGAGAAGGCAATTGGTATCTGGGAAGCTCCATTAGAAAGTACGAAGGCTCAGAAAGAAAAAATGTTTTTTTGAAAATGAACGCTGCGCCCATGGAGGCAAACATTCCTAAAAGAAAGAGAGAGAATAACGCTAGTACTTTAGGAGAGAAAATACCGAATACAGGATTCGAAGAAAAGACTGTGCCTATTACTAAAATGTAAACCGGATATCTTGCGGAGCATGTGATGAGAGGAGAGACTAGGATAGTCGTGAGTCGATCCGATTTATTTTCTATGGTTCTTGTTCCCATGATCGCAGGAACGGCGCAGGCGGCACTCGACAACAAAGGGATAAAGGATTTACCGGAAAGTCCGAATTTTCCCATGAAGCGGTCCATTAGAAAGGAAGCCCTTGCAATATAACCGCTTTCTTCCATGATCCCGATAAAAAGGAAAAGTAAGCTAATCTGTGGGATGAATACTAAGACTGCTCCGACTCCTCCGATCATTCCCTCTTGGACAAGAGATCGGATTGGACCTTCTGGAAGGAAGGCTCCCGCCCATTCGGCAAGATTGGAGATTTGGCCTTCTATCCAATCCATGGGGACTTCCGACCAAGTAAATAGAAATTGGAATACTAAGGCCATAAGGGCAAGAAAGATCCCTAGTCCCCAGACAGGATGCAATAGAAGTTTATCTGCAAATCCTAATATTCCTTTTTCTAAAGTCTCCTTTCCTGAGATCGCTTTAGATAGAAGCTTTTTGATCCATATAGATCTTTGGACGAGTTCATCTCCATAAGAAAATTGCAATCCGGACTTTTCCCATTCGGAGAAGGCGAGTTGTCTTACTTTTTCCGGAAGAAAGCTTTGTCCTGGCAGCCCTGTCTGCAAGGTTTCTCCACTGAATTCCTTTAAAGAATTCTCCACAATGAATTGCAATGAGTCTTGGTCGGAAGAAGAAAGTTTAGAAAGGATGGATCCAATCAATGCGGACCTTTTTTTGTCTAGGGAAAAGTCAGGGTCAGGGATTTTATATGTAGTCTCTTGCACGAGAACTTCTTTCAGAGAGTCTACGCCTTCGCCTGTTTTAGGATTCACGAAGAAGAATGGAACGCCGAACGCTTTGGATAGAACGTTTAGATCCAGTTTTACTCCCTTCTTCTCCAATGCATCTCTCATTGTGACCGCTACAAACATAGGGATTTTTAAGTTAGAAATTTGTAATAGGAATTGTAATCCTCTCTCTACCGCGACTGCATCTAATACGAATAGTAGACGATCTTCCTTGCTTCTGGATAGAAGGAGTCGAGTGGTAACCTGCTTATCTTCTGATTCTCCCCCTAAGCTATATGCCCCGGGAAGATCTATGAGAGAAACACTTCCTTGTTCTGTATGAATATTTCCCTCTGCTTTTTCGACGGTTACTCCGTGAAAATTGCCTGTCTTCTGTCTGAGTCCCGTGAGCCCGTTGAATAATGTGGATTTTCCGCAGTTTGGATTTCCGGTGAGAAGGACTCGGATCGATTCGGTTGAATCATCAGATTTTTCTAATACATTGGAAGGAAATAGTTTCATAGATCAGTTAAGTTCCAAAAGATCAGCCTCTAATTTACGGATCGCTAATTGTACTAATCCGAGTTTTACGACCATCTTTTCTTGTTCCGGAAATTTTTGTAGCACTGTGACCTGTGTTCCCGGGAGAAATCCCATATCAAAAAGATTTCGAACGAGCCCAGTCTTTCCGGATTCGTTTTTTACCCTAGCGATAATCCCTGATTCTCCCGCTTCTAATTGAAATAATAATGTTTTCATCGAATGAATTTTTCTCTGTCTCGGATCAGATCCAATTCCGGAGCAAAGGATTTTATATAACGATCGAAGTATAGGATCTGCTTGATCAAGAGACCGAATTCTTTAGGGATCTTAAGTCCGTTTCGATTGGAAATATCTCTGAATTCGAATAGGATCGCGTTCATCTTTTGTTCGTCGAATGCTTCCAATTCTCCCATTTGGATGTCCATGACCATCTTGCTCATTTGACCAAAGACCTTTTCGAGATCTGCAGCTAATTTCTTCTCATCGACTCCTTGGGCAGTTCCATCCATTCGGACAAGGCCGCTTGCGATCCTGTCCGTACGATTCAATGCCAGACCTTCTAAAAAGATCATGAGACCTTCCCAAACCTTGGAGGAGATTCTGCCTACGATACCGAAATCGATAAAGCCTACGCTACCGTCCCTAAGGATCATTAGATTTCCTGCATGTACATCCGCATGAAAGAAGCCGGACTTGGAAAGAGTCGAGAACCAGATCTCTAAAGCGTCTGAAAGCGTCTTGGACGGATCAGACGTGAATTTGCGAAGAGATAGCTCGTCCGTGATTGGGGCGCCATAAAAGCGCTCCATGGTCAGTACTTTCATTGTACTCAATTCTTTATAGACCTTAGGGACCCTTGCTCTGGTCTCTCCCGCATTCAATAGATATTTTTCAAACTCTTCTATATTGGCGGCTTCTTTCTCGAAATCGATCTCTTCTAAAATGGAGCTTTGGAACATGCCTACCATCTCGGAAAGTCCGGAGCGATTCAAGCCTGGAACGAAGATCTCAAATAGTTTCGAAGCCAAATAAAGCAGGTTCAAGTCGGCGCCGAGAGCGGTCTCTATATCCTGTCTCTGGACTTTGAGTACCACATCCAAGCCATCTTTTGTGACTGCAGAATGCACTTGGGCGATGGAAGCGGAGGCAATTGGCACAGGATCTATGCTTTGGAATAAGGACATATAATCCCTTCCTAGTTCCTTCTTTAAAGTTTTTTGAACTTCGGAGAAGGGAATGGGTCGGACGGAATCCAAACATTTTTGCATTTCGGTGACAATCTCTTGCGGGAATAAAGAAGGCGCAGAGGCAATAAATTGACCGAGTTTGATATAGGTTGCACCTAACTCTTCGAAAGCTTCCCTAAGTCGTACGGGAATATTTTCGGATGTAGTACCTCCTACAGCCAGATCCTTTAAGAGAAGAAGGGTCTTGGAAGAGAATACGTAGCTGCTCGCGACCATTCTGGCGGCACTATTTACCCCTTGTTTGATCTGATTAAAAAATCCCGACATTTCAGTTCCAAATTAGTAGATAGATAGAAGAGGACAATCCAAATCGAAAGCTTTTTCCCTCGATTCGGGGAAGGAACCGACCAAGAGTCACTTGGGTCTATCCAACAAGCTTCTGCCGAAAAACCGTATTTTGGTTTACGGGAGCGGCGAGAATTAGAGGATGGCTTTCGAACGATATATTCGGTCAGTGGTATGAGCGGCGAATCGGTTTTATTGCAAGAATTAGAAAAACTCGAACTGAACGACCTAAAGAAGACCGCCTCTCTCTGGAACATTCCCAAGCTCCCGTTCAAAGAAAAAAATAAGAACGTTAAGTTCCTTTATGATAGTTTTCTAGATGAATTCTTTCTAAAAGGAGTTCTAGAAAAGCTGACTATTCTCCAGGTGAATATCTATACTTCTATATTGAAGAATAAGAATGTTCTCACTCTCGGAGAGATCTCCCGTAAAGTAAATATTCCCCCAATCAACGTGGAGATGGAGTTAAACCTTCTCCGCAAATATCATTTAGTCTACCAAAGAAAGAATAGAGAAAGATTAACCAATAACCTGGATAAGTATCATGCTTATGAGGAATTGGCTTCTCTGGTCTCTTTGGAGCAAAATCTCAAAGGAGACAAATACAAAGTCTCCGTAGAGAAGCTTTTAGAACGCAAAAAGCTAACAGATATCTCTGCAGAATGGAAGAAGGCAGTCAAGGCTCCGGCCAAAATAGACAGCATTCGTAAGTTCATCACTCATGCTACCTCTCCTGAGGCGTATGAGGCATCACTCCTATCGTTAAGCGAATTGGAGAGGGATACACTTATCCGGATCTATCTGAGCGGTGGAGCTGCTGACGCAGACGATATTCGCAGTTTTATCGTCATGGGCAGAGGCAAATACGAGGCAATCATTCCGGCACTAGTCGAAAAAGGTCTTGTTGCAGATGTTTGCTTTGTAGAAGAGAAGTTTGTTCGAATCTTTGCTCTTCCAGATGAACTTTTAAAATACATCCAAAATAATCCGATCCTTCCTTCCGTTAAGAAGGGAACTCGCCAGAGACAGGAAAAGATCGCAACGAACGAGTTGGATTTCTTCCTGAATACGAAGAAACTTCTCTCTTATATCAGCAGAAAGGGACTCGTGCTTGCTAAGTCTGGCAAGGTAAAGCAAGCGGATCATAAACGCACAGAACAAGAACTATTAAATCCAGATATCAGTATCTTCCCGGAGAAGAGTCAGATCTATCAAATGGAGCTGATCCTTCCTATATTAAAACTTTTGAATCTAGCAGATATCAAAGGGGAAAATATCATTCTGAGAGGAGATCTGGAAGGTTTCTTAAGCAAAGACATCTTTGAGATCATGAAACTCGTCATCCATGAGGTGAACGAGGCGAGAATGAAGAGGGTCAATCCTCCCGAGGTTTTCCAACCTACGGAGATGCCTTTCTATGATAAGATGATCCTGGACAAATGTGTGAACCTAATCATCAAGTCCAAGAGGATTCATCTTTCCGTTATCTTCTCTAATATTATCAGAGAACATCTGATTTTTAGCCCAGGATTTAGGACCAAGAATTTCCAAACTGATCTGGCGGATCTGCGTAAAGAGATCATGAGTGCGATCTTCTACTTGCATTTGTTCGGTCTCTTGGAAGTGGAATACCCGAACCGATTCCTGAATCTTTCCAAGTTGGGAGAATATTTCTTCCAAACCGGAGAATTGTCCAATTCTACGGAGAAGGGTGGTATCACTATCAACCCGGATTTCTCCGTGATCGCATTCCCGGAGAAAGTATCTATCTACGGAATTCATCTATTAAAGGCATTCACCGAACTCAAAGACTACGATCGTGTTTATACTTTCGTTCTTACCAAGGAAGCATACCAACTCGGTATCTTGCTCGGATATAAGACAAACGAGTTTGTGGATTTCTTAAAGGCATCTAGCAAGGCAGAACTTGCGCAAAACCTTCTCTTCTTGTTGGAAGATTGGGGTGGCAATTTGCCTGTGGTAGAAGTTGCTGAAGATTGTGTTCTTGTTCGCACCAAGGATCAGAACGTGATGGAACTTTTGCTTGGTCAGATCAAGGGCAAGAAGATCGTGTTGGATGAGATCGGTCCTACTGCGGTTCTTGTAGATAAAACAAGAGTCCAGGACGTGATCACAGTCGCTGAAAAACTCAACCTGATCATTAACCTAACTCGCTAATCGTCCCTTAGAGAAAACCGGGAATTATTGTGAATGCTGTTCAGCTCTCTACGGCTCGCAGAACAGGGCTAATGAGCGAAGTGAATCAAAATTTTCAACTGAGCAAATTGAATTAAGCGGCCCCCACCCATCTCGGGATCGGGGGGAGTGGCTTGTGGGAGAAGCGATTTCCCTATATCAGAAAAACGCAAATCTTGCAAGTGCAAAAGATGGATGTGGGAACTAGTTTCTGAGTGAAAAGCTCGGTTGTAAGCTCACTCAGGAGAGACTTTGATCTTAGTCTTGAATTCCCATTTGCGGAAAGGTGCCAGAGCCTGCAGTCTTTCTTCGCTTACAAAGAAGAGTCCTTCGCCGAATTTGACTAGTCCGCCTTTGTAATGGGCATATTTGGTCTTATGGTCGATTAGGCCGATTTCTTTTACCTTATTCCAGTCGTCGCAGGTTTTCAGGGTCGGAACTCTTCGGAGATACAATTCCTTAATTGAACCATCCCGGACCGAGTCCCGCAAAATCTTTTCCCATTCCATATAAGCGCAAGTTACAGGCGTTTCCTTAAAAATCAAGGAGATTCTGAGAATTTATGTTTCTTCCCTGCGAGTGTGGATATGGAGGTTCACCGACCTAGGCTTTTCCAAATTTCGCTTTATCCCACTTGAAAATTTTCTTCTTTTTCATTCGGAACCTTACTACAAAGGGTTAGGGGATGTGAATTTGGCCGAGAAAAATGATCTGAAGATCGCGTTAGTTGGGGACGTACATGGTTTCTGGAATTCTTCGGACACCCGATTTTTTTCGGAAAGTGATTATGATGCCTTGGTCTTTACCGGTGATCTGGGAACCATCTCGGCTCGAAGCTGCCTTTCGATTGCAAAAAGAATTTCTAAGGTTTCAAAGCCTGGCTTTCTCATTCCGGGGAATAATGATGGACCTTCCATCCTAGCAAGACTCGCAGAAATTTTCGGTTGGAGTTCCTACAAGCCCCGCTTAGATACTTTCCTTTTGGAAAGAAGACTACAGGTTTTAGAAAAGAATCTGGCTCCTATTCGAATCTTAGGTTATTCCATCCAAGACGAAATTCCAGGTGTAAGTCTTTTAGGTGCGAGACCTCTTGCAATGGGTTCTCGTATAAGTTTTCTTCCTTATATTCAAAGGAAGTACGGGATTTCTTCCATGCAAGAATCAAAAGAGAAGTTAGTCTCACTTGCGGAGAAGGTAGATCTAAATAGTCGAGATCTCATCGTTCTTGCTCATAACGGACCAACCGGACTCGGCTCTAAGGCCAAAGACATCTGGGGTTGTGATTTCAAAAAAGAAGAAGGGGACTTCGGAGATGAGGACCTGGGAGATTTTCTTTCGGTGTCTTCTTCTTTAAATAGAAAGCCTAAAGTTGTGATCGCGGGTCACATGCATCATTCTTCTCGAAATGGCAAAAGAGGTTCTCGGATCTGGAAGGTAAGGAAAGACGGGATCTTGTTCATTAATGCTGCGAGGGTCCCGAGGATCTTTAAGGATAAGAATGGCAATATCTGGCATCATCATATCGAACTCACTCGAAAGAATGCGTATTGGGAGGCGGAAGCTATATTTTTAAAGAATGGAAGGGACGAAATTTTCCCTCTCCCTGATTTCTTGGAGAGGGAAAAGAATAGGTGTTTAGAGATCTAGATTATTCCGAGAAAGAATCCAATTTCTGTTTTACTTCTTCGTTTAGAGGCTGCTTTCTATGGAAGTCGTTTAACAATTTGATTGCATCGTCTCGTTTGCCCATATCGGAATACAATTCGGAAAGCTCTACAACTGGACGAGGATCCATAGGGAATTTCTTGTGAAGATCCAGATAGATCTCTTCTGCCTTATCTCTCGCTCCCTTCATCTTTAAGGAAGAAGCTTTTCCGAGTAACGCGAAATAATCTTCTCCTTCTGAAAGGATACGGTTGAAGCATTCCAGAGCCTTGTCGAACTCTCCCATTCCTCGCAAGCTGTCTGCATATCTGTTGATGATAAGTTTGTTGTCCGGATCGAATTCCAAAATCCTTTCCCAGAATTCGTTGGCTTTGCGGAAATCTTTCTTACCTCGATACGATTCTGCCAAACCGTACAGTGCGAAGAAGTTTCTAGGATCTAAGTCTGCTGCTCTTCTATAATAACGGATCGCTTCATCAAAGTCCTTGATCTTACGATAGCTGTTACCTATCTCCGTGAGGATCTTAATATTATCTGGTTGAATGACTAATAGTTTTTCCCACCAGCTGATCGCGTCCTTGTATCTCTGGCACGCGAAGAATAGGTGTCCGAGGCCTACAATCACGTATTGGTCTTTCGGATTGATCTGAAGAGCCTGCATATAGTACACTTCAGACTCTTTGAAGTTTTTAAGTTTTCTATGTGCGTCTGCGACCCTGCTTAAGATAGAAGCGTCGGTTATCGTGATATGTCTGTACTCTTCAGCGACTTCGATGACACGATTGAGCAGGTTCATCTCACGATAACAGTTCATGAGACCCATGAGGGAGAATTTGTTGGAAGAATCTTCCTTGATACAACGATTATAAAATTCGAGGGCTTGTCGGAACTCTTTGCGCTTGAAATGGAGATCACCCATTCCAACTAATCCGTATGTGTTGGTGGGCTCTTTTGCAAGCAGTTCCTTTAATTTGGATTCGGCTTTATCCCACTGTCTGCTATCTAAAAAACGGTACGCTTCTTTTGCCAAGCTCTTGATCTGAGCAAAATGCGAATCATCTTCTTCCTTTCCGGTTTGGGTTTTTTCAATGGGTTCGTTCATAGGACCGAAGGTTCCTTTTTAATTTATAGCAAAGTCCAGCACAGCACTCTACTCAATTTTTTATTTAATATAATACTTGGACGGATGAGTAAAGGTTTTCCTTGGTACTAAATCCGTAAAGAAAATTTGAAATCGCAAAAAAATCGTGAATTTGGGTGCTTTGCTTCATAAAATAATGTGAAAGTTATAGGGACAATCTCGACCAAAGTGTAGGACCTCCCACATGCGATACGGATCCGAACATTTTGCACTGCAATGTGAGCCTGAGTCTGACCCGCTTGTTGGAAAGGGGAACCTCCTTGACAAGGCCCTTCCTTCGCTTGGAATGGATTCTGACGAGGAAAAGATGTCGAAAAGTGAAGCAAAGATCACGGGCGCTCGATTGATGGTCGAACTCCTGGAAGAATACGGAGTAGATATCGTTTTCGGATATCCAGGCGGCGCCATCCTACCTTTTTACGACGAACTTTATAAAAGTACTAAGATTAAACATATCCTTGTTCGCCATGAACAAGGAGCCATCCACATGGCAGAAGGTTATGCGAGATCCACAGGCAAACTTGGAGTTTGCATTGCGACTTCCGGTCCAGGCGCAACCAACTTAGTCACCGGCCTAACCGATGCAAGACTAGATTCCGTACCGATCCTCGCCATTACAGGTCAGGTGGCTACGAATGCGATTGGCACCGATGCTTTTCAAGAAGCTGATATTTACGGCATCACGATCCCGATCACAAAATACAATGCTCTTATCAAATCCGCAGACGATATCGCAAGACATTTCGAAGAGGCAACTCTAATCGCATTAGGTGGAAGACCCGGACCAGTGCTCTTGGATTTTCCAAAAGACGTTCAGACGGAACTCACGAATGTGCGCAAGTCTTCCAAATTAAAGATCAATCCTCGCCATTACCAAAAGCCTCCGATCGGTGGAGACTTGGATGCGTTTGCAGCCGCTTTGAATAAGGCGAAGCGTCCTCTTCTCTATGTAGGAGGAGGGGCGATCAACGCAAATGCTTCCAAAGAGATCAGAGAACTTGCGGAGAAGGGAAATATTCCTGTCACCACAACTCTGATGGGAATCGGAGCCTTCCCCGGAACTCATAAGCTTGCAGTCGGAATGTTGGGAATGCACGGAACAGCTTATGCTAATAAAGCTGTATTAGAATGTGATTATATTCTAAATTTGGGAGCCAGATTCGACGACCGAGTAGCTAAACCGGGAGAGTTTGCGGAGAATGCGGTACGAGCACATATCGATATCGATACCGCCGAATTCAATAAAAGGGTTTCCGTGGATCATATCGTACACGGGGACTTGAAAGAAGTCTTAAAAGTGTTGATCCCTAAGGTGGAGAAGGTGGACAGATCTTCCTGGTTGGAATATCTGGATACGATCCGAAAAAACCATCCACTAGAGTTCGACGATTCTTCGGATTCGATCAAGCCACAAGCATTCTTGCAAAAACTATTCGAGAAGAGTAAGGGAAAGGCGATCGTTTCCACGGATGTGGGACAACACCAAATGTGGGCCGCTCAGTATTATCTTTTTGACGAAGCCAATAAATGGCTTACCTCGGGAGGACTGGGCACCATGGGTTACGGTCTTCCCGCAGCCATAGGAGCTAAGTTCGGAAATCCGAATAGCACAGTGATCTGTGTTTCGGGTGACGGTTCTATCCAGATGAACATACAAGAGCTTGCGACCATAGCCATGTATAAGAAGGGAGTGAAGATACTGATCTTCAATAATAACTTCTTAGGAATGGTCCGGCAATGGCAGGAATTATTCTACGAGGAGAGATTCTCGGAGTCCGAGTGGAATTATAATCCTGACTTCGTGAAATTAGGAGAGGCTTATTCCATCAAAGGAATGAGGGTCGCTACGAAATCCGAAATAGACAAGGCAATCGAATTCTTCTTAGAAGGAGACGAGGCAAGAATCTTAGAAGTAATGATCCCTGCAGAGGAGAAGGTGTTCCCTATGATCCCGGCAGGAAAATCCCAAAAGGACATGATAGAATTTTCGGACGCAATCCGAACTGGTAAGAAATGAAACATATACTTAAGATCCTGGTGAACAACCATCCCGGTGTCATGAGCCATGTCTCCGGCCTTTTTACTCGGAGAAGTTATAATATAGATTCCATCGCTGTGGGAGTAACGGACAATCCTGAGATTTCCAGCATGGTGATCGTCGTGAAAGGGGATGATTCCGTAGTAGAGCAGGTCAAACGCCAGCTACTGAAGCTGCCTGACGTGATCGATGTAGAAGATCTAGCCTATCATGATTGCATCAGCCGGGAACTTGTCCTTGTAGTGGTGCAATGTTCGGATGCGAATCGGACCGAGATCATTTCCATTTGTGAAGTATTTCAGGCGAGAATTGCGGATCTCACTAAAACTACCTTTACGATTGAATTCTCCGGAAACACCAGACAAGTGAATCATTTCCTCGAAATGATGCAAAAATACGGAATCGAGGAAATCGCTCGCACCGGACAGATCGCTCTACGCTACAGATCGTAAAGAGTTGTTACAAAAGTGTAGTAAATTGCTACTCAGCGGATCTATCTGACGCGTTTTTAGAGACAGAAGATCCGAAAATCGATTTCGATCCCTTGTTACAAATCGCGATTCTTTCTTTTTTACAATTTCGTATCCAGAAAGAATTTTTTTGTTCCTAAATTAAGATTCTCCTATTCTAATTCCCTCTTATGAGTATTCGAACTCGCATCTCTTTATACCTTTCTCTCGTACTATTTTTAGGTTTTGCGATTTTGACGGCGATCAACTCCGTTATCTCCTATCGAAGCCTTCACGCTGAAATCGAATCTGGTTCCGCTTTGAGCGCGGAAAGATATACTTACGAAGTAAAAGATTATCTGGACTCCGCCATGGGAATGGCTCGAGGCTTCCGCATGCTCCTGATCTTCTCCAATCCGAAGCGACAGGAAGTCGTGGATACGATGCAAGAGATCCTGAGAAGGAACTCCAAATGGTTCGGGATGTGGGCTGTTTACGAACCGAATGCCTTCGACGGGTTAGACAATCAATTCAAGAATACAAAGGGTCATGACGCTAGCGGAAGATTTGTGACCTACGTCCACTCCGTCAAGGAGAGTGGAGAAGCAGTCATAGAACCTTCCACGAATTATGAAGGAACTGATTCAGCTGCCGATTTTTATCAGGTCCCTAAAAAGACCTTAGAGCCTCTAGTGACGGATCCGTATCTGTATCTTGCAGGTGGTAAGCAAGTTCTCATGGTATCACTCTGTGTACCGGTCAGTAATAAAGGCAAATTCTGGGGAGTACTCGGAATGGATATCACCACTGCTCAACTGCAAGAGACTATGGGGAATATCAAGCCTTTCCGAGGAGAAGGATATCTAGCTTTGATCTCTCCCAAAGGAATCTATGCAGCGAATGGAGGAGATCCTTCTCTTGTTGGAAAGCCGATCCCGAATCCGGACGAATTCAAATTAGTTCAGGAAAATTCCGAAGGTCATAATCGTTTTGTATTCGAATCGGATGGATACACTCATCATTTCTTTCCGTTCAAGATCGGTAAAGGCCAGAAGCAATGGATCATGCAGATCAGCATTCCTGATTCGATCTTTGTCAAAGAGTTAGTTAGCGTATTGCTCCAGAATGCGATTTCTTCCTTAGCGATCGTGAGTTTGATCGTAATCGTTTTACATTTTATTTTCCAGAGATTGATCTCTGCTGGTCTTCTCCAGGCGATTGGTTTCTCAGAAGAGATAGCAAAAGGAAATCTTTTAGCTGCTTCTTCTTATGAAAGAAAGGATGAAATAGGCGCTCTATTATCTGCAATGAATACGATGCGAGAGCATCTCTTTCATGTGGTTCGAGAAATAACGAACTCAACTACTAAGTTAGCCGGAACAGCGGAGAAGATGGCGACTTCTTCCCGAAATTTCTCAGATGTGGCTCAAACTCAGGCATCTGCTGCGGAGGAATGCTCTGCTGCAGTTGAGGAGCTCGCATCTTCTGCCCAAAACGTAGGTAAGTCTATGCAGAAGGCAGTTTCTAGTATGAGAGAGATCGACGGAAACGTGGTTCTTTTGAAACAGCAAATCGCAAGTATCAATTCAGAGATGCAAGGCCTTGTGAGTCTGGCTGCTTCTTCCATACAGGAAGCGGTAACAGGTGAATCGGCGATGACTACTTCTAACAAAGCCATGGGAGCGATCGGAGACAGTGCTTCTCGGATCAATGAGATCTTGTCCTTGATCACTGAGATTTCCGAAAAGACAAACTTACTTGCGTTGAACGCAGCTATCGAAGCTGCAAGAGCGGGAGAGGCAGGAAAAGGATTCGCAGTGGTGGCAGAAGAGATCGGCAAACTAGCGTCTCAAACTTCTACCAGTGTGCAAGAGATCAGCGGCTTGGTTAATTCCACAAACAATGCAGTGATGGACGGAAACGCTAAAATGGGCGAGGCCGCAAACATACTGCAGAGGATCAAAGAGAGAGTGGACGAATTCGATAAGTCCGCAAAGGCAGTTCTCGTTTCAGTCAAGACCCAAGAAGACAATACGAAGGATATTGCGGAAAGTGCGAATAGTCTTATGACCTTCAGCTTGCAGATCGAAGAGGCAGTGTCCGAGCAGAGAAGGGCAACAGAGGAGATCACTAAAACGATCGTAAGTATTTCCGAGGGAACTCAGGAGATCGCGAGCGGAGCGGATGATCTAACTACATTCTCCGGTGACATGCATGGTCAATCGGAGCAGTTATCTAATTTAATTGGAAGATTCAAGGTAAGTTAAGCATACATGAGTATTCGAATTCGGATTTCTCTTTATATATCGATCATCTTATTCGTAGCATTCTCGATACTCGCTGCCTATAATTCTTATTCTGCTTATCAGAATTTGAGAGAAGAGGTAGAGCAGAGTTCCGACGTTACTGCTGAAAGATGGAGTTTCGAGGTCATGGAGCAATTGAACACTCTTATGGGTTTGCTCCGAGGCTTTCGCATGCCTTTAATATACGCTGCTCCTCCTAGGGAGCAGATCATTCAGGCTCTAACAGAGGTATTAAAGAGAAACGAAGACTATTTCGGAATGTGGCTTTGCTATGAACCGAACGCGTATGACGGTAAGGACCTTCAATATAGGAATGCTCCAGGTCATGATGCGACAGGACGGTTTATTCCATACTTAAATCGAGCTAAGGCCGTGACCCAAATTGATCTGGAACCGGTGATCGGTTATGACAATACGGATGGGTCCGGAGATTTCTATCAGATTCCGAAGAAGACGGATAAACCTACTGTAGTCGGACCTTATACGTATCCAGTGAATGGGATGCAAGTGCAAATGATCTCTCTTGTAGTCCCTGTCAGCATGCCGGGACATTTTTATGGTGCGGCAGGCTTGGATCTGGATCTTCATTTCTTGCAAGAAAGACTTGGGAAGAAGAAACCTTTTCGAGGAAAGGGTTATATCGCTCTTATTTCTCCAACAGGCTTGTATGCGGTGAATGGAGACAATTCGGAATTACTTGGTAAGAAAATCCCGAATGAAGGGGAACTGAAATATTATCTTGAAAATGTAGATAAGGGCAAACGATTCACTTTCGAAGGCAGTGGAAATACCGGTTATTATTTTCCATTTCATATAGGAAAAGATCCTAAGTATTGGGTTCTCCTAGTCAATATTCCAAATTCGGTATATTATGAAAACATTGGAGAGATTATCTTAGAGAGCGCACTTTCTGCGTTGATCATATTGGTAGTTGTTCTGATTGCATTGAATCTCATCTTCAAGCGTTTGGTAAGTTCGGGGCTATTGAAGGCGATCGGTTTCTCAGACGAGATTGCAAAGGGAAATCTTGTAGTGGTGAACGATTATCCGGAGCAGGATGAGATAGGAACATTATTATCTTCCATGAATTCGATGAGGGAGAATCTTCTGAACGTAGTAAAGGAGATGAGAAGTTCCTCTCAAAAGTTAAGTTCTAAGTCCGAGGAGATGTCCACTTCTTCCCGTAATTTTGCAGATATTGCTCAAACGCAAGCCTCGGCTGCGGAGGAGTCTTCTGCAGCTGTGGAAGAGCTCGCTGCTTCTGCTCAAAACGTAGGTAAATCCATGGAAAAAGCCGTGGAGAATACGAAGGAGATCGATGGAAACTCTCTGCGTTTGAAAGAGCAGATTGCAAGCATCGACGGTGAAATGCAAGGGCTTGTTCATCTTGCTTCCGAATCTAAGAAACAGGCAGTGACTGGAGAAAATGCTATGATCGCATCCACCACCGCCATGGGTGAGATTGGAGAGAGCGCCTCTAGAATTACGGAAATCTTATCTATCATTACTGAAATCTCCGAGAAGACAAACCTTCTCGCTTTGAATGCTGCTATCGAGGCGGCTCGGGCCGGAGAAGCTGGAAAAGGATTCGCGGTGGTTGCAGAGGAGATCGGAAAGCTTGCCTCTCAGACTTCTGCCAGTGTGCAGGAGATCGGAGAATTGGTAGAGTCCACGAACGATGCGGTCACGAATGGAAACTCAAAGGTAGAAGAAGCTTCTCAAATCTTGAAGAAACTAAAGGGAAGTGTGAATGAATTCGAGACTTCCGCAAACAAGGTTTTAGCTTCCGTTAAGACCCAGGAATCGAATACGAATCAGATCCAGAAGAGTTCCAATACTCTGATGAATTTTAGCATACAGATTGAAGAAGCGGTCCAAGAGCAGAAAAATGCGACGAATGAGATCACTAAGACAATCATCAGTATCTCGGAAGGAACCCAAGAGATCGCAAGTGGAGCCGATGATTTGACTTCGTTCTCGGAAGAAGTGAAATCGCAGGCGGAACAATTAGGGAAATTGATCGAGAGATTTCAAGTAGAAGGATAGGCGAGAACGCAGATTCGGGCGGCCCCCACCCTCATCGGGTGGTGGAGGTGGGTCCCCAGTGGGAGAAACCTGCGTTTCCTCTATCATAAAATCCTGATCTTTGCAATCGAAAAAAAATCCTCATTTTTATGTGGGAACTGTTTGCAAATCTAGAATTTAGATTTTCTATTCCGTTTGAGCTAAGTCCAAGATCTCAGAATCCAAAAAAAGCACTGCGTCTTTTTTCCATTGGAAAATATTTCCTTCGAGTTCGCATTTTCCTTCGGAAGATTTAATTTTAAGTTTTTCTAATAGATCTTCTCGATAGTTCGGGATCAGATCTAAGAAGCCGCTCAGATCGATCGGCAAGAAGATTCTGAATAAGGAAATTAAAAGCTCTTCGAAAACCTCAGGTGTCTCGTAGGAATCATATTGCATTTTCTTTAAATACGCATTCGTGTTGCGTGGATTAGAATATCTACCGCTCGGCAAGAATCCGTGAGCGCCTGGACCAATTCCCAAATAATGTTCGTAAGTCCAATACTTCATATTATGGCGAGAATAGAGACCTGGCTTCGAATAATTGGAGACCTCGTATTGCGAAAAACCCATCTCTTCTAAAAAAATAGGAAGATGCTTTAAAATATTCTCTTGTACTTCTTCGGTAGGAGGAGGCGCAATGCCGGCAGAAACTCTTCTACTATACTCGGTGCCTTTTTCGACAGTGAGTGCATAAATGCTGATATGAGAGACATTTGCTTTCAGAACCGAATCTGCATCCGAATAAAACTCTTCTTCGGTTTGATTTGGAACTCCGAACATGAGGTCCGCACCGAAATTTTGGATGGGAGAAGAGGCCAGAGTATCTAAGATCTTAGGATAAGTCTCCGGATCATAGTATCTATCTAAAAACTTCAGGTTCTTGGGCAAGAATGACTGGATCCCGACGTGGATTCGATTGATCCCAGCTTCATAGAGTCCTCTCAGATAATCCGGGCTGATGTCTTCCGGATTGCATTCTAGAGTAATCTCTGAACTTTCCGAAAGTTGAATATTCTCTTTTACGAATTTTATAAAATCAGCATATCTTTCTGGCGAGGCTTTGGAGGGAGTTCCTCCTCCGAAAAATATGGTATCAAAGATCAGATTTTCACGATTCGGAAATTCCTGGATCCGAGTCAGAAATTCTTCCTTGTATTTGGAAAATAGATCTCCTTCTAAAGGAGAAGGTTCTAAGCCTATTCCTTCCGAGAAGAAATCACAATAACTACATTTGTGAACACAGAATGGATAATGGACATAGATCCCCGGCCTATTTACTTTTTGAATGACCGGAGATCTATCTTTCAATTAAGGATTCGCCTTTGCAGTTTCTTGTTCTGTTTCCGAAACAGGAGATTTTATACTAGGCTTCAAGATCAGATCTACTACAGGAATATCATCCTTCCGTTCCAAAACGGAATACAATAGCGCTTTCTTTGATTCAGGAGTAGGAGAGAAGGAAAATAGTATTTTTAAATTTTGGATCTCGGGCAATTCCAAGAAAGGAGTTCCATAGTGAAGCACTACAAATTCCAGGTTCGAATATTTCTTGGCTAAAGAAGAAGCTAAATCCAATTCTAGTTGGGTGAAAGAAGTCAAGACCACTCTTTTTCCTTCCTTCTTCTCTAATTTCTTTTTTAAACCGGCGAGATCCAGATTTGTTAAAGAACGAGACTTCAGATCAGAAGAAAAATCCTCTCCTTTTAAGGAGAATAACGTATCAGAAGAAGGAACCTTCTCCGGAGAAAATCCTTTGGCGAAAGATACGATGGATTTTCTGCTTACATCTCGGTTCAAAAATTCAGAGTTATATTCAGAAAAAGAAAGGTCTCTCTTCTTTTCCTGTTCTAAGAAATGCTTCTGTAGGTTTTCGGAAAAATCTTTCGGGAAAGCTGTAGCTGCCCTTCCTTGTTTTTCTTGTTTATAAAATTCCCAAACGATTCCGTACTTTAACTTGTGTAGAATCTGACGTTTGACTGCTTCTTTTAGTAAGTCTTTGCCTTCTCTAGTTAAAGTACCTTTATTATAAGCCTTTAATATTTGGTTTCTCATTGCTTCGGTTGTTTTTCCCCAGCTGGTCATGAGAATGATATCTGCTCCTGCAAGAAGTGCTAAAACACCTGGATCTTCTTTTTGGTAATGCTCGTCGATCGCATCCATCTCCATAGCGTCGGTGATGATAAGTCCTTTGTATTCAAATTCCTTTCTAAGAATATCCTGTAAGATCTTAGAAGAGAGAGTGGCAGGAAAATTCGGATCTATCTTAGGATATACGATATGCGCGCTCATCACAGCATCGGCACCGTTTTGGATCGCCGTCTTAAAAGGAATCAATTCGAAAGCTCTCAATTCTTCTAAAGTCTTTTCTATTTTAGGAAGTCCTAAATGACTGTCGACGTTCGTATCCCCATGTCCCGGAAAATGTTTGATGACCGGGATGGATCCGCCGGATCTTGCTCCTTCTTCGAATGCGATCCCAGCTTTCAAGACTGTCTCTAAATTGCTTCCGAGAGATCTGGTATTGATTACCGGATTAAAAGGATTATTATTGATATCTAGATCAGGCGCGAATAAAAAATTGAGACCTAGTTTTCTGAGTTGATACGAAGTAACAAAGCCGACTTTCTTTGCCAAGTCCGCATCCTTGGTCTGGCCTAAAGCCATGGCTCCCGGAAATTGTGTGACCCCGTCCTTCACTCGGATCACTCTTCCGCCTTCTTGGTCTACGGAGATAAGAAGGGGAAGCCCAGTATTCTCCAATGCGCTTGCTTGTAATCCTGAGTTTAAGCTTTTGATCTCGGATTGAGAGCCTAGATTTCTTCCGAATAGAATGACTCCTCCGGGCTTAATCGTTTCAATTTCCTTTTTGGCGATTGGGTCCAATGTAGTTGCGGGAATTGCAACATGGATGACTTGTCCTACTAATTCCTCCGGACTTAGCTTTTCAGTAATCTCCTCGGCTTGACGCAACATTCCATCTTGGATTTCCTGGGCTTGTAGTTCGCTTCTATACTGGCTGATCCAATGGAAGAGAAAGAAAACGAGTACGGCAATGAGGCCGGTTAGTAAGATACGCTTGAGCATACATACTAGATCCTAGTCGTATGCAGTTTCGTAAAGCAGAACTTACTCTTGAATTTTCGGGACCGATCCTCAAGTAAGAAGGTCCGATGGATAGGAGAAACAATGAGTCGTTCGTTAATATTCCATTCTATTTGCGTTTTATTATTCTTATTCTTCCTTTCCGAATGCAAACAAGAGTCATCCGAGAAGGAAAAGGGAGCCACTCCTAAGATGGAACAAAAAACTTCCGGCAAAAGGATCTTGTTTTTCGGAGATAGTTTGACTGCGGGTTATGGCTTGAATGGTCCAGAGGAATCCTTCGTTCACTTAGCCTCTGTAGAATTACAAAAGAAATATCCGGATCTAGAATATGTAAACGCTGGAGTGAGCGGAGACACTACTTCTGGCGGACTCGCTCGATTGGATTGGGTATTGAATTCTAAATTCGACGTGTTTGTCTTAGAGCTGGGTGCAAACGATTCCTTGCGAGGAGTTTCTCCTAAGACAACCGAATCGAACTTGCGAGAGATCATACGAAAGACTAGGGAAAAATTCCCTTCTATTAAGATTTTATTAATTGGTATGAGGACCCTTCCGAATATGGGCCCGCAATACGCAAAAGAATTTGCCGCAGTCTTTCCTAAAATTGCCAAAGAGGAGAAGGTGACCCTCATGCCGTTTCTACTACAAGGGGTTGCCGGAACGAGAAGCCTCAACCAGAACGATGGGATCCATCCTACTGCAGAGGGTCATAAGATCTTAGCTAAGGATGTACTACCTTACCTGACGAAACTTTTGAAATAGACCCTTGCATGAAAAAAGGATATAAATTCTTAATTCATTTCTACGATCTTCAAGAGAGCGAAAGAAATGAGAAGACTTCCGAGTTTATTCGCCTCGGTTATAACGTATCTCCGATCATTAAGCCTTCCGATTGGGGTTTTATAGTCGATCTTTTCGATGATGATCCTGATTACAAAACGAAACTTGCATATTTGCTCGATCAAGGCAAGCCCGATAAACCAAAACCGATAGTCGAATATTCAAAAAACGAAATGGAGGGTGCTGACTTTTTCCGCATTTGTCTTTATCCTTCCTTTGGATTGAATTGGCCTGAACCACGTCCGAATTATTTCTATTGGTGGGATCAGCTATTACATTATAATAGAAAACTTTTCGGGTTCAGGAACTTACCGGAAGAAAGAAAAGACTACGATAAAATCTTTTACGATCAGGAATTAAGAAGCGAAGAGAATTCTTTTCAATTAGTGCAAGTTGCAGAACTTTCGGTGAATAAGGTTTCTAAAAAATTAAAGGGAATTTTTGGCTTAAGCCAAGGAAATACCGCAGAGCATATTCTAGTAAATCGAGATCTATATGAAAAACATATAAAGCCTTTAGGCATTGGTTCCCGTCCGATTCTGGATAGAAAGAGACAGAAAAAAATCGAGCATGCGGTTCAACTTCTTCCTCAGGGAATTTCTCCGAAATCCTTACAGAGCGGTTTCGAGTTTCAGGCTATCGGAAAAAATAAGGTCTATATGCAGCATCCGCATATTCCGTTTTCAGGATATTCTAAAGAGATTGGCATGCATTATTTCGAGACTTCCGAATTGTTCGAAGATCGGATTTATGGGGTTTCTTATCGGTTGCCGATTATTTCCAAAAAGCTCTATGATATATTACTTTCTCACGCAAATCTAGAAAATGTATCTTGCATTCCATTCTTGTAAGAATGCTCGAATGGCTCCTGAATTAGTTCGGATCTCAAATTAGATATTCAGAGTTTCCTCGGAAATGCTTGCTTTGTGATCCCAAATCGAGGATAACAACTCCGCAAAGGGAAGGCAATCATGGTTCGGCAACATTATAGATCCTGTACTCTATGTGAGGCAATGTGCGGTCTCCGAATGGAGATCGAAGGGGATACAATCACAGCAATCCGAGGGGATAAGGACGATAAATTTAGCCGGGGACATCTTTGTGCCAAGGGACCGGAGCTTAAAAATCTGTATGAGGATCCGGATCGATTAAAGTTTCCTTTAAAAAGAACTGCAAACGGTTGGGAGACTGTGGACTGGGTTGACGCTCTCAGCGACATCGCGTCGCGACTTGTGCAGATCCAAGAAAAATATGGGAACGATTCGGTTGCAGTTTATAGCGGAAATCCAAGTGTTCATAATTACGGGTCCATGCTTTTCGGACAGAGATTTATCGGACGTTTAAGAACGAAGAATAATTATTCTGCTACTTCTGTAGATCAGCTGCCTCATCAATTATTATCCTTTTGGATGTTCGGACACCAGCTCATGGTTCCGATCCCGGACATAGATAGAACGAATTTCTTTCTGATCTTGGGAGGTAATCCTTTTGCATCTAATGGAAGCTTGATGACTGTTCCAGATGTAAAGAAGAGACTCAAGGAGATCCAAGAAAGAGGCGGAAAATACGTAGTCATCGATCCCAGAAAAACGGAAACCGCAGTTCACGCGGATGAGCATCATTTTATTCGTCCAGGAACAGATGCTTTCTTTCTATTTTCTATTATAGATATCTTATTTAAGAAAAGGTTAACTAAACCTTCTTCTTTTGCACATGAAAAGGATCTAAAGGAATTGGAGTCGTTAGCCGCCAGATATCCTGCACAAGAGACCGAGAAACTGACTGGGATCCCTGCGGAAACAGTCGAGAGGATCGCATTAGAATTTTCGAAAGCTAACGGTGCTGTTTGTTACGGAAGAGTAGGTGTATCTACCCAAGCCTTTGGAGCTATTTGCCAATGGCTGATCAATTCCATCAATGTTATCACCGGAAATATCGACTCGGAAGGAGGTGCCATGTTCACTCTTCCTGCAGTGGATATGATCGATCCGAAAGGAGTCATGAAAAGTTCTCCAGGAAGTTTTCATGAGTACGGCTCTAGGGTAAGAGATCTTCCTGAATTCAATGAAGAATTGCCCGTCGCCGCCTTAGCCGAAGAGATCCTAACTCCAGGAGAAGGTCAGGTAAAAGCATTTGTAAGTTCTGCAGGAAATCCTGTTTTATCGACTCCGAACGGGGCTCAGCTGGAAAAGGCGCTTTCCGGTTTGGAATTCATGGTGAGCGTTGATTTCTATCTGAATGAAACGACTAAGCATGCTCACTATATTCTGCCTCCTAGTTCTGCGTTAGAACATGATCATTATGATTTAGTATTCAATATATTCGCTGTTCGTAATACTGCTAGATACAATCAACCTGCATTCGAACCTCAGGAAGGAATGTTGCATGATTGGGAAATCTTCTCCGACCTTACGAAACGGATCGAGTTATTGAAATCCGGAAAGCCATTGCCGAAGGAATTGATCCGTACTAAGCTGAGCCCTTCCGCCATTATCGATCATGCGTTGAAGTCTGGACCGTATGGAGAGAAATCGGGATCTCCAATCGGAATGAGCTTGGAATTATTGAAGAACAGTCCTCACGGAGTGGATCTAGGAGCGTTGAAGCCTTGCTTCCCGAATCGTCTTTGGACAGAGGATAAGATGATCCATTTAGTTCCTAAGGAAGTGGTTGGAGATTTGAGTCGCTTGCAGAATTACAAAGAGAAGCTGATTGCCGACCAAATGCTTCAGGAAAAATTCCTCCTGATAGGGAGACGACATTTAAGAAATAATAATTCATGGATGCATAATCTACCTAAGCTCATGACAGGAAAGGATCGATGCACTATCATGATCCACCCGGAAGATGCGAACGCATTGGGCATAAAAGAAGAAGAGTTAGTCGTCATAGAATCCAGAGTAGGTAAGATCCAACTTCCTGCAGAAGTAACGGATGAAATAATGAAGGGAGTGGTGAGCATTCCTCATGGATTCGGCCACGGAAAGGAAGGTACCTCATTGAACGTTGCTGCTCAATTTGCCGGATCGAGTATCAACGATCTTACGGATGACCAGGCCCTGGATGAATTATCAGGCAATGCAGCCTTTAGCGGGATCCCAGTCTCCGTAAGAAAGAAGACAGCTTAAGATTCGTACGCTTTCTTCAGAGCGGCGATGTCGATCTTACTCATCTGCATCATCGCTTGCATTACTTTTTGGGACTTACCTTTGTCCTTATCTCTAAGCAATTCTCCCAGGATATTGGGGATGACCTGCCAAGAGACACCGAATTTATCTTTTAGCCAACCGCATTGGGATTTTTCCCCACCTGCGGAAAGCTTTTCCCAGTATTCGTCCACTTCTTCTTGCGTATTGCAATGGACGAAAATAGAGAAAGCTTCCGAAAACTTGAAATGTGGGCCTCCGTTAATGGCATAGAATTCCTGGCCTTCGATCTCAAAGGTTGCGGAGAAGATTCCGGAATTCTCTCCAATATGCGTAACCTCGCTTACTTTCATGTTCTTGAAAATAGAAGAATAGAAATCCACTACTTCTTTCAGATCGTTGTTATAGGCTAAAAATGGGGTTATTTTAGACATGGGAGCCTCAGGATGAGTAAATTATTATATAACCAATAGGTTATATTTTAAAAAGAGCAAGCTTTTTTCGGTTCGAGTAAGAGTATTAAAGCGATTTTTTAGAGAAAGATCGACCGAAATTTGTGGAATGGGTTACCTTTAGGACATTTGGTTTAGTCCTATCTCTCATCCTGACCCATGATCTTTCTCCCTCCTTGGAGAGAATAAGAAGAAAATCCTTTTTCTTGCAATGTCCTTGTTACTTTCTTGGAGCGCATTCCGGATTCGCAAATTGTAATATAGAGTTTGTCTCTTGAAAATTGAGAGAAGTCGGCAAACTGGATTTTGGATAAGGGGAAGTGGACCGTTTCCGCAATTGGAAATTCTGAGACCTCTTCGGATTCACGGACATCTAAAAGAATCGAATTTGGATCCTTTCTCAACTTGATCCATTCTGAAAAAATAATTTCTTCTTTTTGAATATTCGATTTTCTATTTCCTTCTCCGCAGACAGTGCAATGGCGATCCGCTTGGATCTCTACTTCGTATAAAAGAGGAGATTCCCATTCTAATTGAAAGGAAGACCTTGTAGGAGATTTTTCCGGAAACAAGAGATACTGGATAGCGAGAGAAGCCTGGTACATTCCCGCGATGGCAGTTTGCACTCCTAAAACTCCTCCTTCTGCACAAGAAACTAGTTCCGAATCTTCTAGGTCTGGATACATACATTTATAGCAGGGTTTGCCTTCCGGAGAGAAAATAGAAATCTGAGCGCTTGTTCTAAACACAGACCCAGTTACGAAAGGCTTTTTGTTTTTATATGAGAGACGATTGATCGCGTATTTTGCGGGAACTTGGTCTGTGCAATCGAGTATGATATCCCATTCCTTGAATCTATCCTCGTCTACTGTATCTCCAAAGATTTCATTTATGATCTCGGTTTGCAATCCGGGAACTCTTGCCGCTAAGAATTCGGAAGTAACCTCCGTTTTTTTTCTACCTATATCAGAAAGAGTGAATGCAGTCTGTCTGTGAAGGTTGCTGAGTTCTACAGTATCAAAATCCCAGAGACCGATTCTTCCTACACCTGCCGTGGCTAGGTGTAGACTTGCAGGAGAGCCTAGTCCCCCTAAGCCGATCACTAAAGCGGATTTTTGCCGGAGACTTTCTTGCCCGGCTTCTCCTAAAAAAGGAAGCTTGATTTGTCTTGCAAAATACTTTCTTTCTTCCGGAGTCATAGAAATATCATTGGATCGATTTTAGATCCGAATACAAGAAATTTTGCGAAAGCTCTTTCAAGCTTTCTTAGAAAAGAAGGAAGGAATAAATTCGCTTTCTTTGCAAACGGATTGTGATAATCTGGGGCTTATCGTGGATGCATACGGTCGAAAATTTGAAGTGCTTAGAGTAAGTGTAACTTCTCTCTGCGGATTCGGTTGTATGTATTGTGCTCCCGGAACAGCGCAGGATCCGGAAGTATCGCTTCCTTCTTCTTTTTTGAGCCCTCGACTTTTTGAGAAGAATCTAGGCTTATTATCCAAGAAGTTAGAGATCAAAGAAATCCATTTAACCGGAGGAGAGCCTACTCTTCATAAGGAATTGCCGGAGCTTGTTCGCATCTCTAAAAAGGAAGGAATAGAGAATGTTGCCGTGACTTCCAACGGTTTCTTTCGAGAAGGGTTGATCGAAGACCTAAAAGGTGCGGGCTTGACTCGAATGAATTTTTCCTTGGATGCAATGGAACAGAATTCTTTTTCTAAGATCTCCGGCAAAAATCTTCCCTTGCCCAGGCTTTTACATCGGATCGAAGAGGCTTCTTCTTTGGGATTAGAAGTAAAAGTAAATTGCACAGTATTAAGAAATTATAATGCGGATCAGATCCTTCCCTTATTGCATTGGGCAGGCGAGAGAAAAATCCCGATTCGATATCTGGAACTCATGAAAATGGGGCCATTACATGAAAAACATTCCGAATTATTTTACTCCGCTGAAGAAATCCGAAATAATCTAGGCTCCGAATTCGATTTTATTTCCGTGGATACTCCTTTGGAATCTACGGCTCGGTATTATGAAACTACGGAGCATTATAGTTTCGGGATCATCGCAAATCATACGGAGCCTTTTTGCGAGGGCTGCAATCGACTTCGTATGGATTCGAGAGGCAGGATCTACGGTTGTCTGAGCGATTTTCGTTCCTTTCCGGTCTCGGAGGAAGGATCCGAGTTGGATGCTTCTTTAGAGGCAGCTATGCAAACCAAGAAAAACGTGTTTACCGGAAGCGAGCTTTCCATGAAATATATAGGCGGATAAGATGTTCGTTCAAGTTTTATTCTTTGCTGCTATGAAGGATCATTTCTCTTCCCAAGAGAGATTAGAGCTCACCGAAGAAAGTAATGTAAGAGGCTTGCGAGACTTTCTTTTGGAAAGAAAGCCGGAGGCTTCTTCTCTATTGCAAGTCAGTCGATTTGCAGTGAACCAGGTGGTAGTTGGTGACGAGTTTATTTTGCAAGAAGGTGCAATCGTGGCCGTACTACCTCCTTCGAGTGGAGGGTGAGATGTCTGTTTTAGAAACATTCGCTCATATTACCTTCGAATCCATTCTTCTTCCTTCAAAATTGCCGGACATTCCCGAAATGGGAGGATATGTTTTCTTTTCCGGGATTGTGCGTAACGTAAACGAAGGAAAGAAGGTGACTCACCTGGAATACGAAGCTTACGTTCCCATGGCAAATGATACCATCCGCAAGATCCTCTTGGACGCGAAAGAGAAATGGGATTTATTGCATGCGGATTGCATTCATAGATTAGGAAAATTGAATATATCTGAGATTGCAGTTATCGTTGAGACCGGCTCGATGCATAGGGCAGAGGCATACGCGGCAAATCGTTATATTATAGATAGAGTGAAACACGAAGTCCCGATCTGGAAGAGGGAATTCTACCTAGACGGATCTTCCGAATGGTCGCAAGGCTGTTCTCATGAGACCCAGCACTGATACTTCAGGCATTCTTCTTGCCGGAGGCTTAAGCTCTCGGATGGGAAGAGATAAGGCACTTCTTTCCTTGCGAGACGAGACGAATTTTCTGCAGAAGTCCTATCATAAACTTAGGAGTCTCTGTGAAACCGTATACGTTTCCGTTAGAGAAGAACAAAAAGAAGTCTATTCAAACTATATCTCGCGAGAGTTTTTAATCTCCGACTCTATATCTAAAGTCCAGGGCCCTCTTTGCGGGATCTTAAGTGCATTTTCTGCGGCGACGAAAGACTTTCATCCTTCTTCTTTCTTAGTTTTGGCGGTGGATATGCCATTACTGAAGACTAAGACCCTTCTTAGGCTAATGATGTCGGGAAAAGATTCTAAGGACGGAGCCTTCTACCGAACGGAAGCGGGAATAGAACCGTTATGCGGTCTTTATAAATCCGAATTTTTGTCTTCTCTCTTGGAAAGAACTCGAAAAGAGGAGAAGATTTCCTTCTCTCCTAAAGACCTACTGGAGGATGCGGATCTGAGTTTATTCGAAATACCTGTTCGAGAAAAAAGGGGATTTTCCAATCTGAATACACCTAAGGATCTGTTGGGTTTTTAGGCAAAAACCGATTTACAGGGGGTCCTAAAGAGAAATTATGGCTCTACCAACCAATGCGGGAATAGCTCAGTGGTAGAGCACCTCCTTGCCAAGGAGGGGGTCGCGGGTTCGAATCCCGTTTCCCGCTTACAGAGGAAAGTCTGTCCGCCCTCTGTCTTCTGAAACCATGGAATTCAAGACAAAAAAAAATCAAAACGCATCCGTAGAATTAAAACTTACCTTTGATAAGAACGACCTAGAAAAGGCGTTCGAAAAGGCTTATAAAGAAAAGCAAAAGGAACTGAAGGTCCCAGGCTTCCGCCCAGGCAAGGCTCCTCTCGACATGGTCAAGCGTCATCTCGGGGACTCCGTTGCAAACGACGCAATCAACCTTCTTCTTGCAGAAACCGTGAGTGATCTTTCCGGAAAGCTGGAACACAAGATGGTCCGATTCCCGAAATTCACCGTTGAGGATTATATTCCCGGCAAGAGCTTACTTGCGACCGCAGTATATGATTCCGAGCCTGAAGTCACTCTAGGAAAATATAAAAAGATCAAGATCAAACTTCCTGAAGTCCAAGTCACAGACGAGGATGTTGTGGAAGAATTGCAGTTCGTGCGTAAGCAACTCGCTCGCAAGCTTTTAAGAGAGCCGCAAGAAGGCGCGGAAGCAAATGATATCGTAGATATGGAATTCGAAGTGAAGGAAGAGGGCAAAGAGCCTACCAACGCTAAGAATGGTTCCTCCGATTATAAATTAGGAGAAGCGAATAATCTTCCAGGCTTCGACGATCACCTGTACGGAATGAAGACCGGAGAACTTAAAAACTTCTCTTATACCTATCCTGCGGATTACGGAAGAGAAGACCTCGCGAACAAGACTGTAGAGTTTGCTATGACTCTCAAGGCAATTTATAAAGAAGTATTACCCGAGTTAGACGACGATCTAGCAAGCGAGTATGACGGATCCACTTCTCTTCAGGCATTAAAGGATAAATTCAAGGAAGATCTTACCAAGAATTATACCGAAGGCGTGAAGTCCAAAAAGATGGAGGAGATCTATAAGGAACTCGTCGAAGATTCCAAATTCGTCTTCCCGGATTCTTATGTGAACGAAGAGTCCGAGCATGTATACCAAGGTATGATGCAAGATGTCCTTGGCAGAGGCCAGGGGGGAAGGATCCCTAAGGAACATATTCCGAGCATTGAGAAATACGCGGAGATGGTCGGAAAGCCTTTGGAGGAGATCAGAAGCTCCTTCAAGGACATTGCAGAGAATAGACTCAAGGGATACTTCGCGAGACAAAAATTGGCTGCGGCCGAGAATATCTCCCTCAGCGACGAGGAATTCGATAAGGAAATCTCTTCTCTTGCCTCAAGATACGGTATGCCGGACGCCGATTTTAAAAAAGAGTTGGAAAAAGGTAAACTAATCGAGACTTACCGGGACAATTTTTTAGCAAAAAAGATAGACGATACCCTCTTCCAGCTTGTAGAAAAGAAATACAACGAGAAGATGAGTATCCGTCAGCTAAAGGAATTCCTTTCTAACAAGGAAACTGGAGGAGTATGAGCGTAATTCCTGTCGTTATCGAGCAAACGGGTAGGAGTGAAAGATCCTATGATATATATTCTCGTCTTTTAAAAGACCGGATTATTTTCCTTGGGAATGCAATTTCTGACGAATACGCGAACGTTGTGATCGCGCAACTTCTGTTTCTAGACGCGGAAAACCCCGACCGAGACATCTATTTATATATTAACTCTCCCGGAGGATATGTATCTTCCGGGCTTGCCATTTACGACACTATGCAGTATATTAAGGCCGATGTTCGGACTCTCTGTGTAGGTCAAGCTTCCTCTATGGCTGCATTATTATTGGCTGGTGGAGCAAAGGGCAAACGTTCGGCTCTTCCTCATTCCAGGATCATGATGCACCAACCGACTGGAGGTGCTACCGGCCAAGCTTCCGATATCGCGATCCAAGCTAAGGAAGTGTTGAAACTGAAAGAAGTTCTGAATGGACTCTACGCGAAACATACGGATAAGACCGTAGAGATGATCCAGAAAGATACGGAGAGAGATCTTTATATGACTGCCGAAGAGGCGCAAGCCTACGGGATCATAGACTCCGTCATTTCAATCGAGCGCCAGAAGAATTAATAGGGGGATCCCGTGGCAAAGAAACCTACCGGAACCAATAGTAAGCAAAAATTGTTTTGTTCGTTTTGCGGAAAAGAACAGGATTCCGTCAAACGGTTGGTCGCCGGTCCCGGTGTTTATATTTGCGACGAGTGTATTTCTCTCTGTAACGAGATCATCGCCGAAGAGCCTGAGCAAGAAAAAGAACGCACTGAGCTTTTAGGCGAGGTCCCAAATCCTGCGGCTATCAAGGCAATCTTGGATCAGTATGTAATCGGACAAGACCATGCAAAGAAGGCATTGTCTGTCGCGGTTTACAATCATTACAAAAGAATTTATCTCAAAGACAAGAAAGCGGATATCGAATTAGAAAAATCGAATATTCTTCTGATCGGACCTACAGGATCCGGAAAAACCCTTCTTGCACAAACTCTTGCTAAGATCATCAAAGTTCCTTTTGCGATCGTAGATGCAACCGCTCTAACTGAAGCAGGTTATGTAGGGGAAGATGTCGAGAATATCATCCTCAAACTGATCCAAAACGCGGACAACGATATCAAGAAAGCTGAGATCGGTATCATCTATATAGACGAAGTAGATAAGATTGCACGCAAATCCGACAGCGCTTCCATCACTCGTGATGTGAGCGGAGAAGGAGTACAGCAGGCTCTCTTAAAGATTATCGAAGGGACTGTGGCAAATGTTCCTCCTCAAGGCGGAAGAAAGCATCCTCACCAAGAATATCTGCAAGTGGATACTAAGAATATCCTCTTCATTCTGGGTGGAGCCTTCGTGGATCTGGATAATATCATCAAGACTAGAACAGGTGTGAAAACCATCGGTTTCGGTAGCGATGAGAAAGAAGGAAAGGTAGTCCGAGACGAGTCCAAAGGAGAGATCCTTGCTCGAGTGATCCCGGACGATTTGATGAAGTTCGGATTGATTCCTGAGTTTATCGGGCGTATGCCGGTGATTGCAACCTTGCAAGACCTGAGCATTGAAATGCTGAAACGCATTTTCAAAGAGCCTAAGAACGCAATTTTACGTCAGTACACTAAGATTCTAGAAATGGAGAATGTAAAACTCTCCTTCGAAGAATCTGCAATAGATAAGATCGCACAACTTGCGATTGAAAGAGAGTCCGGAGCTCGTGGCCTAAGAGCCATCGTCGAGAATTTGATGTTGGATTTGATGTATGAGATTCCTTCCCGCAAAGATGTGGAAGAAGTAATCATCACAGAAGATGCGGTTACCGGAACCAAGCCACCTAAGCTAGTACTGAAGAAAGAACCTAAGATCGCTTAAAGTAAGCAATTCGAATACTGCGAGTTTTGCGATTCGCAGAGATTCTCTACGATCTATGAAGCTCGGTTTCTATCAGCGTGCAATTGCTGCGCTTAATCCCAAACCCTGCCTACAGTTAGAATTGCAGCATTAGAAAGTCCCTTCTTGCCTGCTTCTGTTTCGAGGAAACGACCGAAATCCAGAGTGAGATCCCGGGAATTCTTATACTCTTTATTGGAGCTCCAATTCTGCAGCTTAGAGTGAAATTGGGTCTCCGTAGTTCCATTGGAAAGTTCTAAGAGGCGATCGCTTAAGACTACGAAAAATTCTCCCGGCTTTAGAGAGATCTTTCTTACATCCCTTTGAGTGCTTCGAAAATCATAAAATACTTGTTTAGAATTTGGTAATACATTTGTTTTTCCGTTCCGATGAACGAATGCGGGAAGCTTTTGGTATTGTAGGATGCCAGCTTCTCCGTTCCTTGTTTCCAAATAAAATAAGGTAAGATTCAAATAAGAAATCGGAGTGGAGCGAATAGCTCTATCGATTTTGTACAATAGATCCTCTCCTCGGAGACCTGTAGTCTCTTGGGCGAGAGAGATCATTCCTTCTAATCTGGTCTTTAATGCGGATTCTAAGGCTCCGTAATTCGGAAAGCCTGCCAATATTCCTAAGCAACCGTCGGCGGTTGGGATAATACTTGCATAATCGCTTTCCGCTTTTTCCGAGCTGCGTGGAAATACAGTGATGTCCAAATTCTTGATCTTGTGTAAACGGACTTTATGAAAGAATTTCTGGATCTTATCCGAGAGTTCTCTTTCCTTCTTGCTCAATGCTTCTTGGGAAACATTCTCTTCCTTGGCCTTTCTCTGGTAGAGTGCGATCCTGAAATGTCTCGCTAGTTCTCCTAACTCGTCTTCTCTTTCTATTTCGCCGGAATCTTCGTACACATCCTGGGTCCAGTTTTGTAATAGCTGGGATAAGGAGCGCAAGGATCTAAAATTAAATTGCAAAAGATAGAAGGTTAGGGTGCCTAAGATCCCGGAAAAGAAAAATCCTATCAGTAACCGGAGCCAAACAAAATGCCTGAGTTCTTTTCGAATCTCTTCCCCGAAAAGAAAATCATCCAAAAGTAAATATAATAAGAATAGAATGAAGGAAGCGGTGAATGATGCAAAAGCCAATCGATGCTTGGATTGAATCTGGGGGAACATCCTACTTCCTTTCAATAATTGCGATCAAAACGAGTGAGATCGCGAAGAGTCCTAATAGAGGAATAAATAGCATGAGCATGGACATGATATCCGGTCCGGGAGAAAGCACTGCAGCGGCCACCGCCAGTCCTAAGATTGCTTCTCTCCAATGAGAAAGTAGGAAAGAAAGTTTTAATATACCCAATGCAGCGAGCAATACCATTAGAACCGGCAATTGAAAGGCGAGACCGAAGATCAGATGTATATTAAAGAATACGTCGTAGTATTCGTCGATAGGGAGCTTTGTTTCTATATCTAGAGGACGAAAGGTAACTAAAAAGATTCTGAGGAAATTCTCGAAGGCTTGGGTCCAGCAAAGCCAAACTCCCAACCAGAAAAGAACAGTTGAAAATGCGATGAGCGCCTTCCCAAGTCTTGCTGTTTTCGGTTCGAGGGCAGGGGCAACGAATCCCCAGAGAAAGACAAGGGTAAACGGAAAACTCACGAGCACAGAAACCATGAATCCGGTTCTAAGATACACCATGAACGGAGCCATGAGTTTGATCTGGTAGAAGGTGGCACCTTCCCCCAATACGTTCTTGTAGGGTCTTGTGAAAACCTTATGGATCTCTTCTCCGAAAAACAAAGAAGCAACGAAGAAGAATGAGAATACGAATATAGTCCGAAGGAGTACCGAGCGTAATTCTTCCAAATGCTCGCCCAGGGTCATGAACTTCTCCCTCTCCGTTACGAGGGCATCTGGATCCGGGGTTAATTTCGGAGATTCTAGAGTTTTTTGTTTTGGGGGCTTTGTTTTTGAGGACATAGAATAAGAATGCAAATCATCCGCGAAGATCTGCCCGAAGCGATTCGGGCATCAATTACGTCAATTAAGCGGATTTTTTGGATTTCTTAGTGCTGGTTGCCGGCTTCTCTTCCGGTTCTTGGATCTTAGCGGATTCTCCCTCGGAATCTCCCGATAGAGATTTCCTGAAAGAACGAATTCCGTCTCCTAAATCTTTTGCCAAGGAGGGAAGTCGCTTGCCTCCGAAGAGGAGAAGAGCTAAAAACAGGATAATGAGGATTTCCGGCCAACCTAAGTTTCCTATGAATGCAAGGGGTGAATACATGGATCTTCCTCCTTTGTTAGGATTTCGCGTCTGCAATATATGTCAAATAGTTAGTAGTAAAGATCCGATAATTCTATTAGGACTAAGGTCCTGATGAAAGGGCGAAAGAAGCGAATCGGTATGAGAATAGAAACGTCTGCAATAGATTCGATCACAGTTCCTCTTCCTATCCAACAACCAGGTAGCGAGGAGTCTAGAGAAGAAGATCGGAAAAAAGAGGAGAATACTCCCAATTCTGATTATCTCTATGCCCTTTCTGTAGGTAGCTTGATTAATGTGCAGGTATAAATAATGGCTCTGACAAAGGAACAAAAGCAGGAATTCCAGGAGAAACTGGTAGATTTTCGAGCCTTTTTGGAGGATTTGAAGAAGGAAGGAAACCTTCTCAAAGCTCAATCTAGAAAGGATCCGAAGATGGAGGGCTACTTTAACGTGGCGCTTTCCTTGAATTCTATCAAGAACATCAATACCTGTCTTTTGATAAACGAAATCTCCGTAGCTGTTCTAGATCTGAAATCGGATACCTACCTAAACCAGGGTAGGAAAGAAATTTATAGCGCTATTTCTTTCATGGAGAAGGTGGTGGGCGTCGACTTTGAGTCGGGTCTTGCGGAAAACAAGGACATGCTCGCAAAGATCGAGGAATTTAATCCAGTCCAAAGGCTCAATTACGTAAAGGGCCTACGCATGTGTACCACAAATACGATAGAGGCCTTTGGTTCGAACTCCAAGTGGAAATGGAGCTTTCCGGAGATCCATTTTAAAATCGCCATTCTTAGTAAGAATCTTTTTGACTTCCGGGCTTTTGAGAAGGAAAGAGACTTAGAGAATCCCTATTATTATCCTAGACAAGAACATTATAATTTGATTCTCGAACTCTGTAACTTCGCCGCTCAGGAGTACCGTGCCAAATTCGATCTTTCTACCCAGGACGCGGGAGACTTGAAAAAGTCCATCGTCCTACTGGAAGTAAACCGCAAAATCTTACAAACTACGGGAGAAACCGAGGATCTGGGAAAGACAAAAACCCTGATAGAATCCTTAAAAGAAAAGGTAGAGGCCATAGAAGCGGAGAAGGAAAAGAAGAAAAAGAAGAAATAGACCCGTCCAATTTGTTATAAAGAGTGGGAAAAAAAAGGAGAAAATCTAGCTCATGGCATTGACCGAAATAAACGACTCTACTTTCACTTCCGAGATCACTGAAGGTATGGTCCTTGTAGATTGCTGGGCCGAATGGTGCGGACCTTGCAGAATGGTTTCCCCGGTTTTGGAAGAACTTTCCTCGGAGTTGAACGGAACCTTAAAGATAAAAAAACTAAACGTGGATGATAATCAGGATACGGCCCAGAAATTAAACATACAATCCTTGCCGACCCTTTTGCTTTTTAAAGACGGCCAATTGGTGGATAAAATTATCGGAGCCCTTCCTAAGGCGCAAATCAAGAGCTTCATCGAAAGACATAAATAAGCTTTTTCTAAAAAACGAAAACTGCGGCAGAAATCTCATGCTAAAAGAACAAACCAGGGGATATATAGAACTTCCTAGAGGAGGGTATCTCGTAGATACGAGTGAGGGATACTTTCAAATCGGCTCTCCTCCCGAAACCATCAAGGACACGATGGCGGAAAAGAAAACTCCCCTGGTATTCATTCTTCCGAACAAATTCTTTCACGTAGAAAAGGGGATTAGCACCGCAGAGCTAGAATTTCCCATATACTTCAACTTCTTCTTAAGACAAAAGAAAACCACCATTATCTGTACTTCCGAACAGAAGGATCAGCTCATTACAGTACTTAAAGAATCCTTAATGGGTCCTGAAGAGATCAATTTAGAATCTGAATATCTGAACGGCGCTGAGTCTTATGGCTTTCCGGATATGAAAGCGGAGATGGCATATTTCAGAGGGTATAAGGGACTAGACGATGTGGTCGAGTTCCTAGTATTCGATACGGATAATATGGTGAACCTCGGAAAGGTCTTGGTTCGCAAACTTCCATCAGGCGATTTTAGGATCACCGACGGTTCCAAAGAGACTGAGATCCCAGGCGAGGTCGGTTTTAATATCAAGTATGAGATCGGTCATAGATTAGAGGAACCTTTCCAAGCACCTATATTAGGAATTACTTGTTTAGGACCTTCTCATGGATTCGATCCTGAGGACAACACTTCGGGATTCATTATCTGGCTGAATCACCAGGGGATTATGGTGGATCCTCCGGTAAATTCTACCGAATGGCTTCGCATGTCCAATGTGAATCCTAAGCTCATCAACCATGTGATTCTCACTCACTGCCATGCCGACCATGACGCAGGAACCTTCCAAAAGATTATGGAAGAGACTAAGATCACCATTCATGCGACTGCGACTGTGATGGAGAGCTTTATTCGCAAGTATTCTGCTCTCACTAAAATTCCCCGCAAAGAATTATTAGAATTATTTAATTTTCAACCGATCATCATCGGGCGACCCGCAATGATCAACGGGGGAGAATTCAATTTTCATTATGCACTTCATTCTATTCCTTCTGTAGGATTCGAGTTCTTCTTCCAAGACCAATCCTTCGTATATACTTCTGATCATTTGAACGAACCGGATGTACATGAGAAGATGTTCGAAAAGGGGGTTCTTCCGGAATCTCGCTGGAAATTCCTGAAAGAGTTTCCTTGGGACAGAAGGATTATCTATCATGAAGCAGGAATTCCCCCTCTTCATACTAGGGTGAGTTATTTGGCTAGCCTTCCTCCCGACATCCAAGAAAAGATCACAGTCTATCATATCGCTAGATCGGATATGCCGGAAGGCACCAAGTTGAAGCTGGCTCGTTTTGGGATAGAGAACACTGTTTATCCAGAGATCACTCCTCCAAAGCATATGGAGGCTTATAACTTACTAGATATCTTAAGCCAGATCGATATTTTCAGCGGTTTTCCGATAGAGAAGGCGAAGGAGTTCCTTCTTATCGTCCAGGAAGAAAGATACAAGCGCGGAGATCAGATTATTAAGAAGGGAACTCCTGGTGATAAGTTCTATATCATCGCTTCCGGAAATGTGAAATTCGAAGGCTTACTCGCAAATTCAGATATCGGACCGATCAAGCGCTACGGACAATATGAATATTTCGGAGAGGCTTCTCTCGTTTTAGATTTGCCTAGGGCAGCAGACGTATATGCGGAGACAGATGTAGTAGCTCTTACTATAGATAAGAACAAGTTCTTACAATTTATTCGAAATACGGACCTAAGACAGAACTTGATTCGACTGAACAGCATTCGCGATAGCAATTCTTGGAAGACACTTATAGATTCCAGACATTTCAAAGGACTTACTAGTCATCAGGTCACTCAACTTGAGATGATTATGCGACTTTCCAAGGTGAACAGGGGTTCAGTGCTTATCTCGGAAAAAGCGTTTTACCACGAAGCATATATCATTCGTCATGGAAAAGTAAGCGTATATCAGGCAGGCAAAAAATTAGCCGAACTGAGCGACGGAGACTTCGTGGGAGAGATCTACGCGATATCCAAAAAACTGGTATCCAGTTATACGTTCCAAGCGGAGTCGGAAACGGAATTGTTTTCTATTTCACAGAACGAACTGATACAGTACATTAAACGGAATCCCGGCGTTTACATGAGAATGAATACCGTCTACTAAAGCGGGGGGATAGAAATGGATAGAGTCCTACAATTTACCGAAGAGCACGAAGCTTTTCGCGACATGGCGCGCAAATTCTTTGAAGCAGAAGTTACTCCTCATCACCACGAGTGGGAAAAAGTGGGAATGGTCCCGAAAGAGCTTTGGAAAAAAGCCGGAGCAAGCGGACTTCTCTGTCCAGATGTTCCTGAAGAATACGGTGGATCCGGTGCAGACTTCCTATATAACGTTGTTGTAATAGAAGAATCGTCTAGATCAGGAAATAGCGGATTTTTTGTTTCCCTTCACAACGATGTGATCGCTCCATATATCTCCGCGTACGGAAACGAGGAGCAGAAAAAAAGATGGCTGCCTGGTTGCTGCAGCGGTGACAGCATTTTAGCGGTCGCTATGACGGAACCTGGAGCGGGTTCGGATTTAAAAAATATCCGTACCACTGCCGTTGACAAAGGCGACCATTACTTAGTGAATGGTCAGAAAACATTTATTTCCAACGGTCAGCTTGCAAATCTGGTAATTACCGCCGTTAAACATGAAAACGGAACGATTTCACTTGTTATGATAGAAGAGGGAATGAAAGGTTTCGAAAGAGGCCGTAACCTCGAGAAGATCGGGCTCAAGGCTCAGGACACCTCGGAGTTATACTTCAACGATGTCAAAGTTCCTAAGGAGAACGTCATCGGAAAAGGCGGACAAGGTTTCCGTTATCTGATGATGAAACTCGCTCAAGAGCGTCTTGTATTGGCGATCGCAGCGGTGGAAGCTACTGCTCTCGTTCACAGGATGACTCTAAAATATATCAAAGAAAGGATGGCTTTCGGGAAGAAGATCGGGTCTTTCCAACACATCAAATTTCAAATGGCGGAGATGACTACGGAGCTCGAAATGTGCCGTACCTTCGTCGATAAAGTGGTTTCGGAGCATATGGCTGGAAAGAAATTAACCGTAGAGGCTTCTATGGCTAAATATTATTCCACTGAGATGCAAAAACGTCATACTGATCTTTGCCTCCAGTTCTTCGGAGGATACGGTTATATGATGGAATACCCGATTGCAAGAGCGTATCTGGACGCAAGAATCCAGACGATCTACGCGGGAACTACCGAGATCATGAAAGAAATTATTGGTGGTAGTTTAGGACTCTGAAAGAATCTCGAAATTGCCCTCGTCCAAGGTAAAGATGGTACGAATGGCTCTGATAACGAGTTTAGTAAGGCGGTGCGTAAGAGGTACCGCCTTAATTATTTTAGGCGCTAATCTATATTTATTCGATTTTTCATCCCTGCAGGCCCAGGTGACCTGTACTCCTCCTCCTTCCGGCAACAACGTCTGTACTTTTATTCCACCTGCTACCGTTGCTGAATTTAACGGCTTGGAGCAAAAGATCAGAACGGACTATTTGAACGAAGTCACTAAGTCCATGGCGGATTCTGCGGTTCTCTCGAATCTCAACGCTTCTATGATGGGACCTGGAACAGTGAATCGTTTCCAAGTGGGTGGCGGTGTTACTTTGGCCGGAGTGAAGAGGAATGATATCAATATCCAATACCAGGATATTAATATTCCAACACTTCCGAACGCAGGGGCTTCTTTGAATATGGGAGCCATGGCAGCAGTGAACTTAGGATGGTTATTGGGTAAGGGACCGGCAGACCAACCGGATGCTCCTTCCGATTCTGGGCAAGGCAGATCCTTTTTGCATAGGATCAATATCTATGGTCATGGTTTCCAAGGCAAGATAGGACAAGGGGATCTAAGATCTGTTGCTAGCTCTGTTTCTAATGACTTAACTGTAAATGGTAGCATTAACAGCTTTGGAGCAACTGTAAGATTCCAACTCTTGAGAGAGAGATATACTAGGCTCGACTTCTTCGGATTTACTGGATTAAGCCTCGGGATCGGATTCCATAGAACTTCGGAAGATATGAATTTGAACTATCATCCAGGAGCCTCCAATGCGGTGAAAGTCGCCTTTGGACCTGCTACAGGTAAATGGGATGGAGATGTAAACTTTGGTTATCAATCCAGAGTGCAGTCCGTACCGATAGATGTTCGCACAGGCGTGCGCTTATTCTACTTTTTGACAGTGTTCGGAGGAGCTGGTATTTCGAGTAACTCAGGAAATACGAGACTGAACCTGAATATTTCAGGACCAGTTTATTTGGCCTTGGACCCGAATGCTTCCGGTCTGCCTCCTCAAGTAATCCAACAGATGAACGGAAATGCTTCCGGAACATTGGGCTTAAGGACTAGTGGCTCCGCGAATGTAAAAAGCCAGACGAATTATCTGATTGCCGGTTTTGAGATTAATATCCTTATGTTGAAGGTCCTTGCAGAAGGTATTGTGACCGACGATAAGGTGTATTCTGCAAACATAGGCCTTAAGTTCGCCCTCTAAGCTTTAGCGAATTCGGTTTTTTATTCGATTTTTATAAAAAGGGCACGCCTTTTGCATTAAGTATAATAGAATGCAAAAGGCGTTGAAGTTTCTGGATATATTGTTTAGGAATTCAGCAAATAGCATCCAAGGTACGAAATGATCACTACTCCTGGAAAACCTCTACACCTTTCCTGTATCCCTAGAGGGGAGGCGTATGCTTTAAAGGTTAATATTTCCAAGAATGAAATAGGAATCATTTATCGAGTAACAGCAGTTCTATATGTCCATGGATGGAATATAGAAGAAGCCATTGCAGAGACCTCAACCGACGGATATATCCAAGATATATTTATCGTTAAGCGAATTGATGGAAGTCCTATGACGGACGAGCATTTAAATGCGATCCATGCCGATTTAAAGGAATTATTCTACGGTGGGATGTCCGTTATGAATTATCTTGCTCTCCACCCTGAAAAGATGGAGACCCTTCGAGCTAAATTGGAAACTTCTCCGGAGATCTTTTTATTTAACTCGGAGATCAGTGATTCAACAGTAATGGATCTTAGGATGGAAGATAGACCCGGAATATTATTCGAGATCTCTCAGATCTTATTTTTGTTCGGTGTGGATATTCTTTCGTTTAAAGCGGTAACCGATTCCGGACAAGTGCGGGATACCTTTCTTCTGAGATTAGAAAACGGTTCTAAGCTGGATGAGAATCTTCACTTCTTCCGATTGAAAGAAGCATTAAGTGCAGTTCTTTAATCTATTTCTTCTTCTAAACTGCAGATCTTTTTTCGGATAAAATCTTTTTCTACTTCATTCTGAGTCAGCTCGAGAGCATCTCTATAAGATTCTTTCGCTTCTTGTATTTTACTCATTCTGAATAAAATATCCGCTTTTGCTAAATAGAAGGGAGCAAAGGCCTCTAAGTCAGCATGGACAGAATCCAGGATCGACAGTCCTTCTTGCAAATCACCAACCATGGAGACTGCAACAGCATAGTTCAATCGAATGACTGGAGTATCCATAAAGCTCAAAAGAATTTTGTAGAAGTGTATGATTTCCTTCCAGCTTGTATATTCGGGACCAGGAGACTTGGAATGCAGAGCACTGATCGCGGCTTGGATCTGGTACGGACCAAGATGTCCGATATGGAATGCTTTTTCGACTAGGGTTAAGCCTTCTTGGATTTCATCTTGGACCCAAAGAGAACGATTTTGTTCATTCAATAATTTTAATTCTCCATTCTTGCCGAGTCTTGCATTCCTTCTGGAATGATTGAGCAGCATAAGAGAAAGCAAACCTAAGATCTCAGAATATTGGATTTGTGGAATTTCGATCTTTGTCGGTATATTACGAACAAGTAATTCTAAGACTCTGCAAAGTCGGATCGCTTCTTCGCAGAGATTTCCTCGCATTAGTTTATCACCAGCAGTAGAAGCGTATCCTTCCGTAAAAATTAAATAGAGTACTGTAAGTACTGAATTCATTCTTTCAGCCAATTGTTCGGTGGAAGGAACGGAGTAGGGGATCTTTTCCTCTCTGATCTTTCTTTTTGCCCGCACTAGTCTTTGTGCGATTGTAGGAATGGGAACTAAAAAGGCGGAGGCGATTTCAGCCGTACTCAATCCACCTAATGTGTGCAATGTGATTGCGATTTGTTGTTCCGTAGACAAAGAAGGATGACAGCAGGTAAAGATTAGCTTTAATCTTTCATCCGGGATCTCTTGATCATCCTCTATGGATTGTTCTTCCATTTTGATTAATTCTTCTAAAATGCTTGGATCGACGGAGTCGGGTCTTTTTTTACGAAATCGATCTATAAGTTTATTTCTTGCGACAGTGGTCAGCCACGCTCCCGGTTTTCTAGGGATTCCTTTTTTTGTCCAATTTTCCAGAGCGATCAGAAAAGCATCCTGTAGTATCTCCTCTGCGATGCCCAGATCTCCCGCCATTACGACTAACACGGAAAGGATCTGGCCGTACTCTCTACGGTGCAGTTCGTCTATCAGAGAATGTACTTCGTTCATTTCAGGGAATTGCGTAAGGATGATCGGCCCGCCGAAGACGATTCTTTGGGCGGGCCTTTCCTTTATTTCATTAACACGATTGGACGGACTTCTACTGCGCAACGCTTGGCAGCGGGGCATTGTGAAGCCCACTCGATTGCTTCTTCCAAACTCTTACAGTTTATGATATAGAATCCTCCGAGTTGTTCCTTGGTTTCTGCAAACGGACCGTGTGTAGAGACGATTTTTCCGTCCTTGCTTCTAACAGTTGCAGCGGAAGAACTCAAGTGAAGTCTTTCTCCAGATACGAATACGGAAGCCTTGATCAGATTCTCCGTAAAGATCCGATAATCCTCCGATGTTTGCGCAAATTGACTTTGGGGAATATCCGCGAAATCCTTTTCATCCACGTAAATAAGCAGTTGGTATTGCATTTTTGGCTCCTTGGAGGTTCTCTCACCTCTGAAAGACCGACGCAATCGGTATCTCGAAATCGACATACTTCAAAAAAAGTAGAATCTCTTTCGGAAAAGATCGAGGTTTTAATTCTTAGGATTTGGCTGTTTTACAAAGATAAACAAGCCTAAAAATACCAGGCTCAACAACCAGGAAATTAAAAAGGAGAATTGAGGTCCTTTCTGGGAGTATAAGATACTAAATATAATAGGAGAAAGTCCTCTGCCAAGAGAACCAAGACTTCTTAAAATCCCCAAATTCTTTCCTTGTTCCGATGCAGAAGAGAATAAGGATACGATCGCAGAAATGGAAGGATTTAAGAATGCGCTTCCCATCGCAAGGAATGTCAATGCAGCAAATAGTATGTATTTGGATTCTTCGGGTGTTAAGACGGATGCGGAATATAAAAGAAAGAACCCGATCACTAAAAAGATGGAAGCGAGTATGCCCACTTTCTTTTCGGGGACCTTGCCACTTATCCTACGGATCACTCCGCCTTGGATGAATACTATGATCATCCCTATATAAACGAAAGTGTATCCGATGCTAATCGGCTTGAATCCCAAGAATTGATCCAAATAGAAGTTGAGAGAGAATTCGAATCCGGAAAAGAATAATAGAAAAAACAGATTTAGAAATGCGATATATAAGATCTCTTTGGAGCCTAGATCTAATACTCCCAATACTGGATGCACTCTTCCTTCTCTTGCTTTTCTCAAATTATGAGGAAGTGTTTCTCTAAATCTAAAAAGCACCAGAAGAAGATTCAATAAGGAAGCAGAAGTCGCCATGAGCGCGACAGACGGAAAGATGGTCATCTTTTCCCAAGGAATAAATGGAAGAAGATAAGAAGGATCCGTATGAGCTAGTATTCCCCCGAGAGAAGGTCCCGCAATGAATCCAAGGCCGATACCGGCTCCGATCATTCCCATTCCTTTGCTTCTGTCCTGCTCGGTGGTAGAATCTGCGATTGCAGCAGTCGCAACGGAAATGTTTCCTCCCATCAATCCGGTGATTAGCCTCGAAAGAACGAAGAGAGAAAAGCTGCCCGAGAAAAGCCAAACTAGATAACCTAGAAAACTTCCGGTGCAGGTAAGTACTAAGACTGGTCTTCTGCCTGTGGAATCGGAGAGCTTTCCCCAAATCGGAGAGAATAGGAATTGAAGAATAGAATAAAGACTAGCGACGATCCCACCAAAAAGAGCCACGAACAATTTCCAGTCAGCGATCCTTCCATCAAGGATCTTGGAAGTGAGTCCTGCCAAAAGATCTAAGACAGGATCTCCTGCTTGCGCTAGAAAATGATTTAGGGTTTCAGGAAATACAGGAAAGATGAGAGAGAATCCCATCATATCGATGAAGACTGTGAGAACTAGGATAAGGGATTGTTTCCTCATGGGCGGGTTCGGATGTATTACCTAATATCCGGAACCCTGTTTCTTTGTCCCGAATTTTTCTCCGCCCTTGAGAACTGCTATTTACTTCTTCGTTAGTTTTTTCAATTCCTCGATTGCTGCCTTGGCCTTAGTCTTCACATCCTCAGGTAGCATCTCGTCTATTTGCGAGGAGATCTTTGCGAAGTTTTCTTTGAGTTGATTTACAACTGCGACGGAGCTATCGTTCGCGCTCTTCAATTTTTCCTGAGCGTCCCAAACGGTTTTTTGGACCAGGTCTCTGAGGCGATTTGCCTGCTCGGATTGGTCTTGAGCTCCCTTGATTTTTAGCTCTTGGTATACCTTATCCAGGTCGGAAAGACTCTGTTTGAGCTTGTCTTCTCCGGATTGAAAGAGTGCGATTCCGGCGTTTAGAACGTCCATAAGTGCTTTTTCCATAATAGATCCTCCGATGACAGGGAACCAAGATTATAATAAAGAGGCGGATCGGTCCAGCGACTTGCGAATCCTCCTCGGAAAAAGCCTAAATTTCCGAAAGAGAAGGAAGCATTTTGGATGAGTAAAAAGGAAAAGAATTAGGAAGGATTTTCCAGAAGCTTACGAATCTGGTCTCGGATCTTAGCGGCGGTCTCGTAATCTTCTGCCTTGAGCGCGTTATCTAGGGAATCTTGTAGGATCTCCAACTGAGATTTAGGAAGTTGGGAGATCTTTTCTTTGCCAATGGTCTCGCCAGGGATCTCATCATCCTTCATTACAATTCCTGCCTCTTCGATCACTTTTTTGGCAAGGTAAATAGGAGCATTTGCGCGAAGAGCGAGAGCAATGGAATCACTCGGACGTGCGTCTAGAACGATTAGTTCCTCGTCTTTACGAAGAGTGATCTTGGCGTAGAAGGTATTATCGATAATTTCTTCGATAGCGATCTTGACAATTTGCACTCCCAGAGTTGTGAGAAGAATTGTCATTAGATCGTGGGTCATTGGTCTAGGAGGTTTTGTCCCTTCTAGAACCGAAGTGATGGAATGAGTTTCTAAAGGACCGATAAAAATCGGGACCACTCTCTGATCGGAATCGTCTTTGGCCTTTAAAAAAACGGCAAATCCGACATTTGTCAGAGAGATATTATATATGGTCGCTTCCAAAAGATCCATTTCCTAATATTTGAACCTATCTTTGATTCCCGAAATGTCAAGCCTTCTAAACCTGGGGCTCAAGTCGAGTTTAATCCTTTAATCCAAGTGTCGATTTCAGAGCACATTTCCTTTACGACTGGCATGTGGAAAACGATACCTAAGTGACCCTGTTCGTAGGTGATTATCTTATTTTTTTTATGAGGAAGTGCAGCTAAATCATTTTCGATGGTCTCGCTTGGAACAACTTTATCTACAGAACCTAGAACGGAGAAAAGAGGGATCTGTAAATTTTTCTGAAGAGCAGTATAATCTAAAGTGCCATCATACGAAAGAAAGGAACGATCTTGGCTGAGCTGAGATCGCAGAAATTGCAAGACCACTTTCGTAGATTCTTCACAGAAAATATCTTCGATTAAAAAGTACCATTCTGGAGGAGAGATTTGTTTATATCCAACGAAGTCTCTCAGATTTACCACCTTCGCATGTAAGTCGAAGGACACTGCTCTCAGGGAAGAGTGAAGTCCGAGTAGGAATTTAAAGAACTTATTCAAGTCAACTGTAGGCAATGTAGTCTGCAGAGAAAAAGAAGTCAGATCGAATAGAAAATCGGAGATTGTTTTAGAAGGAACAAGTTTCAATCCCATCTTCAGAATATCTAAACCGGGGATCTGCGCTTGCAGACGAATGAAATTCGGAGAAGTAATAGATACGATCCCTGCAATGGAATCTTCCGGATTCGGAAGTGCTACAGGAGAATTAGATTTACGTTTCACAATCTCATCATAAGCGGAGGAGTAGAATCGAGGGATCATTCCCCCCATACTATGACCTACCACTACAAGTTTCTCATTCGGGAAATTGTCTCGAATCCAAGCTAAGACTGCTGGAAAATCCTCTTGGATAAAATCGTCCACCGTCCAGCCTTCTCGGATTCCGAAAAGTGGAAGGGTCCTTCTGGATCTTCCCCGCATATCCATAGAGAAAACCCTATATCCATGACGAAGACAGAGCTCTCTCGCCACCTTATCCATAACGGATCTTCTGCAAAAGAATCCAGGTATGAGTAGAAGGTTCTTTCCGCTATCATTTCGATCCTTTGGCTCGAACCTTTTCAAACTGACCGAGTATCCATCTCCGGAAGGAATGATATAACTCGCATCTAAGCGATAGGATCTCTGGTAGGTATGAGAATCAAAAACGATCGTGGTTACAGGTTCTTCCTGACCGAAGCCTCGAGTATAAAAGAGATGCTTGGCTCTAGAGTGAAGATCCGACTTTTCTATGTTCTTTCTGGCGTAGTAGGGGTCGCCCTTGATCCCCATTTCCTTGGAGATCACAAAGTCGACGATATCATATAGGCTGTAGAGTTGTTGGCGAACCTCTTCTTCCTGCTCGGGAGTCATATTGTCCCGACGAATTCCCCAAAGCATGCCGATCGGAAAGCCTTTGATGAATAAAGGGATCCCTGCGGCATAGTTCATTGTCTTAGTAAGAAGTTGTTTTAGGTTAGGGTGGACTCTCTCATCATCCAAGCTATGAAAGTAAACTTCCGGTCTTGCCTTCTTCTCCACGGAAAGGATTGCTTCTCGTAAATATCTAGCGGAGAGATTGCCCGAATCCTGGATCGAAATTGGGATCGTGTTCTTGATGAATTCTTCAATGGTCTGCACCCCGATCCGATCCGTGACCTGCTTCATTTTGAAGTGAGTCGCGGAGGCTACTATTTTGAGATTCTTGTCTTGGATCGCTTCAAAGATAGAATACTGAAAGACCGGCTTTCCGTTAGGAAGGGTCATGGAGACCATCTTATTCACGAAGGCGGTCCAAACTTTCTGGATAAATAAGTTCGTACTCTCGGAAAGAGGAAAAATATAAATGTCCTCTGCTCCGACGGAATAAGTTCCCCCTTTTCTGCGGGGCTTGGGGTTGACCTTTCGGGCTAGGGTCTGGTCCATTGTTTAAGTTTCCAATCCGCCCTTTTGTCTGGCAATCTGGAATTCCTAGGGAATTTGCCTCTAAAACGCTGATTTAAGAGGGATTCGCCTAATTTTCTTGGATCGAAATTTAGAAATCTTGGATGGACTACTTGCCTGTGCAAAGACGTATTTGCGCTTTCTTCTCTCCGCTGAATTTCCAATCTAGATTTCCTTTCATCTGGGTTACTAGTAATTTCACGAGTTTAAGCCCTAAACCTTCCGAGGATTCCATATCGAAATCTTTCGGAAAGGGAACACCATTGTCGGAGACTTCTAAGTTCACTACTGTCCCTTCTTTTTTAAGAAGGATCCGAACTGTTCCTTCTCTGTTCCCTGGAAATGCATATTTAAGAGTGTTTGTGAGAAGTTCGTTGACTACCAATCCGAATGGAATCGCAGTTTTAGCATCCATTTCCAAGGGTTCTAAATCCTGCTGAAGAGAGATTCGATTCTCGTCCTTATGAAAGGCTTCTAACAATGTCCTTGTGATTCTATGGATATATTTATCCAAACGAACTATATGAGAACCATTAGAAGTATAGAGTATATCATATAGATTTCCTACGGATTGGATGCGGTTCACTATGTTTGCGAGTGAATTCTTTACGCTCTCATCAGAAGAACTGTCCGCTTCAATCTCTATGATACTGCTTATCATGTTCAGGCTATTCTTCGCTCTATGCTGCAATTCTTGGAAGAGATACTCTCTTTCTTCCAAATCCTTGGAAAGGGATTCCATTGCGATCTTGGCTTCTGTGATATCCACTGAGGAACCTATATAGCCTTTAAATATTCCGGACGCATCCGTGATCGGGATGCCATTGTCTTGGATCCATCTCCATTCTCCTTGTTTATTGCGAAGCCTATAGCTCATGGAGAATGATTTTCTTTCTTCGAAATGAGTGCTGTATGTATTATAACAATTTACTATATCATCCGGATGGATTCCATCGGCCCATCCGAAGCCGAGCTCGTCTTCCATTGTCTTTCCGGTGAAATCCAACCAGGTTTGATTGAACCAGCTAAATTTCTTATCTGTTCCTGCGATCCAGATCATAACCGGAGCAACATTTGCGAGATTGCGGAATCTGGACTCGCTTTCCTTTAAATTTTCTAGAAGGTCGTATTCTTTAGTAATATCACGAAAAACTAATACAGAACCTATGATATAACCTCTTTCGGAACGAATCGGAGCAGAAGTCTCGGAGATACGATATTCCAATCCGTTTTTGGAAACGAGTAGAACTTCATTCTCGAGGCCCATGATCTTGCCTTTGGGAATTACATGATCGATCGGATTCCTGATCCGACGTCTTGTCCTCGCATTTACGATTCTAAATACTTTTTCGATCGGTTCTCGGATAGCATCTTCTACGCGCCAACCGGTTAGAACCTCGGCAACATAGTTCATGTCCGTGATATTTCCTAATTCATCTGTGGAGATTACTCCATCTCCTATGGATCTAAGGGTAGCTTCTAGTAGCTCTTGGTTTTCTTTTAGAGATTCTTCGCTTCTTTTTAATCGAAGATGAGATTCGTAAAGTTTGAAAGCCATCTTGATGGAGGCGAGTAGAACTGTTTCTCCTGAATTCTTTACCACGTATCCGTAAGAGGTGATTTTTTCGGTTTTGGCAACTACTTCAGGTTCGGTGTGGCTGGATAAGAATACGATGGGAATATCTCGTAATTTAAGGATCTTTAATGCAGCGTCGGCGCCGTCCTCTTCTTCTCTTAGATCTATGTCCATTAGGATGAGGTCTATCGTGTAGTCGTTCGTCGCAAATCGGATGGCTTCATCCGCAGAGTAGGCTGGAATAACCTTGTATCCATTTTTTTCTAATCTCTGGGTTTCGGAGAAGGCGATGATCGCTTCGTCCTCCACGAGAAGGATTGTTTTCTTTCTCTCCGCCTGGGGCAAAAAGTTTTGCTTAAAGATCTCTGCAACTGTCTGGATCATTCCATTTCTCCTAACGTAGTCTGTGTCAACGGCTGATATATTTTCTTTATTTTGACACAATTTCCCTCGGAAGGAATTTTGAAGCAAGCAAAACCGAGGAAATTCGATTTTTATAATATAGTCCGAAAGGTTGAGAAGAAGGTAGGTAGAAAGTATTATAGAGACATAATGGAAGAATTTTGTCTCATGCTGGTTATGTAGTGTAAGATATCTTTGTTAGGTGAATTGAGTGCGTGTGTGATTGAAGGATTTGCACCTGCAACCCGGAGATTCTGAATCTGATGTATGAACTATGAGAAATGAAATTTTGGGCCCAGAAGGACTTGAACCTTCGACCCGCAGATTATGAGTCTGCCGCTCTAACCAACTGAGCTATAGGCCCGAGAGCCTCCAGTTTTTTGGAAGCTCGGTGTGTATCAAGTCGATTTTGCGGAAAGTCACTTTGTTTTCAGGTAACGAGCAGGATTTCCAAACCATTCCTTTAGATCGGACCTTTCTCGATAGAAAGTGATGTAAACTGTATAAGCCTCATCTCTTTTTCGGATGAGATAGAAAAGGATCTGCAAGGGATTTCCTCCGGAGATATCTTCCTTGGTCCATTGTAGGATCTCCGCATTCTCTAGTTTGATCTTTTCTGGGGGAATATTCGGAAATACAGCTTCTAAGACTTGGATGCCGGTTTGTTCGTCTCCAGTCCGATCCAATTTTCTCCAGATCGCCAACCAGGCTCTGTCTTTGAGAGGAACGGCTCTCCATCTTTTCCTGGATTCGGTTCGGACCAGGGCTTTTTCCGGAAAATCAATTTGCAGGAAGTTTTCCTGAAATTTCTCTCCTGGCTGATAGACTTTCTGATCCGGGTCGAGAGGTACGGAAAAAACAGGAATGGAAATTAAGAGTACGATTGAGAAGCATACAGAACGAACTGCATTTGATAAGAGAGGGGAATAGAAAATAGCAATTGGTCGACGGAGGAACTGTTCTAAAGAACGAGCAAAGATCAAAAGATGATCTCCTCTAAGATAAGTTCTCTATATTTCGTAAGTTGAAAGACTGGGATGGATTGCTTTTCCTTTCGATCCGCTATGGTATCCTCTCCCTTCTTCTTGAATCTGGAAATGGTCTTGTTCTCGAAGACGATGACTCCTTGGTATTCTCCGCTTACCTCGTACGGAGCTCCTCCTGCGAGTCTAGAAACATATTTTCGTAATCTTCTATCGAATTTATTGTCCCTGTATTTGTAATACACCGTATGTCCATTCCAGTCATAGAAGACCGCATAGTTTCCTTGCAGTCCCTGAAAAAATAGTTTCAGATCTACCGGAAAATCCGGAGAGGAGTCGCTGAGCTTGTCTTTTATATCCAAGGCACGAGGTTCTTGGAGGGGAATCGTGCCTCTATAGGTATTTCCTGCAGGTTCTGCGAGTATATTAGCGATGCTGAATGTACTCAGAGAAATCCAGGTCAGACCGAATGTAAGAACAGAAAAACGCACTATTCATTCTCTAGATCTTCTGATTCGGGAGGTTTTCCCCCGCCACCACCACCGCCAGAAGGAGGTGGGCTGCCGCCATCACTTGGAGGAGCGCCTCCACTACCTCCTCCGCCGGAAGGAGCACCTCCGCCATCTCCGCTCAGTGGAACAGGATTGGGGCCTTCTCCACTTGGACGAGATTTTCGGGAGCCTCCTGTCCTACGGGTTCCTGCGCCGGTTCTGGATGTATCCTTCTTCTCAACAGCAGGAGGAGTATAAGTCGGGTCCAATTTTTTTCGCAGTTGGTCCAGAGCAGTTTGGGCAGCTCTTTTGACCTTTTCACTCGGATCTCTTTGTGCCTTGTATTCTAGGATTTCTATAACAGAAGGATCTTCCGTTTCGGCCAAGTGCTTGATCGCTCTCAATCGAACTGTGGCATCGTCATCTCTGGCGAAAGAATATAATTCTTCTATAATATCCTTATCTCCTAGAGAGACGAGTGCTGTAATCGTATGTATTTTTAAAGCTTGGTAATCCTGAATATCATTCTTGGATTTTAAACTTCTGATCTTATCTAAAAGTTCTCTGAGAGGCGCGATTGCTGCGCTGGATTTGATCTTTCCGAGAGCATTCACCGAATACGCGCGAATCGTGATCGGTTCCTTCTCGTCCTTAACCGTATTGATCAGCACATTCTCTATGGAAGATTTCTTTACCTTTCCGAAGTATAATGCGATCTGAGCACGAACTTCGGGATCGTTGAATTTTTCCTGAAATCTGGCTTCTAATACGGAGAATGCGTCGCTTGCTTCCGGAAATTCCCCCAATGCGTCAATGAGTGCGATGAGAAAATTGGAATTCTTCGTGAAATCCTGAGCCTTCAATAGCTCGGTCATCGTGGAAATCCCGGAACTAAGTTTAAGCTTTTTCACCACATAGACCGCTTCTTTCTGAACGTCCTGCTGGTCGTGTTTGAGTAAGGCGATGATCTTATCTTCGAATTGAGTGAGTCCGAGTATTCCGGAAATCCTGAGAGCATAGATCCTCATGGACCAATCCGGATCCTTTGCCAGGATCACTCCGACTTGATCGTACAATTCTCCGGCGTCTTCTTTTGGAAAATCTTCTAGTTCACGTAGGGCAGAGGCTCTTTCTTTAGTGGTTCCGTATTTCAGAACTTTAGAAAGTACCTCTCTCTTTTTTCGGATCTGCTCTTCCGTATATTTTGGCTTAGGCGGAGCTTCTTTAGAGAATAAGAGTCCAGTCTGAGCGGTGAGGCAGAGAGTTAGGCAAAGTATCCAGAGGAATTTGGGAGAAATTTCGAATCTATTCTCCCGATTGTTGCAATTTGCGGTTTTCTTCTTCAAGGTCCTTGATTCGTCTATTGAGTTCATTGATTAAGTGTTGGTTCTCCAGATTCTGCCGGAACTTTTCTATCAAAGATCTGATATCTCTGGTTAGATCCTCTATATTCCAAGGTTTTTCCACGTATCTGCTTAATCCGCCGAAATTAATCGCATGAATGGCCGAATCCAGACCCGCTTGTCCGGTAAGCAGAATTTTGATCGAATCAGGAGACCGTTTGTGGACGGATTCTAAGAAATCCGCTCCCTTCATGCCCGGCATGACCTGATCCGTAATAATGACTTCGATTACAAAGCCGGAAGATTGGATCTCATCCAAAAGAGCCAAGGCCTCTTCGGCGCTTCTGGCAGTCTCGATCTCATGAGTCTTACCGAACTCGTTATGAAGTTGTTCCTGGAGAGTTTCCAGAACCGACACTTCATCATCGACACAAATAATATAACCTTTATTCATAATCCTGACCGAAATAGGACCGGCTTCCCGGAACTATAGAGTCTTTGAGATGAATTCGAGAATGTCAAGTAGGAAGAATTCTTGGCACGTTACAGCTTCGAGCCCATTTTAGAAGTTTTAGTCCAAGACCTTACTTGCTCTAGGGATGAGTCTCTTGATTTCTGGGGGAAGGCTCGGCACCTCATTGCAAAAGGATCTCCAGTTCTTTCCCGAGCCTGGAAAACTAGAATGAAATTCTGTTAAGGCATTTTCCCAATCAGCAAAAGAAGAAGTTTCAGAATCGAGTTCTGCTAGGATCCGGATCGGACTCCACTTATTTAAGGAATCTAGTACGATCGTTCTTGCTTTCCATCGAGATTCAGGCGAATACCTCGCGGAATATAGACTTCTTTTTCTTTCTAGAAAAAAACGATCGTATCTCTCGTATCCGCTCGCTCTGCAATGTGTCTTTCCTGATTCTCTAGAAAAACCGAATCCTTTCAGTAGAACTGCTGTAGCTCCTACACTCTGGAAGAAGGATACAGCCAGTCCGGAAACATTTAAGGTAGGATTTTCTAATATAGGAGCATTCGGAAAGAATCTGGCTCCCAGGATCTGATCCAATGGGTGAGTAGAAAGATAAATGATCTTAGGATTTTCCAATTCGAATATCTTGGAAGAACCTCCAAACCAAGTCAGGATGGGAATGTCTTTCGGGAAATTCTCCGGAAAATGATAGGAAGTTCCAAGTCCGCTATCTATCGAAAGTACAGCATGAGGTCGGATTCCACTTTCTAATAAAAATCCAAGAGCAGTATCCGAGGAGAGTAGAAAGACATTTTCTCGATTCTCTCGGATCCAACCGACTTCCTTCTCCAAATTGGGAGATGCTCCTAAGAAGCATCCGATCCGTTTTGGGTTTGGGGGAAGGGTGCGCGTGAGAATTTTGTAGGCACTTCGACATTCTTCCGACTCTTTCAGATGCTTGAAGAAGTTCCGGACCCAGAGTCTTCCGTATTCCGCCTTGGCCGCTTCATTTTGAGAGACAGGTTTCTTTGTTTGAAAGAAGGAGAGGATCTCTTTGCAAATTTCGGGATAACGTCTTTGGTAGGCGGGATGAACGAAGACTCGTATGGAGCGGATCTTAGGATCCAGCCAGGATTTTTGTTCCGCTTGGATAAACTTCTTCCAATCGAAGAAGACTTTCGGAGTTTCGATCTCGGATTTCTGAGAGAGAAGAGCATTTAGCTCAGGCATCCATTCCGGGCCGGCTATAGATTCCAGTTCACCAAACGGTTCTAATAGAAGAAGGGTAGGGTTTGAGTTTTCTTTTAAATAAGAAAGTAAGTGATAGCCGCAGCCAATCCCAACTAGGACAAGTAGCTCTTCTTTTTTTAGGTTGGAAGGAATTTGGCGAGAGATTCTCTCGCCTTCTTTTTGTGGATCGTGGGTGGAATGTAGATAAAAGGAGGAGGATTCCTCCTTTAGATTCATAGAACTGTCAGATTGACGAACTAACTGAAAGATAGATCAGTCCTCGTCTGCTTCCTCTTCAGAATCCTCTTCTTCGTCTTCGTCTTCATCCTGATCATCGTCATCGTCTTCATCATCGTCGTCGTCAGAATCCTCTTCCTCATCGTCATAGGATTCTCCCTCTTCTCCATCTTCCATATCCATAAGAGGTTTCGCAGCTTCTTCTGGAATGAAATCTTCTTCCATATCTTCTTCTGCGATAGGAGCTTGAGGCGCTTCGAATAGTCCGTTAAATTGAGAATAAGTGGCTCCGCCTGCTTGCGCAGCTTCTTGCTCGATGGCAGCTCTTTCTTCTTTCGTTACGTATTTGTATTGTACTTCGTCGTTAGCAAGTGCGAACATCGCTTGGACTGCGAGTTTACGGCCTTTTATTTTTTTAGGAAGTTCGAGTCTATCGATTCGATCCAGAACTTGGAAGCCAGCAACGGCTCTTTCATACTTGTTTTTTTTGGCCAGTTCAATTAATGTAACAATATCGAATTCTGAATTCTGATTCTGGGTCATTTTTCGTTCCTGTGGGGAGATAGAGGCCTTGGAATCTACCATAATTCTCGATTTCCCTTCTCTGTCAATCCCTTATATCTTTCGTTTATTCCTTGAATTTCAGGAGGAATCTCGGATTTTGGTAAACGCCCATGGATTCTCAGGCCAACTCCGATTCCAGGCTTAGTTACCCTCGATCCCGAGGGATTTTCTTCCGCCTAAATATTCTTTTTCTACTGGCTGCCCTAGCAGTCTGCGCGCCTTCCGAACAATCCAATCTAGGAGTGCAATCCTTCGAAGGAATTACCTTGGAAGGAAAAGCGATCCGGATCGCGGATATTCCCGCCGAAAGAGTCGCTTTGAATGTGTATGGTCCGAACTGCATCCCTTGCGTAAAAGAAGTTCCTGTTTTGAATCATCTGCATGCTGAATTGCAAAAGGATCCTCATATTAAACTGTACATGGTCGTAGATCCTACAGTATTCTTTGATAATCCTGAAAAGCTTTCTGAAGAAGAGCTCTTGAAGCAAGCTTCCGTCTTGATGAAGGAAGAAGTGAGGAAGTTCGGAATTAAGCTTCCAGTAATCATCATGAAATCTCCTTTTCGTATTTCTCGCAATGAAGGTCTTGTGACGGGAACTCCGGAGACTCTTCTATTCAAAACGAAACCATTAGTACTTTATTATAATTTTATAGGCCCCATTAGTGAAGAGTCCGATGCGGTCAAGATTCCGAAAGACATGAAAGTGATCTTTTTCAAGAGAATGGCCGGTCAATCATGAGATGCCTTATTGTGCGATTCAAGGATTGCGAGGGTCCAGGCACCCTACTCGAGGCAATCGAATCTAGAAATTATAAAATTACTTATCTGAATGCGTATGATCCCAGAGTGCATTTGATGCCCGGGGCTCATCAGATGTTCGACCTTGTTGTTTTACTCGGTGGACCTCAGACGGTTCATGATTCATCTCAGGCACATTTCTTTCGTCCTTGGTTGGACCTCGCTTCGAATCTGATTTCTATGAAGGACAAGAAGGTAATCGGGATCTGTCTAGGCTCTCAGATTCTTGCCTCCGCATTAGGTGCGAAAGTGTATGCGGGTGATAAGGGCCCGGAAGTCGGTTTCTCGGATGTAAAAATAAGCAATCCTTCTCATCCTGCTTTTAAAAAATTGCAGAGCCAGACTTCTTTTCCGGCATTCCATCTGCATGAGGATGTATTCGATCTTCCCAAAGGTGCGAACCTTCTCTTGCAAGGAAGCTTTTATCCGAACCAGATGTTCGAGTTTGAGAATCGGATCTTTGGGATCCAATGTCATTTAGAAGTGACCGAGTCTATGCTCAAGACCTGGAAAAAGGTCCATTCCGAGTTTATCAGAAAAGCCGGATGGATTCCTGGACCGGAAACGGAAGATCTGAGGTCTCAAATGGAAGACGCAGGCAAAGCCCTATTCGAAGGGATTTTGGATTTATAATTTTCTTTGGCCGAAAAGGTTTCGGTGAAATTCCGAAACAAGATACATTGAATTGAAACGATTGATGGTGCATACATGATACAGAAAATTTTAAGGGTCCTATTCGGTAGCAAATACGAAAGAGACCTGAAACGACTTACTCCGATAGTTCTTCAGATCAATTCCTTAGAGGAATCCATTCGCGCGTTAAGCGATACGGACTTAGCTTCTCAAACTAGAAAGTTTAAGGAGAGATTAGCAAAGGGCGAGACCCTGGACGATATTCTTCCCGAAGCATTCGCTACTGTAAGAGAAGCAGCTCTTAGAAAACTGGGGATGCGCCATTTCGACGTGCAGCTTATGGGAGGGATCGCTCTTCATTGGGGAAACATCGCAGAGATGAAGACCGGTGAAGGTAAGACCCTGACTTCTACATTGGCAGTGTATCTGAATGCGCTTGCTGGCAAGGGAGTGCATGTCGTTACCGTAAACGATTATCTGGCCAGAAGGGATGCCAACTGGATGAAACCGATTTACGATTTCTTGGAATTGCAGGTAGGGATCATCCAACATGATATGGAGCATGATGATCGTAAGGCAGCATACTCCGCAGATATCACATACGGAACCAATAACGAATATGGTTTCGATTATCTAAGGGACAATATGGTCTCTCATATCGATCATAAGGTGCAAAGAGCACATTTCTTTGCGATTGTGGACGAGGTGGACTCCATCCTAATCGATGAGGCGAGAACTCCTCTGATTATTTCCGGTCCTTCCGATGAGTCTACGGACAAATATGTTCGTATCGATAGGATCATTCCTAAATTGATCGAGGGCGAGGATTACGAAAAGGATGAGAAGGCGAAAAACACCCTTCTTACAGAGAGAGGGGTTGCTCACGTAGAAGAGATCCTTCAGATCGATAACCTATACGCTCCTCAGAACGTGGACCTAGTCCATCACGTGCACCAAGCTTTGAAAGCACATAAGATCTTTCAGAGAGATGTGGATTACGTGGTGCAAAACGGAGAAGTGATCATCGTAGACGAATTCACTGGACGTTTGATGTCAGGAAGAAGATATTCAGACGGACTTCACCAGGCTTTAGAAGCAAAAGAAGGCGTAACGATCGCAAGAGAATCCCAGACTCTCGCGAGCATCACTTTCCAAAATTATTTCCGCTTGTATGAGAAACTTTCCGGTATGACAGGAACTGCAGATACCGAGGCAGAAGAGTTTCATAAGATTTATAATCTGGATGTTATCGTAATTCCGCCTAACGTTCCTGTCCAAAGAAAGGATGCAGCGGATCGAGTTTATAGAACGGAGAAGGAAAAGTTCACTGCGATCTTAAATGAGATCACGGATTGCCAATCTAGAAAACAGCCGGTCTTAGTAGGAACTATTTCCATCGAGAAGTCAGAAGTATTGTCTAGACTTCTTTCCCAAGCAGGGATTTCGCATAATGTATTGAACGCCAAGTTTCACGAGAAGGAAGCGGAGATCATTGCGAACGCAGGAAAACCGGGAGCTGTTACGATCGCAACAAATATGGCGGGTCGTGGAACGGATATCGTGCTCGGAGGCGCTCAACTCTTCAAGGAGAGTTTGGAGTCCTGGATCGAATCGGATATCGTGATCAGCGAATTCAAAGAGGCAACCGTACGAGCCGATTTTGATCGGGCAAGTGAGATCTCTCAGAAGCTGGATTCCCAAACTAAAAGATCCAGAGCCAATGATATTTTAACTAGTGCTAAAATCTGGAGAAAGAACCACGAGGAAGTGCTCGAAGCCGGTGGCTTGCATATTCTCGGAACGGAAAGACATGAGGCGAGAAGGATAGACAACCAGCTTAGAGGTAGATCCGGACGCCAAGGGGATCCAGGTTCGAGTAGATTCTATCTTTCTCTCCAAGATGATCTGATGAGGATCTTCGGATCGGATCGGATTGCAGGCATCATGGAAAGATTGAAGATGCCGGAAGGCCAAGAGATCGAACATCCGATGGTCTCGAATGCAATTGCTCGTGCTCAGAAAAGAGTAGAAGGTCATAACTTCGATATACGTAAACACCTTCTGGAATATGACGATGTGATGAACCGCCAAAGGATCGTTATCTATAAGATGAGAAACGAGGTGTTGGAAGGCGGAGATGTTACTGTTCTTGTAAAAGATTTCTTAGACGAGATCATCGAAGCGCAAGTGGTAATGACTTGTGAAGGCGGAAATCCTAATAATTGGGAATGGGACGCATTAAAGGAATGGTTCACTGGTTTGGGACTTCCATGGGAAGTGAATCAAGACGAGATCAAGAAATCGAAGAACGCACAACTTGCTATATTCGATTCTTTGAATCATACTGCTCAGAAATTTTATCAAGATAAAGCGGACGGAATCGGTCCGGATGTTTGGAAATTACTAGAGAGAAATATCTTCTTGGATATTTTGGATCATCGTTGGAAAGAACATCTCTATTCCATGGACCATCTTCGTGAAGGGATTTGGACCGTAGGATATGGAGAGAAGAATCCTTTGGTAGAATATAAACTACAAGGATTCAGGATCTTTGACCAAGCCATAGAGAACATGAAGAACGAGATCGTAAGCTTCTTGATCCGAGTGGAAGTCACAGAGAAGACCCAAATGCCTGAAGAGAAAAAAGAATATAAAAAGGTTGGTCAGGAAGTAACGGGTGGCTTCCAGGAATTGACTGATTCAAAACCTAGAAACAAAGCTTCCGAAGCCTTGCCGGTAGCTTCCGGTGGTGGTGGCTCGGAAAGAAAAACCAGTCGGAGAAAACGAAAATGAAAGCAAAGTCTCTAGTAATCTTCTCTTTCGTATTCCTCTCTCAATGTGCTTATTTCTTTGGGGATACAAGCGGTAGAGAGGCAAAAACCCCTAAGCAATTGTACGCGGAATGTATGGCTACATTCCAAGACGATGCTAAATGTAAAGAATTCGTATTGAAGTCTATCCCAGACGCAGACGTTACGATCCTTGGACAGAATGCAGTAGCAGGTCCAGTGGATCCTTCTTCTCTTAAGATCCGTGCGGATCTGATTAAGTCTCTTTTGTACCAGAATAAGATCTTTGTGAAAGAATTGATCGGAGAACCGGACGAAAAGAGAACGATCAACAATTGGGCTCCCGGCATGGAGGAATGGGTGTATACAAGACCTATTTCTAAATATGCAGAAGGATCTAGGCCTGATAGAGAATTACGTCTGCATTTTCAAAAAGGAACAGTAGTGAGAGTGCTTCATACACCTCCCTCTGCTGCTCGTTGATAGAGATTCCAATTTCGTAAAATAGGAATTTTTTTAACGCACCAGATCCTTTTGTTTTCGGCGTACCGAATTGTTGACGAAATAAACGTCTATATTCTTGTGGCATAATAGTGCGGCGCATATCTTACATTCTGTTGGTTTTTCTTCAGATAGCTCTCGTTCTATTTTCATCCTCTTTGGAATGGATGAATAAGGAAGAAGAGAGCCATAAGATCGCCTTATCTCAAAATAAGAAAACCGCTCCCGTCTTTATTGAAGCCGACCTAAAAGATTCAGAAGGCTTAATTTATACTCAAGCTCGCGAGAGAGATACCAAACCGGTAGAGTTCATCGCAGAGACCATTGCTGATTCTCCTTGGACTCCTTATTCTTTTATCTCTAAGATCGTTTTTATAGACGGGCATAACAGACCGAAAGAATTCCTTTCTCTCTTACTCACGAATCTACCACCCCCAAGCGTTATCTAATTTCTTTTCAATTTGAGGGAGAGCTATGCCTTTCTAGGGGCAAACTCTATCTCCAGGAGTATTACAGCAAAAGACCATCTTTTGGGATAATTTCGTATATATATGATTAAAAAGGTGCTAGCATTTCTAATCTTGGTTTGGGCAACAGGCCAAACTGTTTCTCAGCAGCCGGAACCTTCTCCTAAACCGGAGAACGAGGCTCAGGGAAGCGGAGAGATCTTGCAGGTAGAGAACAGAGCTACCTCCAATCTCTCGAATGAAGATAAGGAAAGAACACAAATCCGTATAGAATTGGCGAAGGCAGAGGAACTTCTTTGGAAGAATAACCTCCTCTTGCTCGCTTCTAAGTTCAATATTGACGCTAAGAAGGCCGGAATAGAGCAAGCGGGACTCTACGCGAATCCGAATATCTTCATCGATCAGAGTATTTTCGCAGAGCCGACCCAACGTTATTTCGACTTTAGCAGGTCCGGACAAACGGTCGTTCAGATCCAACAAGTATTCCTACTTGGAGGAAAGATCGATAAAAGAGTTCGCGTTGCAGAGCTCACTGCAAAGATGAGCGAGCAAGAGTTTTATGATCTTGCGAGAGCCCTGATCACTAAACTTAGAAGGACTTTCTACTTCATTCATTATTATAGAGAAGCAATCGCTTTCTATGACGGAAGTTTAGCCGCTCTGGAAAAGACGGTATCTTCTGCGGATCTTGCTTATAAGAGAAGGGCAGTGCTTCAGTCGGAAGTTCTACGTCTTAAGGCTCTTCTATTCTTCCTAAGGAAGGAAAGAGAAGATCTTAGGATCAAGGTTTTGGAGAAGGAAGCTGATCTAAGAGTTCTCTTGAACGAAGACGCGTATAAAGCACCCGATGTCGCTATAGTTCCTGTTCTGGATGTGGACTTCGTAGAGAAGCTCACTCTAGACGAATTGAAGCTGGAAAATATTCTAAGTAAGGCAAGAGAATACAGGCCCGATCTGAAAAAGGCAGTGCAAGCCTTAAGATACGAAGAAGCCAACCTGGAATTGCAACATGCGAATGCGATTCCGGACCTTGCCTTCGGTCCTATGTACAATAGAGGGGGAACGGCGTTCCAGAACTATTGGGGGGTCACCGCTCAGTTGAATATCCCGATCTTTGATAGAAACCAAGGAAATATCAAGGCAGCAGAAAGATCCATTCTCGTCAGAAAGCAGGAATTGAAAAACCTCATCTTAGAAGTGGAAAATGACGTGAATGTTGCTCTAGCAACCGCTAAGGCCAAAGACGGCCTGTATCGTAGGTTCAGGAACACTTACACTAAAGATTACTCTGACTTAGCGCAGGATATGATCCTTAGTTACGAAAAACGTTATATATCGATTTTGGAATTTGCAGACTTCTTCGAAACGTATCGATCCAGCATTGTAGAGATGCTTCGCCTCCAAACCGACAGAATGGAAGCGATAGAGGGAGTGAATTACTCCGTCGGAACAGGTTTGCTAATACCAGGCTCGAAAAATACCGGGGCGTCCGGTAATACCCAAGGGGGCTCGAAATGATACCATCCTCAAACAAATTCAGAATCCTACTCATCGTTATAGTTGCGGCTCTATCGATCTCGATCGTGATCTTCGGTTTTAATAAACATTCGAAGAAGACCCCAGCTCATCCTCAGAAAGCGATCGTTCACGACAAGGGAGATCGGATCGAGTTCAAAGAAAATAGCCCAGGTCTGAATATAATTAGAACGGCTCAGATCGGTAAGCAGGATGATTTCGTAAATGTGGAGGCGCCTGCGAGATTGATCGCTACCACTGCTCCTTCCGTTTCGGAAGGAGAGCATATCGTTCTATTCGAATCGGCTGAATTAAACGATCTGTATGTAGGTTATATTCATTCCAAGAATAGTTTAAACCGATCTCGCAAGAACTTGGATCGTATCAAGGACATGTTCAAGCATAGAGTGGCTACTGAGAAGGATCTGGTCGAAGCAGAGACCAACGCAGGGAATGACGAGGCAGAACTTGCGGAATTTGAAGGAAAACTGAGAGCTGTCGGTTTAAACCCAGCACTTCTCGGCAAAGCCAACGGAAGGAAAGGTTGGATCATCTCCGACGTTCCTGAGTCCCAATTGACTAGTTTAAGAAAGGGTAAAAGAGTAATTGTTACCTTCTCCTCTTTCCCGAACCAACAGTGGAATGGAACCGCCGAAGCACTCGGAGATAACGTAGATCCTATGACAAGGACCGTAAAAGTTCGTATCGCGATCGAGAACGAAGGTTATAAATTGAAGCCGGGAATGTTCGCCACTGTCAAATTTCCAGAAGAGACTGGCGGAGATACTGTGGTCATTCCTTTCAACTCGGTTGTCACAGTAGAAGGAAAGAATTATGTTTTCGTGGAAGAGGTTCCGAATGAATTCTTCCGAAGAGAAGTTGTTCTCGGGATTTCCACTAGGGAACGAGTAAATGTTTTAGAAGGCCTAACTAGAGGAGACAAAGTCGTAATCGAAGGCGCGATCCTTTTGAAAGGTCTTAGTTTCGGATTTTAAGTTTTATGCAGAAAAGATTACTCAGCATAATCTTCGCGGCCTTACTTGTTTCGTTTTCTTCTCTGTATTCTCAAGAGAAGTACGATTCAAATCAGTCGGACGTGACTCCTGAATGGAGTCCGGAGCCGGATAGAAAGAGCCGATTCGGAGATGATAAGAAAGTAAAAGACGAGGACGCAGCTAAGCCTCTTCCTAAATCTACGAACTTTCTAGTATATGGAGCGACCGTTGGTTCTCCGGGAAGTATCAACTTCAACGTAGGTTACTATTATAAAGATATCGTAGTCAGAGCTTCCGGAGGTCGTTGGAACCCGAACTGGTGGGGATGGCAAGCGGATCTAGGTTATAGCTTCTGGAAGACTCCGATGATCGCGCACAGCGTTTCAGTGGTGATTGGACAATTCGAAGTGGATCCTTTTTCTCCAGATCTGGGACATGGTGGACAGAACCAATATCCTACTAACGTGAATGTTCCGGGATATGAACATAAGAATCCTACATATGAAGATACGATCATTCGTTCTTATATAGCTCAGCAGAATCCGAATCTTGCAGCTGTTTTGGAATATGAAAGCAGAGACAATCGTAAACTTCATTTAACCCAAAGATATATAGGCTTAACCTATGATATTCTGATGGGAAACTTTTTTCTGCAGTTAGGTGGGGGAATCGGAGCAGGCGATTATAAGAATCCGCAACTTCTGATTCAGCTCGGATACCTATTCGATACCAGATAAGGATTTAAAAACGGAATTGACTTAAAAGATTTCCAGAGTATGCAATAGCCCCGAAAAACGAACGGGTGGTGACTCATGAATCTTTCCGAAAAAATCCTGATCATTGCAGGTGTATTGAATCTAGCGTATGGAAGCTTAACCGGTTTTCCATACGCGCTCGCACGAAAGAAGGCGGAATTTCCTTCTAGATATTTACAAGCAGCTCATATCGGTTCCCTGATGCAAGGAGCAATGCTTCTTGGGCTTGCGATCGCATTTAGATACGCGATTGCTCTGACGGATACTCTTGCCTTGACTGGGGCTTGGGCACTAGCGGTTTCTTCTGCGTTTCTGGCCTTAAAGGATACTGCAAACTGGCTCCAAGGAGTTAAGGATGAATTTCAAGACAATCCTCCGCTTGGCAAGGCCTTAGGCGGGATCGGGGTGCTCAGCAATTTGGTTGGGATAGGTGTTATCGTTTACGGAGTACTTGCTTCTTAAGCGTTTCTCTTACTCATCAGAATGATCGTTCGAGAAGGGCTTGGTCGAAGGATCTGCTCTTTTCGAGCATCGTTCTTTCGGATTAGTTTATTTCGACGAATTCTTCTTCTTAAATTCTTCTTTCTCCCTTAAAAATCCGATTTCCTTTTTTAAAAAAGGAGATCGGAAACTGGTCTTCTTAAAGGCTCCTGTTTGCAATGGAGGAGCATTTTTCTCGTCTTTTAATTTTAGAGGGCGAAGGGAAATGAGCGAGAATCTAAAGTCCAAACTGAAGAAAGCAGAGAGCAAAAGTCTCTGGAGCAGAGGCTTTAAAGCTTGTTGGAACCTTCTTCCGCATCGCCTCAGAATGAGCCTTGTCGCAATGTCAGGCCAATCCGATTTGGATTTCTGAGTTTCGTTTTTCGGGGTTAAAGAAAGAAAAAAAAGAGCGCTCTTTCGAGCGCTCTTTCCATATCCAAAGAAATCTTTACCAGTTCGATTAGAACTTAGCAACGATACCTAAAGTCAGACCAAGTTGGTCTTTTCTCTTGTCTCCGTGGATGTCGATGAATTGATAACCGGTCGCCCAGTCTCTTCTCATATCCAACTTGATCAAGAGGTTCTCAGTAAAGTTCCAAACCGGGGTAACGGTGAAGGTTCTGTACTGTCCGTAGTTAGCTGCTGCTCCGGAGTAGTTCTTGTAGTTCTTAGGATCGATAGCTGCAAGAATTTGGTTATCCGTTAAACCTGCTAAGATCGGGTTAGCTGCTTTGATAGCTTCTGCAAGAGCAGTGTTGATCTGCTGTTGGTATGCTCCCAAGTAACCGTTTCCACCGTTCACGCCGGTATAAGTAGGATCTCCGCTGCTTGCGTTCGGTCCGTGAAGAATACTGAAGGTGTTCAACTGACCGTTGTTCGCCTTGTCGTTCAAATACTCAATACGAACGTTAACTCCCCAAGTTTCAGTAATTTTGAATTTGGAGAATACACCGTAAGATTGGTAGCTACTCTTGTTGTGAGAAGTGTTTACTTGTCCGCCAAGAACAGTTTCTGCAGTATAAACGTTCGCAGAGTTGTACTGTTGTTGAGCCAGGTTCGCGTTAGCCATAGCTCCGGATTTTTCACTCCAGGTATAGTCTAAGTCGATTTGGATTCTGTCGGTTGGAGTAATGGACAAGATTGCATGGTTCATGAACCAATAATCCTTGTTGTACTTCATTCTTTGACCGGTAGGAAGAACAGTTCCAGCTCCGTTTACGCTTCCAGTTTCCAAATAGTTAGCGATTAACATTTGGCTAGGATCTACGACTCCGGTGTATCCAGAAGCGAAACCATCGCTGGAATACAAGGTGTTCCAGGTAAGAGATAGTTTATCTTCGATCAGAGTTCCTTTCAACTGAGTACCGACCGCTTTGTGTTCGTTCGAAGACTCGAAGAAGGAGTTCGTAGTCGTGCTAGTCAAGTTGCCCGCAGTTGGGCTGGTATAACCGGTACCACCACCACTGTTGTACAGATAAAAGGTTCCAGCCCATTTATCGGTAAATTGAGTAGTTAAGCGAGCACCGGTGTGAATGAATGGGATTGTGTTTTGGAAGATGGCCCCTATCGTGTAGTTAGGGTTGTTCATCGACTCAAGCACCTCGTAGCCGATATGTGTTGCCATCTTTCCGATATCCAATGTCATCCCTTTTAAAACCGGGAAATACATACTCACGTATGCTTGTTTCAGCATGTTGTAGTTGTATACCTGGTTAGAAGTTGTATAGGGAGCTTCCTGATACGCGTTGTTCTGACCGTTTTGGAAGTCTACTCGGAATCCCCAAGGACTGCCTTTCTCAGCGGTTTTTTGAATTGCAAGAGCTGCGGCGTTTACTCCGAAGTTTTTGTTGCTAGTTTCGAAAGCGTGAGTTCCGTCGATTGCGTTTCCTTGCAGTGGGTTGTTGTTGTACATGTAGTACACGTCCACGAATCCGGAAAAATCGACAGCTTCAAACCATTTCTTTTCTTCAGGCTCGGGTTCTGCAGCCTTAGCAGGCGCCGCTGTTACCTTTTGATCTGGAACCTCTTTCTTAGCTTGGGCAAAAACCGAAGAGGCGGTCACCAGAGTAAAGGTAGCAATGAGGCTTAATGTCTTTTTTCTCATCATTCTCCTAAATCTCCTATGCCCATCTATATGCAACTAGCGTGCCAAGAGAATAAAAATGAGCAAAGAGACTAAATTCGGCTTAAAAACGATTCTAAATCGCTAATAGAGTGCTCAAAAAATATGAAGCTTAGCGGCATAATTTCAATATGGGACAATATGCTTATATTTTGAGCACGAGGTGCCCTGTATAATTTCTGAGCAGGGGAAGGGGATTTGTAGTATCTTCTACAAGAGGAACTAGTCCAAACGCAATACGACTCGGAGCTCTCGCTCCCTTTTATAGGAAATGATTCTTCTGGACTGGTTTTCTAAAGAGAGGAATGAATGAGTTCGTATAACTTTTCTTGTGAGTTATCGCTTGGTTCGATTAGAACCTTCTCTAAACAGATGCGCAATGCTTCTCCCAGTTTCTGTGGGGGAAGGCTTGGAAATTTCTCTCTCACCCAGTTTCCATCGACGGCCAGATCGGAAAGTAGCAGGGCAGGTTCCTTCTTCCATTCTTCTTCTGCCAAGGAGAGCCAATCTGCGTTTCCATATTGGGCCTTGCTTAAGGACGCCAATTCTTCGCACCAGCTGAGGAGTTCCTTCTTTGCGGAATACTGGGCGATCGGATGAAGCACCCATTTTCGGATCCCGGCCGGGGTTTTCAATTCTAGGGAATTCTCCCAAATAGATAGAAGGGTCTTCGTTAAGAATTGAGAGTCTTTGGACCTTTGGTTGGAAAAGCGAAGATCCTTGAAGAACCGAATGGATTCCGTTATGAGATCTTCCTTTTTGAAGTGGGTGAGTAGGAAATAAGAAAGTCTGATCCGATCCGGCTCCGATAGAAGGTTGGCAAATTTGGATAGACTTTCTTTCCATTCTGCTTGCGTCAAAAGTCCGAGGCCAGGGTTCTCAGGATTATTTTTAGGAGAAGCGTTCTTTCCACTTTCTCTGGAAGCAATATTCGAATATAATTTTGCCTGAGTGAATAATCCTAGGATCTCATATTCTTTTAAGAGCAGAAGGGAAGGGATTGGATTTGGACTCTTTAGTATCTTTAAGAATTCATCATGTATTCTTTCCGGAGAGACTTTCTGAGTAATGGATTTGCATTCTTGGATGGCGTTTTGGGTTTCTTTATGAATACTAAATCCTAATGTAGAAGCGAATCGTATGGCTCGCACCGGGCGAAGCCCATCTTCCGTAAAACGGGAAATCGGGTTTCCGATCGTGCGGATCAGTGAATTTTGTATGTCCTGAATGCCTTCGTGCTCATCTACAAGCTTTTGCTCCTGTAGATCTAAAGCGATTGCGTTCATTGTGAAGTCTCTTCTCTTTAGGTCTTCGCTTAGACTCACTCCGAAGGTGACTGTTTCTGGCCTTCTCCCATCCACATAGTCTTCATCTTTTCGAAAGGTGGTTAGTTCGTAGGATCTATCTTGGATGAGCACCGTGATTGTGCCGTGCTTGATCCCGGTAGGAACTGTTCTTCGGAATATCTTTTGGACATCTTGTGGAGGCAAAGAAACTGCCATATCGTATTCATGAGGAATTTTTCCGAGGAGTAGATCTCGAACACTTCCTCCTACAAGATAGACCTCTCCTTTTGAGTTACGCACTGTCGAGGTAATCTCTAATAGATCCTGTAAGTACGGAGAGGGGATCTTGCCTATCAGTTCCTTGGGATCAGAATTCATCATTCCTGGACGAATCTTTTCCAAAGAGGAAGGTATCTTTCTTTCATTTGAGGATTTTTTGCGAGTAGATCTTCTACCTGCTTTTTCGTTTTTGCATCCACTGAAACTCGGAGAAACGGAAGGTCTGCCTGTTGAGAAAGGATCAGATCGATATTTTTTTCGGCCTCTTGCCAGGCTAGATCACAGATTTCCTTGTATTCGGATTCTTTGTGTTCGTTGCAAAGAAGTGCGAGTTCTAAATATTTTCCTTCCTTCTTGAGTTGCAGCATTCGGTTCAATATATCTCCCTTGCAGTTGAAAACCCAGAATGCAAATACGCAGAGTAAGGTGAGAAGTTTACGTGGATCTCGAAAAGGCATCGAAGGAACTGTCTTCGAGAATCCTTCTTTAGGAAACCTTTTTTTAGAATTTAGGATTCAAAGGCGAGGTTAGCTAGTTTGTCTGCTCTTTTGTTCTTTTCTCTCGGAACATGATAAATGGAGAAGCTGGCAAATTTGGAACTGACTGACTTAACCTTCTCCTTTGCTTCTTGCAGATGAGGAGATTTTACCTTGTATTCTCCCCGAAATTGTTTCACTACAAGTTCGGAATCCAGATAGGCTACGACTTCCTCCGCCCCTTGTTCCAGACAATAACGAAGGCCCGCTTCTAAGGCGGCCCATTCTGCCGTATTATTTGTGCCGTCGGAGATCCTACGAGAGATGGAATGGACCTCTTCTTTTTGAGAATATACTGCGACTCCTATTGAAGAAGGCCCAGGATTTCCCTTAGAGGCACCATCGCAATAAATCTCTAGTTTTTTCAAGGTTTAGCCTTTCTTCTCTTTGCTTGGAAGAAGAAAAGAAAAGGGTCTCCAAACTAAAAGGTAACCGAGAAGGATCAGGCAGGACACGAAAAATGAAACGATCCCTAAGAGTAAGGATTGCGTGTTTCGATACCAACGATCGAATTGTAAGGGGAAGAAGAGTCCTCCGAGCAGGCAAAGGAATCCTGCAAATATACTTGCGAATTGGATCCATGGTTGGGAGAGAAAATAAAAAATATAACTCAAACCGGCAAAGCCGAATGCAAGTTTGTATGCGCTCCAACGTACGAATTGATCCATAAACAATCTGAATACCATTGTTAGTCCTATCCTTCGGAGGCTTTTGTTTGGCAATGGAAAAATCTAAGGGAAGAGCTTATTCTAATGCATATCGATTATTTTGAATTTTTGGATTCTCTTCCGAGTTCTGACGACTCTGCATGTTCTTATTATCCGGAGAGGATTTCCAGGATCAAGGGTTTCGCCTGGAGAGAGGTAATTTCTCCTTCGGTTTTGGATTTTCTGTTTCGCTTCGGGTTTAGAAGATCCGGTGCTTTCTATTATAGAACTTCTTGTCCGAGCTGTTCTCATTGCTTGAGTTATAGGATTCCCTTGCTCTCTTTTTCTCCGAATGCAAAACACAAAAGGATCTTCAAAAAGAATCAGGATCTTAGAGTCACTGTTTCTTCTCCCGAAATGGATCCTGAAAAGAAAGATCTGTATTTGAAGTACCAAAGATCTAGGCATGAGGGAAGTTACGGAAATTCGGATGAGGAGCTTTTGCAAACGATGCAAATTCAAATGTATGACGGCTCAGATAATTCGAAGGAGATCCGGATCTATAAAGAGGAAAGACTTCTAGGTTGGATGTTATTGGATTTAGGAAGAGAAACTGTCTCCGCAGTATATTCTGTATTCGATCCTGAGGAAGAGAAAAGAAGTCTCGGAAATTTTCTCATCCTTTCTTCGATTCTTTGGGCAAGAGGAAATCAATTCAAAGAATTTCATCTAGGTCTTTTTCTTCCAGGTCATCCTAAGATGGATTATAAAAGTAAATGGAAGCCTGCGGAGATATTAGAAAAGAAGAGTGGACTCTGGGAAAATGCCGAGACCTTCCTTCCGAAATATTTTGACTTGTTTGGAAGAGAAGGAAGCGGTTCGACCGAAGGATGATTTGTAACGTCTTAGAGGCTTAAATCAGACTTGTCATACTAGGTCCCGATCCGAAAAAGGTAGGTATGGCTAAAAAGATCATCGTTGTAGGCGCCTCTAGCGGCATTGGAAAAGAAATCGCGGCCCAATTAATCGAAGAAGGACACCAAGTCGCTGCCTTCGCTCGTAGAGAAAAGGAATTGAAGAAGATCGCTCCTTCTTCTAAGAGCAAAAATCTTTTCGTGAAGCATGACGTAACCGAATACTCCAAGGTTCCAGGTGAATTTTCCAAAGCAGTCAAAGCATTAGGCGGTTTGGACGAGATCTACTATGCTTCCGGAGTCATGCATAGAGTGGGTCCTGAAGAATTTCCTGTAAAGAAAGACTTAGAGATGTTAGAAGTCAATCTTCTTGGTTGCGTGGCTTGGTTGGATTCTGCTGCTGCATACTTCCAAGAGAAGAAGGCAGGAAAGATCATTGGAATTTCTTCCATCGCAGGCGATAGAGGAAGAAGAGGAAATCCAGTATATAACGCGTCTAAGGCTGGGATGTCCACTTATTTAGAAGCATTGCGCAATCGTTTGGCCGTGCAGGGTGTGCAGGTCGTTACAGTAAAACCTGGTATGATCCAGACACCAATGACCGAAGGTCTTCCTGGTTTAATGTGGTTGATCACAGCTAAGGAAGCCGCACAGGTTATATTAGCAAAAGTGAATGCAGGAAAAGAGGTCTTCTACGTTCCAGCTCGTTGGGCTCTCGTTTCTCTGATCATTCGTCTCATTCCTTCCTTCATTTTTAGAAGGCTTTCTATTTAAGGAATATTAGGTATTTTGAATGGCCACTGCCGTTAAGAAGAAAACCGCTAAACCGGTAGCTAAGAAAAAATCCGGATCTAAATTCGATATAAAAGCATTCGAAGCTCGTTTGAGCCCGATCCAAAAAGTGGAAGCCTGGGGAATGAATCATTTCTCAGAAAGCCATGTATTCCAACCGGAATCGATACAAGACTTTAAATCCTTATTCTCGTATGCAAAAGAGACTGGCGCCAAGGTAACTTTCCGAGGCGGAGGTTGTAGCTATGGGGACGCCGCCACGAATGTTAAAGGGGTGGTCGTAGATATTCGAAACTTCAACAAGATCCTTTCCTTCAATCCGAAGACAGGGATCCTAGTTGCAGAATCCGGAGTGACTATTAAACAACTTTGGGAATTCGGAATAGAGAAGGGATTCTGGCCTCCTGTAGTAAGCGGCACCATGTTCCCTACCTTAGGGGGAGCTCTTTCCATGAATATTCATGGAAAGAATAATTTTGCCGTGGGTCCGATCGGAGATCATATCCAAGAATTTACTTTCTTAAGTCCAGATGGGAAAGAGTTCGTTTGTTCTCCTAATAAGAATTCAGATATTTTCTACTCCGCAATTTCAGGTTTTGGAATGCTCGGAGCCTTTCTTACCGTTACCATTAAATTAAAGAAAATTTATGCAGGTAAGATGAGAGTTTGGCCGGTCAATACTTCCAACCTGCAAGAGATGTACGATTATTTCGAAAAGGAATACAAACAGTCTGATTATCTAGTTGGCTGGGTGGATTCTTTCGGCTCTGGAAAAGGTTTAGGAAGAGGGCAGATCCACAAGGCAGTTCATTTGAAAGAAGGAGAGGATCCTGATTTTCCTGAAAATTGCAAGGTAGAGAAGCAAATCCTTCCTAGTACATTCTTAGGAATTATTCCTAAGTCTTGGATGTGGATCTTCATGTATCCTTTTAGCAATAACTTAGGAATGAGATTCGTAAATCTGGGAAAATGGATCTCAGGATTTTTAGGAAATAATAAACCTTACTTACAAGGACATGCAGAGTATGCTTTCCTCTTGGATTACGTTCCGAATTGGAAGTTTATGTACAAGCCTGGAGCGATGATCCAGTACCAGAGTTTTATTCCGAAGGCGAATGCGGTAAAAGGCTTCGAAGAAATTCTAAGTCTTTGCCAAAAACGAGGGATCGTAAACTGGTTGGCTGTTTTCAAGAAGCATAGACCGGATAAATTCCTATTAACTCATGCAGTGGACGGATACTCTATGGCTATGGATTTTCCGGTGACCAAGAGAAATAAGGAAAAGCTCTGGGAGCTCGCTAAAGAAATGGATGAGATCGTTTTAAAGAGCGGGGGAAGGTTCTATTTCGCGAAAGATAGCACTCTCAGACCTGAAGTCTACAGAAGGTCCATGCCGAAGCAAAACTTGGATAAGTTCAAGGCTATGAAAAAGAAGCTGGATCCTAAGAATATACTCGAATCCGATCTATTTAGAAGGGTTTGGGGCAAATAAGAATTTCAATATAAACTTCGAAGCGAGTCCTTCGCTTCGAAGCATGAATTCATCTCTTCTCATTTTCTAAATTTACGTTTTTCTATATTCTATATGGTCGCAATTTTTATAATATAATTGCGATCTTTTTCCGATCGTGCGGAAGGCGTTTTTACTATTCTTTCCTTTTGATCTCTATCGTTTCCATATTGATAGAGGGACTTTGCTTAAACTCTCTGTGTGTAAATTCGAATTTCTGAGAAGGTGGAACTAATTTTTCTCTCGGATAAGAATCCTTAAAGCCGATCACAGTAAATCTTTTGGTCCCATTTTCATATAGTTTTTCTAATAATGAGTCAAACTGATCCGGTCCATTGATCTCGAAAACCGCTCGATGCGTGCTGAAAGAGTCCGAAGGAAGGAAAACGGATCCTTTTCTATACACTACCGTCTCTGAAGAAAAATTACTTAACTCTGCCTGTTCCATTACGACGGACTTTGTGAATTTATAATAGAGCCGATCAAAGATGATTCCACCCGCGATGGAGTAGATTAAAAGAAGGATCGCAATCCATCGAAAAGGTTTAGAGATGCTTTTCCAGTTACTATCTAACACACTCATCAGATAAATCAAAACGAATGGAAGAACTGTCATTAAGAATCTAGGCCCGAAGAGAACTCCCTGCCAGAATCGAGTAGAAGTCAGTAATCCGGAGAGAAGGATGAATACTAAGATTCCTAAAAGGATTTGGGTCAGAGAATTGATTGTTCTTGGTCGAAAGCGGATCGCAAACAAAAGAGCAGGGTAGGCACCTAATAATCCTAAAGAACCTTTTCCTAAGAATACGAGTTGGCTAAGGTAAATCAATTGAGCCGTTATATCATAATTAGAAGAAGATTGAAGATGACCTCTAGAGCCGAGAGGATGCCCTACCACCGCGAAATTAATCCCCGCTTGGGCCAAAAGAAGAATGCCGAAGGTTATTGAAAATACAAGTGCAGTCGGCTTTTTGAATATTCTAAAAACTTGAATAATGGAAATACTCGCCGAGAGAAGGATCACTTCCTGACGAAAGAAAGAGGCAAACCCGAATAGAAGTCCTGCAAAAAGATAATCTTTTATCTTTGGCGAGTCCTCTTCTCTTAAAAGGAAATAGATTCCCTCTGTGACTCCGAATACTGCAAGAACAGTCTCGGAAAGATCCGTAGCAAATAAACTAAATGCAGAACCGAGAAGTAAGACTGCAAGAAAAGATGCTCTAGCCTTCTCGCCCAAATTTAGTAGGATTGAAATTTTAAATAGAGAATATAAGGTTAAGACCCCAAAGACCAAGGAGAGAAAATAGCTCCCGAACCTTCCCAGAAGCAACGCGAAAGGATACTGGATTGCAGTATAATAAAAAGGAAATACATAGTAACATTTTCCATTGTAAACATGGGTCATGGTAGAACCCTTCTTCAGATCCAATGGAAGGAATTGAAAATCAGGATCGAACTTTGCTCCAGAATAACGACAGGAAAAATCAGGAAATCCGTTTTGCAGAAGATCGGCTAATTGCTGCTGCTTGATTGCTCCATCTCCAACCCTAAATCCAGTTTGGTACTGCCAAGATAGAAAACCGGAAAGAAAAATAGCGCCTATCAGAACGAATCCGTATGATTTGTTCGAGAAAGATAAGGCTCTATAGAATAGATTGGAAAGCATTCTGATAGAAAGATTTAGAAAAGTCTTGGGTCAAGTATAAATCCGGATAAAGGATTTGATCGGATCTTTCAGAGATCTGAATTCTGAATGACAAACCTAAGAACCCTGGCCAATTGGAGGAAGCTTGTAAAGAAGAGAACTCCGTGTCTTCTAAAATTGAAACCCTCTTGCATTTCTTACGTCGTCCCCTTCCGAAACTCCTATTTCCTATCACTGTATTGGGATTTATTTATGTTATCCTGGTAAACTCTTGGGTTTGCGATGATGCCTATATTACATTTCGCACCATAGATAATTTCCTGAACGGGTATGGACTCAGATGGAATGTGCATGAAAGAGTGCAAGGATACACACATCCTCTTTGGTTATTCGGGATCTCTTTTTTCTCTTTCTTCCGAATTCCTATATATTATTCTTCTTTAATCTTATCTTGGCTTTGCGTTTTTGCTTCCGCAGCTCTTCTTATGCGCCGTATCTGGCAAAAAGGAAGGCCGATCCAGGAAACCTATTGGATCTTATTTCTTTTGTTAAGTTCTCGTTGCTTTGTAGATTATTCCACTTCCGGTTTGGAGAATCCTCTTTCCTTTCTTCTTGTTTTACTTTTGGTGCAGACTGGTTTGGAATTGGAAAAGGATTTTAATAGAAAGTCCTTCTATCTGTTTTGTTTCCTTCTTTCGCTTATGTATCTGAACAGACAGGATTCTATTTTATTCGGAATTCCATTTTTCTTATACTTGCTCTTCAAATACGGCATCCTTTCCGAATCTTTGAAAAGGACTGGGATCGCTTTTTTAGGATTTCTGCCTGCGATCCTTTGGAGCCTTTTTTCTCTTCTCTATTACGGTTATTTATTTCCGAATACTGCTTACGCGAAATTGAATACAGGGATCTCAACTGAGGTCCTTTGGTTGTACGGGATTTCCTATTTCCAGAATTCGTTTCGCTGGGATCTTTTTTCTTCTCTACTCATTTTTGTCGCAGTCTCTATCCTTCCTTGGTTGGCTTGGAAGAAGAAACCGGGGCATCTTTCCGTCAGTCTAGGAATTCTACTCTATCTTCTCTATGTTTGCAGCATAGGCGGAGATTTCATGGCGGGAAGGTTTATCGCTCTTCCTTTCGTAATTTCTGTTTTTCTGATCTCGGACCTGTTTTCTCCATTTTTACCCAGGATCGCTCTTTTGTTCTTTGTCGCCTTTTCGTTGTTAAACCAAAATTCACTTCTTTATGTGACTAAGGACTATCTTAGGATCCGAAGTGATGAGGAGATCCAAGATGAGAAGGGAGCTTATTTCCGTTCTACAAGCTTCTTGCAGTCGTTTTATGTTTCTGATTTTCCTTCTCATGGTTGGGCAAGATCAGGCAGAGACTATAGAAAGAAACAAGCGGATAAGGGAGCAACAACCTGTGCCACTCTGAACATAGGCTTCTACGGATACTTTGCAGGGCCGGAGCGTAGGATCGTAGATGTTTTTGCCTTAACAGATCCTTTGTTGAGTAAACTACCTACTGTTTCTAATTGGAGAGTAGGACATTTTGCTCGCAATATTCCGAAAGGTTATATGCAGTCGGTTTCTTCTGGAGAGAATCGGATAGAAGATCCGGATCTTAAAGTATACTATACGCGTCTGAAATTGTTAACCGAATCAGCAGATCTCTTCTCAAAAGAGAGACTTGCTGAAATTTTGCGCGAGAACTTGGGCAAAAATCGATCTTTGCTTTCTTCTAACATGACTAAGACTGCTTGGGAAGGAATTCCAGAAAAATTCTACTGCGGTTTAGGTCCAGGTTATTAAGTAATACCTAATTTACCTTGCTCATTCTTCTTTTATTCTTTCTAGCAACTGTTTTCATTTTAATTTCTTGATCCTGTTTATAGGACCTTGATTTTGTTGTTAAGAATGAATGAAGGAAGAAGTTCTTGGAGCGCATCCAAATGGAGAGAATGGTTTTCTGAAGGAGAAACCATCCCTTACTTCCAGCCCATTCTTTCGGTCGAAAAAGATTCTATCTTCGGTTACGAAGCTCTTGGTCGTTTCTTAGACAAGAGCGGTCAAGTACACAGCCTCGGTCCCTTCTTCTTATCCGATATTCCTCACTCACTTTCTTTGTCAGAACGAGAAGAGTTCATAGCATTAAAACTAGAGATAGACAGAAGTATCAGAAAGAAAGCCGTAGAAAAGATCAGTAAGACACAGAGCATTGATCCTAAGGCAAAACTTTTTCTAAATATCTCTCCTTCCTTCATGCAAGACTATCTTGTTTCAAGATCGGATGAGGATCCGTTCACTCTTCAGATCGTAAAGAATTCAGGTATGGATCCTAAGAGGATCGTGATTGAAATGGTGGAGGAGCATTTTGCCGGAGAAATAGAGCAGCTCAAACCTTTGATCAATCTATATAAGAGATCCGGGTTTCTAGTCGCGATTGACGATCTGGGTTCTAAGTCCTCCAACCTGGATCGGATTGGTGCTTTGCATCCCGATATTATCAAAGTGGACTTAGGACTGATTCGTAGCTCTGTTGCCTCCAGAAATTTCCAAGAGATTCTATTTACTCTTTCCAGATTGGCGGAAAGCCTGGGCTGTTCTCTTCTCTTTGAGGGAATAGAGACGGAAACGGAGCTATACAATGCTCTTACTTACGGAGCAAGATTCTTGCAAGGGTTCTATTTTGCGGAGCCAAGCCCGGATTTAATGGATATCAACGGCCTAAGTATTCGTTTCTCCCAATTACATGAGCTATTCTTTAATTATAAAAAGTATCAGTTGCTAAGAAGGATCAAAAAGGAAAGGGAGCTTGAGGACAGACTCGAGTCTTCCGGAATAGAAGTGCTCTCTAATGGAGAGGAGAAGGTCACAATCACTTTAAGAAATTCTTATCTTCTTGAAAAATCCGTCTTTAGAATGTACGTCACAAATAATGAAGGAAGACAACTTTCTCCTAATTATTCCGCGATCTCAGAATCAGGAATGCTCGAAGACGATAGCTTTGTAGGAAGGAACTGGAGTTGGAGGCCTTATTTCCTGGAACAGTTCTATAAGAATGCAAAAGATACTTCCGGAAATTGGTTTGCTAGCAACCCGTACTACGATCTGGAAAGCAATCTGCTTTTAGTTACTTATTCTAAACGATTGCAAGAAGGAAATGTAATCTTTGTAGATGTAAGAATGTGGGACTTCCCGTAAGGAAATTCAATTCGGATTTACTTTCGCGCCGGCATCCGCTAAGAGTCTGTTCACATTGTCGATGAATCTCTTCTTCTCTCCCGGTCTTGCAGAGTTTCCTTCCAAGGACAATCCGATGTATAAATTTCCATCCATATCTTTTGCTACAGATCGGACCACTCCGTATGCGGTAATCGGAGATTGCATCTTGAAGAAGATATCGAAGGTGAATCCTTTTCGTCTTGGGATCTCGCTATTTAGATCCGGATGATTGATCTTTACTCTAAGGCCGCCGGTAGAAAGATCTAAAACAGGAAATCTTTCTTTCACTAGAATGGTATTGGATTCTCTAATCCGATCCACCATATCGAAGGTAAGAGTCTTGATCTCCATCACTTCACTTAAGTCGATCTCTCTTGTTCTATTCTGAGCATGTACATATCCGATAGGGATCGCTTGCTCATCATGATTGATATAAATAACAGGAACGATTAGCTCGGATTTGATCTTTTGATTGGCGTATTCTATGATCTTCTTGCGAACATCGTCCTCGTCGCCTAGCTCGTGTTCGTAATCTATGAAGCCGCTCGGATCAGAAGACTTATAGCTTTCTGGTTTTTGAGTATTAGGAATAAATAATATTTTTCCTGTCTTCTTTACCAGATCGAATTTATCCCCTATGGAATTGAATACGTCTATTTTGATGATATCGTACTTTGGTTTTAGGGTTCTTTCTGTGTCCGCAAAATTCACTTTTACGGATGTAGGAATATTGAACAGATTTGCATCGATCGTAGTTCTACTAGTTCGTAGATTGGTGATCCAGACACTTCCATCTGGAGGCTTGATTCTGGCAAATTTTCTCTCTCTGCTCGCGATAGAAACCGCGTCTACGTTCATAACAAACTGATTATTCGGTCTCTCTTCCATGACCTCGCATTCTAGTTCGACGTATCTCGCGAGCAGTTTGTATAAAACAATATGGGAACCGAGCTTAAATTGTTCTGACATTCGACCTTGGACTAGGATCTTGGTCGCGTCTTTGCTGACGGAAAGCAATTGCACGGAATCGTGACCGTCCGTGTCCCTTACGAGTAGCTCGGTTTTTAGAAGAAATTTTCCAATGAGATGGAGTTTTTTTCCCTCTTCAGTAATGAACTCTTTGTCTCTTTGCTTCCTTTGAACCTTTTCCATTAAATTCCTAGGTCGATCGGATTCCGGCGGAAATTTATCTTGATTCCAGCCTTTGGCTTCGTTTTGATGTAATAGGTAAGGTACACTAATGTCAAACCAATCTTACCGAGACTCCCAATTTTTAGACGGCCTATCCGGCGAAGAACTCTTCAGCATGCAAATCGGGCTTACTTATCGGGACTTTTTAGTCCTGCCCGGTTTTATCGACTTCAATCCATCCGAAGTCGAGTTAGAAACTAGATTCACAAAGAACATAAAACTCAAACGACCTTTCGTTAGTTCTCCTATGGACACTGTAACTGAGTCTTCGATGGCGATCGCACAAGCCCTTATGGGAGGGATTGGGATCATCCATTACAATAATACGATCGACCAGCAAGTATCCGAAGTAAGCAAGGTGAAACGCTTCGAGAACGGATTCATCTCCGATCCGGTAGTGCTCGGACCTAAAAACACTCTGCACGATCTGGACCATATCAAAGAGACCCAAGGTTTTACCGGAATTCCTATCACTCAAGATGGAACAAGACATTCTAAGCTGATCGGGATCGTTACTAATAGGGACATCGACTTTGAAAGAGATAGATCCATCCCTGTAGAGAGAGTAATGACTACTGAAGTGATAACTGGCAAAGCAGGGATCACTCTCAAAGAAGCAAACGACATCATTAAGAAAGAAAAAATCGGAAAACTACCTATCCTAGACAAGGACGGAAAATTGGTCTCCTTGGTGAGCCGCTCCGATCTAAAAAAGAATAAGGACTTTCCGGATTCCTCCAAAGACGAAAACAAAAGACTGAGATGCGGTGCTGCAGTTTCTACTCTTCCGGAATCCAGAGAACGGGTCGCCGCACTCTACGAAGCCGGAGTAGACGTGATCATCATCGACTCTGCACAGGGGAACTCCATTTACCAGATCGAGATGCTTCAATTCATCAAGGCCAATTTCAAAAATCTTGAAGTTGTCGGAGGGAATGTAGTCACCCGAGGTCAAGCGGAGAATTTGATCCGCGCCGGAGCCGATGGGCTCAGGATCGGAATGGGACCAGGATCCATTTGTATTACCCAAGATACCATGGCTGTCGGAAGAGCGCAAGCTACCGCGGTCTACCAAACTGCCGCTCACGCAGCGAAATATGACGTTCCTGTTATCGCAGATGGTGGAATTTCTAATATTGGGGACATCGCAAATGCTTTGGCAATCGGAGCATCGGCCTGTATGATGGGATTTATGTTTGCCGGAACTTCTGAGGCGCCTGGCGAGTATTTTTATGAGAATGGAATTCGTCTCAAGAAGTATAGAGGAATGGCGAGCATTGAAGCCATGAAGGCCGGCGGAGATAAGAGATATTTCAACGAAGGCCAAAAAGTGAAAGTGGCCCAAGGGGTAAGCGGTTCCGTTGTGGATCGCGGTTCCATCTTGAATTTTATTCCTTATTTGAGCCTGGGCCTAAGACTATCCTTCCAAGACATGGGGTTTAGGACGGTCCAAGACTTGCATAAGGGACTGAGAGAAGGTAAACTTCGCTTCGAAAGAAGAAGTGAATCTGCTCAGGCCCAAGGTTCCGTTCATAGCCTTTACTCTTACAGTGCGCCGAGTCTAAGAGCAGAATAAAAAAGGGAAGTTCTCACTTCTTGCCGGGAAGGGAAGGTCTTTGAGACAAATTCGATCGATTCTAGTGATCCTGGTCTTTCCGATCCTACTTGGTGGGGAGATCTCCTATGCGCAGGCTCCTGAAAAGGCGAGGGTCGCTCAGGAATTGGTCGCTCGACTAGACCAAGCCTTACTCAAGTCGGATGGTCTAGTAAAGGCAAATCTAATTCTGATCAAGAGAACTGGTGATTCTTGGACCTGGGACATGAGTGTGTTTCGAAAGGGAGAAGATTCACTTTCCCTTTTCGAAAGTAAAGGACGCGGTCTAGAATATAAGATTTTATTCAAAGAGGATGGAGAGTTGATCTACGCATTCAACGCTCTTTCCAGAAAGATCTTTCGAAAGAACGACGAAGAGAAATACGAAAACCATCTGAATACAGGTTTTAGTTTTGTGGATCTCGCGGGAACTTCCTACCAAGCAAATTATAATCCAGTAGTGCAAAGTGATCTAGACGTTGGCGGAAAGAAGATGAAGAGAGTCGCTCTTCGTCCGATCGTGCCTTATTTTTATTCCAAGCTGATCCTTCTCTTGGAACCGGATACTCTTAGGCCAGTGCGTTTGGACTTTCATGATAAGGATGGGATCCTTTACAAGACCATGAACATTAAATATGGTCCGGTGAAAGTGAAGGCAAAGCAAAAGGTAGGCAAAGAAGATCTGGCGAGTCGTCTCGAAATGTTGGATCTGAACACAGGTGCAATCAGCGTATTAGAATACGTAGAAGTGGACCGAGATGTAAAACCGGATCCTTCTCTCTTCGAATTGGATAATCTAAACCGACTCTAAGATGTCTCTGGAAGAGATTGTATTCTTTCGACCAGGCTTTGTTCCTTCTCCCGAGCTTAAGCTTGAAGGAGAAGAGATCTCTCACTTAAAAGCCTTCCGTGTCTACTCCGAAGAAAAGATTGTGATCCTCAAAGATGGATCCGGAGCAAGTGCTTATTATTCTGTTCCAAGCTCTTCCAAGTCAGGTTCTCTTGTCAGAACGGAGAAGAAGGAAAGACCGAAGCGAGTCTCTGCGATTGCAACGGCTATTCCGAAAGGCAATCGATTGGAATGGTTGATCCAAAAAGGAACAGAGCTTGGGATCACTCGATTTATATTTTTAGTCTTTGCTCACTCCGATAGAAAAGATTTAAATCCGGAAAGGCTTTTGAAAGTTGCAGCAGAAGCTTGCTCTCAATCCAATCAGGATTTTCTACCAGAGATCTTAGGTCCTTATACTCTTCAGAAATTTGTGGAGTCTTCTTCCGATCCGAAAGAAGAACTACTTTTATTGGATCCTAGATCCGAGATTCGAATCGACCCGAAGAATATCGAGAACAAGACCATACTGATCGGGCCAGAAGGTGGCTTTCGTTCAGAAGAATTAGATTTTTTGAAGAAGTACTCTGTGCCTGGAGTGAATCTAGGAGAGTCTATTTTGAGAATAGAAACCGCAGGAATTTTTGCGGCTTCTTTATTTCGATTGGGAAACTTAGACTAAGTTTATTGGCCTACGCCGGAAAGGCCTAGGATCAGAACGCATTCATTCAGATAACTCTTGCAATTGCTCTTGCAACCTTGTTGCATCTGAGCGCAGAAAGTTGCAATGTTGCAGCTAGTCGCACATCCGCTGATGCAAGTGTTGAGTAGAGCAACGTTATCTGGATCCACGGAACTTCCATACTTATTCTCGCAGGTATGTTTGCATGCAGTGTATCCGCCACCCACGCAGTTCGCTACATAGGATGACATTGCATTCCCTTGTACGTCTCTTTCGTGGTCGCAGGAGATCAGTCCGAATACTGCAAAAGCCAATAAAATAAGAAGGAAACGGGTCATATAGGTAAATCGTTTTTGCCCACGGCGGAATGGCAAATCAAAAAACATTCGACTTGCAAGCATTGGAAAATGGAATGAATTGTAATCGACCGAGGTACATGGAATGAAAGTGAATGGAAGAGACCTTTTGCTAGACGAACTTTCTTCTCCCAGCGTATTTGCACTTTTGGAAGCCTTGCGCTTAAAGCCGGAAACAGTCGCCATTCAAAAGAATGGAGAGATCCTAAAACGTGATACATGGTCGGGTATTATTCTAAACCAAGAAGATAAAATAGAAATCCTAAAATTCGTGGGCGGGGGCTAAAGTTCTTGGCTTTTCACCAGAGAAAGAAACACCCCGAGATTTGGAAGGCTCCTGCGTTATACCCCATTTTAGATCTGGAATACTGTTCTAAATTCGAAAAAAATCCTCGCGATCTAGTTGAGCTTTGGAATCGAAACAGGACTTGGATTCCGTTCTATCAGCTTAGAGCTAAGAAAGAAGAAATTTCCAAGATCCGGGAGATTTATAAAAGTTTGATACAGGAATTTCCGGATTTTCCTTTGATATTGAACGATTACTGGAAGGAGGCCTTGGAATGGGGTTCTTTCGGTCTGCATATCGGAAAGGAAGATTACCAGGCTCTCTCTTCTTCGGAAAAGGATCGTTTGCGAAATAGCGATCTGTATCTAGGCACTTCCTGTCATACTTGGAAAGATGTCGAGGAACTGGAGCCAGAGTTCTGGGATTATACCGGTCTAGGTCCCATCTATTCCACTGATTCAAAACAGACTGAGGATCATCCGGTGGGCCAAGAAGGATTGAAAGAAGCGCTAAGGTATGCTAAGATCCCGATCGTCCCAATCGGAGGAATTGGCCCTAAAGAAATAGGAGAACTTTCCGTCCATGGAGCCTTCTTGTATTCTATGATAGCAGGGGCTTCGGATAAGGATCGTTTCGGAGAAGTAATCTCAGTGCTAAAAGATTTGCCTGTTCTTTCTTAAAGGTCTTCCTACGTTTAAATCTAAGTTTCAATTGACTCACAAATTATGTCCAATAAGATGATCCCTATGAAGCAACCAGGGGAAATACGCCATTTATCCGCAAAGGATGATCGCGATTACCTTCTAGATTATCAAACCCTGAATGTGGACGATCTAGAAAAGGCTCCTATTTTAGGAGTGCCTTTCGACAACGCGAGCCTAGACGAGGCGGTCGCAAAGATCTACCATCTCATGGAGGAGAAGGTAAGATTCCATCATGTTCTTCTGTTGGACCCGATCAAGACTATGGCCTTGCGCAAAGGCAAGAAATTGCATCGAATCGCTCAAAAGGCCAGCCTCATTCTTGCAGAAGGAGCCGGACTCCAGTGGGCCGCTAAGAAGCTCGGTGGTGAACTAAAGGAAAGAATTCCTACCATCGCCCTCATGATGGACCTGGTCCGACTCTGCGAGCTCCGAAATTATTCCATCTTTCTACTCGGCGGAAAGGAAGAGATCGTCGAAAAAGTATATTTCAATCTTTCTAGACATTTTCCTGGAGTACGTATCGTCGGTAGACATGCCGGTTACTTGAATACTCAAAGAGAATTACTCGTCAAAGAATCGATTCGTAAGACTAGTCCGAATATTATATTTCTTGCAATGGATTTTCCGGAGCAAGAGATCTGGGTTGAGAATAATACTGCCTTCTTTGGTCATGCAGTGGTGATCGGAGTAGGCGGAGCAATGGATATTCTCTCCGGAAAAGTGAAGAAGGCGCCTAATGTCTTTAAGCTGAAAGGACTTACCTGGTTCTGGAGAATTATTGTCCGCCCATGGAGATTGATCCGCATGAGCCGAATGTTCGGTTTCTTTATTGTAGTCTGGATCAAATCTCTTTTCGTTAAGAAGAAGAAATAATCGTATTTATTTACGAACCAGGTCTTTGATCGATTCAAGCGTAGGAGAAACCCAATCTTCTAAGAGAGGTTCTCTTTTGAGAGCTTCTTTCTTGAATAAAAGGTCCTTATTCGATAAGGAAATCTCGCTTGCCTCGTTGATCTTACGAGATGTCTCTATCGCCTTCCAATAATGTTGCAGAGCCTGCGCGGTATAATTCTCCGCTTCTTGCGCTCCTGCTTTCTTAGAAAGTGTCTCGTAACAAGCCCCAATATTATTATAAGCTGCGATCAATGTCTGGTATACTTCTTGGTGATACGGATCTTCCGTTTTAGGTGAACTCATCTGAGGAAGCTTTTCTTCCATATCGTCTTTTACTCTTAGGAAATAACCCAGAGCAGTTTTGGTCTGTCCAGTATAGAAGAATGCGTTTCCTTTTCCCATGAGAAGAGTAGGATTATAATATTCATCCTTATCTTCGAACCCGGTCCAATCCGCAAGGGCTTTGTCGAAGTCTGAATCCATGTATTCCACCCAGCCCTTATAGAATTTCATTTCACGTAGAAGACTGGACGGAAGTTCTCTTCTCCATTTACGGATGAGATCGAACTGAGGTTCTTCTGCATCTACTAAAGAGAATTCTTGCAATGAATTGCGAAGCTCGTTCCTGCGATTTCGTTTTTCTTCTTCTTCTTTCAGGACAGAAAGGCTTTTGCCATCGGATTCTGAACGGGAGCGGAAAGGATAGATCTTTCTGCCAGGGAATTCCTTCAGAGAATCTTTATCGGAAAGTCCAGCGGATAACAGATAACGTATCTTACCCAGATCAAAATGAATTCGAGCAGGGTTTCCTTCATACAGGGTTTCGTCCTCATCCTTGGAACCGAACCAGCGCATACTTGCCAGATAACGAGAATCCGCTTCTTTCAGTAGATCCTTAGCTTCTTCGAAATTTCCGACTCGAATGGAATGCTCTGCTAGTTCCAACACTGCAAGCCAATGTTTCGGATCTAGAGTAGCCGCTTTCTCAAAGAATCTTCTCGCTTGGATATTTTCCTTTTGAGAAAGATAATATTGCCCTCGTTGGTAATAACCTTCTGCGTAATCCTTTCCTTCGATCTCGGTTCCGGTTCTTTCGTCTTCCATAGATCTTCTGTAGATCGTATCTAAAAGTCGGATTGCGCTTTCTTCTATCTCAATGCCGGAAACTTGATCCACAGGATTGATATTGTATTTAATTCTAAGTTCCTGAGGATCAATGCTCGCATAAAAGGATGCCAGTTTTGAGAGAGTATAGAAGGGGAGTTCAGACTCCATATCCAGGTTATTTCTAAGAAGTCGATGGTGGTTCAGAACGAATTGTGGATCCCCGCTTTCCTTCCACATTTCCAGATAGGTGGAGATCAAACCGGATTGACCTGGAACACTTTTAGGATTCGCTTCTACAATCCTATTATAGAAGGATGCTGCCTTTCCGAATTCTCTACGATTATAATAGATCTTTGCGATCCCTGCGGTAGAAAGCTCGTCATACGGACTTTCTCCGTCTGTGAATACTTTGCTATAATAATCCACAGACAACGCGTCGTTTTTATATCTTCCTTTCTTGCCTTCGCTAGGTTCTGCGAAATCCGGCATGATCTGAGAATGGAACCAGCCTAGATTTCGATACGTATTATTATCATGAGATTTTTCTCTCAATCTCATGACTAAGAAGGCTCCAGGGACAACGACCTTTCTTGCGGTTTTCTCTTGGTCTAAAAGGAATTTAACTCCTTCTTTTCCTTGGTTTACTACCGTGCTGGTCTTGAATTTCTTGTCGCTCCAAGATTCTCCTTGGGCTAGGTGGACCATAGGAGCCTGTTCTCTTTTATTCCAAGAATCTAATGTTCCTGCACCCAGATCAGGCTCTATTCTTCCGAATAATTTTTCGAAAGATAGTTCGTATTCGCCTGCACGGCTGTATTCCACTCCGTATAGGTTCATATATTTCAGATTGTAAGGATCGATATCGAATCCTTTATCATAGGAATCTTCTATGCTAGTAAGATATTTCTTGCGATCTTCTTCACCCAGGCTTCCTGCGAATTTCTTCGCACCCATTTCTCTGATCTGTTCTAGACCAGCTTCATAATTTTGAGCGGCCTGTCTAGGAAGAATGATATGCTTGTAAGTAAAGTATCCCCCGAATCCAAAAAGAAGTGCCGCTGCTACAGCGTAGAAGGTTCTGCGGATCTTCTTTCTTCTTTCTAGATAACCTTCTCTGGTGTAGATCGGGTCGGAGGTAATGATCGGAACTCCGTCCGCCGAGTAGGCACCTGTCTTGTCAGTAAGTGTGACTGGTACTCCAAGTGCAGAAGAAAGGAAGGCAGCAACTTCGTCAGGAGTGCTTTCTACTTTAATGAGTTCTAATAGATCTCTTTGAGCCTTTTTAGAAAGGCGATCCTGGACGATGGATTCGATTACCGTCCTGCGGAGAAGAGGAGGGTAACGTAGGATCTCCTTCTGGATGATCGCAAGCTCTTCGTCCGTTAAGGATTTATCTATATCTTCTTTTTCTTCTCCGCCTAGGGATCTAAGATCCTCTTCGAAAGCGGCAGAGCCTAGATCCGTATCTGTGTCAGCATCCAAGTCCGGTGAGAAGCTTGTGAAATCAGCAGATTCAGGTACGGATTCCATTTCCATTTCGCCGGCAGGTTCTGCGGAGAAGTCTGCGAATGGATCCGATTCTGGCACGGAGGTTGCGCTTGAAAGATCGGAGAATGGATCATGAGCTCCACCTGCAACCGGAGCGAAGTCTGCAAAAGGATCACTATCTCCTGTAGGAGCTTCATCAAAAGAAGAACTGCCTACATCCGAATCGGAAGAGGAATCGTCAAAGCCTAGATCGCCGAAATCAGTTTCACCGGCAGGTGCCGCTCCGAACGGATCTCCTTCGCCTAAACCGAACTCGTCTCCAGGGCTGTCTTCCATTCCCGAAGCATCGAATCCGGAGAAAGGATCTTCTCCTGTAGGAGCTCCTCCACCGAAATCACCTAAATCTTCCGAGACAGAAGGAGAATCTTCTTCTCCCAATCCTCCGAAAGGATCCGAATCGGAATCAGCAGGAGGAGCGCCCAGATCATCCATATTGAAATCGGAAGAGTCACCGAAATCGTCGGAAGCTGCAGGCGTAGGTGTATCAAAATCTTCTAATGGAGAATCTAAGGCAGGACCGGAGTCCAAACCACCGAAAGGATCGTCTCCTCCGAAATCTCCTGTGTCGGCTGGAGCGTCTGTACCAAGATCAGGGGCGCCGAAATCATCCATGCCGGAACTGGAGAATGGATCTTCTTCAGTGGCCTCAGGTTCCGGACTACCAAAATCGCCGAAATCGTCGGAGGCAGGAGGATTTTCATCAAAGCCACCGAATGGATCCTCGCCTGCATCAATGCTTGGCGGTGCATCCTGGGAAGATGGCTCGGTTAATAGTTCGTCTAGATCGATATCATCGTCTTCTGAGAAAGAGAGGGGCTTGGGTTTTTGAATAGGTTCAGGCGCTTCTTCATCGTCTCCACCTAAATCGAATGAATCTTCATCCGAAGTTTCTCCCGAATCAGCGTCCTCATCCTCGATATTGATGGGAACACCGTATCCCATCTTTTCGCGAAATGCGGACAGCATCGGATTCAGGTCTTCCGAAGATTCCGGGTTTTTACTCAATGGTTCTAAGATGGAGCGGATCTGCTCCAACTCTTGATCCGAATAATTTGAAGAAGGCTCGGCCATAAAGTCCTTCCAATAGTATCGGCCGATCCCAGAAAGATCAAAGATTTTTTCCTTATGTCGGATGTAGGAGTTCCTACCAGAAATGCGCTTAGGCTTTCCGGGAAATCCTACGACAATCGGTTTAGTATATGTTTCCGGTAAAGAAAGCCAAGGCTATCGCCTTACTCACCCTTGTGCTGACCTTCGCACTCGCCGCCGAAGAAGCGGAAGATTGGATCGGCGCGTTCCGTTCTGTGGATTACGAAGAAGGAGAGGAATCTCTCCCTGAAGAAAAGATCTATTATTTCTGGCAATTGGAGAACCTAAGAAAGGCAGTCCCTCCCAGATTCATCCGTTTCGTGGATACGGCTGCTTCTCTCAGGACTGGAAAGCTGCTCAACCGTGGGGTCCTGTTCAGCTTTGACGGTCTTTCTAACGATGAAGTAAGCGTCTGTGGAGAATTCAACCATTGGCAATGCATTCCCTTAGAAAAGAATGATAAGGGAATATTTTACGGTGTGGTGGATATTGTTGGGGACGGACTCTACGAAGCGAAACCTGCCTACGAATACAAGTTCAAAGTGGACGGTATCTTTACCCATGATCCCGAAAATTCGGATACGGTAGAAGATGGGGAAGGTTCCCTCGTTTCCAGAATAGCATATCGCCAGGGCGGAGCAAATAAACAAACAAGCACACGTATCCTAGAAGATTCTCCCTATGAAGAGAAGGAATTTCGAACAGTGGAGTTTCGGATTTACCAGCCCCAAGCGGAAATGGTAAGCCTTGTAGGAGAATTCAATCATTGGGATCCAGAGGCCGATTTTCTCGAGAAAGAAAGGAACGGCGTTTTTAGAGTGATCAAAAAATTAAAGCCGGGTGAATACCAATACAACTTCATCGTGGATGGTAAGATCGTACTGGATACATATAATCCCTTAACGGTTTTACGAGAAGATACTGGGGAAATTTCTTCTTCCCTACTGATCCCGGATCGAAATGGAGTTCTAGAAAGAAAGGCGAACTAGTTCCCACACGAAAAAGTTCGATTTCTTTTTTCATTGCTGGAGAACTGAATTTCTGATATAGAGGCGAGGAGCCTCTCCCACTGGGGACCCGCCTCCACCACCCGATGAGGGTGGGGGCCAATTTCAATTCGAGCCGGATCACATTTTGCTTCACTTTGCTCAGCCAACTCTTCTGGAATCTTGCTCCCTATGGGTCGCAAGATTGGGTGGGGGCCATTCTGAAAAGAAGATTGACCCACATAGCCGAGATCAGATTCTTTAGGTCCGTCTATGGAAAAGCTTCGCACCATCGTATATTCGGCGATCGCAATCATAGTCCTTCTGATCGTTTTCACTCTTTTGAAGAGTTGGTTCGTATACGATCGAGGGATCGAGATTGCGAAGACTTCGTCTAACAAAAGCCAAACGGTATACGTAGAGCCTGACGACGACCTGGTAGAACATTCCGCTGTTGCTTGGGGGAGATTCTTATTTTATCCCCTTGGCTTAAATCGAGACAGAGAGAATTTCGGGGTCAGAAAGACCTTAAATCATGCACAGAACCTGGTTTTTGTGGACTTGCAAACCGGTAGAAATCGAAAGGTTTTCACTAAAAGCGTTTATATCTGGGATTATTTCTATGGGGCAGAGCCAGAGAAATCTTCTTCCGATCTGGAGAATCCAGAGCTTCTCTACGCAAATATCTTTCCGGGACTAAAAACGGGAAAGAAATTCGTGATCATCGGAATGCCCGAAGACACAAATAAAGACGGGTATCTGAACCAAAAAGATTCCAAGAAAGTATTCGTATACGATCCTGCATTGGATGAGCTAGCTCCCGTCCTTCCCAAAAAATATTATTTGGAAAAGATCCTTCCGGATTCTCCTGAAAACAAACTGGTGATGATCGTAAAAAGGGAGGAAGAACAGGCAGCGAAGAAGAAGCCGAACCTTCCTACATTGTTCATTTATGATACTCTTCAGAGGAGAGGGCAGATCGTAGAGCGCCCTTAGCCCTTAGTATTTTCTAATATTCTAATAAACTAGACTAAGTAGATTTTCATATAAGAAGAGGCGGTTTCCCGCCTCTTTTGCTTTCTATTCTTCTTGTGCTTCTAACCAGCGTTCTGCTTCCAGAGCCGCCATACAACCGGAGCCGGCCGCGGTGATTGCTTGTCTATACACCTTGTCTTGCACGTCTCCAGCAGCAAAGACTCCATCCACACTGGTCTTTGTAGTACCAGGAACAGTCTTGATATAACCGGATTCGTCTAGGTCCAGCTGACCTTCGAAGATTTCAGTATTCGGCTTATGACCGATTGCGTAGAAGAGGCCTCCTACAGGAAGTTCAGTCACTTTCCCAGTGTTTACTTCTTTTACGGAAAGGGAAGTGAGCTGGTTTCCATTTCCCTGAGCGCCTTCGACCTGAGTGTTCCAGATGATCTGGATCTTAGGATGAGTCGTCGCGCGTTTTTGCATGATCTTGGAAGCGCGGAGGCTGTCCCTTCTGTGGATCAAATATACTTTGGATGCAAACTTAGTGAGGTGAGCCGCTTCTTCTACAGCAGAGTCTCCTCCTCCTACAACGGCTAATTCTTTATTTCGGTAGATAGGAAGTGCCCCATCGCAGACTGCGCAAGCGGAGATCCCTTTCTGCCAATAGGAATCTTCTCCAGGGATGAACATTCTCTTAGCTGTGGCACCAGTCGCAATGATTACGGTTTCTGCCTCGATTAATTCGTCGTCCGACCAAATGCGAAACGGTCTTTTAGAAAAATCTACTTTTGTAATGGTCTGGGTGAAGATCTTAGTTCCGTATTTCTCGGACTGTTCTCTGAATAGAGTGGTGAGCTTCGTTCCGTCGATTCCTTCCGGAAAACCTGGAAAGTTTTCCACTTCAGTGGTGGTAGTCAATTGTCCGCCGGCCGCGATTCCTCCGGCCATAAAGCCTTCGTACATGACTGGATTCAAATTTGCTCTGGCAGAGTAAATTGCCGCTGTATGACCTGCAGGCCCGGATCCTATGATAACTACTTTGTGGGGCATGGCTTCCTCAAATGTTTAGAATGATTCTAAATTGAATTTATTTTTAGACGGACGAATTGTAAAGTAGATCTTTTTTTTCTTTTAGGATCAACCAAGATTCGGCCAGGGTTTTAGGAACGAATTGGCTTGCCACCCAGGCCAGAGTCCAAATTCTTTCCAGTATTCATGGATTTTGCGAAAAAAGCGCTTCTGGCCTTGCTTTTCCTTGCAATCGTCTTTTTCGGAACAGAAGCCGGCCTGACATTCTTACGTAGTCCTTCCTTACAATACTATAGAGATCTAAAACTCATCCATAGTTTTCATCCCGAGTACTTTGTTGCCTTAGAGCCAGGTGAGTCCAGGTATGTGCGCCATTTCGCAGGAAAATGGGAAGGACAGTTTACCGTAAACTCCTTGGGACTTCGCGGGACTAACGAAGCGATTCCCGGAAAACCGAAATTACTTTGCTTGGGAGACAGCCTTGTAATGGGATTCGGGGTCAGCGATTCTGATACATTCTGCCAACTCTTGGACGGGCTTGTTCTAAATGGAGAAGAAAGACAGGCATTGAATCTAGGAGTAGACGCCTATGGATCCAGAGGCTCTTACTATCGCTTGAAAGATATCAGCGCAAAGCTGGATAATATTAAAGAAGTCTTATTCTTTATTTCTCCCAACGATTTCGATATGCCTGAAGCATTAGCGGAGAAGGGGATATTGCCGGATGATCAAACGGACGCTCTTCGGGAGAAGGACCCGAACTACGCTCGTAATTTTAAATTACAATTTATTTTAACAAGAATTTCTTATACACTTCAGGCACTAAAGCTTGCCTGGGAACAAATCCAGGTCACCTCTGCGGTCACTAAGCACGCAGTCAAGAATGAGATCAAGAGTGCGGGTTTCTCTAAGGATTCAGGTCCTGATGAAAATCTGAAAACTTATTTTAAAGGTTCCTTCTTTAGATCCGTAAAAGGACCGGATTGCGATCCTAAATCCGAGAAGAAGGAAGCGACGGTTGCAAGTCTTGGACCGATCTGTCCCGAGCCGATCCCTTCTCATGTAAAATGCGTGGATTCTATTCCAAATTCGGAAAGCCTTTCAGTCTTGCCGGAACTTACTCAAGTGTATTATCAAAAGATGATAGAGTTATCCAAAGAGAAAGGATTTCGTTTGGTTCCTGTGATTCTTCCTATTCAGATAGAGGAGATCTATTGCTATAATAATGGAAAATATCATCCTCTAGAGAATTATGCGATCCGTGCTTCTTCTTTTTTTGAGAAAAGAGGAATAAAGGTGCTTCGCTTCAAACAGGAAACGGCTGCTATGTGTGGAACGGATGCGCAAGGAAAAAAATTCGGCATCCTAGATCATTATATTCCTGAAGACGGACATTTTACGAAACGAGGAAATTACTGGGCCGCTGAATCATTGAGAGCCAAATTGAAGGAGTTCCAACTTGCTCTTTAATTCCCTGCAGTATTTATTCTTTGCTCCTATCGTCATTTCAGTTTACTTTCTGATCCCAGCGAGATTCCAGCAGTTTTGGCTACTCGTCACTAGTCTGTATTTCTACGCGGTATTCAGAGTCCCGTTCATCTTACTATTGATCTATTCCATTGTGATCACTTATTTTGCGGTGGTATGGATGGACAAGGCTCAGTCTAGGGCCGGAAAATTATTTTTTCTGAATATAGCTATTTTTGGGAATTTGCTCTTTCTATACTTATTCAAATATCTGGATTTCTCTTTAACCGTCTGGAATACGGTTTTGGGTCTGGAGCCTTGCGAGCCTCATTATGCGAGTCCTTCTGGGATCCTATTGCCTATGGGGATTTCCTTTTTTACTCTACAAGCGATCGCTTATGCGGTGGACGTTTATCACAAGAAGGTCGAAAGAGCACAGAGCTTATTCCAATTCGGACTTTTCTTGAGTTTCTTTCCTCAGCTTGTGGCGGGACCTATCATTCGCGCTCAGGATATGCTGCATCAATTCCTGGAGACCTACAAATTTAAAAAGGAAAATCTTCTTCCGGGGATTCGTCAACTTGCTTGGGGACTCTTTAAGAAGACATTTGTGGCAGATCCGATTGCTGCAGTTGTGGACCCAGTGTTCGCGGATCCTATGCATTATGGTTGGTTCTCCTTAGCGATCACAGGCTCTCTCTATATTATACAAATGTACTGCGATTTTTCTGGATATTCCGATGTGGCAATCGGGACCGGAAGGATTATGGGCTTCCATATTCCAATCAACTTCAGACAACCTTTCCTGTCTCAAACAGTATCCGAGTTTTGGAGACGTTGGCATATTTCCTTTAGCTCATGGCTGAAGGAGTATGTGTATATTTTTCTGGGTGGAAATAAGAAAGGAATTTCAAGAACGTACTTAAACTTATTCTTAACTACTTTCGTGAGCGGGATCTGGCACGGAGCGGATTGGAACTTCGTAATCTGGGGTTTTGTTCATGCAAGCTTGATGGTCATTGAAAGATTTGCATTCTCTTTCGAAAGAATTAAGAACTTCTGGGATAAGATCCCTAGTACTATCAAGGTTGCGTATCCATTCACGATCTTTGGTCTTTCTATGTATTTCTTCCGGGCAAGACCTGTAGAAGGAGTTGGAAACAGTGTAGAAGTCGGCTGGGCAATGGTCAGTAGAATGTTCATGGGAGTGAGCGGGGACCTGGTCGTATCCGTACCGATCTCCGTTCTGGGAACAGTGTTCTTGCTCATGTTTGGGGATTATCTCATGGAGAAGGAAACTCCTTGGGCCAAAAAGCTTTTCGAAAATCGAGTCTGGGTTTACGGAGTTTCAGGCGTATTGATCGCGATCTGTTTTATCTTATATAGTGTGACTGTAAGCCAACCGTTCCTGTATTTCCAATTCTAAGGATTTCGGATCTCTTTCGCTAATATGGCTGAGATGAACCCATACAGATATTCGTTCGGATGACCATCCAAGGGGAGAAAGATTTCTTTTCTCTCCTTCTTCCAAAGATCATAGATTTCCTTCTGAAGATCCAGAACTCTGGTATCCGAATCCATTGCGATCTCTCTGACTTCCTTTACAAGTTCGGAATCCACAAATGGCTCGTAGTTTCCCTTCGGTTCGGGAAGAAGGACTAGAACAAGAGGAACTCTATGTTCTTTAGCAAAGTTAAATAAAGAAAGTAGGGCGAGTCTATGAGGATGATCCTTGCTTAAAATCGATCCAGAAGAAGGGATCACTAAATTTTCAGCACTTTCCGGCTTATATCTTTCGTACAATACCTTTAGAGAATTATAGGTTGCGCTGTATCTGGATAAATAATAAGAAACTTGAACTAAGATCCTTTTCTTTTCGGATCCTATAAGTCTTTCCTCCTGAAAGGAATCCGTAAAATCGGAGATATGATAGATCCAATACGCCGTTTTAGGAGGATTAGAATTCTCTAATATCTCCTTCAACCTTTCTTGAATGCCAAGACTACCTACTGCATCCACCGCTAGATTTCTCACCAAGAGGTCTTGACCCTTATCCTTTAGATCTTTTTGTAAAATCCAGGGTAAGCTATTCTCGTCGAAAACCAAATAACCCATGGCCACAGAGTCTCCCAAGATCCAAATTTGCTCTTGGTTAAGGGAAGCATTTTTCTCAGCTGTTATTCTTTCCCCTAGAGAGTTCGTTCTTACTCTATACATTCTCTTTTTTTCCGGATGAAACAGAGTAATGTCCTGGTTCGGACATAGTCTCATCCAAGGAATGTATTCTTTCTTGAAACGATCCGAGAAAGAGGATATTAAATTCTTCGGAGAGGGAGATATAGAGATTGGCGCCGACAAACAATGCAATTGCTTGTCCTTCAATCTGAATTCTACAGATGGAAAGAAAGGAAGCCTGAGTAAGATCTCAAAAAATAAGAAGAAAAATGCGCTATATAAGGAAAATCGAATGAATGAAAAAGACGGAGATCTCCTATGAATAGAGAGATCCTTGGAGCTTATCATTTCGGATGTGCTTCCTCATATACTTTTTCTTCACATAATTTGAATAAACGAGAGGAGGCAGGGTTTGAGAATGGAATACGATTTTCTTGAAAACGTTTTCTCTCGGATGGATTTTTCTTGGATTCCAGAATGCAAGAGGTAAGAAACTGAGCTAAACTCTCTCTATCCTTGTCCCAACTCTCTGAAAAGCCTTTCAAAACGGAATCGGTCTCCGCTTTGGAGCCCGCCTTCAAATAAATCTCCAAGAGATAGAGAAGGATTTCCGGGTTTTTCGGATCCTTCTTCAATGCTTTTTCCAAATAGAGAGCTGCAGATCCAGGTGCTTGTCCACTTTCTGCGAGTAGGATCCCTAAATTTTTATTCGCAGTAAAATTTTCAGAATTTTCTCTCAGAGCAAGATCGTAGTAGTAAAGTGCCTCAGCAGTATTGCCTTGGGATTCTTTTTCTCTTGCTCTACTTGCTAATTCCCCAGAAGAATCGCAATTCAATGCAATTTGGGACATAAGCAAAATTATGGCGTATCGGAACTTCTGTCTCATTTCCGTAGTTTTTTTTCCCTTACGGGATAAGAAAAAGGACGGTTTTTGATTGGTACCGTCCGTCGAATTTGTACAATTTACGGGCCTTCTCATACCGCAATCTTAAAAAAGTTTCAATCTCAGGGGAGAATTTGTCCGAAGGATTTAGTACTGTAATACTCGGAAGCGGGACTAAGAAAGTGACATCTTCTCATAAGAATCTACTCCAAAATTTTCAAGAATACCTCTCGGTTGAGAAGGGTCTCAGCGATAATTCCATCTACTCGTATGGATACGATCTAAACAAGTTCAAGAACTTCTTGGAAAAAGAGCATATCGATTTCCTCGAAGTCCAAGCGAACGACATTGTTCGCTTTCTGAACGAAGAACGAAATCGAAAGATCTCCGCGAAGACGATCGCTCGCGAAGTGGTAGCGATCAGGCAATTTTACAAATTCTTAAAAGACGAGAAGAAGCTGGATTCCAATCCTACGGAGAAGATAGAAACTCCGGAAGTGATGAGATCCATTCCTGATTATCTGACCCAGGAAGAGATCGAGCAATTATTCACCGTAATCAAAGAAGACAATCTCTACGAACTCAGAGACAAATGCATCTTCGAATTACTCTATTCTTCAGGACTCAGGATCTCCGAGGCTTGCAATCTTAGACTCACTGACATGGACATGGCTGGAATGACCCTGACTGTGGAAGGTAAGGGCGGAAGACAGAGACTCGTTCCTTTCGGTGAAAAATCCTTGGACATCTTAAATCGTTATCTGAAACAAAGCAGACCTTATATCTTGAAGAATAGAAACTGCGATTATCTTTTCGTTTCCAAAAAGGGATCCTATATCAATAGAAAATCCGTTTGGAGACTTCTGAACCATTATATCAAGCGAACCGACATTAAGAAAAAAGTGACTCCTCATACTCTGAGACACTCTTTTGCAACTCACTTGTTGGAAAACCATGCAGACTTGAAATCCGTTCAGGAACTACTCGGACATATCGATATTTCCACCACTCAGATCTACACTCATATGGCGAATAAGACTCTGAAGGAAGTTCATAAGAAGTTCCATCCCAGAGGTTGATCGTTTAGGTTAGGCGTGGCCGACACCAAACAAGTCAACTATTCGAATCAATTTCGGATACAAATCCCTTCTCATCCGCGTTATGTGAGCGTAGCGCGGAATTTCGTTTACAATCTTGCCAGAGAATCCGGTTTTTCTCTCTATGATGCTGCCGACCTGAAATTAGCGGTTGGGGAATGCCTTTTAAACGTGATCAAGCATGCCTACTTGGGCAAACCAAATTATCCGATCTTCTTGGAGATCACTCTTTTAGAAAATAGAATGGAAGTGCGTATCCGCGACTTCGGAGTTCAAAAGAATATTTCAGAGATTCGAGGCTATGATCCGGGAGACTATAGAGAAGAAGGGTTGGGACTCTATCTTGTACGAAAACTCACGGATCACTTCTATATAGATCAGTCTGGAAAGGGAAATCGTCTCATCCTTACCAAGATGAAATAATCGATAAAAATTTCTTTCCTCAAAATATTCCTAAGATAACGACTTGCAGAATATTCCCTGAGTGAGTCAATTTTGCATATTCTTCATGGCTTCTTTGCGAAATCTCTGAAGGATCGGATCCTAAAAATCAGAATTACTACTCATGAAATTTTTTCTATCACTCTTGATTACTTCTACTTTATTGATCGTAGGCTGCAGAAAGGGACCTTCTCTCAGTAGAGAAGAAGTCAAAGACCTAAGCCAAAGCTATATTAGAGAATTATGTAAAAAAAATTTGGAATGTTCTGCGGAATATATCGAGGCACTTCCTTCAAAGGATCAGGATTCCGCTAAGTCGGGTTTTTCCTCGTTGGACCAGTGTATGATCGATCAGAAAGATCAGACCATTTTGCCGGACGAATACGAAAAAGTAACGGATGAGCAGATCGCTAAAGTGAAACGCTGTATGGATGATCTGTTAAAAACTCCCTGCACCGAAATGGAGCAGTCCGGTGGAATTCCTTCTTGCCGAGACCTTTTTCCGGACGAGGGCTGATTAAGAGTTTGCGGGGTTTTCCGTTTCGGAAGCTTCTTCTTGCAATAGGCCCAAACGCTTGGGCTTTACTTTAGAATGGGCGATTTGTCCGTCTCCGCCCAAATATAAATAGGAAGGGCCGGGGATATCCTTCAATTTTACGCTGAATTTCTTGTTCCTACCTAGATTCACTTCTACTCCAGGATAGATCTCTCTTTCGACTTCTACAAAAGAATTTCGGTCCGGATCAAAGGATAGAAGTGCGGATTGTTCCTGCGCGAATAGATTCTCCAAGATGGAATTGTATTTTTGACGAATTGCCTGCAATTTAGGGATACTTTCTTTTTCATCAGCGGTTAAGGCTCTTCTTTGAGAGTCATCGTTTAACTTCTGAATACTCGTATCCACTTTCTTCAGTATGTCCTGATTTTTTCTGATTTCCGATTTCAATCCTTCTAATTCGGAAAGAAGTTCGGGAGGCATCCCACAGCTCAGGACGGTTCTTGTTTCTACAATGGCGCCTAACTTAGAGCAAGCGATCGTCTTTCCGGAAACACATTGTCCGCCGATGATTTCTCCTCTTCCTCCGCGAACGACTATGGCTTCGCCGGCGATGAGCTCGGAATGCATGGCAGCCTCTTCTATAAAGATGGAATTCTTGGCCTGCATTTTTCCTTGCTCTACGAATTTGGCATAGATGTCGGAACCGGATTCGATCATTCCTCCGTTCCTGCCCATGAAGCCACCGGAGAGAACGATATCTCCTTTCGCTTTCAAGAATACCTTACCGACTGATTTCTTTACTATGATGGAACCGTCCGTTTCTAAGGTAAATCCGTCCGCTATCGATTCTTCTACAATGATAGTTCCTGGGAAATTAATATTGCCTGTGGAGAAATCCACGTTTTCTAGAAGACAAACCTCATCTACTCGGATCAGACCGAAACGATCGATGATCGGTCTTCCGTCGATTAAAGCGAAGATAACGTTTCCATCTTCCGAGGTCTTGATATTCGGGCCAAGTTTCCATTCTGCAATCTTGCCTTCTTCGTAACCTAAGACTTCTCCTTTTACATTCTTGCCTGCTTTTCCCGGAGAAGGAGAAACTTTCTCGGCCAGTTTCTGGTTCTTTTTTACGCTCTGGATGATCTGTATATTTTTGAAGTCCACTCTTCCGAATTCGTCTTCTTCTAAAGTGGGAGTGCCAGGATGTTGGAAGAGGATGCGAATATCTCCATCTTTTCCTGGAATCGGAGGTTCTCCATTCGCGACTAGGATCCTTTTTCCGTATTCTTCCGCTTCGGAGATCTTTTGAACGGATTCATCAAGAATTCCGAATATAATACCTTGCGAATTTAGTTGGGAAAGTATCTCATCCTTTGTGAGTAACCTTCCTCCGAACTTAGGAGGGTGCAGTATCCCGAAGACCTGCATTTTATCTTCTGTGATCTTTAAATCCAGAGTAGAAGGCTCCGGTTTGCCAGGCCATTTCCCGACCAGATGAGGCTCTGAATCCTTGGTCTTTAGAACTCGCTTGATCTCATCTTCCGAGACTCCGCTGATCTTGAACACGTCCAAGCGTTTTAGGATTTCTCGATACTCTACTTCTTTTCCTTTTTTGCCTGCGGGGAAGATTGTGAGGTAGGCGAGGCCATCCAGGTTTTCGACTTTGAAGAAGCCGTTTTCATTCTCTTCTAGATCTTTTAAAAAGGATTCTGTAAAATTGCGGATCGAGTCGCTCATCCTGGGGGGCCGTTGTTGGAGAGTAAGTCCCATCCTATTTTTTACAATCGAAAAGCGGGAAAAAGACTTTAGGGTTTCCGGAGAGAAAAATCCGAATTTCCTGTAGTATCTTCGACGGCCGGGAAAGGACTCCGGGATTATTTCGGTCCTTTTTTCCAAAATTATGTCCTTGAAAAAGACCGAAAACGGCCGATGATCCTAGGGAAACTATGGCATTTAATCCCTTCTCCATTTTGACCCAGGTCCGGGAATCCATTGACGGCATTTTGGGAAATCTTCCCCCGAAAACCGTCAAGATGATCGGAAGGGCCGCTCTCGCCTTAGCAGTCTTGATCGGTGCAGTTCTTGCTTGGTTCAGTTTTCAGAGAGGTTTGGCTCTTGCAGGAGAGGAAGATCAGGCCAAGGAATTGGATCGAAAGGCATTATTCTTAGAAGATATTGAGAGAGAATACAATCGAAAGAGAAAGGAGATCCGCTGGAGCGACCCGAGTTATTCGGACGCAGGATCTTCTTCTTTGGATTTGGAAAGATATTCTTTGGACAAGCCAAAGGAAGGACCGAATTCTCCCAAGCCTGAGTTAGAGGAAACGGATACGATCCGAAATTCTCGTCGTAAGGAAGGAGATTCGAAGGTATTCTTTCCTACGGAAAATGAAAGACCACCAAGAGAAGATTTGGGTCGTCCTGGGGCGAGTGATGCTGATTCTCCTAGATTGGAACCGAGCACTCAAAGGCAGCCTAGTTCAGAGCCAAAGGCGCAAACGGACGATTCAAGATTGAGTCGACCTCCTCGCAAAGAACAAAGACCTAAGATGGGTGAATAAGGATGAAGCGATCTCTCTCCTTTGCAATACTGCTAATATTATTTTCTATAACAAATATCGATGCTGATTTTCCTCTTCCTTTTCCGGAGAGAATCGATCTTTCGGAAGAGGTCCAAGCTTCTAATTTAGAAGCTTCCGATACAAATACTGGTATTTCAAATTCTTCTAATGTTCAGGAGATTTCTTCGAATTCAGCAAGTGCTTCAAGTAATTCCGTAGAAATGCAGAGTGCAAATAGCTCTGAAAGTACGTCTCCTTCTTCTGAAAAAACAATCGGAGAAGAAAAGAAATTCGTAGCGAAAGAGAAGAAGACCCAACTCCCGAATCTTTCCGAAAAAAAGGAAAAGAAAAACGGCAAGAAGAAAGATGTCCAAGATCCGAGTAAGGCCGCATTCGATCGAGGGCTCTTGCGTTTGAGGAACGGGCAAAAAGATGCCGCTAAAGAAGAATTCAACAAAGCAGCCACCACAGAAGGGAGCGCGAGCGCCCAAGCAAAATTAGAATTATCTAAATTAGAAGATCCTAAGGCCCAAGAAGTAGAAAGCTCCGGCGAAGAAGACGATTCCAAATGGAAGACTTCTCTAGAGTCTGCGAGATCCATGAGAGCTCAAGGAAAGAATACAGAAGCGGAAGCAGTTCTATTGCGTGTCGCTACGGAAGGAAGCGGAGAGTTTCGCTCAAGAGCTCTTTTGCAATTAGGCGATATGCTTTTTCGTTCCGGCCGATATGGAGATGCCAGAGGATATCTGATGGATTTCTGGAGTCGTTTCGGTAAGACTTTTCCGAATGCAGAAGATCAAAATTCCAGAGAATTCAAGAGACAGAGAGAAGAAAAAGAATTGGGTGCCTATCTTTTATTCAAGGCAAGCTATAAGGCCGGAGAAGGGGAATGGGCCAAGAGATTCTTGCGCAAATATTTGGATAAAACCGTTTCTGAATCCGAAGGAGTGTATTCTCCCCTTCGTTCAGAAATGGAAATGCTCGCAAAGAGCAATCTTTAAGAAAGTTTAAAGTTTAAGTTAAGGAAACGTTCACTTCCAATTTTCCGAATTTGGAAAAGAGGCTGATCCCAAGCGCTTGCTTCTTAGGAATCTTGATCGTTTCATTTTTTGCGTCTACGATATTGGGAGCGGTGATCTCAATAGACTGACCTGCAGTTGCGAAAATATTCATCGCATTTCCCGTGGTCATGTTTGCGATCTCTCCCAATATGTCTTTGTATTCGTTTTTGATATCATCATCGCTCATGCCTGGCATGAGTTTTTTAGCGATCTTATAGGCCGCATCATAGTTCAGACCGTACACAACTTCACCATTGAAAGTTCCAAGAACTCCGATAATGATCGCGAGTTCCAGGGTGGTTTCGGCAGTGTCCTTGATCCCGATCTTACCGCGGATCAAATCTGTTTGCAGTATGTCTCGGAAGACGATTGTGGCTGCTTCCAAGAACGGATTCACTAACTCGGCGCGGATTTGCATTATTCCTCCGAAGCGGACCTCGCTAAACGTTCCACGGTAATATCATTCTCTAAAGACTGAGGGATTTCCATTAATATTCCGCTGACAACAGTTGCAGAATCTCTAATTCTTAAGAAAGAAGGATCGGATGCTCCGAACTGAAGTTTGGAGAAGGCAACGATCGCGTATTTGTCTCCGTCCCTATAAGGTCCGATATTCTTCTTTTGTGCAAGTCCTGGGGTACTCAGATCCTGTAGGAACTTCGCATCGGAGAGCAAAGAGAAATTGTCCTTACCAGAACTCATTTTCTTCAGTTCTCCAAGAGGTCTGTTTCTCAAAGAAACCGGCGCCTTGCCCAAGAATTTTGCGATTTTTTGTAAGCCGTCAGGCTCGTTTTGTAAAGCGATTAGTTTTGCTTTTACGGATTCCAAAGCGTTTTTACGGGCTTCTACTTTGTATTTCCCTCTTAGGACCGTTTTTCTTTCCTCGAAAGGTAGAGGCTTGCCGTCTTTTCCTTTCGGAGAATTCGGATCTGCGATCTCTTTCTGGTAGAGTTCCTGCAATTGAGCGTCTGTAGGCTCCAGGCTTTGTTCGGCCAATTTAGCAAGATCTTCTTCCGAATAAATTACTGCATCCAAATCAATTTTAGCTCCGGAAGCTTCGGACTGTACTTCCAATTCTCCGTCAGTACGACGAAGATCGGTTTGTAAAAAATTCTGCTGAACGGTTTGTTGCACGGTGGCTTCTATCCGAAAACGAAGCGGGGCTTCTTGAAGAAGTTGACGGTAAATTTGTTCCGGTTTCTTCAAATCTTCTTCAGAATATCCTGCTCCGCGGTAGGAATTCTTGGAATTTTTTTGAGCTTCTTCCCAGAGAGCCTGGCGAATTCCTTCCTCCGAATAGGTATAACCGACACCTTGTGCAAGTTTATTCAGGATATGAAATCTCTTGAGGATCATAAAGGCACATTCGGCCAATTGACCTTCTGAACCTTGTCCGCCGAAATACATATAGCATTGTCTTCTTGCGGCATTGAAAAAATCCATGGGAACGTCAGATCCGTCGATCTTACCTGCACTGATATTGGCCTTGCCTGTGAGCATGTCCAATCCGGCCTGTTCCACATCTGGTTTTAAAAGCATGATGATCAACATGAGGACTAGAATGCCTAGGAAAATGGCGGACCCCACCTTGAATAAAATATCTCTGATTGAAATTCCTTCTGGCTTTGTCATAAAACTACGTTTCAAGGAAGCCTCACCCGCGCCAGGAATCTGTAAAGGAGAAAAACCCTCCGAAAAATGCTTCAGAAAGCCGCGATTTTGATAGATACATATAATGATGCTCTATATTGCCTTAGCTCTGATTTTGGTGGGAATTCTCTGTTTTATTTACGTGTCCTTCCAACCTAATTCCAAAACCGAGCCGAGCTCGGGCGGATTTTCCAGGTCGAATTCCATTTCGAATAGAGAGAAAAAAATTTCCCAGGATGCGCTTGCTTCTATGAAGAAGCCAAGTCGTACAGAAACGTACGCTCAGATGGATTTGGCATTTGCAGAAGAGAGAAAGATCCGTCCTTCTTTTCCAAGACAAGAAGAAGAAACCTTTTTGCAAGGATCCGAAATGTACGAGAAGACTTCTTCAGAAGAGATCGTTACTCGCCCTTGGGAAGAAGAACCGAAACCACAGGTTCGAGAGGTACATACTCAGCCGGAAGAAATTCATTCTGCGCCTAAAGAAGCGGAATGGTCCATGGAAGGGATCTTGTTTTTGGATCTTTCCGGAAGATTGCCGTACGAATCCTTAAAAGAAAAATTAAAACCTGAAAGCTTGAAAGGTTTTAGAAGAATGGGCAAGGGAAGTATCCGTGAGATCCCGGGCGGATTTAGATTCCAAGCCAGCAATTCAGAATTCAGTTATAAATTGAGCGAAGTAGAAAAGATCGTCTTTTACGATGAAGGCTTCGCTCTTCTTCCCCTGAAAAGGGAATATCCTACGCCCGTATTTCTCACCAAGGATAGTGAGAAGTTTAAGGCGTATTTGGAATATACTGCAGGCGCTTGATTTCAGGCTTCTCCGAAAGATCGGAGAAGCAAAATAGAAAGCTATTTATCTTCCTTCAACCTGCAATAGTTTCGTAGTTTTAACTAAGATACGAATGGTCGCGTAGAAAGCAGCTCCGGCGCCGAAGGCCCAGATCTGAGGCTCAGTGATCGCTTCCCAAGGTTCTTGCCAGGAGAAGAATCCGTTTAGATAATTTGCTCCGAAATCGAATAATACAAAGATTACCACGATCCCGAAAAGGCTCGGATATTCTCTCTTGAGTATATTGCGGATCGAAAAGCCTAATTTCGGTTTCACATATCCGGAGAATTTAGGCAGGAATGCAGGGATCTTATTTGCCCAATCCAGATAATCGTTCCCGAATTTATCTCTCAGAAATTTTTCTTCTGCGAACATTATTCTTTCGTAATAGATTCCGAAGAATAAGCAGAATACAAGAGTCAATGGAATATCTCTAAAATAGAGAACAGGTCCTAGATACATCAGGAAGTTGCCTAAATAGAGAGGATGGCGAACCAAGGAATAAATTCCTTCTTGGTTGACTACATCGGCAACTTGTTCCTTGGTATTTCTGCCGGAAGTGCGAGCCGGTGCATAACCGATCACGAAGCAACGGACTGCGAGTCCTAAGAAACTTACAGCAAAACATACTGCTACGTAATAGAGATTCGTTTCATAAGAATCGTTCAGGAATTTAAAGTCTTTTAGAGAATAAAGGCAGAGGAGGAGAATGAAACCTGGGATATAGGATCTCCAACGAAATAGAAAATTTCCTTGTTTATCCAATTCTTCGATCAATGCCATATAATTTCCTTTTTGGTAAAGATGTATTAAGGAAGGAAACTTTGGTCCGGTCTATGTGTCAACCCATTGATTTGGCTTCCGAGTTAAGACTTAAAAGCTCTTATTTGTAGGAAGAGTTCTTGTAGCGAATTCCGAGAGATCTTTCTGAAGGATAGGATCCAGATTCCAAGGATCCAAGATCAATTTGTATCCTAGATCTTTTTTCCGAAATACGAAACTTCCTAGTTTCGTAACACCGATCGGAGAAATGATATAATGATCCGTGCTTGTCTTAATCTCTATTTTGAAATCCTGTTTGGGAGGAAGTGACTGGATTTCTTCCGCTTTATCTAAGATGACTTCGTCCGCATTTAGTTTCTTAATGCTTTGGATAAATGCTTCGGCCTCTTCTGGATCTGCTTGGATCTCTTGGCCTGAAACTTTGAGGACCCAATTCTCTCCGTCTGCGACTAAGGAAAACATTTGTGCTCTGGACGCGCTGGAAACATTCACTTCTAATACGAATTCTCTTGCAGGGAAATCAGGGATTAGATTTCGGCTAATGAAGAAATCCTGTTTTCCGGCACCGGTTGCTAATTTTAAATTTTCTTTAACTAGCCAGATCCGATTCTTTTCATCCATCACGTACGTCCCGGAAGACTTAGGCGCTCTTGCTCCTAATAATATTTTCCCCAGCGAATTTCCGGAGACATCTTTAAATTCCAAAATTGGCTCGTCTCCATCCAATCCGAATTCTTCTAAAGGAGAAGGTTGTGAATTGGAGTCGGAAAGTAGAGTGAACTTTCTCATGGAAAGACAGGTGCGTATTAGCTCTTCTATTCTGGCCCTGTCTCCAGGTGCATTTTGGTCCTGGGCGAAATGAACTGTCCATCCATCAAGATCTCTATTGAGTATGCTTTCTTGGCCCTTTCTTCCGCTAATGATGGTTTGTATCTTTTCAGGATCCAGATCGAAGAAAGGATCCGCGTTTGCATACGTATTTTGAAATTTTCCGAACGGATCTCTGACTAGAAGAAGTAAGATTCCCAAAAATAGATTCAGTAGGAATAGACTGATCCCTGGATAGTTTCGGATCCTTTGCAAATTTGATCCTAAAAGTTCCCTCCATTTCATAAGATTTGTTTATTCCTCTTACGAAGCCTTCTGAACGCATAGAGAGAGAGTAAGGCAGGAATTCCCAATAGATGAAATAGACTGATTGTAGTCTCCCATCCGAAGGGCAGGGGCTTCATCTTGAGAATGGCAGATTGTTTAGAACGAGCCTGGATCAGATCCGTTTCTCCTCTCAATAAATCGATAGAATTCAATAGAAATGGAATATTCGAATTTTTTAAAATTTCTAGAAATTCAGGAAAAGCTAAAAGATCGGATGCCAAATAGGGAGAACCGAAGACTAAAATCTTGGAGACTTGATTCGGTTTTGTTTCGAGGATCTCCTGCTTGGATCCTTTCGGGATTAACATCTTTTTATCCGAAAAATAAGAACTGAATTTTCCTTTGGCCAATGCAGAGAGAATGAATGGGCCTCCGTTTGCTCGGATTGGAGCGGAAAGGATCTGCTTTTCTCCTAAGGAAATCGGTTCCGTTCTTGCTTCTGCATCTGGACCGCTATGAGCCAGTGCTTGGAGCTTTGCCTCTTTTTGTTTTTCAGGAAGAAGAGTGATGCTAGACGGCCAAGGGAAAAGAAGGCTTGCTTGGTTCTTTGTAAACTGGCTTTCGGGATCCAAACTGTTTGTCTTTCGTTCCGAAACAATCCAAGGAGGGTAAGGGTATTTCCCTAAGACGCCTGGTTCTATTTCGATCAAGGAACCCATGGGAAGAGAATTATCCGGATCTAAAACAATATCATGGTTAATTCGAATTCCATAATGTTCTAAAAATCGGATCAGATCTTCGGACTCCGGATCTTTTTGAGCGAGCCCCGGTGCTAATTCTCCGCTGAGTAATCCGAATCCTCCTCTCTTAGTTCCTGTTTGGAAATCCATGCTTTTGGCAAGAAGAAGAAGACTTCCTCCTCCCATTAAGAATTGGTCCAGCCTCCAAGCGGCTTGGTTGGATAGAGGACCAGAGCCGGCCCAGAAGAGAAGTTCTACTCCTTCTGGAATTTCTTCGGTCTCTAGATCGATCTCGGAAATAGGACCATATTCAGCAGGAAGGATCTGTCTGAAAAAAATCCCGATCCTGTCCTTAGGAGAATCGTGTTCTTGGAGAGAAAGAGAACCTTTGGTTCGTAGGAGTGCGATCCCGGAATCTTTATCTCGTCTAAGCATTTTTCGTAATGCGTTTAATATTTGGTATTCTAATTCTTCTGTAAAGAATGCGAGAGGAAGGACTTCCGTTTTATGGCCTAGAGTGAGCACGATCCCAAGAAATGCCTGCTTGACAGAAGCGGAATCTCTCGAAGTTCTTTGCAATATCTGAGGTTCTAAACCTAACTCGATCGCCTTTCTGGAATCTTCCTCCGAATGATCCGGATCATGAAATCTAAGAGAAACATTTTCCTTTCCTACAGACGCGATCTCTTTTAATAGTCCTTTCGTTAACTCGAGTCTGGATTTGTATTCTCCAGGAATCTCGGAGGAATAGAATGCATCTATATACAATGTGGAATCCAGATCGCTTAATACTTTCTTTGTACTCTCCGTGATTAGGAATCTTCCTGAGCGAGAAAGATCTGCCTTACATCGGAAGGAAGAGAAGATCCCGTTCAGAAGAAAGAATACAAGGATTCCATTTAGAAAGAGAAACCAAGGACGATCGGAGATCTTGAATAAGGGCTGTAATAACTCTCTCACGGATATTTCCTCCGTAAGAAGAATACGTTAGAGAAGAGATTCGCTAGAATGAAACTGAGGAAATAGAATATATCGGCTCCGTCTATCAGTCCCAATCGAAAGGATTCGAAGTGAGAACTGAGGGATAAGAAGGATGCGAGACTAGAGAAACTTCCCCCCAAAAATTTCAATACGGGCTGTGTTCCCACTAGAAAGAAGAATAAACAAACTAGAAGAGTTAAGATATAAGAACTGATCTGATCCTTTCCGAAAGAAGACAAAAGAGTTCCTAGGCTCAGATAGGCTCCTCCTAAAAGATAGCATCCTAGATAACCTGCAAATACGATCCCAAGATCCAGATCTCCGATTGCCCAAATCGAGAAAGGGATCGGTAATGTAAGAGATAGAATGAATCCTAAAAAGGTCCAGGCAGCTAAGAATTTTCCGAAGGCAATCTCTAACTTTCCTAAGGGCAAGGTGAATAGAAGCTCTAGAGTTCCGGATTTTTTTTCTTCTGCCCAAAGTCTCATGGTGAGAGCTGGGATGAATACAACGAATAGAAGAGGGGTCCAAATAAAGTATTCTTCCATTCCTGCAACCTTTCTGTCCCAGAAAGAATCTTCCCCCAATCCGTAGAAGAATAGAAAGGAAGATAAAAACAAATAGAAGATGGAAAACACGTATCCGATCTGAGTATTGAAGTAAGCAGACCATTCTTTTCTAAAGACAGACAATAGATTCGAATAGAAACGATACAAGTGAAAAGATTGCATTAGGGAGAAACAAGCTCCTGAAATACGGTTTCCAAAGAACGCTTTGCGATCTTGAATTCTAAAACGGGAAAGGGAGCGGAGCGAATGAGCTCAAAGATTTTCTCCGGAACTAAAGAAGAAGATTCTAGTTGGAATTCGGCTCCTTCTTCCAAGAGAGAGATGAGTTTTACTTTTACATCCTGATTCTCAAAGATCTTTTCTAAGGTTGCAAGGTTTGTTCTTGCGGTAAGAACGATAAAATTTCCTCGTTTCAGGTCGGTAACCGGAAGATCCGCGATCAGATTTCCTTTATGCAACACGAGCACATGATCGCATATCTCTTCGACCTCGGACAGAATATGAGTGGAAAGAAGAAGAATTTTATCTTTTGCTAATGTACGAATGATATTTCGAAAATGCTGTATCTGAATCGGATCTAGGCCGGAGCTAGGCTCATCTAGAATAATGAGCTCAGGGTCATGTAACAATGCTCCTGCAAGCGCAAGTCTCTGCTTATAACCTTTGGAAAGAAATCCAGAAGGAGAATGCAATTGGTCTTTTAGATCACAGAGATCTAAGACCTCTCTCTTTCTTTTTTTAAGAGTGGTCTCATCCAATCCTCGAGCCTGTCCTATAAAATCCAAATATTCGGAAGCACTCATATCCGGATACACTGGAGCGGATTCAGGGAGATAACCTAGTTTTTGTTTCACGGAAATCGGATCGGTTTCGAGTGAGACCCCATCCAAAAATACAGAACCGCTATCCGGTTTTAGGAAGCCTGTTAGAATTCTAAGAGCAGTAGTCTTTCCCGCACCGTTTGGTCCGAGTAAACCTGTGATCCTGTTTTTTGGGATTTCGAAACTGAGATTGGAAATAGCGATCTTTCCGGAATAGATTTTGGAAAGATCCGTAACTTGGAGAGAAGCCACAAGAGTTATCCTCTTAGGACTTTCCTCTCCTGCAAGTTCTTTTCCCGAGATTAGGCGCGAATGCGGAGCATTGCATCTACTTTGAATTTTCTGAGAACGTCTAAAAGACCGGGTTGCAAGTTTACTACTTCTAATTTCACACCGAAATGATCTAGAAGATTTCTAAGTGTGAGAAGTTTGGCTACCCCGCTAGAAGTGATCTTCTTAGTAGGAGTCAGATCCAGGGTAAGGTTCTGCAAGTGAGCCTTGGAAGCTTGCTCGGAAATTTCATCAAAGACTTTCTCGTACCCGTCCAGAAGTTGATTCTCAAAGCGAACGATTCCGTGTTTATTTTGTATCGTTAATTTTGCCATAAGCATTCGGCGCTATTAGGAGAGACTCCTAAAACGGGCTCTTCCCAACAATAAAACCTCTTCTTTCTAGGATTCGGCCTTTCTGGATTTTACTTAGAGTTTTTTCTGCAGAGAAAGTTCCAATAATTCGCCCTAGAGGAAACCTTCCAAGAAGCATAATCCGAACCGATCCCTAGGATAGTAAAGCCTGCACCTTCTAATAAGGATTTCCAAATTTCTAATGGATAGGCCCGGTGAAAATGCTCTTCCACCCCGGAAACTTCCGGACCGGTAAAATGAAGACTGGTCTTTAGTACACTGGATTCGGGGTCATATTCGTTCTCCCAAACTAGTTTTGTGCTTCCATGAGTCTCTTTGAGAGTCCTTCCCCGGAAATTTTTTTGAAAATTTCTTTCCGTACTCACATCGAAAAAGAAGACCCCATCCTCGGAAAGAATTGCCGAAGTTTGGGCGAAGATCCTTTCGATTTGGGCCTCTTCCAAAAAGTAATTCAAGGTATCATGGATGGAGAAGGCCAGGTCAAAGTTGTTTGGTAAAGGGGGGAAGGAGAGTAGGCTTCCTTGGACCCTGGTGCCTCTAATTAGCTTAGAATCGGCGATTTGAAGCATTTCAGCTGAATCGTCCATTCCCCAGAGTTCCGATTCAGGAGGAAGGTAAGGCCAGATTTTGCAAGTGCCGCAGCCCATGTCGAAGATACTACAAGGAGGAAAACTCCCGGTGCCAATCTGGTATCCTTCTAAAATCATAGAGGCCCAATCCGAGTAAGGAGCCTCTCTCATGACCCGGTCGTAAAGGGCCGCAAATGCGCTATAAGGCCTTTTTTTGGGGATTTGAGAAATAATTCTTGATTTATTCCCCTGGTCTCGAGTATTCCTATCCATTTGATGCGACATAATTCTATGAAAGGGCTTCTTCACAGAATCTTCTAAAAACTCAAAATATGGGCCTAGAACTCCTTTTACCTTTTTTAGCCAGTGTAGGCATTACAATCCTCCTTCGCAGGATGGACAAGTCGAATTATAAGCTCAGCCAAATCAAACGCTATACTGGAAAACTCCAAGAAGAGCTGCAAGAGATTGCGTTAGAAAAAGTCCAGTCCGTTAAGGATTCCGGAATAGAGTTAGACATCACTCTCAAACAAACTCGCAAACTCGCAGAAGATGTGAAGGCGTTAAACGAAGAGTCCAGGCAATTATTAGATACCATTCGTTCTAACCGTGATTTCTTGAATGCAGTCACTTTGGATTTGAAAGAAGTAGTTCATTTATCCTCCGATATCCGCCAAGAATCCCAATCCATCCAAGATGGGCTTGGTAGACTTGAGTTAGGAAAGAAAGAAGTTCATGCAATCGGTACAAGGATCCAGGAGATCCGTTCCGAGGCGGAGATCCTCTTGGAAGCATTCCAAGAAAAACTAAATTTTCGTTCTGATGATATTTTACAATCTCTCGCTTCTAAGATCGTTGAGTTAGAAGGTCTTCTCGAAGCCAAAGCGGATCGAATCGAGTCCGGCTTAGGTGAACTTGGAGAGGCTTTCAGACAAAAACTGGAAACTCAAACCAAATCATTGTTCAGCGACACTGTCGGTAAAGTAGATCTCGCAAGAGAAGAAATACGTTCCCTTCTCGAATCGGTAGAAGCAAAAGAAGAAGATCTGGATGCAAGAACCGACAGAATGCAAACTGCTTTCTTAACTGTTTCCGAAAAGATAGATCGTTTAGAAACAAGAGTAGATGAAAAAGCAGAACTTGCTGATCGTAAATTAGAAGAGACATTCGCAAGAAACGAAATGGCTCTATTACAAAAATATGATCAGGTCCTAGAACAGGTCATTCATTCTAAGGAAGCATTCTTAAACGGAGTCAGGATCGAAATAGAAGCCATTCGTAAAGAGATAGAAGGGATGAGCCTAGAAACTCTGACAAGAAGGGACGAGATCCTAAACGAGACTCGCAGACAGGCGGAAGGAATTAACGATTCCATCAATATCTTCCAAGAGAAGTATCTAGAAGCCGAAAATAAACTCTTAAAGCAGGCAGATTCCCGCAAGGCCGAGCTCATGCGTCAGATCGATACGTTCGAAGATGAATTCAATCGGATCAGTAGCGGTTTACGTAGCGAAGCAGAAGATTTGAGAAAAGAGATCCTGACCGGACTCAAGGAATTCCATTCCGCATTAGAAGTCTCCCGTTCCGACGAGGAAAGAAAATCCAGGTCCCGAATTGAGCAGATCCGCGAATCTCTCGAAGAAGAATTAGGAAAACTGCATGCTTCTAATACCGATCGCTTCCGCACTGAATGGGAAGAGATCCGAGAGAATATCAGAGGATTTAATGTCCAAGTTTCCACGCGTATGAAGGAAATGGACGATTATGTGAAAGGAGTTCGCTCTTCCTTGGAGGAAGAATTGAGAGCTCTTCACGCGTCCCATTCAGAACGCTTTAGAGGAGAATGGGAAGAGATCCGTGAGAATGTAAGGGTCTTCGATGTCCAGGTTTCTACACGTATGAAGGAAATGGATTCCTACGTAAAAGATATCCGAGAAGCTGTAGAAGGTTCTGCAGCTGATATTATCTCCGAGGCAGAATCCAAGGTGGGAGATATTGGCGGGATTATCGAAGAAGAGTTTCGCAAGATGGACAGAAGGTTCGAGCATTTCTCTCGTTCTTGGGAAGAAGAAGTTCAATCCCAAAAAGGTCATACTATGGATGCCATCAAAGGTCTTGAAGAGAGACTGGGGCAGATCCACTTTAAAGGTGCAGAATATCTGGAAGAATTCTCCAAATCTTATTCCGAGCAAAAGGATAAGATCGAAGAATTTGTCTCTAAGTACAAGGTGAATTTCAAGAAAGACGGAGACGAGGTCAAAGAAGAACTCCAGGCTCGTTATCGAGAACTGAAAGCAGAAGCGCAAAACACCGTCGATTTAGTAAAAGTAGAATATTCTGCAGTCGGAGAAAGATTGGAGAATCTGATCCGTAAGAACGAAAAAATCCTAGAGATGCAGGCGGATCGAGTTCGTACTGCTACAGAATCACAACTAGAAAAAGCTTCCGATCAGGCCAAAACAGTATTAGAAAAACTGAAAGAATCAGGCCAAGAATTCTTCGAAAGACAGGAAGAGAAGATCGATCGTTTGAACGATACTATCGATTCCAAGATCAATAAGCAATTATCAGCACTCTTAGATAAGGGCCAAGTCCAACTAGGCCAACTAGAAGATAGGATCGCAAAGCATCTTGCCGACGTGAAACGCAATTTGGAAGATGCTCTTTCTTCCGGATTGAAAGAAAGCGAAGGACAGATGAAGGATTTCCAGAACCAAGTGAAGGGACTCTTAAAAGAGACCCAAACTTCTTCCGAAGAATTCCTACGCACCGGAAGAGAAGAATTCCAGATCGCTCAGAAAGAATACAGAATATTGCAAGTGGATCTGCGCAAGGATTTGGAAGAGATCCGAGATGCGAAGCAATCCTTATTTACTGAACTGGAAGAAGAGGCGGAAAAGCTTCGTTCTTCTGTGGATGATGTTTCCGAAAGAATGCAAGAAGCGGAGAGACGTTCCGCGCTCTTCTTAGAAGTAAAAGAAGTCATAGAACGTTCCGAAGAATTCGTTTCTCAAATGAAAGAAGGACTCGAGGACGCAAATCATTCCGAAAAGATCTACGAGGATCTGGACTCGAATATGAGCCGTCTTCGCAATTTGCAGGACAACCTGGAATCTCGTATTTCCAAGGCAGAAGAAAGAGAAGCCGAAATACTTTCTATAGAAGAGAAGGCCGAAGCCTTAAAAGAAGAATTCGGCCGAATGATGGAAGAATCTTCTCAGTGGAACGATACTCATCGCAAACTTGTAGAAGCGGGAGAAAGAGCCTTCGAGATGGAATCTCGCTTCTTGGATCTGGAAGATCGCTTAGGAAGAGTGATCGCAGTTCGAGAAGAGATCCGTCAGTTGGATGAGGATTCCCAGGATCATAAGGAAAATGCAGGCAAGGTCGCTCAAAAGATCCGCGAGATGGAGAAAGAGATCTCCGTACTTGAGACTCGTGAGAAGGAAGTCGCCGAGACTCTACGCCGCACTGATGATAGATTAGAAATACTTGCAGGAAGAAAAGAAGAGATCCTTTCCGTAGAAGCTAAGTTCGACAAGATAGAAGATTTAATGTCGGAACTAGGAGAGCGTCATAAACAGATCAGCACTCTTCAACAGAGATTAGATGATATGAAAGAAGGTGCTCTAAGCGTTAAGGAAGACTTAGAAGGATTGTTAACCGAAGCGGAAGACACCTTTGAGAAGCTTTCTACTTTCATGGATGTAGTACAGACAAATATTTCCAAGTCGGGAAGCGGTAAGTCTGGAAAACAAACGGAGAAAGATCCTCTAGTAACTCGTAAAAAGGCCACTGTCTTAAATTTATTTCATAATTTCCATTGGGCTCCCGAGACAATCGCGGAGAAATTAGGACTAGAGACTTCTCTAGTGCAGACGATTATTCAGAATGAGGCGGTCAAAAAGGGATGATTTTTTTCTTGACCCAGGATTTTTTCCCCAATATGTCTCGTTCCCACTTGTATTATACGATATGCAAATAGTTTCATGGAGTACAACTTTTCGTTTTTAAGAAAAGAATGAAATTATTGAGAGCTAATCCGAAAATGATTCCTTTTTTCGAGGGCTCTGGAAATGTATCTTAAGTCAAATTCGATACGTTCCGGAAAGTCTCGGGATGGAGAATAAGGAGAAGCTCCCAAAGCTCGTTCGTATGGTACAAAAAAAGAAAACTACTGTTAAGAGGAAGAATTCCATGGCTCAAAGCGCTGAAAAGGATACCCTCATCGTCGCAAGCAAGGTAAAAGCTTATATCAAATCTAAAGGCTTTATGACTTCCGGAGACGCAGTCGACGGCTTAAACGAAAAGCTGTACGGACTGATCGACGATGCACTGAAACGTACCGAGGCGAACAAACGCACTACGGTTAGACCAACCGACTTCTAAGAGAGTCTTGATCTACATCAAGAACAAGACCGAAATCGAGAAAATGAGGGCGGCCGGCAAATTAGCCGCCGCACTTCTGGACTATATATCCGGTTATATCAAACCGGGTGTTAGTACTCTCGCTATTAACGATCTCTGCGAAGAATTCACGAAAAAGAACGGAGGAAAATCTGCTCCTCTGGGATATAAAGGTTTTCCGAAGTCTGTCTGCACTTCTATTAACGAAGTAGTGTGCCATGGCATTCCGAAAGCAGTCGACGTCTTGAAAGACGGGGATATCGTGAATGTGGATGTGACTCCGATAGTGGACGGTTATCATGGAGATAGCTCCAGGACCTTCATTGTCGGAGGCAAGGCAAGTCCCGAAGTAGAGCGTCTAGTCCAAGACGCAGAAAGGGCAATGTGGGTCGGAATAGAGCAGATTAAGCCCGGCAATCGGATCAGCGATATTGCAAATGCAATCGACGATTATCTGACTCCGAAAGGATACGGGATCGTTCGTGATCTAATGGGTCACGGGATCGGCCGAGGTTTTCATGAAGAACCTCAAGTTCCTCACTATCGTTCCAATCGTAAACTTACCAAATTAGAACCAGGCATGACGTTCACAGTGGAACCCATGGTGAATCTAGGCACTTGGGAAGTCATCTTCTCCAAAAAGGATGGATGGACTGTAACCACTCGAGACGGAAAGTGGTCTGCGCAATTCGAGCACACGATTTTAGTCACAGAAAAAGGCTATGAAATTTTAACCCTGCCATAGTAAGCTGGCGGGCATGGATTTCGTTTGGAAATATCTTTCTGTATTAGGAAAGGACCTTGCCTTCTTCGGCTTAGGTTTCTTCATCTTTTATATCGGTAAAAAGATCAAGGACTGGACGGAGCCTCGTAAATTGGACGAGGAATTAGTCAAATCCGACAATAGCGCTCTTGCCTTAAATCTTTCCGGATATTATTTAGGCATCATCGTCATCTTTATCACGATCGTTTCCCATCCTGGAGGCGGGAACGATTTCTTAAGCGATCTATTCCAAGTGGCAGCGTTCTCCTTTCTAGGAGTAGTTCTACTGTTGATCTCCCAAAAAATCAATGATGGACTCATTTTAGGTGGAATAGACGCGCAAGAAGAAGTATATGAAAAACGTAATATGGCAGTTTCTTCCGTACTATTTGGTGGAACGATCGCCAGTGCATTCTTTATTACTGCTGCTCTGAACGGAGACATAGGGGAGAAAGTATTTCCGAACGGACTTGGGCTTGCGGTCTCTCCTGTTTTGGAAAAGACTCTTATCGGTTCCATCCTTTCGATCATATTCTTTTCGATTGGGCAGATCGGAATGATCTTATTCGCATTTTATTATAAACTATGGATCCCTTACAGGCTTAGAGTAGAGTTAGAAGAAAAACAGAATGTTGCTGCCGGAGTTGCGTTTGCAGGTGCACTTCTTGCGATAGGGATCTTATTGACTCGCGCTTTATTCAGAGAATTCGAATCCTTATGGCATACTGGGATCTTACTTCTTCTGGATCTGGGACTTTCTTTTATCGTGATCCCTGTTTTGCATTTTTTTGCGGATTGGGTTGTTCTGCCTGGTTCTACTCTGAAAGAAGAAATAGAAAGAGATCAGAATTTCGGGGCGGGTTTGCTGGAAGCGGTAGTACTTGTTTCTTTCTCTGCGATCTTATTCTTTGCAGTTTAATTAGAATAGCTCGTGAGAAGAATAGAGTTTCCATTCTAAGTGATATACTTTCTTGATCCCGAAATTGCATGCCTCTTGTAGGACGAGTTTTTCATTTGGTTCCTCAGAAAGAAAAGTATAGACTTCTGTAAGTTCCTCTGCGATCTCTTTGAAGATATGTTTATGTGTGGGAAGGAATGGAGAAAGTCTTCTTTCTGAAAATCCACGAAGAGCTCCGAGGAGTCCAGCAAGAAGGATCCTACCTAATGGACGGGTCCTTTCCTTAGGAAGATCGAGACCGGCTTCTTTTGCGGCCTCTAATAATTCTGCGAGAGGAATCCCTCCCGAAAGAGAAAGTAAGGATGTTTCTTTTCCTTCTTGCATAATGAAAGTGTACGAGTATGGTTCTCGAAAGTAAAGAACTTCTAAGTGATCTTCGCAATATTGCAAGTGCGAACGGATTCCAATTGTTTGGAGTCGCAAAGGCTTTCGTTCCGAAATCCGATCAAGAGAATATTCTGCATTGGGTACAGGAAGGCCGTCATGGAAAGATGGATTGGTTTCCTAAAAACATGAATCTGCGATTGGAACTGGAAGGTCTGGGATTCAAACCTGAATCAGTGATCGCGTTGGGTGCTTTGTACAATGATCCTGAATATGATGCTCTCAATCTCCCATATCGTTTTTCTAGATACGCAATGGGAGAAGATTATCATTCCGTTCTGCGCAAAAAGGCCGCGGACTTACTGGACTTTCTTCGCAAGAATTATCCGAATCAAAAATTCAGACAGGGAGTGGATTCTCTTCCTGTTCCTGAAAAAATTTTAGCTAGAGAAGCAGGTCTTGGTTGGATCGGCAAGAATACGAATCTCATTCACGAAGAGTACGGATCTTTTTTCTTTATCAGTTTGATATTTACGGATCTTCCTTTGCAATACGCGGCTTCTATTGCTAAAGATAGATGTGGTACTTGTAGAGCTTGCATCGACTCCTGTCCCACCGGAGCCTTGGAACCATATCGGATCGACGCTCGTAAGTGCATCTCTTATAAAACCATAGAAGATAGATCCGAGACTGTGGATTCTTTGCATGGCTGGGTATATGGTTGCGATATCTGCCAAGAGATCTGTCCTTGGAACCAAGTGAAGGCTCGCAAGAAAGGTTGGAAGACAGAGATCGAAGAATTTAAGATCCGAGATCTATTCAAAAAAGATAAACTTTCTACTCTTGAGGAGAAAGAATTTAAAGCCTCCTTTAAGGATTCCGCAGTGAGTAGGATCTCCTACAAACAGATGAAAAGAAATCTAAGTAGCGTAACCGGATTGAAGCCGGAGTCCCCAGACAATTTGTAGGAATTCCCATAAATCTCATCCGAAAAACTCCTTTTCTCCCTGGAGTAAAAGGCTTGGATAGTCAGATACATGTCCGCAGGTCTGAAACGAAAAGATCCGAATCAAGAGGTCCATGAGTTCGATCCTAATACGAACCGCAAGCTCAGAAATTGGTTCGTCCGAGAAAAGAGAGATCTTCCTTTCAGAAAGAATCGTACTCCTTACTCTACTTGGGTGAGCGAGATCATGCTGCAGCAAACAAGAGTAGCTGCCATGCTTCCTCTATACGAAAAATTCATGAATCGATTTCCAAACCCTGTAGATCTTGCTGCTGCAGAGGAAGAGGAAGTATTTCGCTATTGGCAAGGGCTTGGATATTATTCCAGAGCTAAGAATCTTCTAGCGGGAGTTCGTAAACTAGTGAACGAGTTTGATGGAGAGTTTCCTAAAACTCTGGATGAAACTCTTTCACTTCCTGGGATCGGTCCTTATACTGCTCGGGCAATTTTATCTATTTCTTATAATTTACCTTTTGCTGTTTTAGATGGAAATGCTAAGAGGGTTCTTTCTAGACTCGTCATGTTTCGAGAATCGGGGCCGAAAGCGGATTCTACGTTGCAGAAGATTGCGGATTCTTTTTTGAACCAGGACTTTCCAGGCGACCATAATGAAGCAGTTATGGAGTTAGGTGCAAGGATTTGCATTCCAAAACCTTTATGCACCCAATGTCCTTTGCAAACGGATTGTATCGCTTATCAAAATGGGGTTCAGGAGAGTATTCCTGAAACGGAAAAGAAGAAAAAGGAAATTCCTTTAAATATCCGATTCTATGTTTTAAAAGGAAAGCAGGGGATCCTGCTAATACGTTATCCCGAAAGACGATTCTTTAAAACGATCTATTCCTTGCCATTTTCCTTTGAGGGACAAAATCCATATGAGCCGGATCCAGTTCTGCATTGGGACTTAAGTGCCTCCGATCTTGGCATCAAATTCAAGCATACGATCACTCATCATAAGATCCAAGGTTTCGTATCCGAAATCCAACTAGATACAAAGGTTGAAAAAGAAATCTTAGAGAATTTTCGCAAGATCCGTCCTTCTATTGAGACCAAATATTGCGAATGGAAAGATCTGGAGACTGAGTTTCCTTCTTCCATTGCAAGAAAGATCAAGCAAGCGTTTTCAAAACAAGAGGTTATTCTTCCTGGTTTGGAAGCAAAGACCTCTTCTTCTAAAAGGAAAAGTAAATGAGCATTCGATCCACCGGAGATTTTATCCGAGAACTTTCCCGAAAAAAGGAACTGTTAGAGATCAAAGAAGAAGTGGATCCTATTCTGGAGATAGCGGAGATCCAAAGAAGGGTAGTAGCTAAACGAGGCCCGGCTCTGTTGTTCTCGAACGTTAAGGGATCTCCTTTTTCTGTAGCAACGAATTTGTATGGCTCTGAGAATCGAATCAAAATTGCTTTTGGAGAAGAGCCAGAAAAGTTTATTCAAAAATTAGCATATTCTGCGAAACATCTCATGCCTCCCACTCCTAAGAAAGTTTGGGAAGCGAGATCCTTGGCTTGGACTGCTCTTAAAGTAGGTCTTCGCAAAGTAACAAAGGCTCCCGTCCTAGAAACGGAATTAGAAAATCTGAATGTTCTTCCCGCTTTGAAATCCTGGCCTAAGGATGCAGGTAGATTCATTACTCTTCCTTTAGTATATACGGAGAGCCCTAAGACCGGAAAGGGAAACCTCGGAATGTATCGGATCCAATTTCACGAACCTAAATTGACTGGGATGCATATCCAGATCCATAGGGGCGGGGGATTCCATTACTCCGAGGCGGAGGCAGAAGGTAATGCATTGCCAGCTCATATTTATGTGGGTGGACCTCCTTCACTAACGATCTCCGCAGTTGCTCCTTTGCCGGAAGAGATTAGCGAGTTCTTACTTGCTTCTCTTTTGATGGGAGAGCGTTTAAAGATTACTAGAAAGAAAAATCTTAGCTCTTTGCCGATCGTTGCGGACGCCGATTTTGCTCTGATCGGAAAGATCCCGCCTAAGATCCGTAAGCCGGAAGGTCCTTTCGGGGATCATTATGGATATTATGCTTTGAAGCATGATTATCCTGTTTTTCAAGTGGAGAAAATCTTCGCTAGAAAGGATGCAATCTGGCCTGCCACAGTTGTAGGACGTCCTCCTCAGGAAGATCATTGGATTGCAGAGTATCTACAGCATCTTCTTTCCCCTATGTTTCCGATTGTGATGCCCCAGGTAAAAGGAGTCTGGGCATACGAAGAATCCGGAGTGCATTCTCTCGCTGCTGCCATTGTCAAAGAAAGATATAAGAAAGAAGCCTTTATGGGTGCTCTTCGTATTTTAGGAGAAGGGCAACTTTCTCTTACTAAGTTCTTAGTAGTGACGGACCAAGAAGTTCCTCTTCAAGATTTCAGAAAGACTTTCGTAGCTGCTCTTGAAAGATTTCAACCGGAAACGGATCTGCATATCTTCTCAAATATTTCTCAGGACACTTTGGATTATACCGGACCCAAGGTGAATGAAGGAAGTAAGGCGGTTCTATTAGGCGTAGGACCTAAGACCCAAAAACTAAAAGAGAAGATCACTGGAACATTAAAAAATCCTAAATTCAAGCTTCCTAAACTATATTGTCCGGGAGCCTTAGTCGTCTCTGGACCTAAATTCAAGAGAGGAGATGGCGCAGCGAAAGCCCTCTTGAAAGAAGACATCGTGAAAGGATTTTCTTTCGTGTTTATTGTAGATAGTTCTGAAGAAGCGGTTCGATCAGATCACGACTTTATTTGGAATGTGTTTACTAGATTCGAACCTGCAGCAGATATATATGGGGATACAGAGACTGTGAGAAATCATATTTCATTTCGCGGTCCGATCATCATAGACGCAAGATTAAAAGATTGGTACCCTCCTGTTTTGGAGGAAGATCCAAAAATCACGAAGCAAGTGGATTCTAGATTTGGTAGACTAATTGATTCGCTTTGATCGAATGGAGAGAGTATGTCGATGAAACGTGTGATCGTTACCGGCGGGGCCGGGTTGATTGGAAGCAATATCGTTCGTCTTTTGAACGAGAAAGGAATTTCGGAAATCTTGGTTGTGGATCATTTAGGAACTTCTTCTAAATGGAAGAACCTTAGAAATCTAGAATATTCCGATTATCTTGAAAAGGAAGAATTCTTAGAAAAAGTCCAGAAGGGAAAGATCGTAAAGGATTACACTCATATCTTTCACTTAGGGGCTTGTTCTTCTACCACCGAGACGGATGCTTCCTATCTGATCCGAAATAATTTCGAGTACACCAAGATCCTTGCAGAAGAGTCGCTTCGCAAGAAGGTGAAATTCTTATACGCTTCTTCTGCGGCCACGTACGGAGATGGAAAATTCGGTTATGATGACCAGTCCGATATTCATCCGCTAAAACCGCTGAATATGTACGGTTATTCCAAGCATCTATTCGATCTTTACGCTCAAAGGAAAGGATTCCTAGATAAGATCACTGGAGTGAAATATTTCAATATTTTCGGTTTCGGAGAGGCTCATAAGGAAGATATGAGGTCGGTTGTGCTAAAAGGATACGAGCAGATCCTATCCGAAGGAAAGCTAAAGCTTTTTAAATCCTATAGACCCGACTACAAGGACGGAGAGCAGAAAAGAGATTTTCTTTATGTAAAGGATGCAGCAAAGATCAGTCTTCATCTATTAAAGAAAAATAAATTCGGTTTATATAATGTGGGAAGGGGAGTCGCGGAAACCTGGAACGATCTTGCTGGAGCACTCTTTAGCGCTTTAGGAAAGCCTGAAAACATAGAATATATGGAAATGCCGGAGACATTGAAGGCAAAATACCAATATTATACGAAAGCAGAAACTGCAAGATTATTGGAGACTGGCTATCAGGAAGGTTTTACTGACTTGAAAACCGCAATAGCGGATTACGTTTCTTTGTTAAGGAAAGAGGAAGAGTAAGAGGGGTTCTGTCGAACCCCCGCAGTTCATATATTACTTAGAAAAGATCTGAAGTAAGGATTTTGCAAAAGCTTTGAATTTAGCGTCTTTAATCGAGTAGAAGACTTGGTTAGAGACTTTTTTGCTACCTAGGTATCCGGCTTCTTTCATTTTGCTTAGATGTTGGGACGCTGCTGATTGGCTGATGCCTAACGCATCAACTAACTCGCCTACGCTGTGTTCTTTTTTAGAAAGATGAAGTAATATTTTCAATCTGTCTGGATGCGCTACCGCTTTCAAGCCGCGGATAGTAGAGTCCAGATGAGTTTTTTTAATGTCTAACTTTTGGGCTGCCATAGTCTGCCTTCTGTTGTATTTGAATCCATTCTACTATATCCTAGGAAATTTACAAGGATTTACGAATTGAATCTCAAATTTTTGTAAAATTATAATTCGTGTAAATTATGATATAATTATGGAATTGAGAATAAAATAATTTATTACCTAAATCTTCAATCAATGAGACTGCTCGACCGCTTAAGATAAATATAAACAGCCGAGTTTTATTATATTTGCATATTTCTTAGATGATTCTTTAAAAAAACGAAAAATTCTATATTCTAATTTAGAAATAAAGCGAGAAGACTATTAGATTCTTTGAATTTACGAGAAAGATAATTCAACGTTAAAGTTACCGAAGGCTGTAACCGGTTTTTAGGACTAATTAGATTAGAAAAATTGAAAATTGAAGGCAAAAGTATGGAAGGCGGAATGGTGTCTTAGGGAATATGCGGATTCCCTAAGACGTTAAGCGAATTAGATCTTTACCCCTCCGGATATTTCTAAAACCACTCCGTCCACCAAATCGTTTTGAGCGATGAACACAGCGGTGCTGGCGATCTCATCCGGTCTTCCCAGTCTTCCGATTGGGATTTGAGCCTCCCATTTTTTGAGGGCTTCCGGATTCATGTCTTTCATTACCATTTCTGTAGCGATGAATCCTGGAGCGATTCCTGCGACTCGGATTCCATATCGACTGAGTTCCTTGGCCCAGAGGCGGGTCATAGCTGCTACTCCCGCTTTGGCAGCGGAATAATTGGTCTGCCCTGGATTTCCGTGCATGGATACCGAAGCAATCGGGATGATCACTCCCTTGATTCCGTTATTGATCATTTGAACGGCAGCTTCTCTACCAGTTAAGAAGACTCCTGTTAAGTTTACGTCGATGACTGCTTGCCATTCCGCCAAAGAAAGCTTGGACGCTACCTTTCCGGTTTGTTTGTCAGCCTTAACGAGGAGACCGTCTCTCAATATCCCTGCATTCAAAACCGCAATATCTACGGAACCAAATGCGGAGACTGCATCTTGCATCAGTTTTTCTGCATCCTTTTCCTTGGAGACGTCCGTTTGCACTGCGATGACTTTCGTACCCAATGCCTCGATCTCTTTTTTAGCGATTTCTAATTTTTCCCCGGAGATATCGGATAATACGATATTGGCTCCCAATTTGGCGAAATGGATCGCCATTTCTTTGCCTAAGCCTCCGGCCGAACCGGTGACTACGGCAGTCTTATTTGTGATTTCCAACTTGGTTGATTTCCTTACTTCTAATGGTTACGTATTTATCAGAGAACGGGATTTCTACTCGAGCCACAGTTTCAGAAGCTTGGGTTTGGATCCTAAATAGGTTCGGATCAATATTCTCGCTCTTGAGAAGGATCATGATAAGAGCGATCCCTAGTCCCGCTCCTTCAGTATTATCCATATTGTCCATGTAGAACTCGGCAATATCGTTGTACTCCATTGCCTTTCTCATCTTCTCCCTCATACGGACCTCTTCGATCTCGATTACGGGAGTATTGTTTATGACCTCGACGACCAATCCTTCGGAAGCGTAGATTATATTGATTTTGACAAAGACGCCCCGAGCCAAACAGCGTTTTCCGTATTCATCCGCCATCTTCTCGGAGAAGTTCTCTTTGAATTGAGCTAGGCCCTTATCATAATGTTCGTGATTACGAATATCTAATCCTAAGTCTTCGAAGAAGACCCGCTTCTGATTTGCCTTCACTCCGTTGATCGCCATCTCTTTTGTGATGGTATAAAGCATTTCGATATATCTGGACTGTCCTAGTTTTTCCAAAACTTCCGTTAGGATTCTCAGAACGTACTTTTCCAATTTGGAGTTCATACGAGAGGATTGAACGGAGATGCGGGAACGGTTGCGGATGTAGTCAGAGAGCTGGGCGTCTAATTGTTTAAAGCTTTTTGCCATGCTCGTCCTTCGGAGGAGAAAATCGAAACCTATTCTTTCCTCTCGTACGAATCACGCAATCAAAAATCCGATTTCTGTGGATTCAGCGCAGTCTCAGAGCCATTTCGCGCTTTGCATTCCCTAAGAAACTTGTTTGTAAAGTTTCTTTAAAATACTCCTTCGCTCTTTCATTGGAGATAGAGCAAAATAAATAAAATACTATACAAAAAAATAGTTTACAAAAATTAACAAGTAAACGAATATTAAGGTATAAATAAGGGGGCTCTATGCTTCAAACGCTTTCTATTCGAGATTTTGCTCTGATCGATTCCGCTCAAATTGATTTGAGATCCGGCCTAACTGCGATTACAGGAGAGACCGGTTCTGGTAAGTCCTTACTCTTGGACGCAATCTCCTCTTTGCTTGGTGGCAAGAGTAGTACCATGGATATCCGTACTGGCTCGGACAAATATTGTCTAGAAGCTGCATTCGATGTCTCCGGAAATCCGAGTGCTAAGCATTGGATGGAGGAACATGGATTTCCACTGAACGGGCATTCCATAGTGATCCGAAAAGAATTCTCCCGGGACGGAAAAACTAAGATCCAGATCAATCATTCTCTTTCTTCTGTGCAAGTGCTGAGAGGCTTAGGAGAATTACTTTCCGAAGTTCATAATCAGAATGATCAGATCTTACTGTTGGATAAGACTCAGCAATTGGACATACTGGATTCTTTTGCAGGCCTTGTTCCTCTACGAGGAGAAGTGAGAGAGGGTTTTCTTACGTACAAAAGCCTGAAAAAAAGGTTAGAAGAGCTTGAGATGAATCATGCGGACAAGAACCGCAAGAGAGAGATCTTACAATACCAAATTGAGGAGATCCACGGAGCGAATCTGAAAGAAGGAGAGAAGGAGGAGCTTAGCAAAGAAGAACATCTTCTTACTCATGGAGAAAAGCTGGCAGAGAACCTAGATATTATTACTGGGTACTTGCAAGAAAGTGAATCTTCTATTCTAGGTGCTTTTCCTAAGATACTCGCCGCTTCAGATAAGATCAAAACATTAAGTAATTCTTTAGAAGAAATAGATTCTTCTCTCAAAGAAGTGTATGTAACGATCCGAGAGATCAATACCAGTGCACAAGACCAGAAAGAAGAAGTCTTCTTTTCTCCGGAGAGGCTTTCTCATGTGCAATCTAGACTAGACCTCATTCAAAAGTTAAAGAAGAAGTACGGCTCTTCTATTCAAGAGATCTTAAATACCAAGAAAAAGGCCGAAGACGAATTGGCAGCCTTGGAGCAGAATCTGGATTCTAAAGCTTCTTTAGAAAAGGAGAAGAAACGAGCGGCAGACAAATTGACGCAACTCTGCTTGCAATTATCTAAAGCGAGAAGAGAAGTCTTAAATCGCTTCGAAACCAAGCTAAAGTCCGAGTTAGAAGTCTTAGGCATGCAAGGCGCCGGCTTGCAAGTGGTCCTTCGATGGGAAACCAGTTCGGAAGGTGAAGTAGAAGCACAAGGAAAATCTTATTTAGTAAATGAATATGGATTGGATCAGGCCGAATTCTATTTCAGTCCGAATCCGGGAGAAAAGCCTAGGCCTTTGCGCAAGATAGCTTCTGGAGGAGAGATTTCGAGAGTGATGTTGGCCATCAAGAGCGTATTAGGTTCCAATTTTGATGGAAAAGTTTTAGTTTTCGATGAGGTTGACTCCGGTCTGGGTGGAGAGATTGCTTTGGATGTGGCCAAGAAGCTAAGAGCTCTATCCAAAACGCATCAAATCATTCTGGTAACTCACTTGCAACAGATAGCAGCAGCAGCAGATCACCATCTTTTAGTGAGCAAACATGTGAAAGACGGTCGAACAATCTCCGATGCAGAATTCTTGGGAATGGAAGAGAGGACTTTGGAACTTGCGAGGATGATCTCGGGTCAGAACATATCTAAAGGCGCTCTGAATCACGCGAAGGAATTGCTGAAAAAAAAGGCGGTATAAAATGCCGCCTTTCTCGCATTTTCACTGGATGGATTTTTCCATACGGTCAAAAAGAAAGCATTCCTTTTAAAAATCGTTTGGCAGGGACAGCCGAGTTGGAAACCCTACTCCTTGGAGAACCTAAGCCCACATGATCCTTGCTAAAACAGATTCTTTGGTTTCCATTATTCCACCGGAAACCATCCCTATTTTGATCCTTCTTGTTTCTATTATAGGATTTACAATCATCATTGAAAGGCTGATCTTCTTCTCTCGTTGGAAGTCCATTTCTCCGGATGATTGGAGAAGAGTGAAAGATCTCTTAAGAGAAAAGAATTTAGATTCTGCAGCGGATCTAATGCGCAGTCTGAGCCAAGGTCCTGTATCTCAGGTTTTGCAAGCTGGAATTGCTCAGTATAAGAGAAGTGCTGCTTCCGTAGATGATGAATTTATTACACAAGGATTGAATCAAATCCAGAGAATGGAAAAATTCCTTTCTCCTCTTGCGACTATCGCAACGATCTCTCCCTTACTTGGGGTATTAGGAACTGTATTAGGGATCATTCGTTCCTTCGCAGAAGGATCCGGAACCAGAGGAGCAGAGGTAGGGATCAGTGAGGCATTGATTACTACTGCTATGGGCCTTGGGGTTGCAATTCCTGCTTATATCTTTCACAACTTCTTCCAAAAAAGAAAAGAAGATGCGATCGCTGAAATGGAGAGTTTCTCCGAGCAAGCACTTAGGTTTTTGAAATAATCATGAAATTTAGAAAGTGGAGTCGGGGAGAAGGGAGTATAAGAGCAGGCCAGATCGAGCTTGCTCCGATGATCGACGTTATTAGCTTCATCGTAATTTACTTTTTGATGAACGCCACTTTAGAAAAAGCCACTGTGATCAAGGTGGAGCTCCCTAGATCTTCTAATTCCGCTCAGGAAAAGAAGAAAGATGAACTAGTTATCACTGTAAATAAAGACGGCAAGATCTTCCTTGATAAAGATACTGAACCGGTCCCATTAGAAAAATTAACAGAGAAGATCAAGATCTTCAATGGCGCAAACAGTGGTGAGGACAAGGACAAGAAGGACTCGAGTAAAAATAGAGTAATTATTCGCGGGGATGGCGGAGCAAATTACCAAACAATTGTAAAAGTGATCGATAAAGTGAATGAAGCCGGTGTTACAAGATTTAATCTTGCAATGGTACGTCAGCCCGGAGGTCAGTGATTCGCTTTCCTGAATCGAAAGACCTCGTGAGTAAATAATCCATCACCACAAGCTTTCTATAAAATTGTAAAGTAGGCCTGTTGGCGATCTCTAAAAGACTCTTGAAACGAAAAGCACAGATCAGTAAGTTATTCGCCGTATTTTGTTTAACGGGTTCCTTCTTTTTCTCCGGCGAAATATCCCAATTGCTCTCTAAGAAAGGCGATTACTTCGGTAAGATCGTTCGAGAGATCAAATTTATAGGGAACAAGAACACTCCCGATCCAGAAATCGATGCAATGATCGAACTGAAAGTGGGAAAGACTCTCACTCGCGGAATCATCGATAGAGACTTAAAGACACTTTTTGCTTCCGGATTCTTTTACTTCATAGATATCCAAGCAGAAGAAATCGACGGCGGAGTCCGCATCCTAGTAGAATTAAAAGAGCGTCCTCGCGTTAAGGACGTGGAGTTTGTGGGAGCAGACGAAGTATTCCCCGCAGACTTAAGAGAGAAGATGCCTCTGAAAGAGAACGAGGTAATCACTCCTCAGAAAGTGGCAAAGTCTAGAGATTTGATTCTCCAAAAGTATAGAGACGAAGGTTTCTTTCTTGCATACGTTAAGGTAGAATTAGGAAAGCCGGACCCGAAAACCAACTTGGTGAGAGTCCGATTCATCATTGACGAGGGAGAAGAGATCCCTGTCGCAAAGATCAATATCTACGGAAACGAGACTGTCGAGACTTCTGAACTTTTAGGAATCATGGACCTAAAGGAAGAAGGATTGTTCGAAGGTGGAAACTTCAAAGAAAGTTCATTCGAAAAAGATAAAGAAGTCGTTCAAGCTTACCTTCGAAGCAAAGGTTACTTGGATTCTGAGATCATTCGAGAGGGAACAAACTGGGAGATTCACTGGGAGAATCCGGAAAAGAAAAACCGACGGGTGATTATCGTAAACATCAAGCTCTATGAGGGGCAGGTTTACTATTTTAACGGATATACTGTTAATCATGATATGACGACGGATCCGGACGGCAGGCCTATTTTCTTGAACAAGGAAAATAACCCGATCGATACTCCTAAAGATAAATTAAAGCCTCTCTTTACCGTCGCTGAATTAGAGAAAACTCTGGATTATAGCGAAAAGGACGTTGGAGAGATCTTTGACGAGACCGTATTCTCTCGGGATAGGGGAGCGATTAACGAGCTCTACGGTTCCAAAGGGCATATTTTCGCTCAGGTGATTCCTCGTCGTAAGGTGGTTTCCTTAGACGAAGAGAGTTTGCAATACTATGAGAACTGTTATTCGCGCCGGTCAGATCTGGAAAGAAAGATCTGCGAGGAAGAATATAGACAATTAAGTATTCGTAAATTAAGAGAAATTTATAATAAGAACCCCGAGCTGCGCGGAAGAAAATTCGTGCATGTGGACTTTACCGTTCGAGAGAACAACCTTGCTCAGATCGAGAACGTGATCATTAAGGGAAATAAGAAAACCCAGGATAAGGTGATCCGAAGAGAACTTTTATTTAAACCGGGAGATCTATTCGATTCCACTCTAGTCAACAGATCTCGGGAAAGGATCTTTAACTTAGGTTACTTCAAGGAAGTAAACTTTAACATGAGACCCGGTTCGGACGATACCAAGATGAACTTGGTGATCGAGGTGTTAGAGCAGCCGACTGGAACGGTTTCCATGGGTGGTGGTTACGGAACGATCACCGGATTTACCATCTTTACTGAGATTGGAGAGAACAACTTGAACGGAACCGGGCAAAAGGTTTCGGGTCGTTTGGAGTTTGGTCCGTATCGTAGGTCCTTTACTTTATCTTGGACAGAGCCTTGGATGAATGATACTCCATGGTCTCTATCTCTTTCCATGTTCTACTTCTCGAGGACGATCTTTCTAGGATCCACTTCTACCATCTCCATCTCGGATAGCACGACTGCGCCTACCGTGGAGAATGCTACATACGACAACAATGGTTTGGGATTGACCTTTGGACTCGCACATAGATTGGGAACGAACTGGACTCACTTCCACAGATATACTCCTGCATTCTATTCTTATTCAAATCCGACGGCTCTCGTTTCGGATACGGTACTTGCGAACGTTAGGAGAGGTTGGCAGTTCCGCTCCCAGGTTACGAACGGTATTTCTTACGATATCCGCGACAACGTATTTGCTCCTACTAGAGGATTCGACGTTCTCTTTCAGGTGGATAACGTGGGTCAGCTCTTAGGAGGAACGTCCCACTTCGACCAGTACAGGGTCCTTGGAGAGTATTATCATACTTGGTTCGACTTTACCTTCGGAGGTTTAATCCGAAACAACGCACTTCGTAGATGGAGAGTCGTTCAAGAATTTCGATCTTCTAATACGTTTATTTTTCAAAGGGCTCCTTTGCACGGATCTAAGAGCCAGGACCCAGTGCAGAACCCATACATTTATCCGCAGGATTTACTCATTATCGGTGGTTATGAGTCCTTGAGAGGTTGGTATTATAACGATCCTAAATTCCCATCTGAATGGAGAGACGGTGCGCAAAACCGTATTCTATTCGATTCAGAGATTCGGGTCCCGATCGAGCCTAGCTTACTTTGGTTGGTTGTCTTCTTAGATGGAGGAGCCTTGTATGAGCAGGTGAACCGTTTCACAGGGACCAAGAAGGACTATTTCGAAAATTATGATAAGAACAAAGAAGCGGCCATTCAGGCGAATCCGCTTGGTTGGTACATCCAAAACAATTTCAATACTTCAAACGGACGTAAGGCGGACGTCACTTACGACGACTTGAATAACCCGGCTAGACTTGTTCTCTCGGCGGATAACGTTGCTTTTGATCGAATGAGATATTCCTGGGGAGTCGGTTTAAGGATCCAGATCCCGGTTCTTCCTTTGCGTATTTATTTCGCACAGAAATTAAGGCCTACGGGAAACTTCTGGGCACCGTTCGCTCAATACGAATCTGACCATGCGTTCCAATTCGTATTCGGTATCGGGGATTACCGGTTCTAGGCCTCTCCGTGTTAGATCTATTAGAAGGATTGAATGAACCGCAGGCAGCTGCGGTTTCTCGTTTAGAAGGGCCAGTTCTGATTCTTGCCGGAGCAGGTTCCGGAAAGACCAGGGTAATCACTCATAGAATCGCGAACCTAATTCTGAACAGAAGGACAGATTCCATCTGCGCCTTGACATTTACGAATAAGGCCGCCGCGGAAATGCAGGAGAGAGTGAGCCATCTCGTTCCTTCTTTGCCGTTTAATGTCCAGATCAAGACATTCCACTCTCTTTGTTTGTATATTTTGAGAAGGGAAACTTCCTATCTGGGAATGAATTCAGGTTTCACGGTTTACGATTCCGTATTACAAGAATCTCTAATTAAGCAGGTGATCAAGGATCTTCACGAAGATCCTAAGCAGTACAAGCCTTCTTCTCTAGTTGGGATCTTTTCCTCGTGGAAGGATTCGATGACCGATCCGGACGGATATGTGAGAAAGGAAAATTTCTCACATCGTTCTCAAATGATCTCTTCCATCTATGAAGAATATGAGAAGAGAAAGAAAAAGAACCAAGCTTTCGATTTCGGAGATCTGATCTTACGCACTGTGCAACTATTCCAGGAATTTCCTGAGCTTCTAAAGAAATATCAGGATCGTTGGAATTATATCATGGTAGACGAGTACCAGGATACGAATAAGACCCAATATACTTTGGTTAGACTTCTCTCCGGAGAGAGAGGTAATTTATGCGTGGTAGGGGACGATGATCAGTCCATCTACTCCTGGAGAGGCGCGGATATTTCGAATATTCTAAATTTCGAAAAGGATTTCCCGAATGCATTCGTAGTGAAGTTGGAGGAAAATTACAGATCCACTTCCAGAATCATTCGAGCTGCTTCGAAAGTAATTTCTAATAATAGCGATCGAAAAGATAAGGAACTATTCACTAACAATGAAGAAGGAGAGACTATCTCTCTTTCAGAGTTTGAGAACGAGAACGAAGAAGCTTACGATACGGTTAGAAAGGTCCGATCCGGTTCCGCAAGAGGAGCTGAATATAAGGATTTCGCGATATTCTATAGAACGAACGCACAATCTAGATATTTTGAAGAAAGTTTGAGATCTGCAGGAATTCCTTATAAGATCTTCGGAGGGTTTCGGTTCTTCGATCGTGCTGAGATCAAGGACATGATCGCTTATCTTAACGTGGTCGCAAATCCATTAGATTCGACTTCTTTATTAAGGATTGTAAATACTCCACCCCGAGGCATCGGTGAGGCAAGTCTCGAAAAAATCAGAGAATTCTCTATCAAAGAAGGAATCTCATTTTTAGAGGCGATAGGACATCCAAGTCTTCCTTTGAAGAAAGCAAGTTTAGGCAAGGCAAAAGAACTTTATCATCTATTCCAAGATTTGATCGAGAAAAAGGAAAAAGGCGAACTTCCCTCTAAAATCGCGTTAGAGATCGTTGAAAGAAGCGGTTGGGTGGAATACATGGAGAGAAATTCCCATGACGAAGAAGCGATCTCCAGAGTGGAGAACGTGAGAGAATTCGTGAACTCCATCGAAGAATACGAAACTAGAGAAGATTCCCCGAATCTCGAAGAATATCTAAATCAGATCAGCCTTTTGACTTCCGAAGAGGACTCCGCTCAGCTCACGGACTATGTTCATCTCATGACAGTGCATAATGCGAAAGGGTTGGAATTTCCGACAGTATTCATCACGGGTTTAGAAGAAGGAACCTTCCCCCATTTAATGAGTTTAGAAGAACCAAAAGGTGAGGAAGAAGAGAGAAGGCTTTTCTATGTGGCTTTAACGAGAGCGAGAGAAAAGCTTTATCTGAGTTATTGTAGGAACTCCAGAAAATTCGGCAAGGTGGAGCCTAGAATTCCTTCCCGCTTCTTGCCTGAAATTCCAGGAGAATGTTTCGGCGAAGAAGGAGCTCTTTCTCGTAAAGGGGTGAGACGACCAGAAGGACCTCCCACTGCCTCGGCGGGCGCCTACCAGAATTACCAACCGAAGGCAAAGGAAACCTCTTTCTCTGCGCCTGAAAATTCCGGCAGCCCCTTGGGAGAAGAGGCAGAAATCCGGGAAGGCGATAGGGTCAAGCATGCTCAATTCGGGGCAGGAATCGTGGTTTCAGTGCAGGGAACCGGAAAAAACCGGAAAGTAAAAATAAGGTTCGGGGGGCTTGAGAAAAACTTTTTCCTTGCATATACTCCCTTAGAGAAATTATAACTGGGGGGAAAGTTCGCCCCTGAGAATACCGATACTATATTCAGGAACATAGGAGAAACAATGAAACGGATCGTAATACTGGCCCTGGCAATCTGCTTGGCGAGTCCTTTGTTTGCTGGCAAGGTCAGCGGTTTAGTAGAGGAATTTAATAAGATCGAAGAGTTCAATAAGAACAGAAAGATCTCCGATTCCGCTAAGAAGGCAACTCTCGAAAAGAACCTTCTCTCTGCAGTGAAATATAGTCTTCACCGCAAATATCTGGATTATAAGGAATACATCAAGGATCTCAAGGCGGATTCCATTCAATACGAGCCGCAAAAGGGAACCTTCGGAGTATATGTAAAATACAAAACGTATATTGTATATTATAGTTACTTAATGGATCCGGAGATTTATCTTCAAACTCCGATCAATGAAGTGTTTTATGTGCGTCCGGATAATTTGGACGAAGAGCCTCACAGAGACGAGAAAACCGGCCAGCCCGGCGGAAAATAATCATTCTATAATGCGATTTCCGGAAGAAGCGGAGACCGTTTCTAAACTTGTTCTGGAAGCCGCAGACGAAATCCTGTCCATCTACGGAACGGATTTCGATGTGATGGAAAAATCGAAAGGAGATCCCTTGACCCAAGCGGATCTTCGTGCTAATGAGATCATTGCGAACGGGATCCGAAATCTTTTAGGCGATCCCGTTTATTCAGAAGAAGAATCCAACTTTTCCCCTAAAGACCAAACATCCGATCGGATATGGATCCTAGATCCAATTGACGGTACAAGAGAATTTGTCGCTAAGAATCCTGAATTCGCAATTAGCCTAGGCCTCGTGGAGAAGGGTGAACTTACCTTTGGGATCGTGATGAATCCTGTCACCGGAGAATTTTTCTGGGGAAAAACAGGGATAGGATCCGGATTTGAAATATTAAAAAATTCTTATAAAGACCGCAAAATCTCCTGGGATATTACTTCTAAATATTTAGAAGAAAGCAAGGAAGAAGGACCGAATTCCGTTTTAGTCTCCGTTTCAGAGACAAGAGATGGTCTCTTCAAGAATATTCGATACGGAGAAAGATTTCTTCTAAAACCCAAGGGATCGATTGCATATAAACTCGCTCTAGTTGCAGTAGGAAAATTTCCGATGACATTGTCCCTTCGTCCCAAGAATGACTGGGATGTCGCAGGAGGGCTCGCTATCCTTAGGGCCTCAGGCGGATTGGATATAGAGATCAAGTCTGGAAAGGAGTATCCTTTCTTAACCTCGAAGCTTGGGATTGGATTGATTGCCGGTAAGAAAGAGTTAGTCCAGGAATTTTGGACGGATTTTCAAGTCTCATTACAATCTTCCGTAAGAGAACGCTGGTAAGGGAGCTGGTCTTTTGCGCGAAAAGAAAAGCAAAACCCATAAGGTGTTTCGAATTGCAGTCGATGCGAGACCTCTTTCGACTCCTGTTTCCGGCGTCGGAAAACTCATTGAATCCGTTTTGAAAGGATTTTCTTCGGATAAGGACTTCGAGTTCCTACTATTTTCACATAGACCGATTCATGAAGGATATTCTGAACTATTAAAGAATTCGAATATAAAGACGGTGATAGGTGAGGGAGCATTCGCTAAGAAAGGTGGTATATACTTTGCGCTATATCTTCCTTTTCAGATCCGTAAATTTGAAATAGATCTCTTCTGGGGGACACAACAGGTATTTCCTTTATTCCTACCGAATAAAATACCTGGAGTTTTGACTTATCATGATTTTGTAGCGTATCGTTTTCCAGAAACGATGAGGCCTATCGCTCGTTTGCAGCAATTGTTCTATTTGAGAAGAAGCATCCAAAGAGCAAACTTCGTGCTCGCGAATTCTGAATTCACAGCAAGAGAATTGCAAAAGTATTATTCTTATCCGAAAGAAAAGATAGAGATCGTATATCCTGGCTATTCTACAAAAGAGATCGTAAAAAGAAGATCAGCGCCGACAGAAAGAACTAAGAAGCTACCGAAGAATTTCTTTTTGACAGTATCCACTTTGGAGCCTCGTAAAAATTATCAGATCCTTTGGAAGGCGTATCAGGCTCTAAAAAAGGAAAATCCTAAATTTCCAGGAGTTTGGGTGCATGCCGGAAAGGCTGGCTGGGAATCTCCCGAATTCTTGCAGGAATTCCAGGAGGCAGCTCAGGCCCAAAGATTGCATTGGATAGATTCTGCAACGGAAGAGGAATTACAGTATCTATACTCAAATGCGAATCTATTCTTATTTCCTTCCATTTATGAAGGGTTCGGGATTCCACTCTTAGAAGCGCTGGCATACTCTCTTCCTTGCATGGTTTCCGACTTGGAAGTCTTTAGGGAGATAGGAGGAGACTCTTGTCTTTATCTTTCTCCCGATTCGGAAACCGAATGGAAGAACTCAATTTTAGAATATTATAAAAAACCTAGAAAATTTAAGAAACCGAACTTGAAGAAGTTTGAAAGAACTGTTTCTGCAGAAAAAACCAAAAAGATTTTTTCTAAATTGCTGAAGCTGAAGTAAGGCAGGCAAGATTTTTTACGAATTGTCGGTGAAAGACAGAATCTGAAGGTCTATATTATAAAAGAGAAATGATTGCCTTTATCCGAAGAGTCTCGCCCAAAGTCCTTTCTTTTTAGAATCCAAGATTCCTGAAAAAGGAATTTCTAGATTGGATTTCCAGTGCAGATGCAATCTGTTTCTATCCAATGCTTGGAAATAGACTAGGTCCGTTTCATTCGGTTTCCATTCGAATAGATCCTCTTTTCTCTCCCAAACGGAGTCGGACCATTCGTTTGCCTGCAAAAGTTTCGGTTCCTTCTCCCCGAGAGTCTTTAAAAGGAGGCCTTTCTTTGGATCATAACGAAGAGAAACCTTGGGAATATTCGCCTTAGATGGATTCGCATCTTGCTGAGAAGAAATTCCGAGCCCAAGGAAATGTTTTCCTTCCAAATAGGCTTGGAATTCCTCAAAACTAAAAAAGTAATTATAGATTCGATTCTCTTCCAAGGGATCAGCTCTAATACAAATTTATTTCCGACTGGCTCCGAGGCAAGGTGAAAGCGAGGAATCGAGTTCCTTAGTAAATTACTTGTAGCTTCTGTTTCCTTTTGTATCTTGGAATCATGTCTTCTAAGAGAGTTTCTCTCATCCTTCTTCCGATCTGCTTTTTGCTTTTCAGCCTAATTCAATGCCGCACGGAAGAGCAGCCTTTTCTATACCAGATAAGCTTGGAAGACTGGGAGGGAAGGAACCATTCCTTCTCCGAAGATAAGGGCAAATTAGTGATCCTGGATTTTTGGGCGAGCTGGTGCGAACCATGTAAAAAAGCGGTCCCGGTGGTTGAGGAGTTACGACAAAGGTTAAAAGGGACTGATACAGTCGTTTTCGGAGTAAATACCGAGGACGATCTAACAATTCCTGAGATCAAAAAGGCAGCGGATGAGTTCGGAATGAAATATCCGAGCCTTTTAGACCCGAAATGGAAATTGGTAAACGGTTTAAAGATAGAAGGGCAGCCCGCTTTATTCGTTTTTAGCAAATCAGGAAAGAAACTGCATTTCCAATATGGGATTTCCGAGAGAGATTTACCAATTTTGACCGGTAGGCTCAAAAACTGGCTTGAATCGCCTTAAAATCTTGTTTTATCCATAACAACTGATTAATAATCTCTATTCGTACCGTTCGAAAAAAAAGGATTTATCTCCCAGCATTTAGTTTTAAGGTGGAATAGGTTCTCGGTTTGCTATTTCCGGAACTTATTCATCTACCCCTTTTCATTCAGGAGAATTTCCATTCATGGCTGAGAATCTCGCCCAGTTGTTTCGTGAGGCAGCGGATACATTTAAAGATCGTCCTGCTTTTTATTATAAGAATGCTCAAAAGAATTATTTGCCTCTCACCTATTCGGAGTTATACGAAAACGGTTTAAATCTTGCGGAAGCATTAATCGATTTAGGCATCCAGTCCAGGGACCACGTAGCTCTGGTTGCGGACAATAGAATAGAATGGATTATCGCCGACTGCGCTATCATTCTTACTGGAGCGGCAGATGTTCCGAGAGGAACTGATATCACTGACTCGGAGATCGTTTATATCGTAAGCCATTCCGAAGCAGAAGTTGTATTTATCGAAAACGACAAGATGCTGGAGAAATTCAACCGAAACAAATCCCAGCTCGGAAAAGTAAAAACCATTATCCTAATGGACAAGGATTCCAGCGCTCCTGGGGTTCTGAAAATGTATGATCTGATCGAAAAGGGAAAACAGCTGAGAGCATCCGGTTCTCGTAAGACAGAAGATAGAGTTGCTGCGATCCATCCGGACGATCTTTTCACTTTGATCTATACTTCAGGAACTACTGGTCTTCCTAAAGGAGTGCAACTGAAGCATTCCAATATGATGCACCAGGTTTTGAACGTAACTCCTATGTTGAAGATCAATTCGGAAGCTAGACTTCTTTCCATTCTTCCTATCTGGCACGTTTTCGAAAGAGTTGTAGAGTATGTTTGCATTAGCATCGGTGCTTCTACATATTATACAAACGTAAGAGATCTTCGCCAAGACCTCGCGACTGTGAAGCCTACCTTTATGGGTTCTGCTCCGCGTCTTTGGGAAAATATCTATAACGGAATCTATACTCGGATCAATGATCCTAGCCAAACTCCTGCACTTCGCAGAGGGCTTTTCAAACTTGCTTACTTCTTCTCTGATAAGAAGAACGCGGCTGTCCGTTTCCTGACCGGAAAAGAAGTGGATTATCATGGAAGAAATCCAATCTATTCCCTCTTTTACGGAATTCTAATGTTAGTTCAATTGGTTCTGACTGGACCTTTTATTCTGACTGTTCTTTCTTCTGTTGCTGCTTATTATTTTGCTTCTACAGAACTTTCTTTCTTGAGCCTACCTCTCTATATCATAGCAGGACTCGGAGTATTCTTCAATAGCGCAACTCTAGACAAGATCGTTCTTTCCAAAATCAGAACTGCTACCGGTGGAAAACTGAGAGCTTCTATATCCGGAGGAGGAGCTCTTCCTCGCCATGTGGATGAGTTCTTTAACAATATCGGTATCAATGTTTTGGAAGGCTACGGTATGACGGAAACTTCTCCTGTTCTTTCCGTAAGAACATTCCAAAAATTGATTATTGGATCCGTAGGTTCCATCGTTCCTAAGACCCATCTTCAGATCAGAAATGATAATAATGAAGTGTTAACTGAGATCGACGCAAACGGTAAGATCGTAAAAGGAAAACTAGGCCGTAAGGGCGTTGTTTTTGTGAACGGTCCTCAGGTAATGAAAGGTTACTACAAGAACGATGAAGCTACCGCTAAGACTCTCGTAGACGGCTGGATGAATACCGGCGATATGGGAATGATCAACTTCAAACATACCCTGACTCTTACAGGAAGAGCTAAGGACACTGTGGTCCTACTCGGTGGCGAAAACGTGGAGCCGGTTCCTATCGAGAACAAACTCCAAGAGTCTGCATATATCAGCCAATGTATGATCATAGGCCAGGATCAGAAAAATCTGGGAGCGATCATTGTTCCTGATTTCGAGAAATTGGACGAGTGGGCTAAGGAAAACGGAGTCGATATCTCTAACAAAGACGCATTGATCGACAACGCGAAGGTAGTGGATCTATACAAAAAAGAGATCAAGGCTCTAAACAATTCCAAAAACGGATTCAAATCTTTTGAGCAAGTGACACCATTCTTCTTGGTTTCCAAGCCTTTCGAAGTGGGAGACGAGCTGAACAATATGCTGAAAATGAAACGGCATGTGATCGCTGAAAAATACGCTGATAAGATCAAGAAGGTCTACACTGCGGATAAATAAGATTTCCTTAATACGCGAGATCTAAGCCTTAAAAAGGCTAAATTTTCAAGAAAAGCCTCGGGTGCGTTAAGCCTCGGGGTTTTTTTTTGCCCTTCTGATTTTTAGAGTTAGCCGATATTCGGAATATATGGCGAAAACTCTTCTTACCCAACCTAGTATATTCGAGCCTTACGGTCACTCAGACTTATATGCCTTGGACAATCTGTATTTTTCACCTTTGAAAGAGAAAGAAGTTTGGGACTTTTCCAGGATCAGAGAGTTTTCGCCCCTAAATCTGGGATTCATTTTTGCAAGAGCGGAGCTTGGCCTCCGCAACGGGAATCTTGAGATTGAGACGAGTGGGCTCAGCCCGAATTTTAAAAAAGGAATCTGCCTTACGCAAGGTTGGGAAGATGCTCCCGGAATTAGATTCGATGCATTCTTACCGCAAGTCATGGGTTCCGAATACAATTTCTTCTATAAGAGATTGGAAGAAGAAGATAGGCATTCCATATTTTCAGAATTCTTTGAGGGAGAAGGATTTTCTCTCCAAGGAAAATGGAAGGATAGAAATTTCCTTCTTCTTTTCTCAAGATCTAATTCAAAAGATAGAAACCTTCCTTCGATTCTAAAAAAAGTTTCCGAGTTCAATTCTGAAAATCAGGTCCGAGGAAATTTCTTCCTTCGTACAGAAAAGCAATCCTATTTGAACTTTCTAAAACCGAAAGAATCCTTTGGTCCTCTTTTTCTACAAGAGAAGAAGTTGGAGCAGGATCCTTTTCTATTCCTAAGCTTGGATTATTGATCTCTTTCTAATTATTCTAAGTGCTTGCTAAATAGAAAAGCTTCAATGGCTTCGTAATCTTCTTCTTCCGAAAGATCCATGATCTTCTTTAATAAGAAGTTTGCCTGTTTCAATCCTACCGAGCCGAGTATCTTTCGGATGGAACTCACAAAAGGAAGTGCTACCGAGAGTTCTCTGAATCCTAAGCCTAATAATAAAATCGTAAAATTCGTATCGGAGGCGAGCTCCCCGCAGATACTTAGAGGTTTTTCATATTTCCAAGCAGTTTCTACGATTTGAGAAAGAGCTCTTAAGAAAGAAATATGAAATGGGTTGTAAAGATTTGAAACGTTAGCGTTGTTTCTATCTACCGCCATTAGATATTGCAATAAGTCGTTTGTTCCTACCGAAAAGAAATCTACTTCCTTTGCCAGCACATCCATCGAAGAAACTGCAGAGGGAGTTTCTACCATCACTCCCAATTTGATCTTCTTATTGAATTTTTCTTTTTTCGCGGAAAGTTCTCTTTTGCATTCCTCTAAAATCGCTTTTGTCTTTCTGATCTCTGCGACGCTAGTTACCATCGGCAGAAGAATGCTAAGATTTCCGTAAGCCGAGGCTCTTAAGATGGAGTTCAATTGCTCTTTGAACCAATCCACATTCTGGAGACTATATCGAATCCCTCTATTTCCTAAGAACGGATTCTCTTCAAATTCGCCTGTAGAAAATTTATCCGCTCCTATATCGAAGGTTCTGATATAAACAGGATTCGGATCCATTTCTTCTGCGATCCGTTTGTATGCTAAAAACTGTTCTTCTCCGGATACGTTCTTGTCCTGGTATTTTAAAAATAAGGATTCGGAACGAAAGAGTCCCACTCCGTCCACGTCCGCTTTCTTTGCTATATCGCAGTCAGTATCCGATTCTAAATTGCATTTTAAACGGATGCGTATTCCGTCCTTGGTGATTGCCTTTTTGGGTTTAGAGGATTTTTCTTCTCCGAACAATGGAGATGAAGCACCATAATATTTTACTTCTTCGATGGTCGGATTTCTGACCATCTGGCCAGTGTCTGCGTCCAGAAAAACATACTCTAGGTCGTTTACGTTTCTGTAAAATTCCCTAAGACCAACTACAGTAGGAATTCCGTAGTTTCTTGCAAGGATGGCCATGTGGCCCGTCTTACCACCCAGATCGGTTGCGATTCCTCGTATCCTACTCTTGTCCATTAAGATCATCTGAGAAGGAGTGATCTGTCTCGCGACTAAGATCACATCTTCGGATTGATCTGCGAGAAAGGAGACTTCTTCTTTTTTATCTAAAAGATTTTCTAAGATTCGATTCGATATATCTTGGAAATGGTCCGATCTTTCTCTGAAGAAAGGATTGTCCAATCTTGTGAATTTATCCGTGAGTTCATTGATCGTATTCTGGACTGCTAGAAATGCGTTCTCGTTGTATTCCTTGATCCGACTTCGAAATGAATCCTGAAGCCCAGGATCATCTGTAATTGTAACTTGGGTCTCTAAGATCTCTTTGAGTTCCTTGTCTTCCTCTCTAGCTTTTAATTTGGTTATGATGGATTTTAATTCCACCTTAGAAGAGTCGAGAGCCTTAGAGAGTTTGGATAATTCTTCTGGTTTTTGGGATTCGTGAATATAGGCCCCGTGAGCGAGATGTCTTCTCTTGGTACCTATCTTTACGCAACGGCCGTAAAATCTTCCCGGAAAGGCGACAATTCCTTGGTACGTGATTCTTTTGGTGCCGTTCATCGATTTTACTGCTTGCAAGCTGTATAAACCGAGTTTTCTGAATCGACAAGTCTTTTATAAAGAGGGATAGGGGTTGGTCCGACCGGCTTTCAACGGTCGGATCCAAACAAAAATTATACGACCGCTGCCTTTCTTTTGAAGAGGGGAATCCTGCGGCTTTTGTATTTTCCGAGCTCGTTCCCTGTTTCGGAACTCATCACGAGTTTCGCCATAGAAACGTCTAGGGCATGACCCGCCTTGGAAGCAAGGTAATGTCCTATAATCGGTCTTCCCGCAATGGAAAGATCTCCGACCAGATCCAGGATCTTATGTCGGACACATTCATTTTCATAGCGAAGAGATTCGTTCAAGTATCCATCCTGCGTGAGCACGATCGCATTGTCCAAGGACCCGCCCATTGCCAGTCCTCTCGCTTGCAGAGCTTCGACATCTTTGAGGAAGCCGAAGGTTCTTGCGGGAAGGATCTCATTTTTTAGGACGTCTCTGTCTAAGTTGACCGTGATGTTTTGGCCTTTGAGGAGGGGATGAGGGAAGTCGATGGTGTAGGTCACCTTCCACTCTTGGCTTGGGAGAATGACTAGATACTTGTCTCCGTCCACTACCCACATGGGATTCTTGATATAAATAGGTTCTATTGATTCTTCAAATTCCGTATAGCCAGTATCCTCGAAAGCTTCCAAGAAAGGAAGGGAGGATCCGTCCATGATAGGAACTTCTACAGAGTCGATTTCTAGGATCATATCGGTGATCCCAACGGAGAAAACGGCCGCCATCAAATGCTCTACCGTTTGGACTCTATGCAGTCCGTCTCCCAATGTGGTGGCATTACTTGTATCTACCACATTGCTTAATTCCACAGGGATCGAAGCCTTGTCTTCTCCCTTGCGGTATTCAAAGACAATTCCGGTTCCAACAGGTGCCGGATGTCCAATCAGATTCACTTCCTTGCCGGAATGAAGTCCGATACCCTTAATTCTAACTGTTTCTTTTAATGTTTTTCTATGTTCCGTGAAATTCATCGGTTTCCTGTCCCGGTTCTAATAAGAACCAGGGTCCGTATCTCGCTTTGCACCGGGCCTCTTATTCTCTGACTGTTTTTTCGATCAGAAAAAATAACCCTTTAGGACTATAGAAGCAATATCTATGCCAGGTGCAGTGCAAAAAGACGTTTTTAGAAGGGGTGTACGCGTTGATTCCAGTCCGATTAGACATAATCAGAAAGAAATTTCTGTACTTCTGTCTCTTTTTTACAACAGTGTTGTTTTAGGGAGACAGAATCCTTTTTACCATGGTAACTCTTCCCCGTTCTGGTGAAAGAATCTTCCGGACCTTTCTAGGGTAAGAGAATCGATCTGTTGGAAGAGTCCCTCGGCTGCGGATCTGGGGGGAATGCCCTGTCTGCCGGTCATTTCTGTGGCTACCATACCCGGATGATAGATGCCAACCGCCATCTTTTGGGGGCGGAGGTCTCTTGCCAGGCTCACGGCTCCCGCATTCAATGCGGCTTTGGACATTCTATATCCATAATATGCTCCGGAAGAATTGTCTCCGATAGAGCCCATTCTGCTCGTGATAAATGCAATCCTTCCCCCAGAAGAAATTTTAGGGAGAAGAAGTCTTGTAAGACGAATGGGAGAGATCGCGTTTACCAGGATCTGAGTCTCCAATTCTTGGAAGTCCAAACTCTCTAGATTGTCCGGGATCAGTATTCCCGCATTATTGATCAGGATATCTATCTTGGTTCCGGATAAGAAGGAGGAAAAGGACTCAAAACTTTGGCTTTGTGTTAGGTCCAATCCCTCATAAATTTTGACTCCGATCCTTCGTAATGGTTCGGATGCTTTTCTGCAGGCGGAGATGACTTGGTATCCTTTTTCTGCGTAGAGTGTGGAGAGTTCTAAGCCGATTCCTCGGTTCGCTCCTGTGATCAGTACATGTTTCATAAAGTAGTAAAAGAAAGATCTGTAATCGAATTGACGGTTCAGAAAATATTTTCCAAACTCTCTCGGATATGCAATATCAGATTACTCACAAACCTTCGTTCTCCTTATTGAAACTTAGATTGGGACCGGGTCAATCGATTAAATCGGAAGCGGGAGCCATGGTTTACATGAGCTCCAAAATGCAGGTCGAAACCAAGATGGGCAGCGGATTTCTTTCCGCACTTGCTAGAAAATTTCTGGGAGGAGAATCTTTCTTCTTCAATACGTATACCGCTCCGTCTGACGGAGGAGAGATCGGGCTCGCGCCTGACCTTCCTGGAGATATCATCGAACTAGACTTAAACGGAAAAAGTGTGATGGTGCAATCCGGATCTTACTTAGCTTCCGACTCAGGCATCCAAGTCGTTTCTAAATTCGGAGGGCTTCGTTCTCTCTTCGGAGGAGAAGGTCTTTTCTTACTCGAGGTCTCCGGAAGTGGTAAGGCTTTCTTAAGTTCGTATGGTGCGATCGTTCCCATCCAAGTACAAGGAAATTACACGGTCGACACAGGACATATCGTAGCTTTCGAAAATTCTTTGCAGTTCAGTGTAGGAAGAGCCGGCGGTAACTGGAAATCCACATTGCTTGGTGGAGAAGGTCTTGTCGCAAACTTCTCCGGAAATGGAACTCTCTGGATACAGAGTCGAGTGCCTTCCGGTTTCATCACTTGGCTCACTAGACTTCTGCCTGTGTAATCGATTTCTCTAGGATAAAAAATGAATATTCAATTATTATATAAACCTTCTTACTCCATCGCTAAGGTAAATCTTTCTTCCGGTGAGTCGATCAAGGCGGAAGCTGGCGCGCTCATGAGCATGAGTTCCCATATTCAAATACAAACTGCAAAGGCTCAGCAAGGAGGACTGTTCAAATCCTTGAAGGCTGCCTTCTTAGGAGGAGAATCCTTTTGGATGAATACATTCACTGCTCCACAAGCAGGAGAAGTTCTTCTTGCTCCCACTCTTCCCGGTGATGTGGAAAAGTTGGATTTGAATGGGACTGTATTTGTGCAATCCAGTTCTTTTCTCGCTGCCGATCCGAAGATCGATATAGATACAAAGTTCCAAGGATTGAAAGGATTCTTTAGCGGAGAGTCTTTGTTCTTTTTGAAACTTTCAGGCAACGGACCTCTCGTCATTTCCAGCTATGGAGGGATCGAGGTCTTGGATGTAGAAGGCGAATTCATCGTAGATACAGGACATATAGTCGCTTTCGAAGAAGGTCTGCAATACGAGATCACCAAATTCGGAGGCTGGAAGTCTTTCTTTCTAGGTGGAGAAGGATTCGTCGCAAAATTCAAGGGAAAAGGAAGGCTTTGGATCCAATCCAGAAATGTGCCGTCCTTAGGTTCCTGGTTCAGAGAAGAACTTCCTCCTAAAAAACAATAAGGTCATTTTATGAAACACGAAATATTAGCAAAACCTGATTTTCCAATTATCAAACTTACTCTAAACTCAGGAGAATCCATTCGCGCAGAATCCGGTGCGATGGTTGCCATGTCTCCTAAAGTAAAGATGGAGACAAAGGCACAAGGTGGGATCTTTGCTTCCGCTAAGAGAGCACTCTTTAGTGGAGAAAGCTTCTTCCAAAACACATTCACTGCAGAAGGTGGAGAAGGAGAATTGTATCTTACTTCGGCGACGCAAGGAGACTTAGAGCATCGCAGTTTAAAGAACGAAGAATTGATCCTGAGTAGAGGCGCCTATGTGGCTGGAAGTACGGATCTTGTCGTTGACAGCAAATGGGGAGGCTTCAAGGGATTCTTTGCAGGAGAAGGATTATTCTTTTTGAAAGTAAGCGGGAGTGGAGATCTTTTCTTCTCTAGCTTCGGAGCAATTCATACTGTGGATGTGGACGGGACCTATATAGTGGATACCGGACATATTGTAGGATTCGAACCTAGCTTGGATTATACCATAGACAAGGTTGGCGGATTGAAATCTCTCTTCTTATCTGGAGAAGGTTTGGTCGCTAGATTTTCCGGAAAGGGAAGATTGTATGTTCAGACCAGGAACCAAAACTCATTCGCTTCCTGGGCAAACACTTGGAGAAGAGTGGTACGTTCCAGTAACGGAGGCGGGGGAGATTAATTTCTCCCCTGGTATCCGATCACGTCCATAAAGGCAGAAACTGAAAAGACTGCCTTTCCTGGACCTGGTTCTCCATAACCTGGAGGAACTGGAAGATTATATTTTTCGAATGTAGCCTTCCATACTGTGAGCAATTCGCAGAAATATTCCAAAGGAGGTCCTGCTTGCGTTCCTAGAGTCGTATAAGGCTCAGGACACCAAGCAGTGAAACGAGGCATGATCCCCTTAGACATAAAGAAGTCTAGTCCTTCTCCTGTGGAGCGAATCGCTTCGGCAACCGTTGCAAATCCCCAAGGCTGAGAAAGTTCCACACCACCTACAAAGTTCGGGATTACATAAGAAGGTCCAAAGACCTCAGCAGAGTCAACGATCCTTCTGATCCAAGTATCTCTACCGATATAGGACTCTTTACCAGGACAGATCTTGCGAAATAGCTCCGGTTCCCAGACCTCGTAATTGGGATGATAGACTTGGATGCCAGCGTCCTTAAACTTTTGACAGTCTTCCTTCTCCCAAGCTTGGGAAACAATTTTGCCCATCCATCTACCAGGAAATCTTTGCTCAATCGCTTGTGCGTATTCTAGATAGAAATCGATTTCATTCTTCTTCTTGAGAGAAGTGATTACAGAACCTCCGGTAATCGTGTACACCTTTGCGATCTCGTCTTCTGCATCGATCCAAGAGAGAACTTCTAAAAGATCTTCTATGTCCTTGACGCCTGTGTATGGTCTTCCCGCATTCTTTTGTTGTCTGTAGTTATGATTGATATCGCAGTAGGCGCACTCTTCGTCTTTTCCGAAGTATTGGCAATTGCGGAATACTGTAAGGTAAATGAGATATCCCCATTCAATGACAGGAGCGATCTCTCCGGGAATCTTTCCGGATTTGGTCTTGTGTCTGTACCAAGCAGGTTTAGGAGGATATTCTAATTTTCCTAAAAAGGTTTCTCCTAAATATAGACCTGGTCTTCCTTCGTCAGTTTGTCCTGCCTGGATTCGTTTTACCTTGTAAGGCGAGTCTGGATTATTGCGAGTAGAAACCACAGTCGGTAGAAGATTGAAATATCCGCCAGTGATCTTGATTTCTTCCGGAGCCTTGGAGTCGGTTCCTTCCTTCATGTCAGCCAAAGGAATATGATCAAAAGAAAAGATGAAGTAATCCTTTGTCTTATACTCTTCTCCCACTTGGAAAGATTCAGGAAGAAAGTGGATTCCCTGCCTCAGAATATCCTGTTTCAAGATAGCTTCGAAAGGGATCTGTTTGTATTTCCGTTCCATCTCCTCGAGTAAGGCTATGGAAGATTCTGGGCGAAGGGTGCTTGTACTCATCTTAACGACAGACTGTTTCTGCGGGAAGTTTTGGCATCTAGTTTTTGGCTTTTTCTATCTTGACTGGGGCATTTGAAGACTTAGTTTTTAGGCCGAAATGAGACGATTTGCCAGTAAATTCTTTCTTTTCTCTTGGGTTCTCCTTCTCGGATCGGTTTCTTCTTTTCATCTATTTGCGAAACCGAAGAAGGCTGTCGAAGTTACTACAAAAAAGCCCGGCTCCTTCTCCGATCTGGACTTTGAAAAGGTAGCTTCCGGATATAGGGAGCCTACGGATATTCAGTTCTATCCAGATGAGCCGGACACAATGGTGATCTTGGAAAAACGGGGAAAGATCTATACTTACAATCTGAGTAAGAAAGAGGGAAAGATCATCGCTGATTTTACGGGCCATGTGGAGACCAGATCGGAAGAAGGGCTACTCGGGCTCGCGTTTCATCCTAGGTTCAAAGAGAATCATTTATTCTACGTGAATGCTGTCTCCAAGGAAGCGGGGAAGGACCAAACTTTGATCCTGGAATTCAAATGGGACGAGACTCGGACCATTCAATGGAAGGATAGAAGGCGGGTCTTATTGAGAATCGATCAGCCTTATTCCAATCATAATGCGGGGCAGCTTTCTTTTGGACCCGATGGAAAATTATATATCGGTTTCGGAGATGGAGGAGCCGGAGGAGATCCGCTCAAGCATGGGCAAAATACTTCCACGTATCTCGGGACCATGATCCGTATCGAGCCCAATCTAGATTCGGAGGCTCCCGCGTATAAGATTCCAGACGATAACCCCTATAAAAACAAGGCTGGTTACCTATCTGAGATATGGGCCTATGGACTTAGGAATCCATGGCGATTTTCCTTCGATAGTCTGACGGGAGATCTCTACGTAGCTGACGTGGGCCAAAATCTTTGGGAAGAAGTAGATCTCATTCTAAAAGGCGGGAACTACGGATGGAATATAACGGAGGGATTTCACTGCTTTTCTCCGCCGAACAACTGTTCAAGACAAGGATTACAGGACCCTTTAGTAGAATATGATCATGAAACTGGTCAATCCATCACCGGCGGTTACGTATATCGTGGGAAAAATCTTTCCTTTTTGCTAGGTTGGTACGTTTTCGCGGATTTTGTTTCCGGAAAATTCTTCGCATTCGAGACTGGAAAGGGAAAAAGACCCAAATTAATGCTCCTAAAGGAGAGCCATTATCAGATTAGCACATTTGGCAGAGATCCCTCAGGTGAGCTATATTTTGCCGATTTTGGCACAGGAAATATCTTCCGTTTAGTAAAAAAAAATTGAAATAAATTGAAAATCCAGGATTCATGAGTGTTAACCCAATATAGATCGGACTGCTTCCACCGCGGTTCCAATCAATCTCGATCAAAAAGGATAGGGGTATGAATAAGATCATTTCCGTTGCATCAGCCGTCCTAGTGGTCGGTCTGTTGACTTCCGGAGCTTGTAAAAAGCCAGCCGAGAACGCGGATTCCGCGAGCGCAAAACAGAACCAACCATCGGCCATCGTAGTATTTAGCGTAGGGGAAGCTAGAATCCAACACGCAGACTTAACCGAAGACAAAGCAAGTTTAGGAACAGCTTTGAAAGAAGGGGATAAGATCCAAACCAAGGCGAATGCTAAGGTGGATATCCAATTCGGAGATGGTTCCGCAGTGCGTATCGCTGAAAACTCTAGCTTAGAATTCGCGACTTTAGCATTGAATACCCAAGGCAATACCGACACTAGATTATCTTTAGTTTCAGGTAAGGTCTTCGCTAAAGTAAACAAGGCAACCAAAGACGACCAATTTTCCGTTATTACTCCAACCGCAATCGCTGGTGTTCGCGGAACTTCCTTCGTAGTAGATCGCACAAAGAGCGACAGATCCGTCGTGAAAGTGCTCGAAGGTTCCGTAGCGGTTTCTCCAAGAGTTCGCGCTCTTGAAGGAATGTCTGCAGAACAGATTTCGGCTAACGCTGACGTGAAGAAGATCAAGGACTCTCTGGATAAATCAGAGGTCATTCTTGAGAAAGACGAATCTTCTATTGTAAAAGCTTCCGACAAAACTTTCGGAGAGAAAGAAGTTAATAAGCTCAATGCTTCTCTTGAAAAAGATATTCCTAAAGCGGTTACTAAAATTACCGGTTCTGGAGTTTCTAAAACAGAAGAGCAAGAGATCAGAACTATCGTTACTCTGGACAAAACGACTACAGACAAGTTAGCTAAACTGAATGTAGATCCTAAAACCGGAAAAGTTGACGAAAAGACTGCCGCAGAAAACGAATCTGAGAAAAAGAAAATCGAAGAAGAGTTAGCTAAGCGTCAGGCTGAAGAACTGAAACGTTTCAAAAACGTTCTTGTTTCTGCTCCTAAAAATCTTAAAACCAAACAAGATCTCGTAAACTACTACGAAAAACTCGAAAAAATCGTATTAGTGAACAAGACTACCATGATCGGCGCAATTGTTGATCAACAAGGTAGCACGATGATCGTTCACACCGAAGACGGTATTAAGAAAATCAATCAGGACGAAGTGCAAGAAGTCATCTACGACTTCCAAACTAAGTCAGATAACTAAACCGCAAGGCTTAAAACAAGCTCGATCGGTGGAAAAATCCCGAGTTTACGAAAGTAGGCTCGGGTTTTTCTATTTTAAGAGCTAACGCTTTTGAACTGAATTTAAGATTTTTTAAATTTGGGAGAAGGAGGAGAATCAGAGTAACGATTCCAGATCCTTAAGATGGATTCGGACACTTCTTCCACATCTAAGATAAGCACCTTGTCCTTATAATTGACTAGAAGTTTTCCTCTGCCGAATTTTTGGATCTCTCCCCATTCAACTCGGAATCCTTTAATTAAACTCAATGTATCGAATAGAAGATCTTTGATCTCCATTTTTGAAACAGTTCCTTCTTTCTTGGAAAGATAGGAAAGGATGGAGTGAAAAATAATCTTCTTCATCTCCGTGCCATCCGGCTCCTCCGGAAGACTATCTCGAAATTTTTTTAGTTTCCGTACCACGGAGTTTGCTCATCCGCATGATAAGAACTTCTGACGAGAGGCCCTGAGAATACTGTTCTGAATCCGATAGATTTACCAAATTCCTTTAGTTCTCTGAATATATCCGGATGGATATATTCATGTACAGGAAGATGAGTAGGAGTCGGCTGCAGATATTGGCCGAGAGTTACCATCTGAACTCCGGAGATTCTGAGATCTTTTAGAGTTTGTCTGACTTCATCCAGAGTTTCACCTAATCCAAGGATTAATCCGCTCTTCGTTAAGAATCCTCTTTTAGACGCGTGTTCCAGAACTCGGAGAGAGCGATCATATTTCTTTGCAGGAGCAACGGTAGGAAAAAGCCTCTCCACTGTTTCGAGGTTATGATTGAATATATCAGGTTTTGCAGAATAGATGAGCTCTAGACTTTCTTCCTTTTCTTTGAAATCTGGAACAAGGATCTCGATCTTACAATCCGGAAGTCTCTCTCGTATAAGTTCTATGGTTTGCTTATAATGATTTGCGGCTCCATCGGTAAGATCATCTCTGTTTACGGAAGTGATGACCACATGTTGGAGCCCTAAAGCCTTCGCAGATTCCGCGACTCTCAAGGGCTCTTCTGGATCCAATGAGAAAGGCTTTCCGAAGGCCACATCGCAATAAGAGCATCGCCTTGTGCAAATATCACCTGCGAGCATATAAGTTGCGGTCCTTCTGGACCAACAATGATTCAGATTAGGACAGGAAGCGCTTTCACATACTGTATTCAATTTTCCTTGTTCTACAGAACTTCGAACGGTAGAAACTGAGTTGTCCTTCTCCCTAAACGGAAGACGGACCTTGAGCCAATCCGGTTTTTCGGGAGCTGGTTGGTAACCGGTAGATCTGGGCTTTTTCTTGAGAGGATTCACCCTTATAGCTAAGTTGCAAGCTCGGGAAGAGTCAAGTGTTTTGGGTAGCCGGATTTCCCCGGGTCTCCGATTCTGGAGATCAGGCCTTCGGGCCTTTGCTGAGAGTCATTTTGAAAGGGAAATTCGGGAAAAACACGGAACAAGAGAGTTCCGAAAAAGGATCCGGTATTCGGATCAACCGCTATCTTGCAGACTGCGGTTTCGGCTCCCGCAGAAAGACGGAGGAACTCATTCTTTCCGGAAAGGTTCGTGTGAACGGAGTCGTAGAAACGAGTCTGGGCATTCGAATCTCTCCTATGGACCGGGTCATGGTCGGGAATAAACAGGCCATTCCTCCCGAGAAGAACGTTTTTCTGGCATTGAATAAACCTAAGGGATATCTTTGCTCTCACGGAGACAAATTCCATTCTCATACTATCTTTGAACTTCTTCCTGGCAAATTTGGAAGGCTTGCAATTGCGGGCAGACTGGATTTGGATTCAAGAGGACTTCTTCTTCTTTCCGACGATGGAAATCTAATACAAGAGATCACTCATCCTTCGGAAGGTTCCGAAAAAGAATACAGTGTTTCTCTGGATTCCGAAATCCCTTTCGAAAGAGTGAAAGAACGTTTTCTAAAAGGATTCATGGACGAGGGAGAATTCTTAAAGGCGGAGAAGGTGTTTTCTCAAGATAGAAAACCAGAGTCCGATTCTTTTAGAGTGGTCCTCAAACAGGGAAGAAAGCGCCAGATCAGAAGAATGTTTGCGGCACTCGGTGCCAAGGTTACTGATCTGCAAAGAATCCGAATCGGCAAACTTACATTAGAAAAACTAAATATTGGAGAAGGCAAATTCGTTTTGCTGGATCCTAAAGCTTGGAGACCATGAATTTTACCAGTTTAGAATTTTTATTTTTTTTCTGCTTGGTCTTTCTGGTTTATTGGAACCTTCCGGATCGTTTTAAGAAACATTTTTTGATATTTGCTTCTGCGTTCTTCTACGCGTTTGCTTCTTGGAAGTTTTTATTTCATCTGATCGCAGTCGTCTTGGTAAATTGGATCCTGATCCGCTTCTTTTTGGAAAGGAAATGGTTCCTATTCGTATCCATAAGTTTTAACGTCCTAAACCTAGCATTCTTCAAGTATTTCTATTTTTTTGCGGATCTCGTAGGAACTATTATCGGACTTCCTTCTCTGCAGAACAAACCTGCTTTGGATTCTATTCTTTCGAACGCATTGCATTGGTCCGGTTTTGAAGTAGTGCTCCCTCTGACAGTGAGTTATTACACCTTCCAGTTGATCTCACTCGCTGTGGATAAAAAGAAGGGACTCATTCAAGAAGAAGTCACTCTTAGTAAGATCACTTCGTTTATCTTTCTATTTCCTGTCATGATCGCGGGACCTATTCTTAGGTTTAACGATGTTTCTTCCCAATTCGATTCTCCTAAGATGGAAAAGGAAGATATGGTGGATGGTCTTTGGCTCGTTGTGATCGGCCTTTTTAAGAAATCTGTCGTGTCTATCTTAATGTCCGGTTCTATTTTCCAAGTGTTTGCGGAGCCTGCTTCTTTTTCAGGAGGAGCGCTTTTAAGCACAATCTACTTCTTTGCGATCTATTTGTATCTGGACTTTTCAGGACTTACGGATATTGCCCGAGGAATGGGAAGACTTCTTGGATTCCAACTTCCTCAAAACTTCAAGGCTCCTTTCTTCTTTACTGGATTCGGAGACTTTTGGCGTCGTTGGCACTTGACCTTCTCCTTCTGGATCCGTGATTATTTGTACATTCCTTTGGGAGGTTCTCGTTCCGGAACTTTACGCACTTGTTTGAATTATCTAGTCGCTTTCGGTTTGGGTGGTCTTTGGCACGGAGCCAATTTGAATTATTTATTCTGGGGACTTCTCACCGGATTTTATCTTTCTTTGGAAAGGGTCTTCACCGATTGGAAGATCAAACTCATTCCGGATATTCCTTATGTGAAGCGTATATTCGTGTATCTCGCTGTATTACATATATATTGTATTTCTTGGATTTTGTTTTTCACTCCAGATCTTTCCTCCGCGTTCCAAGCAGTGATGAGGATATTCATTTGGGCGAAAGGAATCGATTTCCCAAATATGGAGCCTTGTATTTTTGCTCTTCTTGTAGCGATCCTATTCCACTCTGCAGAAGAATGGCCGGAAAGATTTAAGACTTCCTTTAAGTGGAAGTTGGTATTCTTACCGATTGTTTGGATCTTAGTTCTTTTGGCTTTGCCGAATGGAAACGCCGACTTCTTCTACGGACAGTTTTGAAAGAATCATGAAAAAGAAATTTATCTATATCCCATTCCTTTTCCTCATCCTTCTATTTTTTATAGATAAGATCTTCACACTGGATTTTTTCCAAACTTCCTTTTATCAGGAAGGAAATCCTGTGTATTATGCGCAGAGAAGACATCTTTTCGAGCGTTTGCAAAAGGATCCTTCGATTCAGAAAAAGGATCTTGCCTTAGCTTTCGGTGATTCTCGTGCTTATCCGTATTCTTCTAAAACTCTTCCACCGGAGATCAGTGAGAATTGGACTGTGTATAATTTTTCAGGACCACAGGCTGTTCCTGCTTATGGATTTTACTGGTTCCAAAAAATCATAGAGTCCGGTATCAAACCAAAAGTCGTTTTCTATGTGATCAGCCCGGAAGGCTTTGATGATTCCAAGGGTTTGCTCTATGATCCATTTCTTCGTTTAGGAGCAGACGATACATTCCTTGTGAAGTATTGGAGAAAATTCTCAGTCGGTGACCAAACGGATATTATTAAGCAAAAGCTTTTCACGATCCGAAAGGTCAAACCCGGATTTAAACTTTTCTGGAACCGTCTTACTTCAGGAAATTTGAATTTGTATAATCCTGAATCCAATCACGAAAATCTGATCCTGGAATTGGGGAACGGAGAGCAATTGGCCTATGCTAGTGCGAGCAATAATCCTTCTAAGCTTGCAAAGGATGCGCTTAGACTTAAGAGTCTCTATCTTTCCGGATTTACATTGGGAGAAACAGAGTTCTTCTTTGTAGAGGAATTTCTCAAGCTTTCTAAAGAGAATGGGATCAAGACTTATCTGATTTGGCCTAAGGTGTATCCTGGATATAGAGCCGGTTATTATGAACTCGGTTTAGAAAAGACTTGGTGGCCGCGTATCCAAGAGCTTTCTACAAAGTATGGAGCCTCTGCCGCAAACATGAACGAGCTCAGTTCTTGCGATGTATACTATGATGCTTCTCACCAAAGCGTGCTTTGCATATTGGAACAATCTAAAATCTTAATGGATGATTTTTCTGGAAAGAAGAAGCTTCCTTGAAGGCTCTTTAAAGTTTTGATATAAAATTAACGTTTTTATTGTAAACGCTTTCTGTTTTTAGTTTTGGTTCCATATCAAATAGATCGGAAAGCGATATTTTTTTCGTATTAGTTTTCCATTCAGGAAATTTTCTAGGCATCGACTCTCAGTAGAATTGGCTGAGAACGAAAATTCTATTCTTAGTATAAAGGAAGGAATCATGTCTGTGCAAATTTCAGATTGGGAAGTTCATTTTCGCGCTTTGGAAAAGATGTACAAAAGCGCTCCTGTGAATCAGTTTTTTTTGCCCGAATTGTCTATCCCACAAAAAGGAGAGGCGATCGTTACTATTCAAATCAGAGAAGATTTCTTTCATGCAGCAGGAGCTACTCATGGAGCAGTTTATTTTAAGGCGGCCGATGATGCGGCCTTCTTTGCTGCTAATTCCGTAGTGAAAGATAGTTTCGTATTAACTTCTAATTTCTTTTTGAATCTACTCCGACCGATTAAGTCAGGGACTATGACTGCAAAAGGAAGAGTAGTACAGAATGCGGCAAATCTGATCATCGCAGAGAGTTTTCTGTTTGATGATCGAGGCCGAGAGATCGGTAGAGGCAACGGCAGTTTTGCAAAGACAAAGCTCTTTCTTTCCAAAGAGATGGGATACGATCCCGATCTAAAAAGAAAGGCCTAGGTAACACCGATCTTTATTCGGGTTCCTAAGCCTTCTTATTGTAAAATGGATCTGATCTTTTAGAGTCTGATCGAGATCACCATTTTAATTTCTTAGCATCTTCTAAGAATTTCTCTAAACCGATATCGGTAAGAGGATGCTTGAATAGCTGCTGGTAAGCGGAGATTGGCATGGTCGCGCAATCTGCTCCTCTGAGCGCGGATTCTTTTAGATGTATCGGCCCGCGGATAGAGGCAGCTAGGATCTTGGTCTCGAATCCATAATTATCATAGATCTCTCTGATCTCAGAGATCAGTTCCATTCCATCCCAAGAAGTATCATCTACACGTCCAATGAACGGAGAAATGTAAGTAGCTCCCGCTTTTGCAGCGAGTAAAGCTTGCGGAGCAGAGAAGCAAAGAGTAACATTCGTTGGAATTCCTTTCTCTGTAAGCTTGACTACAGTCTTCAGTCCTTCTGGGATCAGAGGAACTTTGATTACTACGTTCGGAGCGATTTGCACTAGCTCATCTGCTTCTTTCAACATGTCTTCATGTTTGGTAGCGATTACCTCGGCGCTCACAGGGCCGGGAACGATCGCGCAGATCTCTTTGATGACTTCTTTGAAACTGCGACCGGATTTAGCGATAAGAGAAGGGTTGGTAGTAACTCCGTCCAAAAGTCCGTAGGACGCGATCTCTTTGATCTCGTCCACATTGGCTGTGTCCAAATATAATTCCACGATGGGCTCCGAAAGATTTAGTATGTCTAGACAGGAAAGTCCTGGCTCGAGACTCCCGTTTTTAACGGGTTTAGAATCTCTCTGGATAGTGGCCCTTGTTCGGACTCACGGTCAAGGATTTCTTAAGGGATCAGATCTCTTAAAGTTTTGATTTCTTCGGCAGAGAAGAACTCTTTGTATTCTCTTTCGATCTGCGCTTTTACCTTGGAGCTGAAATAATCCACTCTTCTGGTGAAAGGTTGCTTTTTATAAGCTTCTTTCCATTGAACAACGAAGCCACCTTTGGGAGGAGCCTCTCTTTCGTCGGTAAGTTCCCAGATTACTGCGCCCCCGATCTTTTTATCGTCCAAGGTCTCTTTTTTGGGTTTGCCGTATTTATTTTCCAGTTTAGATTGCACATCCTTGCCTGGAAGGTAGCGGAAAGAAACTCCAACGGAAAATAGCTTTCCTGGTTCGATATGTTCATCCTCGTCCGGATTCGCAGCGGGTCTTTCTGGCCTTGCTTGTTTATCTTTGGGACGGGAATCCAAAACCAATTTAGGAGTGGAATAGAAACGATATAAATACATGATCCCGTTACGGCGAACGAGTAGGGACTTCTCCTTATCTTCATGAACGACTTCTATCTTTTCGTCGCTTTGAGGATTGGCTGCCAGAGAAAGAAATTTATCCCGAACCTGTGCGTAAGAAGCTTCCCAGGCTACTTCGGCGAATCCATCCAGAGTCGGCTTGGAACCGTTTGCTCTAGTTCCGTCTCCCGGAAACTGAGAAAAAACAGAACTCCAAGGAAGGAGTAAGGATAGGATGAATACGGAGATGGATTGCCCTTTCATAGTCTTCCTATCGGCAGAAAACCGATATAGAATTAGGAATCTTCCTAATCTTGTTCTAATTCCTCATCCTCTTCTGCCTCTCTGTCCAGGCGAATTCCCCCGAATTTTACCTTTCCGTTCCATCTTAAGATGAGTAAGACAATGAGGACCAGTACATTCGGTAATACGAATAGAAAGGAGATCTCGTGGTACATTCCGTAAACCGCCAGGTTGGAGGCAATGACAGAGATAAAGATACCGCTTAATAATGGGATTTCTTGCGCGATCAGTCTCGCTAAGAAGGAACCGCTCGAAGGAGAGATTCTTGCCGCCTTTAAGATTTCAGAAGCAATAAAGGAATAGAAAGCGAGTACAAGTACAGGCATGATGAAGGATAGAAAGAAGTAATTTCCGAACGAATCAGTGTAATGAGGAGATCCGATGAGACCTCCCATTAACGTCCAAATATAGGAGAAGAAGGCAGAGATCCCGAAGGCGATCAGCCCGAATTGCAGGCTGCCGCCTGTCTCAAAAATAGAAACTACCTTAGAAGGAATGATCCTCGCCCAATCCGTCAGTTCAATCTTTTCGAATGTATCCTTACCACTTAGGTGAAGTAGTCCGAAATAATAGTCAGCTAAAGAAACGACTACTAACGTGATGACCAGATAGATTAAGTAGAGAAAGAATTCCATTTCAGTGTCTAAAATGCCTCATGCCAGTAAATACCATGATCAGGCCGTGCTCGTCCGCTGCCTTGATAACTTCTTCATCCCGAATGGAACCGCCTGGTTGGATGATTGCTTTTGCTCCTACCTTGGCGATCGCATCTATCCCGTCTCTAAAAGGGAAGAACGCGTCACTCGCAACATAGGAACCGACGACTGACAATCCAACATTCAGAGCCTTGGTCGCGCCTAACTGGACAGAATCCACTCTAGACATTTGTCCAGCTCCAATCCCGAGAGTCGCGTTTTCTTCTGTATAGACGATTGCGTTAGACTTGATAAACTTCACAGTAGACCAAGCAAACATGAGACCACGAATATCTTCTTCTGTAGGTTGCTTCTTGGAAACTATTTTCAGGTCTTTTTCAGTAATCGTAGCATAGTCACGATCTTGGAGAAGCATTCCATGATGGATCGGTCTTAGATCCATTTCGTCCAATGCCTCTTGGAAATTTTCGATCTCTATCAAACGAACATTCGGTTTCTTAGAGAAATATTCCAGAGCGGCAGGCTCGAATTTTTGTGCGATAACACCTTCTACGAAAGTCTCTCCGATTAGAACTGCAAGTTCACCGGTTACCGTTCCCTTGATTCCTATGATCCCGCCGAATGCAGAAATAGGATCGGTTCTCTTTGCTAAGCGGAATGCCTCTAAAGTATCGTCCGCGTATGCAATTCCGCAAGGATTCAAGTGTTTGATAATGCAAACTGTATTGTTTGGAAGAAGAGCAGAAATATGGAATGCCGCATCAAAATCCAACATATTATTAAAAGATAATTCTTTTCCTTGGAGAGGAGAGAACTCGCTCTTGGTGAAAAGAGGCTCATAGAAAGCTGCATTCTGATGAGGGTTTTCTCCGTAGCGAAGCTTTTGCTTCTTGGTAAAAGAAAGGTTTAGGATATCCGGGAATTTTTCTCCGGCTAACTTATTGAACCAAGAGGAGATTGCAGTATCATAAAGTGCAGTGTGAGAGAAAGCTTTTCTCATAAGAAGGAAGGAAGTGTCGGCATCCACAGATCCTTCGTTCATCTTCATGGATTCTTCGACAGTCTTGTAGTCGTTAGGATCGGTCACCACTACAGTATGTCTGTAGTTCTTAGAGGCAGAACGGATCATGGAAGGTCCGCCTATATCGATATTCTCGATTGCCTCGTCCAATTGCACACCAGGTTTGGAAACTGTCTGAACGAATGGATAGAGATTCACAACCACTAGATCGATCTTAGGGATCTTTAGCTCTTCCATCTTCTTTTTATGTTCCGGATTGGAAGTAACACCTAAGAGTCCGCCGTGGACTTTGGGGTGGAGAGTTTTTACTCTTCCGTCGAGGATCTCCGGAAATCCGGTATAATCGTCGATCGCAATCGCTTTGATTCCGTTGTCTTTGAGAGTCTTGAGAGTTCCGCCGGTGGAAATGATTTCCACACCTTTGGATTCCAGATACTTGGCGAAGCCGATGAGACCTGTTTTATCGCTAACTGAAATGAGGGCGCGGGTGATTTTGATCATGCTAGAGGATTGAGACCTTCCTGTCTTTTATGGAGAGCCGATCATCGCAAAAAAGTCCTACTGCGATGGGCAGGATTTTATGTTCCTCTTTGAGAATGGCAAGAGTCAATTCTCTTTCCGTCATCTTCTCCTCGATTTTCACCGTTCCTTGCAGAATGATCGGGCCGGAGTCCACTCCCTCGTCCACGAAGTGAGCCGTGCAACCAGTGACCTTAACCCCATACTCGAGGGCCTGCTTTTGCGCATTCAACCCAGTAAAGGAGGGAAGAAGAGAAGGATGGATATTGATGATCCGATTCGGGAAGGCGCGTATGATCTCTGGCTTTAGGATCCTCATGTAACCGCAGGCTACAATTAGATCCGGACCGATTTCGGTAAGGATTCTCAAGAGTTCTTTATGATAGTCTTCTTTCTTGGGGAAGGATTTGAAGTCGATGACTCGGACATGGATCTTGGATTTGGAGGCGATTTGGATTGCTTGAGCCTCCGGGTTATCGGTCACCAAAAAAGCGGGGATCGCCTTGATTTTTCCTTTTTGGAGGGACTTCAGGACTGCTTCGAAATTGCTCCCTCGGCCCGAAGCTAAAAAAACAAGCTTTTTTCTGGTTTTGGGAAACAGACTTGCCAAGAATTTTCGCATCCGATACGCTAAGAATTGCCAGTCCACGTTAAGGCGGTCCGGGAATTTGTCGAAGAGTATTTCAGGAGAGACACATGTCACTTGCCAGAAAATCGACGGCTTCGGTCGAACAGTACAAATCCAATGAAATTTCTACTGTAAGTCAGGGAAAGCTCATCGTAATGCTATATGAGGGAGCCATTCGCTTCTTAAACGTAGCCATCGAGAACAATACACCCCGCAAGTACGACGTGGTGAACAATCATATTCTCAAAGCTCAAGAAATCATCACTGAGCTCATGCTGGCCTTGAACATGGAAAATGGGGGAGAGGTCGCAAATAATCTGCTCGGAATTTATGTTTATATCAAAAAGCGGCTACTCGAAGCAAATATGAAGAAGGATACTGAGATCCTACAAGAGATCATCAAGTATCTAGAAGATCTTAAACTTGCTTGGGAAGAAATTGAGAAGAAGGAAAAAGCTTCCTCAGTGGTTCCTATGCCTAGCCCGGCCTCCAGAGGCACTGGACTTTCCTTACAAGGTTAAAGACTTTCAGGAAGTGAATCTCTGACTATGAACGATCTCACTTCCAAACGTCTAAATTCTATGGAAGATAAACTCGCTTCTCTCTACCAAGACAAGCTCTCCCTTTTGGACGAGCTGATGATTTTGCAAAAACGCCAACTCGAGATCTTAGGTTTCGGTGATGGAGAAGGCGCGGCAAAACTGGAATCCAAGAATTCTCAACTGGTTGAAAAGATGAGAAGTCTAGATCGTAAGATCGCTCAATCAGAAGAATCTTCTCCGCAATCCTTGAATATCATTCGCCTATCCGATGAGATGTTCCAAAAACTGGAAGAATCCAGAGACTTGAATGCAAAGGTCGGAGAGAAGATGGAAGAGATCCTTCAGGAATATAGAAAGGAACTCAACCAAGTTCAGGCCAAGATCCAACTCAAAAAATTTCTAACTCATAGGAAGCAAGATTGGAAGACGGGGACCTGTTAAGCCGGGCCCTGGACTTTTACGGACTTCCTAGAAAATTCGACGCCGATCTAGTTCGCACTCGATTCAGAGAGCTGTCCCGAAAATACCATCCAGATTCGGGTGAATATGAAACTGATTACCTCTTTAAAGAACTAGTACAGCTTAGAGATGTACTTCTTTCTTCTCTGGAAAAGGAGACTTCGTCTTCTTCTTATAAAGGCGGAGAAGATAAGGAAGGATTTTCTTTTTATAAGTCAGCGAAGCAAAGAGCAGCCGAGGCTCTCGAAAAATATTTTCAGTTCACAGAAGGAAATCCAGTCTTTCTAAAAAGCGAGGATAATCCAGCTCTCATAAAACTAAGAGAAGAACTAGACTCCGCTCGCAAAGAACTGAATGAATTCTTGGGCTCTTTTCCCCAAAGCATTTGGAAAGACGATGTGGAGAAGACTCTTAAGAAACTTTCGGTTTGGTTTAAGGACTAAGGCACCTTCATCGTATTCGAAGGCATGGAGAAGACGTAAACGTCTCTTGTTGCTGTGTTTAGATCCAAGCTAATTACAGAAGATCTAAGAGTGATATATTGCCCAGAACTCAAGGTTGCCACAATCTTACAGACTCGTTTTTGATTTTCCCCGGCGCCAGGTACTGCTAAGGGTCCTGCAGTGGGACTCACTTCTATCGAATATTCGATTGGCTGATTCGGGATCAATGCCAATGGTTTTTGGCAAGGAAAGCCGCTTGCGAAATCGGAGGGATTTCGGGAGGCATCTGAAGTGGCACCCACATACAATGTGTATCCGCCAAAGAATGCTTCCGGGTTTCCTGCTCTCAATCGAAGCTCATAGCCCGTTGCGATCGGAGACACTTCTATGATCGTAGGGGGATTGGTAATAATCCTATTCGAAGAATAATTATTGCAGGATAGAATTAGAAGAAGAATGGAAAAAATTTGAAAGAGGCCTATGCTTCTTTCCGGTAAAAAAAAGTTCATTTATCTTAGAATGTAATCCGCCCAGCCGAATTTTTCAACCAATTGGTCGGATACGGAAAACTGTGAAAAACGTCTCTTGTTTGTCGATCTATTTTCCGGGATCTCCCATTTGAGCTCCTGCAGCAGTTTGTTGCCTTTCTTGGTATTGCAGTCTCTACAGGCAGTGACCAGATTCTCCCAAGTATGGTAATCTCTTGGTTTTCTTTCTTTAGGAATTTCTTCCCAACGGCTCTTTGGAATTACATGATCCAGAGTTAGTTTGGAAGACGGAAGTTTACGTCTACAGTACACGCATTCGTGGTTGTCCCGGAGAAATATATTCTCCCGAGAAAGCTTATGCTTTCTCTTAGGCACCTTGTAATAGTCTGTAAGTAAAATGATTCGGGGAGCAGTGAAACGGAGTTTTTCGGAACGAATATAGAGTTCCTGCTCATCCTTGATGAGTTCCGCTTTCTTCAAGATGAGAAGAACGATGGCGTCTTTGACCGTTCGAATCGCCACCGGAACATAGGTCGCGTTCAGCACCAACACAGGCTGGGCAAGGACGTCCATATCTAACCAAACTGTACATTTTCAGGAAACTATGTCCACTAAAACTAAGAGTTTTTCGAACGTTTCTTACGCAGATATACAAAGGCAACTAGCACGACAACAAGAGATCCTAGGATTACGAATACAGTAATTTGTCCTTGGTGGACCCAGTTCTTTAGTTGGTCCAAATTTCTTGCCCCGTAATTGCCAAGGTACACCCAAATTGGAACAGAGATAGCAGCAGCAAATGCATCTAATAGTACAAAACGGAAGAATGAGATCCGATCCGAAGTGCCCGCAGTAAGATAAATAGGCATGCGAAGCCCAGGCATGAAGCGAGCCATAAACACGACCCAGTTGCCATATTGGGAAAATCTTTCTTGGACCTTGGAGAATCGTTCGGGAGTTAAATATTTTGCTACGAATGGAAGCTTGAGTACTTTTTCTCCGAAGATCCTGCCTAACAAGAATACAGAACCGTCTCCTGCGAGTACTCCAGCCATTCCCACAGCGAACATTACATGTTCGTTCGCATAACCGAGTCCGGCTAAAACGCCTCCGGAAACCAAGGAAATATCTTCTGGAATAGGAAGTCCGAAGCCGCAAAGAAGTAGGGTAAAAAAGACCGCGAGATAGGCGAACTCATGACCGAACCGGGAAAAGAAATTTACTAAATCCGCAATATTGACTAGATCCATCTGTAATTATAACTTAGCCTCGGAGAATTCCACCAGTGAATCTTTACGGGTACAAATGGAAATCGAAAAAAGAAATTCCACTTGGGTTTCAGACCGGAATCCAACGGCTAGGATGCTTTCTCCTATAATCTTTCTTTCTTAGTTTGGCTTGCTTCCGACTGATTTTAATTCCATATTGGTTTTCTGTGCAGAGAGACAGGAACCAAATCATTCAGGCAGAAAATTCTTTACTCGCTTCTTACGCTGTTCGTCAGGACGAGACCGGTGTTCGAGAATATCCGGAAGCGGAGCATCCGTATCGTATTCCCTTGCAAAGAGATAGGGATAGAGTGGTGCATTCCAGCGCGTTCAAACGATTACAATATAAGACGCAGGTTTTCGTTTATTCCGTCGGCGAGAATTACAGAAACAGGCTCACTCATACTTTAGAAGTAGCCGGCATTTCTAGAACGATGGCGACCGCCCTAGGTTTGAATTCTCTTCTTGCCGAAACAATCGCTCTCGCTCACGATCTTGGTCACACTCCTTTCGGGCATGCTGGCCAGGATATGCTCTCCGATCTGATGAAGGATTTTGGAGGGTTCGAACATAATAAACAATCTCTGAGGATCGTTACTTTCTTAGAGACACGTTATCCGTCCTTTCCTGGTCTGAATCTATGCGGTGAAACAATCAAGGGAATGATGAAGCACGGAGGAGAATATTTAGGCTCTCATCTAGGCCAAGAAAGAAAAGAAGAAGGTCCGAGCCTGGAAGCTCAATGCGCGGATGTTGCAGATGAGATTGCGTACACAAGCCATGATATCGACGACGGCTTGGAAATGGGTTATTTAAAATTAGAAGAATTGAGCGATCTACATCTTTGGTCGGATTCCTTTCTTAAAGTCAAAGAAGAATATCCGGATCTGGGTGGAAAGGTGCTTGTTCGTTCTGTGATCCGAGAGTTGACCAATGGAATGGTCTCGAATATGATCCGCACTATAGAATCCAGGATCCATCAATGGAAGATTTCTTCCAGAGCGGATCTAAACTTTCATTTTCAGGAAGGAAAGAGAATCGCGACTTACGAACCGGAATATTGGGAAAAGGTAAGAGAGCTTAAGTCTTTCTTGTACAGAACATTGTATAGGCATCCTTCCGTAGTAGTAACGAGTGATAGAGGAAGGGATATAATCGAGTCCTTATTCTATCATTTTAGAAAGCAACCGGATTCCATTCCAGAAACGTACAGACAAAGATTCGAGACAGAAGGATTAGAGCGTTGTGTCTGCGATTTTGTAGCGGGAATGACGGATCGTTACGCGGAAGAAATGGCTCAGAGTATTGGGTTTAAGTCGAAAGAGGCTTAAGAATTCTCATCTTCTTTAGTTTTACAGATATTCTATCCTATAGAACGGATCACTTCAGTTAAGGCAGAGATCAAGGAATCCACTTCTTCTGTAGTAGTAAATAATCCGGTGGAAATTCGAATGGCGCGTAACGCTTCTTCTTGGGAGTAACCCATGGCAAGAAGAGAAGGCGCTGCTTCTCTAGATCTGGACTTGCAGGATGATCCTGTAGACAATGCAAATCCTCTTTCTTCCATTCCCATCATGAAGAAATCCAGATCGTCGAATGGCAAAAGTGTAAAAGTAGTAGAGTGAAGTCTTGGGGAAGCTTCTGAAACGATCTCGGCTCCCAACTCTTTCAGGCAGGCTTCTATTTTCACTCTGAATTCTTTTAAGCGCAGATCTTTCTTTTCCATCTCTTGGAATTGGATAAGGGCCGCTTCTGAAAGTGCGAGGATTGCAGGTGAGTTTTCTGTTCCGGCTCTATGTCCGTTCTCTTGATTTCCTCCCTGGAAGATTCCTCCTTCTTTTAGGTATTTTGGTTGGAACCAAAGAACGGAAGAACCCAAACCTCCTCCTATCTTATGCCCGGAGAAAGTGAATCCATCTAAAAGAGAAAATGGTATGGAGATTTTGCCGAAAGATTGGATGATATCCGAGAAGAATGGCACCTTATATGTAGAGCAAAGTTCTGAGATCTTCTCCAAGGGCTGGATGACTCCTGTTTCATTCCCCGCATGGATAATGCATACTGGGCCTGGATCTTCTTTTAGAAAAGAATCCAGTTGAGTGATAGAAATGAGTCCAGATTTATCCGTTTGTAAGATCTGCACTGGAATTTTAGCGCTTTCGAACGCAGAATACATGGAGGAATGTTCGAAAGGAGATAAATAGACAATCTTTGGCGCAAGAGAACGAATAAAATAGGCGAGTGAATAGTTTGCTTCCGTTCCAGAAGAAACGAAAACAAAACCTTTTGGATCGCAGCCGGTCAGTGAGCTTAAGGTTTTCCGAGCTTCTTCTATTCTTCCTTGTCGAGCGAGTGAAAAGCGAGTCGGGCCAGAAGGATTGAAAAAATCTTCTTCATAGTCTGCGAATATTTTAGAGAGCAAACCTGGAAGAGGAGGGTGAGTCGCATTATAGTCGAAATACTTAATTCTTTTCATCGAAAATATCGTCGGCTTCTTCGTATCTGCCTTTTCGACGAAGTACATACTGCAATAGTTTCTTTTTATCTTCGATTAAGTCTTCGTAACCTGACTTATCGTTTCTATAATTCGGATCAACCGTATAGACTTCGATGTCCAATGAATCCAATTCTTTCAATGCTTGGTCGAAATTGGATTCGAATAGAAGGCAGCGCACTCTCATAAGCTTTGCCTGGAATCTGGTTCCAAGATCCGTAAGTTGGGATTTATAAACGGACTCAAACATTTCTCCCGACTTTTTGCGGTAATTTGTGTCTCTGTCGCCCAATCTATAATACAAAAATGCGGCTCTGTTCAAATTGGAATAGAATGATTTGCTTCCTTCTTCGTCCGAAGTATCGCATGGGATCATCGCAATTGCACTCGGTCCCCAATACTTTGCTTCTGCAGGTACTGTTCTCTTGGAGCAGGAGAAATATAGAACTCTAGTATAGAGTGAGACTGATTCCTCCGGAGAAAGAGATGTTCCTTTGCCAGTCATTCTCAGTTGCAGTAGCTCCAAGGTTTTGAGCAAAAGTCTTTTGTACTGATTTGCAGTTAGTTTGGTAGTTTCCGGATAATCCGGAGAAAAGATAATCGGCTCGGATTCAGATTCGGTGATCTTTTTCCAAATTCGTATTTCTTTCGGAAGATCGCTTGTTTCCTGAGTATCTTCGTCTGACTTGCAACTTAAATGAAAGAAGTTGAGGATTCTCTTCCACCAAGGAATTGCTGGAGCCGCAGTTTCCTTGATCTTTTCGAAGACTAATTCTTCGATACGAATGATAGATTGAAAATGTGCGAGTATGGCTTCTTCAGGACGACAGGTTGCGAACGCAGTGATCTTGATCTTTTCCAGAAGACTCTTGCCTGCGATCTCAGGCTTATCCTTTCCCAAGGTTGCTCTCTCACTCGGGAAATTATATCCGTCAAACGGATTATAGTTGAGAGCTCTTTTATAATAGTCTAGAGCTTCTAAAGGAGTTTGGTAGAATTCCTCCCAATATTCAAACGGATCGATCGGTCTTTCTCCGCTAGAGAATTTTGTCCCGCTTGGATCAGACAATCTTTCGATGGTCCAACCTTGGTGCTTTGCTTCCATCCAGCTTGGAATTCTAAAAATATCGTCCAGTCCTTCCTTCCCCAAATTATAGGCTCTGGAACAGGCTCTCGCCATCTGATCCGTTCTGAGATAATGCTCTACCTGTCTGAATTCCACTTTTTCGGAGAGTAGATCGTCTCCTTTTGCCTTCAGTTTTTCAGAGAGAGACGGATTTAATTCAGGTGGTTCTATCCAAAGAGCTAAAGAACGTAAAAATTCGAACCTGCGGGGATAGATATAAAATGCGGCGAGGATCCAAATCAGTAAAAGGGATAAGAAGAGTTTTTTCTTTTCTCTTAGAATGCTGAACAATTTCTTTCCTTGGGCTTTAGGAAAATTCGTTAGACGAACCTGAGCCCTCACTCAGAGTGAGCGAGTGGAGATTTCGCTCTCTTTGATTCCAAACCCTATACAAGTCCGGGGATTATGAAACACGCAAGCATTATTCCAATTCTTCTGGTATCGACACTCGGTATCGGTCCTCTCCTTGCTTCTCCCCTGAATTCAGGATCCATCCTTGTCTGCAGAGACACAGATTCTAGCGGAAAGGCACGTTCTGTTTGGCCCGCATTCTTCTATTCTTTAGGATTGGAGAGCATGAATAAGGCTCGTCTTTCTGAAGGAAGAGAAAGAGCCGAACTGATCACGGAATCCATCCGGAACTATGAGAAATATCTGAAATGCTCCGAATCCTTGGGAGCTCCGGTTTCTGCGGTTTCCAGATGGAACAAGGCATTGGCCCATTATTATATCGGCCAATGGAAGGAAGCGATTCTCGAGACGGAGCTCGCAGAAAAGGCGGATCCGAATTTTAAAGAATCCTATATCTTAAAGGGAACCATCCTTCTGAACGGAGGAGAATATGATAAAGCGGCTTCTTATTTAGAAGCGAATCTGAGCAGATTTTCAGATGATCCGGACATTTATTATCTTCTTAGTTCTGCGGAGCTTGCTCTTAAGAATGATGCAAAGTCTGTTCTGTATTTAAGCTCACTTCGAGATCTGATCAAGCAAAAGGATAGCAATCCAAAGTATCCGGAGTTTGTGTATTTATCCTTAGGCAAAACCTATTTCAATCTGGGACAAAATACAAAGGCTCTCTTCTATATTTCCGGTTATCTGGAGATGAGACCTGAGAATTGGGAGGTCCGATTTCTTCTGGCAAGAATCCTAGACCAACTAGGCAAGTTTGCACAAGCAAAGAGACAGTTGCAAAGGATCTTGCAAGAGATCCAAGGCAATTCCTCCGTGGAGCTTATGCTCGGGGAGATGTATTTTATAGAGAGCCGTTCCATGGCTGCAGGATACTTTGAGGAATTGAAGAAGAAGGGAAAACTATCCAAGGAAGGGGTTTTATTCGGCCTCTATTCCATTCTGAACTCCAATTACTCGGAAGGAAGGAGGATCCTTTTTCCTCTGAAAGAAAAATCCCCTAGAAGACTTTCCGTGAGATTGGGGATCATAGAAATATTAAAGAGAGATCCGAATATTAGTAAAAAAGAATATACTAAGGAACTCGTAGAAGTGGCCGGGATCGCTCTTCAGTCCCAGCTAATCAATCTCTCCGAAACACTCCTCTTAGAGGCGATTCAGATCACCGCTAAGGAAGGAGATGACAAGGCAGTACTTGCAGAAGAATACGATTTTCTAGCGAGCGTATACGAACAGTCTGGTTCCGTTTTTAGATCTATTATCTCGGTAAGAAAGGCGATTGAGAACGCTCAAACCAAAGAAGATTCTAGAAAATACGAATTGCATCTTGCCTATCTTTTAAGAGGAAATCCTCCCGGAAAGATCCAAGAATCCGAAGAGATGATCCAAAGCATCTTGAAGCAGGATCCGAAAAATCACTACGCGTATTATCTTTTAGGGATTGTTCTTCTTCAGTCGGAGAAATTGCAGGAGAGTAAAAACGCATTCAGCGAAGCGATCTCCTTAGAACCTAAATCTGCAGTGTACTATTTCTACCGAGCCACTGCTCTTGAAAAATTGGGCAAGTTAAAAGATATGGAAGCGGATCTTCGGAAATCCATGGAATTGGATCCCGAAAATCCGATCTCTTATAACTATCTAGGATATCATTATTCGGAGAAAGGGATCCAACTGGATGAAGCATTAGAATTAGTTCATAGAGCCGTGGAACTCGCTCCAGATAACGAAGCCTACCAAGATAGTCTAGGTTGGATCTATTATAAGAAGGGAAGGATAGAAGAAGCGCTTTTGCATTTGAATCTGGCTTATCAGATTCTGCAGGATAAGAACGATTTTGATCCTACAATTTGTGAGCATCTAGGAGATGTTCATTATGAAAGAAAGGATTTTGCGGAAACGAAAAGATTCTGGGAAAAATCGGAAAATCTCTATCAAAAGAAAGAAGACAAAGAGAGAATTCGGGAAAAATTGGGAAGGCTAAGAACGAATTCGATATCGACCAAGCCTTGATCGATTTAGAAGAGAGATCCGTTTTGATAACAAACCATTTATCGCTATTTAGAATTATTACTTCATTTGTATTTGTATCGATCCTGTTTGCAAACTGTGCTACGACTGAGATCGAAGAGATCCCTTTTCGTCAGAAAGGAAAGATCAAATTTTGGAGCGCCAAGTCCAAGGACGGACAGAAGTATTTGGATGGCCTTCGTAAATTAGAAGAAACGAATACTTCTTATTCAGGCGAGTTTGATATTCGCATCCAGAATTTCTTTCCTAAAAAGGATGTCTTTTCTCTGAGTGGAAAGATCATGTACGACAAACCGACTGGAAAGATGCAGATCGAACTTACTGATAAGTTGTTTGGGATCAGCGTTTCTAAAGTATTTACGGATGGAAACACGATCCGGATCAAGACTGCCAGCGTGGACAAGGTTCACGAGCAGCCGATGGATGATATTGTTCTTTCCGATCCGAATACCGGAAAGCAGACGATTGTTCCTTTTCCTGTAATCTATTATCTTCTTTCCAATCGAAATGCACAACTATTCAAACCTGAATGGACTATAGTGCAGCCAACCGAAGGAATCGTTCTCGTTCGCAAACCTGGAGAAGAATGGACCTATTATACAAAGGAGAAGGGGATCTACTCCGTAGAATGGGATTCTTCCGGAAAGAATGTAAAGGCAGTCACGAATGTGCAGGGAGAGTTGGAATTTCCTCCCAAGGTCACCGTAACTAGGATCGTCTCTAGAACGGACGGGTCAGATCAAAACCGCATTGAAATCAAAATGAAGAAAGTCAACCGCACTGATAGTTTGAACCAAGTAGTCTTCGGATTCTAAATAGTAAGGAAATCTAAAATGATCGATATAGAAAAAAACGGACATATTCTTGAGCTTTATATTAAGACGAACGAGGTTAACTCGCTCGGCAGGGACTTCTTCCATAAGCTAAGTACTACGATGGAAGAGGCAGAAAAAGATCGTAGTGTGAAAGCAATCCTTCTCTCAGGAAGAAATGATAAATTCTTTTCTAACGGATTCAATCCGGAGATCTTTGTGGGGAAGAGCTTGGATGAAATCAAGAGCGTTCTTCACGATGCTTTAAGCGCTTGCGGAAAAGTTTTATTCTCCAGTAAGCCAGTGGTATGCGCGATGAACGGACATTCTATGGGAGTAGGTGCAGTGCTTGCGATCTTCTCCGATTATAGGATCCTTGTGGAGAAGAAAGGCCGTTTGGGATTTCCTGAATCTTTGATTGGTATCAATTTCCCTTCTACTGCAGGCTATATTCTTAAGGAACTAGTAGGGATCAAAACAGCTAGAGACCTTTTGTACAGCGGTAAAGGACTGAAGGCAGATGAGGCAATCGAGGTCGGCTTGGTAGAAGAAAGCGCGACCCCTGAAGAGCTAATTCCTAAGGCTAGAAAATGGTGCGAACAATTTAAGAATATGGCGATTGAATCCGTGATCGGAGTAAAAGTCTCTCTCAGGGATTCACAACGCCTTGTCGCAGAATCATTAGATAAACGTGATATAGAACTTCTTTCCGCAGCGATCGCTACCCAAAACGGCCAGGAAGGAATGAAATCCATCCTGGAGAAAAGACGACCAGTTTTTCATTAAGAATGAAATAGTTTGCCCGGATTCAAGATTTCTTTTTTATCCAAGACTTTCTTGAGTCCGTTCAGACCTTCTACTCCCACCTTACCTAAGGTGTTTTGATACCAAGACTTGTGATCGAATCCTACTCCGTGATGGTGACTGATCGGAGCCTTGTGAGCAGCGAATGTATCTGATACCTTGCGCTTCATCTTGAACCATTGCTCTTCGGGTTTCTTCTCATCCATAGGGAATAGGATCGTATAATACAAACACGCGCCGTCATGATAGCTATGAGAAAGATGGCACATTGCTCTGGAGCCTGGGATAGAAGTTTCGAGAGCTGCAAGGCCCGCCTGGTGTAGATCTTCGAGTCTATCATAGGTGGTAGAAGTTTCCATCGTATCTACTCCCATTCCGAACTGCATGATATGGTTTCTTAGATAAGGCATATTGAATCTACCATGGATCCAGCTCTGTCCCAATTTCTCTCCCGCATACAATGCTCCTGCTTTTTTCCAAAGAGGTTTTAGAGCCTCGAAAGAGCGTGCTACTTCCAAACGGGAACCGTCGAGACCGACTAGAACGACACATTTTCCTTCTCCAAGGCCCTTCCATTTTAATACTGCATTTTGGATGAGATTCTTAAGGATGCGGAGAGGAGTATTCTTCTTTCCTAATTGACCCAAATACTCATAGAGTCTTGTCTCGCTTGCATCTGAAAGTCTAAGCATGGAAGTTTTGATCTCTGCATGATTTGCCTTTCGAATAAAATTCAAAGAAGAACGCATCTCTGGAAATACGAGTCCGAAGTATTTACGGGTTTCCGGGATTTTATGGATCTTTACGGTCACTTCGGTGATGATACCAAGTAAGCCTTCGCTTCCCGCTACGATCTGATTCCAGTCGGGGCCGATGGAGGCCGCAGGAGCTCTTAAGGTTTCTACCACTCCGGATGGACTGATCAGTTTTACGGAAGAGATGATCTCTTCGATCTTTCCATAACGATTGGATTGTTGGCCGGCACTTCTTGCTGCTACCCAACCTCCTAAGGTAGAATATTCGAAGGACTGAGGAAAATGTCCTAGAGTATATCCTTTTAGATTTAATCCGTATTCAAGCTTGGGCCCGTAGATCCCTGCTTGGAAGGTGGCAGTCAGACTGATCGGATCGAAACTCACTAGATCAACCATTCTGGTTGTATCTAATGAAAGTACTGCTTTTTGGCCCTTGCCCTTGATTACCTCAAGACCGCCTACTACGGAAGAACCTCCTCCGAAAGGAATGATCGTGATCTTATTCTTGGAACAATATTCTAAAATTTTAATGATCTCGGAATCTTTTTGAGGATAAACGACTCCGTCTACGAATGATTTCAATTTGTTAGTATGAAGTCTTAGAACATCGTAATAACTTTTTCCGGCAGAGTGAAAAACTCTCTCGAAACGATCCACTTTCAGATTGTTTTTGCCTACGATTGAGCCTAGGCTCTTTAGGTCAGAAGGACTCAGCTTGGATTTAGGTAAGTCAATATTCTCCAACTCTACGGCTGGAGTCTCTCGGATCGCCTCCATCTGGAATTCTCTTTTTAAGAGATCCAAGATTTCAGGCATCTGGGCCTTTCTTCCGAAATCCTGGTCGTTTGCTCCCCAAGCATTCCATCTCAGATTGGATCTTGTATAATCGATCTTGGAATTCAGCTCGTGATAAAACATGGATGGTCTCCGAAAACTTAGAAGTGACTCCAATAAATCCGAATCTTTCCTGGGAGCAACGTAAAAACGAATTCTATGATGCGGAAGGGTCTAGCTTCTTCTTTAGTTCTGCAATTTTGGGATCGTTGGGAGAAAGAGCAGATGCTTCTTCCAATAATTTTTTGGCTCGGAATGAATTGCCTAACAAGCGGTATATATCCGCAAGATTGATTAGGTTCTTCAGATGATTGGGCTGTCTGACCCGGAGTTTTTCTCCCAGTTCGGAAGCGGATCTTAGAAGTTCTAAATTTCGAGATCCCGCATACGCCTTCTTCCAAAGAATGGAAGTAATAAACAAGAACTCAGTTTCGGAAGGATCCCAGTCTAGGACCTTCTCCGCCCAGATAGCGGACTCTTTGAATTTAGAGATCTTATCATACCATTTAGAGAGTAATTTTGCGGCTTGAGGAGAATGTCGGAGCCCTTTCGATCTGCTTTGCTTCACGCTTTCTTCTAAAATCCGAATTGCGCCTGCAAAATCACTTTTTTGAGCCAGAGAGTCCGCTTCTTGGATGGAATTCTTGTCTTCTAAGAAAGGGTTTCGACTAGGCAAATAAGAAATCGATAATATACTTAAATCATCTGAAAGCTTTCCTTTACGGATGAGTGACTTGCGAATCGTTTTGATATCGCCTCCGCTTTCTTCGACCGAACTCAAGAACTCGGTCTCGTCCTCGTTGATGATCCTTTTTCCGGAAAAATCTTCCTCTAAGACTAGATCGTCTCTTCCGTCCGAACCGCAGAATACGATGTCTCCAGGCATGAGGCGAAAGGTCTGGACCTGGATCTTACTTCCGAATATCTCCGAAATACCAAGCTTGCGGATATTGGATTCTAATCCTAAGAAAGTTGCCTTTCCATCTCTGTATAGTACAGGCCATGGATGTTCTGCATTAATATAATATAATGTTCCAGAAGAATGATCCACAATCCCAAAAATTGCGGACACTAACATAAACCCATCAAATGTCTCAAAAACATTCTGTAGATCGATAAACGCTTCTTTTAGCCAACGCTCAGGAGAACGTGTTTGGATCTCCGGAGACAGCCTGGTTCTACTGATAATCGAATTGAATACGGAACCGAGGACCAAGGCTCCTCCTGCTCCCTGGATGGATTTGCCCATTGCATCTCCGTTGATGAATGCAGTGTATTCTTTCCCTTGTAGATGGATCGTATATGCGCTTAAGAAGTCCCCGCCAAGTTCGTAATCCTTATCTTTAAATGAGAATTTTTTGTACTGATCTAAGACAAATTCTACTTTTACGGAAGAATTTCCGGTCTGCTCCAATTTAATGAGGGGAGAAAGAAGAAGAGCAGTTAAGAAATAATCCCCGTCCTGTTTTTCCTTCAAGCTTTGGATCTGGAGCATCTTTTCGGAGATCTCTTTATTACTTTCGAGAATCTTGAATCTACTCACAAAGCTAACGAAGCGATATCTTTCCAAAATGATTGAAAAGACGAACGTGAGAAGATAGGCGATTCCAAGATTTTGCATGGAATAAGATGCCTGCACGGTGCTTAAATTCGGGGAATAGATAAAGGCAGAGCCTAAAAAAGCAATAATAGAAAGTATTAATAAAATATAATACGATCTAAGGGGAAGGGGCACAAACACCATTGTTATCAGTGCTATCTGCAAACCTGAAACGTAGTTCGGGTCGTCCGCAATTCTTCCGGTAAAAAAGGAAGTACAGATGGTTAAGTAGCCCAAAAATAGATAAGCAAACTCTAAGCCGTACTTTCTGGTAGGAATCTTAAAGAGAGTATCTAAAAGAAATACGATTAAGGAAACAAAGCTTAGGATGGTGAATCCGATCCTGAAATAGAAAAGCTCAGGAAATTCAGGGTGAAGTTTTTGGTCCGTGCCAAAGGCAAAGCCTAGCCAGACAAAAATCCCGAGTAGGGCACCTGGATATTGTAAGCTTCTCGCCTGCCTTTGCAGATCTTGAATGTATTCTTTCTGAAATGTTGCTCTATCTAGATCAGCTTTGAAGATAGATAGAAAGAAATTCCATTTACTTCGCAAACGATCGGTTAGGGAAGGTTCAAATGACATCTGTTAGATTGAACTCTGTTCGTTAAAAAATTTCCAAAAGTGGAAATTCGCAGAACGAGGTCTAAACGAAACTTATAATATACTAATTTTACGTAAACAATTTGTACATTTCTAATGTCTTGACCGACCATTGTCTCGGATCTAGGCTGTGTATCTATGTCCAAAATTTCTCCAAAAAATAACCAAACTTCTCCTCTTTCGTCTCAAGTATTCGATACCTTAGTGATAGGGGGAGGGATTACGGGAGCGACTACTCTTTGGGATTCTAGTTTAAGAGGATTGAAGGCCGTTCTAATCGAAAAGAACGACTTTGCTTCCGGAACTACCCAAGCTACTTCCAAATTGATCCATGGAGGATTGCGTTATCTAAAGAATGCTGAATTTGGACTTGTAAGAGAATCTTTGAGAGAGAGAAGAATTCTAGCAAAGATCAGTCCTCATGCGATAAAGACATTGGGTTTTATCATCCCTATCTATTCCAGAGCGGAGAAATGGATCACTCATATAGGACTAGGAATGTATGATGTATTTTCCTATGATAAGAATAGAGAGATCAGTTCGGATGCTTGGATCCCCAAATATAGATTCCTTTCAAAAGAAGAAACCATATTAGAAGCGCCTTCTTTGCCGAGAGAAGGATTGAAAGGTGGATTTTTATATTATGATTATCAAAATACAAATCCGGAAAGGCATACATGTGAGTTTATCTTTTCTGCAGAGAAGAAGGGCGGGCTCGCTCTAAATTATACTGAGCTCGTAGCGATCTCCAGACAAGGAGAAGTATATCAGGCAATCGTAAAGGACAAGAGAACAGGCAAATCCTATCCGCTTTTTGCAAAGACGATCGTTAATGCGGCGGGACCTTGGGCGGATTTCGTGGAATCTCTCGCGGGTGTTGGAATGGACAAGGTGCTTGTACGCTCTAAAGGGATTCATATAGTCACAAGATCTCTTACCGTTTCGAAGACGATCGTTCTAAAGAAAAGGGACAAGACCCACATGTTTGTGATCCCTTGGAGAGGAAAGACTATCATCGGTACCACAGATACCGTCTTCTCCGATTCCCCGGATCATTTCAAGGTGACTAGATCGGATATACAGGGTCTATTAGAGGAAATTAATTTTGCGTACGGCTATTCGGATCTTACCGAAGAGGACGTGGATTTCTACTATGGAGGAATGAGACCTTTGGTAGAAGATCCCGGAGAAAAATCGGATACCTACAACGCTTCTCGCAAAACGGAGATCCTAGATCATAAAGAAAAAGGACTTCCCGGATTTTTTACTGCTTTGGGAGGAAAATATACCACAAGCAGACACCTAGCGGAGAAGATTACAGACAAACTTTGCGAGTTCTTGCCTGGCTCTTATCATCCTTGTGAAACGGCGCAGATCCCATTGTCTTCCGGAGAATTCTCGGATCATTCTTCTCTTGTGAAGTCTCTTTCTAAAAAATATTCCAAGCTGGACGGAGAATATCTGGAGACATTGGCATCTAGATACGGAAGCCTCGCTTATGAAGTACTGAAGCTCCATAAATCAGGAGAAGGTTCTGCTACTCTGTCTAACGGAGAAGAGTTCAGTGCTTCGGAAATCCGTTATATCGCTTCCAAAGAGAAGGTAGAGAAGGCAACCGATTTCTTCTTTAGAAGATCAGGAGTGGGTGTACCAGGAATTCCTTCTGCAGAAAATCTGCGGTGGATTATCGATCAGCTTGGAAAGACGCTTGGCTGGAATCCTGCCCGAAAGAAATCGGAAACTTCGGAAGTGGTTGCCAGATACAAATTCTAATCCGATAAGATCTTAGCTGTTTTAGATCATGGAAGCCTTAAGTCTGGATATATATTCTATTTATTTGATATTTGGAGCATTATTTTCCTTTGTTTGGGCTATAGGTATACTCTTGAATTCGACGAGCCTGGGAGAAAGGGTTCGTTTTTCCTTTGTTCTATTCGCTTCTTCCCTGTGGCTTTTATCTGGAGTGGCGTTTCTCTACGGTTGGATCTATCGGTTTCCATTTTTTTTCGGAGTTCATCTTCCTTTCGTATTTGCGATTGCTCCAGTCTTAGTGCTTCACTTCCAGATCACTCTGTTGAAAGAGAATTTGAGCAGGCTCGAGATATTGCCTCACTTTCTACCTTCACTATTCTGTTTTTTGTTGCTTCTTCCGTATTGGACGGGAGGAGAAGAATTCCAGACTAAAACCTTGACCTCATTCGGAAAGTCCAAGGAGCCGTATCTTCTTATCCTGGCATTTTTACAGATCGGACCCAAGATCTCTCTTCTAGTATATCTTCTTCCCCTAATATTCATTTATAGAAGCTATCTTTACAGAAGAAAAAAAGATCTAAGAGAAGAGAGGATGAGAAGGCTCTTTTTGCTTTTCCTGGGGCTCGTGAGTATGCTAATTCTTCTTGGGTTATCGGGTTTTATTTTCAATAGTTCGGATCTAATTCGATCCAGCATTTATGGTCTTCCCCTATTAATCGTATTTGCCTTTTTGGTATCTCAAAAGGAACCGAGCAGTCTAGGAATTATAGGAAAGAATCTAAGGGAGGTGAGCTATAAAAAATCCAGATTAGTTGGCACAGACGAACATACGTTAAGAGATCGCTTAGAAGCTTTAATGAGAGAAGAGAAAATCTACGCGGACGAGGACCTGACACTTGGGCAGCTTGCGCAGGAATTAGAGCTCACCAATCACCAACTTTCAGAATTCTTAAACAACCGATTGTTTATGAAGTTTTCTGATTATATTAACTCCTGGCGGATTAAAGAGGCCAAGTCCCTCTTATTGGAAGATTCAGAAAGATCCATATTATCTATTTCCGAATCAGTAGGATTTAATTCCAAATCCGCATTTAATGAAGCATTTAAGAAATTCACCGATCAAACTCCCTCCGATTATAGAAAGAACGCCAAACGTACGTAATATTTAAGGTTTCAAATCCTAAACTACTACGTCCTGAGTTATATCTCCGGACGACAAAGAGGAGAATCGGCGTTACACTCTTTCGAAAATATCTGGAGCAAATATGAGAACCCTCGCCGATCTATTCCGAAATTCTAAAGAAAAATTCGGGAATTTTCCGGCCTTCTTCGCAAAGAACGAAGCGGGAGAATTCCAAAAGACAACATTTTCAGAGTTATATGAGTTAGGTTTACAGCTGGGAACTGCGCTTATCGAACTGAATTTTCCCTCGGGAGCGAGGGCAACTATCTTAGCGGATAATCGCATAGAATGGATTATTGCGGATTATGCGGTTGTTCTTTCCGGAGGAGTGGACGTTCCTCGGGGAAGCGATGTAACAGACGCCGATCTAAATCATATCATCCCACATAGCGGTTCGGAGATCGTATTCGTTGAAAACGATATGGTCCTAAAGAAACTCTATAATAATAAAGAGTCACTAAAGAAAGTGCATTCGATTATTTTAATGGATCCGAATTCGAAGGGCACTGGATCGGAATATTTTCTATGGGATCTGCTAGAAAAAGGTAAGAAATCTAGGGAGAATGGAAATAGAGATATGGAATCAAGAATCTCTCAGATTTCCGATGAGGATCTTTTTACACTGATCTACACTTCCGGCACCACAGGAAAGCCGAAAGGAGTTCCTCTTACTCATAAGAATATCATGTCGCAGGTGAATCGTGTTCCGATCAAGCTTTCTCCCGGAGAAAAGGTCCTCTCCATTCTTCCGATTTGGCATATTTTTGAAAGACAGTTCGAGATGATCTGTATTTTCGTGGGCGCAGCTACTTACTATTCTTCGGTTAGAAGTCTGAAAGAGGATCTGAGAAATGTTCGGCCTACATTTATGGCATCTGCACCTAGACTTTGGGAGAGCATTTACCAAGGGATCATCGCGATTATCGCTAAATCTTCTTCTGGCAAGAAGATTCTTTTTCAGGCAGCGATCCTCTTCTCCGATGCGGTCCATTCCGGTAAGCGTTGGTTGAGTTTTCAAGAGTTGGATATGACGGGCAGAAGTTATATCGTTTCCTTCTTTCGAGGAATATTCGAATTTTCAAAATTAGTTCTTTCTTATATTCCTTATTTAATTTTTGACTTTCTAGTTTTAAGAAAGATTCGTCAGGCCACTGGCGGAAAGCTGAAAGGAACCATATCCGGTGGGGGAGCCTTGCCTATCCATGTAGATAAATTCTTCTTTAATATGGGAATCCCTGTCTTTGAAGGTTATGGGATGACGGAAACTTCTCCCACTCTTTCTGTTCGCACCTTTGAGAATTGCATTCCTGGGACTGTCGGACCCTTGTACCCGGAGACCGACGTCCGAATCGTGGATCCGAATACTCAAGTCGTTCTATTCTCCACTGAGAAGAATGGTCCGAAAGGCTATGGCAAGAAAGGAGAGATCCATGTAAAAGGCGACCAGGTAATGTCCGGATACTATATGGATCCCGAAAACACTCGCAAGGTTCTGCAGGAATCTTGGATGAATACAGGAGATCTGGGAATGATGACCTATAACGATTGCTTAAAGATCGTGGGTCGTACGAAGGAAACCATCGTATTGCTTGGCGGGGAAAATGTGGAGCCGGTTCCGATTGAGAATATGCTGACCCAATCTGAATTGATCCTACAATGTATGGTAGTCGGTCAGGATCAAAAATATCTATCGGTATTAATTGTGCCAAATCCGGAGTTCTTTCCAGAATACAAATCTGGACAAGGATTCTCTTCGAAAGAAGAAGAGTCTAAATGCGAGCTGAGAATACAAACTGAGATCAGAAATTCAATTTCAGCAGCAAACGGTTTCAAATCCTTTGAGAGAGTAATAGACTTTAAGATCCTTCCTAAACCGTTCGAACCGGGAGACGAATTGACTGCAAAATTATCCGTGAAGAGACATGTGGTGGCGGATAAATATTCGGATCTGATCCTGGATATTTATTCGGACAAGAAAGCAGAGACTGCAAACAAATAAATAAAAAAGCCGCAAGATACTTGCGGCTTTTCTTTCACTTTTATCTAAGACTGAACTTAGAAAGTAAAGGTATTGGAGAGAACTACTCCCATAAAGTCTTTTACTACTTCGGCCACCTCATCCAGTTTGATGGAATCCTGATCTACTATCCTTTGGCCTACAGTTCCTAAAATAATGCTGATCAAGAGTCTGTTTAGATTCGGATTTGTGATCCCTAAGTGCTTCGTGATGATGGTGACGTATTCCTTCATCGCTTCTGCGATTAGTTGTTTTTCTTCTTCATGATTCTTTAATCTAGATACATCGCAGATAATATAAAGCAGGTTTTGGAAATACGTTTCTCTGTCTTTGACCATAGTGAATAGAGCTTCTACTCTTTTTTCAATGGACTGATTGTCTTCTCCCTTCGAATAAACCTGAAGTTCTTCAATATCCTTGTTCAGTACGTACTTTACAAGTTCCTTAAATATATCTTCTTTCGTGGAGAAATAATGGTAGAGGGTTCCTGTGGAAACGTCCAGTTCCGTAGCAATTTCCCTCATGGAAACCGCCGAATACCCGCGCCTGGCTAAAATATCCACACACTTGGATAGAATTTCGGCTTTGTACTTTTCGTGATTTACGATTTTGGGCATTTCTTGCAGTCCTGAAATGAGTTTTTCTATTTTTCTGTTTTCGCTAGTTCAAACCCCTGGTCCGAGCAAAACGAGCCAGACGCCTTATTTTTCGGGGTAAGTTAATTATTTTATTTGTTCGAAAAAAGAATGCAAGTGTTTTTTCCAATTTAGGTTCAGATGGGCCAGGATCTTCTCCTTCTGCTCTTCCGCATCATTCTTGCCCTTCTCAAAAGCATAATGTACTAGCTCCGGATTGGTATAATCGAACCCTTGTTCAATAAATGGTCCCTGGGGGGAAATCAATAAGCTTTCCGAAAGCAGGTCTCTAGATTTACCTACTAAAGTGGTAGGCTCATAGAATACTCCTATTCTCGGAAGATCGGAGGAGAAGTTTTCCAGCAGAAGATTATTGGTGAGCCCTCCGTCCAGATAATAATTACCGTTAAAACTCTGGAGAGGTAGGACTGGAAAGGCAGAGCAAGAGTTCATTACTATCTGGGTCGTAGTCTCATGATCGGTAAAATCCTTTTCGGTAAATACCTTCTCTCTCCAACCCCAAGCTTTCATTTTTTTTAATACTTCGAACGGCTCTTCTCCGTTTCTTCTGAGAGTTTCGTCCTTGAAATATGCGCGAATAATGGAAGCGGCTTTGGCGAGCAGAAGCCTCTGGATTGGCTCACCTTTTTTATTCTTATCCAAACTCTCTCTTGGAATCTCTACCGTATGAATTCTGATCCTTGCGGACTTAGAAAGCATCTTGGAAAATCTCAAACAATAGCTGACTGTCCTTCTTGCCATGCTATCATGAGGAAAAGGAGGAAGGATCCGAAGAAGTCTGTTCCAATAGAAGTTCTTTGGATTTCGTTTCGTCAGCTCCTGAAAATAATGAGAGCTATCCACTTCCGTTTCTGAAAGAGTACTGATTGCCATGGCGGCACCCGCGCTCACTCCAGAAACTTCTCTAATCCTGATCCCCCAGGTCCGGAGAGCGAATGCGACTCCCAATCCGTAGAATGCCTTAATTCCTCCGCCTGCAATCGCGAGTGCGATCTCTTTCTTAATTCCGATCTCTTGCCAAGCGGTCTGTAGACCTTTTCGTATTCTGGTTTCTAACCAAGAAGAAGGGGAAGCCATGATTTTACATATTGGTTGCGAATCCGAATTATGCAATTTTAATTTGCGTAAATTTATTTTCTCTCTAAGATCGGAGAATCTCTTCGGAGACAGGAGGAAGCCTTGGCTGAAGATAACGGATTACAAGACATGCAAAAAGAATGGGAGAAGTTTTCAAAGATAGCTCCCAATCTGATCGTACCTCCTCCTGCTTTTAAGGAACTTTCCGGTGAATTCATCTCTTACGTTCGCAAGAAGGAGATGACGTGCAGCTTCTATGTGGAGCCTAGATTTTCGAATCCTATGGGTGTCTTTCAAGGAGGGTTTCTTGCAGCTGCATTCGATAATACATTCGGACCTCTTTGCTATTTAGCGGCGGGTAAACCTACCACTACTTTAGAATTAAGTGTAAGTTATATTCGAATGATCAAAGAAAACCAAAAGATCACAGTAAATGCAAGAGTGGTCGCTAGAGGGAACCAGCATATTTACTTAGAAGGAGAGGCTTTCGACGAAGAAGGCAAACTTCTCGCTAAATCCACAACTCAGGTACTCATCCTGAGAATGCCAGGAGCTTAAGTTCTCCGTAGGTTCCAAAAAGCCTAGAGGGTTTTAGTATCAGGCTTTGGCAGAAAGAAAGCGGATCGTTTCTTCGTTTTAAAGATCCGCTTCTTCCGGAGTAGGTGCGACTGCTGCTGGAACCGGGGCAGTGATCCTTTCTAGAGGAAGCTTCTTCACATGTTCCGCCATTTCTTTTAAGATATTTGCAGTGATGTCTTTCATAATATCGCCGATGACTTCTGTTTCTAAAATCTCGGCAACCATCCTTCCTATATCTTCTCCTAGTTTGCGCGAGACCTCGGACATGAAAGGGATCTTAGATAATTCTTCCAATAAGAACTTGGATTGTAAGGATTCGTTTACCTTTTCATTCAATTGATCATTGTGTTTGGAGATTGCTTGTTTTGCAAGTTGGCTATAGTCCAAGCGAAGCATTACTTCTTCGACTCTTTCGAGAGAATGTAAAAAGACTGCGTCCGCTATCGTATCTACGATCACATCTCTAAAACGGAAAGTGATCTCTCTTGTGAGTACCTCGCTCACATTTTGTCCGGAAGTACCGAATCTATAAAATGCGATCGCGAGCTTCACTCCTCTCAGGAGAAGAAACGGCCTCAGAAAATACAGAGGAATGATCCCAACTGCCTCATACCAATTCGTTCTTAGATATTTCTTGATGTCTTTTTTTTGTCTCAGCTTGAGCCAGAGTTCGAAGCCCCAGAGAAGAATTACGAATAGATCGAAGGCAAGAATATAAGCGGGAATATCCCTGTGGATGAATTCCTTGTACGCGTTCACGAAAAGCAATAAGAAGACATCAAATGCGGCGAGAGCTAAGAGGAGATAATCTCTGGTAGTTCCTGGAAGTACACTTCTCCAGTATTTAACCGCATTTATAAATCTTCTGATCTTAGAAAGCTTTTCAGGGTTTGGATTCTCAACAGGCATGAAGAATCATCCGATTCGGTTCGGTGTTTACAAGTTTTTGCAAAACGTGCAATCTGGTCACTAGTTTTAATCAATGCATCTAGTCGTAGACGGTTTCAATTTGATTTACAAGATCCCAGAGTTGGAAGAATACATGTATTCCAATCGACTCAGGGAGGCCAGGGTGGGCCTTCTCAGGATTTTAGAATCGTATTCCCAAAAATTAAAAAGCTCGAAAGTCCATGTATTCTTCGATGGAAAAAAAGAAAAAGGAAATGAAACTAGAGAAGATTCTTACGGAAAGATCCATGTCTATTTTAGTCAGGACCAAAAGGCGGATGATTTGATCAAGGATTATATCAAGTATTCTCCTAGGCCGGGAGATCTCTATGTGGTCACCTCCGATCAGGAAATTTTGGCTTTTGCAAAACGACTGGGAACAAAACCTATACTTTCCGAAGAGTTTGCCAAAAAGATAGAACTAGCCTTGGCTGAGAAACCCCAGAAAGAAGAAAAGGATCCTACAGCGAAACTTTCTCCCGGGGAAATTCTTTATTGGAAGGAACTATTTAAGAAGGGAAAGTAAAGAGTGCTTTTTAATTCGATCTTATTCCTCGTTTTCTTTTCGATCGTATATTCGATTTATTGGATACTTCCAGAAAGAAGAAGGCAGGATTTCCTTCTTCTTTCGAGCGTTGCCTTTTATATTCTGGGCTCCGCTACTTTCCTAAACGGTGTAGTTTTCTTTCTACATTTCTTAGGGATCGTTCTATTAAATTATCTAGCTTACTTTAAGATCCGTACTTCCTCAAGACCGAAACCTTGGATGATTGCAGCAGTATTGTTGAATGCAATCAACTTGGGATTCTTCAAATACTTCTATTTTTTAAATAAGATCCTATTCGACCTCACAGGTTATCCGTTCTTTGAAGAAGTTCCACGAATCCTGAAGATCTCTCTTCCTTTGGCAGTGAGTTTTTATAGCTTTCAGATGATCGCTTCTGCGGTGGATGCGTATCGCAAGCCGGAAGGCGAAATTATCAGTCTGAGAAAATATCTAGGATTTGTAATATTCTTTCCTGTCTTGATCGTAGGGCCTATTCTTAGGATGAGGGATTTCTTCCCGAATCTGCAAAATCTTCATCCTGACAAGGATAAGCTTATCCGAGCTTCTTATTTGATGATCGCCGGCCTCGTAAAAAAGATCCTGGTCGCAGATCCTGTTTCAGGAGTGATTGCGCCGGTATTCTCGAATCCAGGACAGTATGATAGCATATCTCTAGTTGCCGCCGCGTTCGGATATGCGATCCAAGTGTATTGTGATTTTTCAGGACTTACGGACATGGCGAGAGCCGTGGGACTCGCGTTCGGATTCGAACTGCCTGAAAACTTCAACGCTCCACTTTTTTCTCCTTCCGGTAGAGAGCTTTGGCAGAGATGGCACATGACTCTTTCTTTTTGGCTTCGAGATTATATCTACTTCCCTTTGGGTGGAAGTAAAAAGGGAGAATGGAGAACCTATATCAACCTCATCATCACCATGACCGTGGGAGGGATTTGGCACGGAGCCGATTATACCTTTGTGACTTGGGGATTCTATTGGGGAGTGATCCTTGCTTTCGAAAGATTCTTAGTGGGAAGATTCGGATGGGACGATCAAGAATCTAAGAACAAATTTGTGACTTTCCTGAGGGTCCAATTGGTTTTCGTGCTCTTTTCCTTTAGTGCGATCTTATTCCGCGCGAATTCAGCGACTAAGATGTTCCAACATGTGATCGGTCTCTTTACAAATACACCGAACTTGGTCTCGACATACTTGGTTACTTTAAAATTAGGTTGGATAGAGAATTCGATCGGTCTTGTTACTGGATCCTCTCCGTTCTTATTAGAATCTATGAAGAATATGGAAAAAATTGCATATTCTTATCTCGGATTCATCGTATTCCATTGGATCCAAACTAGAAAGGATTTGCTGATGAAGTTTGGAAAGAATAAGGATTGGCTTTTGGTTCTTTCCGGAGTTGCAACGATCTTTGCAATTGCACTTCTTTCAGAAGATTCCGGCGCCTGCATCTATTGTCAGTTTTAAGGTAGAAGATAATCTATGAAAAAAAATCTATTCTTACTTCTTCCTTTTATCATTCTCTTGGTCGCGATCGGAATAGATCGGATCTTAACCCTGCCTGCGGTTCAGCCTTATTATTCTAAGACATTTTCTCATCTGAATTTCGAAAGCAAAGAGGATCTGTATTCAGATCTGAAAGATTTCTTGAAGCAAGATAAATCTACTAGAAAGAAAGCTCTCGTATACTTTGGAAATTCTAGATCTCTTCTTCTTCCTACATTGGAATTGGAGAAGAAGTATCCGAATTGGGCTCTCTATAATTTCTCAGTCCCAGGTGGGTCTCCCGATTATTTCTTGTACTGGATAGAGAGATTTAGAAATGATGGGACCCGTCCTGATTTCGTAGTGCTGGATCAATCATTAGAGATTTATAATAAAACTCCCGTTCTCGCCTTGGATGAGGTTCTCGTATACGGTTTATCCACCGATTTCATTTTGAAATACTGGTCCAGATATACTAGAGAAGAACTCTCCGTCTTTATCGCTAAGCATTTGTTCCACACATACAGGGATAGACCTAAGATGTGGAGAATTATGGAAAGAGCAAAGAATTCTTCTGCATTGGCTGGAGTCTATAAGGAAGGAGTTCGTAAAGTACTCGAGGTATTAAAGGCACAGAGGGGAAGTACTCCGACCGAACGTACTAAAGTAAAGAATACGGATGAACAATTGGCAAAGGCCTCCGAATCCGATTTTGGTTCTTACCTGGTGCCTTATACATTTCATCAGGATATGTTCGCGATGCAAGAGGATTCCATCCGTCTCTTGAAACAATACCAGGTTCCATACGCGACTATTTGGGTAAGAGTAGCTCGTCCTTATTTTGCATTGTACGGAAGTAAGAAAGTGCAGACGATAGAAGGGGAAAAAACTCCTTTAGAAATCTGGAAACCTATATTAGAAAAATTCAATCAAGAAACTGGTACAGCGCTTTGGAATATGAACGAAGATCCTTCGTATAATTGTAATGAGTTTGCGGATCCAGGGCATATGTCACCGAATTGCGGACTAGCCTTCGGAGACTTTATCTTCCAGAAATTGGAAGAAGCAACTCAAGAAAAGTAAGAAACTAATTCGGGCAGAATTTCTCCTGCCTTTCCTGGAAAGAAGTAATCGGAGAGTGAGCTATACGCGCTTTTCTCCAGATTGATTTCGATGAGTAGAGCTCCGTTGGATTTTGCAATTCTCGCAAGTTCGACAGGGATCCCGACTGCGCCGGAAGTTCCGATTACGAGCGCAATTTCTGCTTCTTCTGCAAGATGAATAGATTCGTTCAATAATTCTGAGTTATAAGTTTCTCCGAACCAAAGCACATCAGGTCTGAGTAAGCTCGCGCATTCCTTGCATTTAAAAGAAACTTTCAGTTCTTCTATTTGAGAAGAGAAAGTTTTTTTACAGCCGGTGCATTTCGTCCTGAAAATATTCCCATGGATCTCTATAATTTTTTTAGAACCACTTCTCGCGTGTAAGCCATCCACATTCTGGGTGATTAGAAAAAAATCAGACTTCTTCTTTTCTAATTCAGCAAGAGAATAATGAGCAGAGTTGGGGGATTTAGTCGAAATCAGATCCATTCTCCAAAGATACCATTCCCAAACAAGATGAGGATCTCTGGAGAATGCTTGCGGGGTAGCGAGTTCTTCAGCTCTAAATTCTTTCCAGAGTCCTTCCTTTCCTCTGAACGTGGGAACTCCACTCTCGGCGGAAATTCCGGCGCCAGTCAGGGCTAGGATTTTTTTAGAAGAAGTTAGTCTCTCTTTCAGTTCGGAAGGGATTTGCATTTCTAAGTAGGAAGATGAAGTCCTTTTTCGACTTCCTTTCTTTTTTCTGTTCCTACTAGAAGTTCTACCACTTTTAGGGAGAATTCGAATGCGGAGCCAGGGCCAATGCTTGTTAAGATTTTATCAGATAGAACTAAGCGTTCTCCAGTATAATTTTTTTCTTGGGGAACGCTTCCCGGAAATGCGGTAAATTTTTGGTCCTTCTCCAAGATTGAATGATCCAATAAAACACCAGGAGCGGCACAGATCGCACCGATCCAGCGATGCTCTTTTTTAAATTCTTTTAATATACTCGAAACTCTTTCGTCGGCTTTCAGATTCTTTGTTCCCATATTTCCACCTGGAAGAAGGATCATATCGAATTCGGATGCGTTAATCTGGGATAGCACTTTGTCGGCGACTAGCTTGGCCCCTCTGGAGGCGGTTACGGTACCTTCTTCCAAACTTGCCGAGACAACTTCTATGCCGGCTCTTCTTAAAACATCTACGATGATGACTGCTTCCATTTCTTCCATTCCGTTGGCGAAAGGGACCAAGACTTTAGGCATATTTGTACCCGATTTGGATTTTGGGAGAAGTAGAAATAAGGAGCTTCTACTCTTCGTATCAAAGAGTAGAAGGAAGTAAAAAGGAATGCAATAAAAAGATTAAGTTCGGTCCGATCAGAAGTTGCCTTCCTGCCTTCTCGACCAAGTCACGTTCGAATTTAGGAAGTAGTTTGAAAACATTGCAATTACGATCGAAAGTATATCGGAAGTGAATTTTAAGGTGAAAGCGTTGATGCCGGTCATTTCAGAAAGCAATGATTGATAGATGAAATGAAAACTTAACACTTGCACCAGTATCCCGAAAATACTTACCGACTGGAACAATAGAAACCCTAAGGGAAGTTTCCATTCAGAGTATCTTCTTTCATAAAAGGTAAAGTAATTATTCAGAAGAAAGTTTGAAACGATCGATAGTTCTATTCCGAATAAAACCGAAATGGAGACAGGATCTAAAATCGCAAACCCAGTAGTCAATTCTGGGAAATCCAAAGCTTCTCCTAAGAGAAAGCCTAGTAGGTTTACTACAACGCCAGTTGCTCCTACGATTGAATATAATAGAAAAGTAGGGGAGATCCATTTTCCGAATCGAATATCAAGAACTGCTAAGAAGAAGTTCTTAATTACTGAATTATTCAGTTTCGTTTTTCCATGTACCCTCGTTTGGAAGGTGTAAGGGATCTCTTCTATTTTTAGATCTTCTTTGCTTCTGCCTAGAAATTCTAAAAGGATCTTGAAGCCTCTAGGATTGATCTCGTTTACAGTTTCAGAATAAACGGATCTCTTGATTCCGAAATAACCGCTCATCGGATCGGAAACAGGTATTCCTAAGAGTCGTTTTGCTAAGAAATTTGCGAATCGACTGATCCCGATTCGGATCCAAGACCATTTACCAGTGGAGCCTCCCTTGGCGTATCTTGTTCCAAGGCAAAGATCTACATCTCTTTCGTAAAAAGAACGAATCATCTCCGGAAGGATTTTCTCATCATGCTGGAGGTCTGAATCCATCACGACGAATACTTCTCCTTCTGCTGCGCCCATTCCGGTGAGCACTGCAGAAGAAAGACCTTTGCCGGTCAATCTTCGGATCACTCTTAATTGAGGAATCTTCTCTTGCAGGTTCTCTGCAATTTCCCAGGTATGATCTGGACTATCGTCATCTACAACGATGATCTCATGATTGAATCCGGAGAGGGATCTACTAATACGATCCGCAGCAATCGGCAAATTTTCGCTTTCATTATATGTGGGAAGAATGACTGAAACGGAGGGAGTCATAAAAGCCAAGATCCATTTTCGTTTATAATCATTCAATTATATAAAGTAATTAATTGATTACATACAATCTAATTTTTAAAAATCCGACTAAAGTATGAATTTTTCTGGAGAAGGAGATAAGAATCATTCTCAACACACTTCCAAGAAGATAAAACTACTGATCGGAATGAACGTTAGACTTAATTTAAGAAGAAGGTTTTAAGAAAAAAATGAACAGAGAGAAATTCTAAAAAGGACCGGGAACACACTCTGCATTCCCGGTCAGAGACGATGGATTATCTACAGCAGAGAAGGGCGCTTGCTCCTCCATTTTTTTGAGCGACTCCGCCCACATACTCATTATCAGCGCATTGTCCTTTGTAGGAACCTGATGCCCAATCGCCGCCTCTTGTAGAAGAACGATTATCTCCTCTGTCGAACCAAACTGTGCGACATGAATTTCCTAGACTGCGGTTGGAAGGCTCACAAAGAATTCCGCTCGTTCCCCACCATCTTTTAGAGAATCCGGCGACCACGTAATTTTGAGGACACTCATACTTTGTAAAGCCTCCAGCCCAGTCACCGGTTCCATGATAACGTGTCCCTGTTTCATTTACAGCCTGCACGTTATAGGATTGATTAGAGTTCCATAGAATTCCGTAATTCGTATCGGTACACAACGCCTTATAATTTGTGCTCAACCCGTTCATTCTGTAACCGTCCGGGCAGGTTCCCTTGTTCGCTCCGTTGTCCCAATCCGAAGCAAGAGTAGAAGAATTATCATCACCGTTTCCGATAGAAAGATTAGAGAAATGATCCGCAAGTATCGATTGCCCTTGGTTTCCGGTTGTGGAAAGAAGACGACCTAGATCTTGGTAACGCCAATCATCTTTGAGAGTCCTGGACCAATCCGAAGAAACAAGACCCCATTCATCGTTTCCATTCAAGGGCCAGAATGCGAAGTCCATATCTCTTTCAATCAGATAGTCGACTAGACGTTTTAACCATTCTTTGTCAGTATCAAGAGTCGTGCTTGGAGAAGCTCCAAACTCGCTTACCCAAACAGGGCTAGTATAATAATAGTCAGGATCCGTAACATAGCCCCATTCCGAATAGATCGTACTGCGGAAAGTATTTAGATCCATATCTCTATACTTTATATTATTTCCGGAAGTAGTATCGTCTCCGTTATTATTCGGTCCGATGTACCCATAGTTATGGGCAGAATACACAAGTTTATTGGACAATCTCAAATGGATCGGCAGATCTTTGACTGGTTTCAAGTGAGGACGTTCTCCTGAACCGACGATAGGAACAAGGCCCCACCAGTTGATTCCTTCTACGATCACAAGAATATCCGGATTCGCAATAGTGACTAGATTTCCAAGATCCTGAGCGGCTTTGTGCCAATCATTCACGTCACCGGATCCCCAATTAGGGCTGTCAGGAATGTAGGTATCTCCTTTTCGCTGTGTGCGCACTTCGTTTCTAAGATCCGCAGCGGCCACTAATTTATTGTTCTTATAGCGATTGATCATCATGATCCAATCACTTTGCCACATATCAGTGCTCTGATTATATGCGAATGTCGATCCAGTATGGTACCAAAGCCCATTATAATCGTATCCGCAGCACCATTCCGAAAAAGTAGTGTGATTATTCAAAACCACAACAATCCCTGCATCGGTAAGAGCCTGAACTGTAAGATCATAGATCTCTAATGGAATCTTGCCCGCAAACTGAGGATTCGCTGCGATGTAGTCATTTGGTACAACAGTAGTATCATGAAGCATCTTATTAGAAAAGGGAAGACGGACTGCATTAAAGCCCCATTCTTGAATAAGAGAAATGATCTTAGAAATCGGCTGTTGGTCTAAGCCTCCAACGACTTGGTGAGTATCACTTGCGCCGTACCAGTTCACTGCCTTAAGCTTGAATCTTTTATTGTTCGAATCGACAATGTATCGACCATTCGTACTTAGAGGAAAACTTACCGATCCCACTGTCACAGTCGTCGATAGAGCCTTCAATGAGGAAGCAGAGCTACCGTTTGCATTTCCGCTAAGTAAGTTCGATAGTAGGAGGAGATTGTCTTTAGAACCTTCCGGAGAACAACTCCAGGCAAAAGACAAAACGGAGAATAGGCCTATGGCCCATTTTAATTTGAGATGGTTCATTTCAATTCTCTTCACTTTGCTTCCTAAGGCTTTTACAAAAACCTATAGAAGATGTTTTATTTTCCCCGCTATTAAACCGGATTTACTTATAAATCACATATTTTTAAAGGCTCGAACTCTTAAAAACGGCTTATTCTTAATTTAAAAACATTGGGAATTCAGTTTAGTAAGCGAAATTTATCGTTTGTTCCCGAACTAGTTTGTTTTTCCACCAAGCCATCTATTCCAGTGCTCTAAGTAGAAAATTACCAATAAACAATTCCGAAGCGGCTCGCAAGAAACAGGAAGCTTCTTTGGAAAAGGAAAAGAGTTTAACTTATGGAAATATTCAAATATTTCTTCCGAATAGAAGATACCGAAAATCGGTATACCGTTTTCGTTCGAATCCTTGCAGGAGGAGTCTTTCTTTGGGAAGGAATGATCAAATTCCTATATGCAAACCAAGGGGTAGGAAGGTTTACAAAGCTCGGATTTTCTCAACCGGATATGGTTGCGAGTTTTATAGGCGGCCTGGAAATTCTAGGTGGCCTGATGCTGATCCTCGGTATTCTCACAAGGCCTTTGAGCATCGTATTTATCGGTCAGATGTTGGTCGCAATGTACATGACCAAGGTTCCTCTATATTTTGGAACTTCTCCTTTGCCTGCGCCACAAGTTCCGCCAGTCATAGGAATTTGGGCAGTTCTTCACGAAATTCGGTCCGAATATTCTCAGCTATTGAGCTGTTTGTTTCTATTCTTTGCTGGTCCTGGTAAGTTCTCTTTGGACGCAGTTTGGAAGGATCGATAAAAGGAAAGTTTGCTTGCGAGGGATTGAATCTTTGAGTCGATCTCTCGCTTTTCCCGTTTCCATTTGTAGATAGGGAAAAAGCTTCCAGATTGAAGTGCTTTCAGAATGGCGGAAGGTTTGTAGTATCTTCTACACCTACTACTTCCGATAATAGGTATTATGTCGCATTAGGGAATAGGGGAAAGAAGATCGATTTGAAGGATCGAATGATCCTTCTTATATCAATTCAGAGACAGGATCAGTATCCTTGCCAGAGAGAAATAGTAACGATCGTTTTGTTATTATCCGACTTATTGACGCATTCACATTTAATTTGCGCAGATTGGCTATAGTAGCCTTGGCCTAAGGAAAATCCAGGGGCCGGTTTGCAGCTTTTATAGAGTCCGCCATCAACCAATCGATTGCAGGCTGCTTGGATAGCGGCTTCAATATCTCCACTTTGGGAGTTCAATTTACCTGGAATGGCTAAAAATACTGCAGCAGTTAAGCTAAGTATTGAAAGGATTAAGAATTTTCTCATGGGAATGGTCCGAAAACAATTTGGAATCTTTCTTTTGGAAAGAAAATATTTCAAACTAAATTTTCTTCGCCGTTCAAAATTCTAACACTGAAAACTTTCCGGATGATTGGGATTTGGCCTGGAATTCTCAGGTGCAAGATATCTGCGGCACTGACTCAAATATCAACTTTCCGTTCCATTCAATCTGCGAACATAGAAATCGTATCTACGGCAACGACAAATTCTCGCTCATGGATCTCTTTGCTTGTCTGTACGCCGCTTGAATAAGATCTCTGTGAATACCAAAGCAGTCTCTATCTCCGGAAAACTGATCTTCAAATTGCGAAAGGAAGTTATAAGTCCAATCGCTGCTTTGGGAATTATACGCTCAGTCTCTACATAAATTATAATTATTTAATATACTGAAGATTCAGTTTTGGATTTTTTAAAAGAATGGGATAATGAGATTTCGGATTGTTCCTACAAAAAAATGCAGGAGTTCCTACGTATGTGGGAACTATAAAATTTGAATTGTATGAATTTATATTTTGTGATATAGGGACGAAGGAAACCCACGGGCCACTCCCCCCACCCGAACATGGGCGGGGGCCCCTCGCTTTCATTTTCCTATGTAGGAACTCTTACCAAAATCGTTCTATTTTCATAGAAGCGCATAGAGGTCTCACGATTAAAGTAAGGACTTTAGAGATTTCTT